>NZ_CP064908.1:2400000-3000000 GCF_015841355.1 Synechococcus sp. CBW1107
GCCAAAAAAAACCGTGGTCCAGAGGACCACGGCATCAGCCGCTGGATTCAGTCAGCTGGATCAGAAGTAGACCTTGCCGCCGCCCCACTGGGTGCCGCTCACTTTCGGGGCCACCAGGATGTAGCCGGCGATCACGCGCAGGTCGTCATCGTCGAGGTCGCGCATCTTCACGAACACATCGCTGCTGCGCATGCTGGGATGCACGTCGGCAATGCTGTATTCCCCGTCGTAGGAGGTGGGGTCCTTGATGAAGTCCACCAGGGCCTCGACCGAGTCGCGGGAGGGGGTGGCCAGGGAGAGGGTCTCAGGGTCGAGGCCGACGTTGTAGTTGGTCTTGGTGACGCCGCCTGCATGGCAGGTGCCGCAGCTGTCGTTGAACAGCTTGCGGCCGGTCTTGATCTCCGCTTCGCTGAAGGTGACCAGGTTGCCGTCGGGGTCACCCGGCACCGTGAGGGTGGCGGTGTCCCATTGGGCGGCCTGGGCAGCAGTCACGCAGAAGCCAAGACTGAGCAGAAGCGCCAGGGGCAGAACCAGCAGGGTCCGGGCAACCGCCCGAAGGGCAGTGAGAACGATAGAGGCCATGAAGGGAGCCGGCGAAAAGGCGGTAGGCACCGCACCTGAGACCTTGTATCACGGGGGAAGGGCCCGCCGGCCGGGAATCAAGAACTGTTGCAGCGATCACCGTTGCCAGTCGGCTCCTCAGGCGGCCTTGGCCGCTCCGCCGGCACTCACCTCGAGGCTGAGAAAGTCCTTGGCCACGAGGGTGTTCGGGAAGATCGCACGGGCCTCGTTCACCAGGTCGTCGGGGGTGAGGGTGTTGCCGGCCACGTAGCGCGGGCTGAGGTGGGTGAGCACCAGCTGCTTCACCCCGGCGAGAGCCGCCGTCTGCGCCGCCATGGTGCTGGTGGAGTGCTGGCGTTGGAAGGCCATCTCCGCCTCGCCATGGGCAAAGGTGGATTCGTGGATGAGCAGATCGGCTCCGCGGGCCAGTTCCACCGCCGCTTCACTGAACACCGTGTCGGTGCAGTACACCATGCTCACGCCTGGGCGGTCGGGACCGCAGAGGGTCTCGCCCCGGATGATGCGTCCGTCGTCGAGGCACACCTCGCGACCGGCCTTGAGCTCGGCATAGACCGGCCCCGGCGGGATGCCGAGCTCGCGGGCCTTCTCGATGTCGAAGCGGCCGGCCCGGGGTTTCTGCTCCACCCGATAGGCGTAGGCCGGGATGCGGTGGGTGAGCGGGGTGCAGCGCACCACCAGGTCGCCGTCGTCGAGCAGCACCGTCCCGGCGTGGGCGGCCCTGTGGACCCG
Source organism: Synechococcus sp. CBW1107 (assembly GCF_015841355.1). Classification (NCBI taxonomy): domain Bacteria; kingdom Bacillati; phylum Cyanobacteriota; class Cyanophyceae; order Synechococcales; family Synechococcaceae; genus Synechococcus; species Synechococcus sp. CBW1107. Next base: position 2,401,312 of record NZ_CP064908.1, read on the forward strand.
GTGGGTGCGCAGGGGATAGCCGATCCGGGTCGAGGAGGTGCGCAGCACGCCCTCGAGGTAGTCGCGCAGGGGATCGGGGCCATAGAGATCGACGCCGCTGCAGGCTCCGGCCAGCCCGAGGCTGGCCAGCAGTCCCGGCAAGCCGAAGACGTGGTCGCCGTGCATGTGGGTGATGAAGATGCGCCGCAGCTGCGACACCCTCAGTTCACTGCGCAGGAACTGGTGCTGGGTTCCCTCGCCGCAGTCGAACAGCCAGAGCTCGGCCCTCTGGGGCAGGCGCAGAGCCACCGCTGAGACATTGCGGGAACGGGTGGGTACACCCGAACTGGTGCCCAGGAAGGTGACTTGCACTCCGGATGACCCTTTGGCGCATGCTGCCACGTCAGGCTCTGTCCAGGTCGGCTCTGGCGTCGCCGGGATGTGCTGGTCACAATGGCGCGCACGTTTCATGGCTGCTGCCGTTGATGGCTGTTCCCAAGACCGGTCGGATCCGCACCCTGTTCCTCGCTGTGGCCCTGCTGCCGCAGGCGCTGCTGACGGGGCCAGGCGGACTGGCAGGAGCCCAGGCTGCGGTCGGGGATGGAGCCGAGGACGTGGCGGCCCTTGACCAGCTCGAGCCCCTGACGGCCAGCCGGGCCACCAATCCTCAGATGCGGGTGCTGCTGCTGGACCTGCCGGCGATCAGGGTGGCGGGCAGCAGCGGGCTGCGTCTGCGCGACACCAGGGGCGGGGAGCTGCTGCGGATGCCTGCCGGCGCCACCCTCGCCCTGCGCCAGGCCGGCGGCCGCATCCAGGTCCAGCCCTCGGCCGTGACCCAGGGCACCCCCGGTGTCCTCAGTCTGGGTGAGCTCTGGCTGGAGCCTCTGCCGGATTCGAACGGTCTCGCCAGCCTTCAGGTGGAGAACCGCCGCTACAGGGGGCGGCTGCAGGTGAGGGTTGAGGCCTCGAAGCTGAGGGCCATCAACGTCATCGCGCTGGAAACCTATCTGCCCAGTGTCGTGGGCAGCGAGATGCCCGCCAGCTGGCCCCTGGAGGCTCTGCGGGCCCAGGCTGTGGCTGCGCGCACCTATGCCCTGCGCCACCGCAAACCCTCGGCCCCCTTCGATCTGCACGCCACCGTCACCAGTCAGGCCTACAAGGGACTGGAGTCGGAGACCGCCTCCACCCGCGAGGCGGTGCGCAGCACCCAGGGCCTGGTGCTGATGCATGGCAACAGCCTGATCAATGCCGTCTTCCACAGCAGCAGTGGCGGCAGCACGGAGAACAGCGGTGATCTCTGGTCGCGTCAGCTGCCCTACCTGGTGAGCGTGCCCGACTACGACGACACCAGCCCCGTGGCCCGCTGGGAGAAAACCCTCTCCCCCCAGCTGCTGGCCGGAGCCTTCGCGGAGATCGGCGGCGCCAGCCGCATCGACGTTCTCTCAACCACGGGCAGCGGCCGGGTGCGCCAGGCGCGGGTGATCGGACCCTCCGGCTCCCTGGTGCTCACAGGCGCCCAGCTGCGCAGCCGCCTGGGGTTGCGCAGCACTCTGGTGCGATTCAAGGCCGCTCCCTTCACCTTCACCGCCCCGTCCCTCGCCGACGGCACACCGTTGCCAGCTGACATGGGTTCGCTGCTGGCACCGCCCCCACCCCGGCCCCTGGCTCCGCCGTCGCCGGTGATCATCGCCGTGGGCCGCGGCTTCGGCCACGGAGTCGGCATGAGCCAGTGGGGGGCCTATGCGCTCGCCCAGCAGGGCCGCCGATTCGACCAGATCCTCCAGCACTACTACCGCGGCGTCGAGGTGCAACCGCTCCGGGCGGGATCCGGCCCCCTGGCGTCGGGAGCCGTCGCTGGGCGAGGCTCCTGAGCACCGGTCCTGCGGCTGAAGCGGCGGAGCGGCTGACCATCTCGCCTGCCTTCGGTGCCAACGCCTGCTTCTCCCGCCTGGTTGGCCGGTCGCTTCGAATGCTTCGAGCAGCCGTCTGATCTTGCCGGTCGCGTTGCTGAACTGCTCCATCTGGAACTCAGCGGCTCCATGGTGCGCCCCCTGGGCCTCGCCACCGGACGCACCATGAAGCCCGTCTACGCAGCGCTGGTGGCGAGGCTGCTGGCCCTTGGGCCCGATCAGCTCCAGGCCGTGCGCCAGCGCTGGCGGAGCTTCAACCTCGATGAATATGTGGGACTGGGGCCGGCGGATTGCGGCTCCTTCGCGGCGGAGATGACCCGCCGGCTGAGCGGGCCTCTCGGCCTGGATCCTGCCCGGGTGCAGCTCCCCGACGGTCTGGCGGCGGATCCCGCCGCCGAGGCCCTCCGCTACGCCGAAGCCGTTCAGGCGGCCGGAGGCATCGGACTGCAACTGCTGGGGCTGGGCAGCAACGGCCACGTGGGCTTCAACGAGCCCCCCTGTGCGCCCGACGCTCCCAGTCGCAGCCTCCGCCTCAGCGCCGCCACCCGACGCCAGAACGCGGCGGCCTTCGGGGGGGATCCGGACCTGGTGCCAGCCGGGGCGATCACCCTTGGCCTGGACCGGATTCTGGGGGCCGAGCGCATCCTGCTGGTGGTGAGCGGTCCGGCCAAGGCGGGCATCCTGGCGCGGCTGCTGAGGGAGCCTCCGGAGCCGTCGCTGCCGGCCAGCTGGCTGCAGGGCCATCCAGGCCTGCGTCTGATCGTCGATCGCTCCGCCCTGGAGGGCTGAGGGGCTCAGCCCATCACGGCATCAAGCAGGTCGGCGTCGGCCTCCAGGTTGGAGGTGAGGCTGCGCACGTCATCGAGATCCTCGAGGGCGTCGAGCATGCGCAGGCAGCGGCGCAGCTGGTCCTCGCACTCCAGACGGCAGGACGTGGAGGACACCCAGCGCGACTCCCAGTCGCGCACAGCCCAGCCCAGTTGTCGCAGGTGGTGCTGCAGGGGCTCCAGATCGGTGAAGCGGCAGAACACCTCGGCGTTCTCCCCCTCCAGGCTGTAGCCCAGCACCGGCGGACCCCCCTGGTCCTCCAGCCTCAGCAGGCTCTCGAGCAGGTCCTCTTCGCTGGGCACCGGGGGCTCCAGCCGCACGACCCCCTGCTGCTCGAAGAGGTACCCCACGCAGCCGCTCTCCCCCAGGTTTCCCCCCTGCTTGCTGAAGGCCAGGCGCAGGTCGGCGGCGGTTCGGTTGCGGTTGTCGGTGAAGCACTCCACCAGCACCGCGACCCCGCCTGGGCCGTAGCCCTCGTAGCGGACGGCCTCGAACTGGTCGGCCTCGCCGCCCCCCTGGCCTGAACCCTTGGCGATGGCCCGCTCGATGTTGGCGCTGGGCATGCCGGCAGCCTTGGCCTTGTCGATGGCAGTGCGCAGCTGGAAGTTCCCGGCGGGATCGGCCCCATGGCGGGCCGCCACCGTGATCTCGCGCCCCAGACGGGTGAAGACAACCCCGCGCCGCGCGTCGACCACCGCCTTCTGGCGTTTGATCTGGGCCCACTTGCTGTGGCCGGCCATGACGGATCGATCGATGAAGGGTGGGGACGTGGCGGGGCGCCACGTTGCGGCAGGTGGATCCCCGAGGGGATCAGCCCATGGCCTCCAGCACCAGCCGGGGCTGGAGCCAGCCGTCGGGCATGGCCCTGGCCATCCCTGCCAGGTTGCCATCCGGATCGAGCACCACCACCACCTGGTGCTCGCTCAGGTGGGAGGGGCCGGCCAGGCGCCGGCCGCAGCGCCAGCTCACCAGATCACCGGGCTCCAGGGTGAAGGCGGGGTAGTGGGCCAGGGCAAGGAGGGGAGCCAGGGGCGGCGGCGGCGGCTCCGCCTCAAGCTCCTCGAGGTTCACGGCTGCGCTGAGGGTGAAGCCCAGGGCTTCGGTGCGACGCAGCTCGGCGAGGGCTCCGCCGCAGCCGAGGGCCTCACCAAGATCCCGCGCCAGGGAGCGGATGTAGGTGCCGGCGCTGCAGCGCACCTCCAGCTCCAGCCGCCCGGAGCTGGGCTCCCAGCCCAGCAGGTCCAGCCGCTCGACCATGACGGCTCGCTCCTGCAGGTCCGAGTGTTCTCCGCGGCGGGCTCTGGTGTACGCCCGCTCCCCCTGCACGTGCACCGCAGACACCTGGGGCGGTCGCTGCAGGATCGGGCCGCGGAAGGGGGCCAGGGCCGCCGCCAGCTCCTGCCGGCTGAGTGGCGGCAGGAGCTGGCGCCTGAGGACAGTGCCGCTGAGGTCGTCACTGTCGGTGGTCAGGCCCAGCTGAATCACCCCCCGGTAGGCCTTGGCCCCATCGAGGTAAGGCAGCAGTCGGGTGGCCGACCCCAGTGCCAGGGGCAGGACGCCGGTCACGGCCGGATCCAGGGTGCCGCCATGGCCGACACGTTTGAGGCCATAGCGGCGTCGCACCCGTGTCACACAGCCATGGGAGGTGATGCCTGCCGGTTTGTCGAGAATGAGGAAACCGCATGGCGTCCTTGCCTGCTGGGTCGCTCTGGGCTGGCTGCCGGACGAGGTCATGGCAGGCACTGTTGCATCCGGGCTCCCGGCCTGCAGGCTGGAGGGCGCGCCCGTTCCCCCTTTCGCCCGTGACCCTGCAGCAGCGCCGTGACCTGGCTTTTCTCGTGCTGGCGGGCCTCTTCCTGGGCACGATGGGGATGCTCAACATCCTCGGCCTCACCCGCTTTCTGACCCTGGGCTCGATCGGCGGCTGGCCGATCGTGGTGGCGGTGGGGGCCCTTCCCTACCCGGTCACGTTCCTCTGCACCGACCTGATCAGCGAGATCTGGGGGGAGCGGCAGGCCAGCCAGCTGGTGTGGGTGGGGCTGCTGCTCAACGGCTGGATCGTTCTCATCCTCTGGCTGGGAGGAGTCCTGCCGGGGCTGGATGGTCATGGGGGCAGTGCCGGTCTGCCGCTGGCGGCTGCGGGGGAGCGCCTGCCGCTCTTCTATGAGATGCGAACCCTGGCGTTCGGAGCCGTGGGGGCTTCGATGGTGGCCTATCTGGCCGCCCAGTTCACCGATGTGCGGCTGTTTCATTTCTGGAAGCGCCTCACCGCAGGCCGGGCCCTGTGGTTGCGCAACAACGGGTCCACCCTGATCAGCCAGCTGGTGGACACCACGGCGGTGGTGCTGATCAGCCACTACGCCGCCCACGTGCTGCCCCTGCGGGCCGAGGAGGCGATCCTGCCCCAGCTGGGGAGTTTCATCGCCAGCGGCTACCTGTTCAAGCTGGTGGCGGCCCTGCTCGACACCCTGCCGTTCTATCTGCTGGTGGCCTGGCTGCGCCGATGGCTGGAGGTGCCAGGCGCCGGTGCGGAGCTGGAGGATCCGGGCTCCCCGTAGCCTGGCTTCAGTTCCAGCGATCAGACGATTTGCCAGAAGGTGGATGCCCCATGACCTGGCCCACGGCGACCCTGGAGGGAGGGAAAGCAGCGGCCCGTGAAGGCCTTGATCTGGAGGATTTTCTCGGCGATGGCTTTGGCTTGCGTCAGCAGCTGGCGTCCTATCTGGGCCTCACTGCTGAACAGCTTGAGGAGCGCCTGCCGCAGAGCTGCGCCGACCTCGCCTCTCTCCATCCCGGTGCGGTGGGCTTCGATCCGCAGCGGGTGGAGGCGTTCTATGAGCAGACCGTGGGCACCGGACACCTGCTCGAGTTGGCAGCCTGGCATCTGGGCAGTGCGGACTACATCGGCGACACCCTGCGTCTGCAGGCTCGCTTCGCCCGCGGAGCGGTGCTCGATTTCGGTGGTGGGATCGGCACCCATGCCCTGGCGGCCGCGGCACTGGCCGAGGTGGAGCAGGTCTGGTTCGTGGACATCAACCCCCACAACCGCGCGTTTGTGGCGGAGCGGGCCGCACACTTCGGGCTCAGTGATCGTCTGAAGGTCTGCCGCGATCTTGACGATCCAGATCTGCCTCAGCACTTCGACACCGTGGTCTGCCTGGATGTGCTGGAACATCTGAGTGATCCAGCCGGCCAGCTCGAGCGCTTCGCCTCGCGCATGAGCGAAGGGGCCATCGCCCTGCTCAACTGGTACTTCTTCAAAGGCTTCGACGGGGAATACCCGTTCCACTTCGATGATCCTGCGCTGGTGGAGCAGTTCTTCCGCTCGCTGCAGAGCCGGTTTCTGGAGGTTTTCCACCCCTACCTGATCACCACCCGGGCCTATCGGCTGATGGGATGAGCGGGGAGGGGGGAAGACCCCCCGGCAGCTCGGAACCTTCAGACGGCTTCGGACACGTGGATGCGCTTGCGAGCGCGTAGACCGCGTTTGATCGACTCGAAGCTCACCACACCCGGCACAAGCGCGAACAGAGTGTCGTCGGAGCCGCGACCGACGTTGACGCCAGGCATCACCGAGGTCCCGCGCTGGCGCACGAGAATGGAGCCGGCGGTGACGGTTTCACCGCCGTAACGCTTGACGCCGAGACGTTTGGAGTTGGAGTCGCGTCCGTTGCGTGTGGAGCCTGTGCCTTTCTTGTGGGCCATGGGGTGGGGGGAGGTGGTGGGATGGATTCGGAGGTGGACTGAAGCGCCGCCGCTCAGGCGATCGCCTTGCCGTTGACGCTGATCGACTCGACCATCACCCGGGTGAGTTCCTGACGGTGACCGTTCTTGCGGCGGGTTTTCTTCTTCGGGCGCATCTTGTACACCAGGATCTTCGGGCCACGGCGATGGGCCATCACCTTGAGTTCGATGGTGGCTCCGCTCACGTAGGGGTGGCCCAGGTTCGTGCCCTGGCCGTCGCGCACCAACAGCACGTTCTCCAGGGTCACCGTCTCGTCCACCTCAGCGGCGATGCGGTCCAGGTCGTAGTACCGGTTCGGCTGGAACCAGAACTGCTGGCCGGAAGCCTCGGCGATGGCATACAGGTCGGCTCCGGCGGCAACGGGAGCGGAGCTCTCCGTTGCGGTGGCTGGACTCTCGGGAGCGGGGCTCTCGGTGGCTTGACTCATGGGCTCAGGGGGCGTGGACAGGCCAGTGGGTGTGGAGGCCGGCCTTCGCCGCCATCCGCTCGCCACTGTTCAGGCCTCTCGCACAACCGAACAATCGACAAGCAAACATCTTCTCTCTTTGCCTGCCGACTCGTCAACACTAAGGTCGGACCACCGCTGCCGCTGCTTCTCTCCCCATGACCCAGCCGGCGCTCACCGTGGCCTCGCTGATCCGCGATGAGCAGTTGCGCCAGGCCTGCAGCGCCTGGTTGCCCCAGGGGCGCTACGAATTGATCGAGCTGGGTCTGCATCAGGATCCCGCCGCTGAGCTGGAGCGCTGCTGGGAACAGTTCGATGCCGTACTCCTGGAGCCCGGGGTGCTCTCGATCGAGGCCTTCCAGCGCCTGCGGGCCCAGGGCCGGATCCTGCCGGCGGTGGTGCTGGGGCAGCTCAGCGGGCCGATGGAGTACTTCCAGGACGAAGTGCATCTCCCTCCTGATCAGATGGAGCAGCTCAGCTACAGCCTTGATGCGGCCATTTCGCGCTGCCTGCGTCGCAGAAGTTCAGGCGGATCGGGGGGTGACCCCGAGGCCAGCGATCCCGATGTCGGGGAAGGTGCCCAATCCAACTGGAGGTTGCCCCATCGCCTGCGCGAGAGGCTTGGCTACCTTGGGATTTTCTACAAGCGTGATTCCTCCCGCTTTCTGCGCAATCTCTCCGCGGCTGAGCGAAAGGTGCTGCTGGGCTCCCTTCGGCGAACCTACCGAGACCTGCTCGTCAGCTACTTTCGAGATCCTGCAACTGCCAATCAGGCCCTGGAGAGCTTTGTGAATACGGCCTTTTTCAGTGACCTTCCGATCACTAAAACAGTAGAAATTCACGTGGATATGATCGACGAATTCTGGAAAAAACTTCAACTAGAAGGCCATGAACAGGATTTTCTGAAGGACTATCGTCTGGCTTTGCTTGATGTCATGGCCCATCTCTGTGAGATGTATCGTCGCTCACTCCCCCCGGAAACGATCGACAAGGCTGGCGGAGGAATGACCGCCAAGGTTGTCACCTCATCTCCGCTGAAATCATGAGTCCCAAGAAAGCCTACATTCTTAAGCTCTACGTGGCTGGGAACACTCCCAATTCGATGCGGGCTCTCCAGACCCTGCGTCAGATTCTTGAACAGGAGTTCAAGGGCGTGTATGCCCTCAAGGTGATTGATGTACTCAAGAATCCGCAACTGGCAGAAGAAGACAAGATCCTGGCGACCCCCACTCTGGCCAAGATCCTGCCGCCACCGGTGCGTCGCATCATCGGCGATCTCTCCGACCGTGAGCGGGTGTTGATCGGTCTTGACCTGCTCTATGACGAGCTCACCGACCGCCAGATCGCCGACGAGATGATGGACGAGCCTGATGAAATCTGAATTCTTTAGATCACCCCTGCCTTTTTTGTCCTGGTCCAGCCTGGGACCTAGATTCTGGGCCTAAGTTCAAGGCCTCATGCAGGATCTCAGTGCCACCAGCCAGCCCAGCATGAAGCTGCAGAAGCTGCCCACAGGTGTGGAAGGCCTTGATGACATCTGTCAGGGGGGCTTGCCGATCGGGCGTTCCACCCTGATCAGCGGCACATCGGGAACGGGGAAGACGGTATTTTCGCTTCATTTTCTCCACAATGGCATTCGTCACTTCGACGAGCCCGGGATCTTCGTGACCTTTGAGGAATCACCCCTCGATATCATCCGTAATGCTGCCAGCTTCGGCTGGAACCTGCAGGAACTGGTGGCCCAGGGTAAGCTCTTCATTCTGGATGCCTCTCCCGATCCAGATGGTCAGGATGTGGCCGGTAATTTCGATCTCTCCGGATTGATCGAGAGGATTAACTATGCCATCCGTAAGTATAAGGCAAAGCGCGTTGCGATCGACTCAATCACCGCCGTCTTTCAGCAGTATGACGCCGTCTCGGTCGTGCGACGTGAGATTTTCCGATTGATCGCTAGGTTGAAGGAAATCGGTGTCACCACTGTGATGACCACTGAGCGGATCGACGAATATGGGCCAATCGCTCGTTATGGCGTTGAAGAGTTTGTTTCCGATAATGTGATTATTCTGCGTAATGTACTTGAAGGCGAGCGCCGACGGCGCACGGTCGAGATTCTCAAGCTGCGCGGTACCACCCATATGAAGGGTGAATTTCCGTTCACCATGGGAGCCCACGGAGTTGCCATCTTCCCGCTCGGGGCGATGCAGCTCACCCAGAGGTCCTCAAATGTGCGCATCAGTTCGGGAGTACCGCGGCTCGATGAGATGTGCGGCGGTGGCTTCTTCAAGGATTCCATCATCCTCGCCACCGGTGCAACCGGCACGGGTAAAACCTTGCTGGTCAGCAAGTTCGTTGAAGATGCTTGCAACAACAAGGAACGTGCCATCCTCTTTGCCTATGAAGAGTCGCGGGCCCAGTTGCTGCGCAATGCCACCAGCTGGGGTATTGATTTCGAGCAGATGGAGCAGGATGGGCTGCTCAAGATCATCTGCGCCTACCCGGAATCCACCGGTCTGGAGGATCACCTGCAGATCATCAAAACGGAGATCGGCCAGTTCAAGCCGGCACGGATGGCCATCGATTCTCTGTCGGCACTGTCCAGGGGCGTCAGCCACAATGCTTTCCGCCAGTTCGTGATCGGAGTTACCGGCTATGTCAAGCAGGAAGAGATTGCCGGTTTCTTTACCAATACATCGGAGGAATTCATGGGCAGTCACTCCATTACCGACTCCCACATCTCTACGATCACCGACACCATTCTCCTACTTCAGTATGTGGAAATCCGTGGCGAAATGGCGCGTGCCATCAACGTGTTCAAGATGCGGGGTTCCTGGCATGACAAAGGCATCCGTGAATTCGTGATCACCGGTAATGGCCCTGAAATCAGGGATTCCTTCTCCAATTTCGAGCGCATCATCAGTGGTGTTCCCCATCGGGTCACCACCGATGAGCGCACCGAGCTCTCACGCATCGCTCGCAGCTTCGAAGGTGAGGAGTCGTTCTAGACCCCTGCCAGATTCGGCTCCGCCAGACGGGCCTGCTGGGAGCGGCGTTCTCCTTCCACCATCAATTCATCGCTGTCGGCCTGCTCGAGGGGCAGGTCGAACCAGAACGTGGTTCCTACCCCAGGCTCGCTCGCCATCTGGATCGCGGTGCCGTGCTTCTCAAGGATGCCACGCACGATCGAGAGACCAAGCCCCGTGCCCACTTCGGTGTGAACGGCGTTCTCCACCCGGTAGAAGCGCTCGAAGATGCGCAGCTGGTCTTCCCGCGAAATGCCTGTGCCCGAGTCGGCGATCTCCACCCGCAGCCTTGGCAGGGGTGAGCTGAGCTCACAGCTCGGGGCGTCCAGCGCCGGCAGGTTGGCGGGATCGAGATGGCAGGAATCTGGCCACGGGTAGGCCCGCAGCATCACGCGGCCCCCGGCTGGGGTGAACTTGAGCCCGTTGCCCACGAGGTTGTCGAACACCTGCAGCAGCAGATCCCAGTTGCCCCGCACTCCGGGTAGGTGAGCATCCACCTCCAGCTCCAGCTGCACCCCCTTCTCCTCGGCGTTGAGGCGGTAGTTGCGCAGGGTCTGCTCCATGGCCGGGCGCACTTCCATCGGCTCAAGCGTCCAGGTGCGGTCGGATTCGAGCCGCGAGAGATCGAGCACGTCGTTCACCAGCCGGGTGAGGCGGTCGGTCTCGGCGTTGGCGATCGCCAGAAATTCCTGGGTTTCTTCCTCGCTGAGCTGATCGCGCAGATCGTGCAACGTCTCCACGTAGCTCTTGATGTTGAACAGCGGGGTGCGCAGCTCATGGGACACGTTGCTGATGAAGCGGCTCTGGGCGGCGTTGAGCTCCACCTCCCGCGTCAGGTCCTGCACCGTCATGGCGATGCCCTTCAGGCTCTCCCCGGCGGCGTCCTTGACCGTCTGCAGAACGATGCGCAGGGTGCGCGGCGGTTCGCCGAAACTGCAGCGCACATCGGCACTGTCCTTGTCCCCGCTCACGAGGGAGTCCAGCGGCCCATGCAGCTCCATCGCCAGCACGTCGGGCAGTTCACTGCCCAGCTCGTTGCCTTCGAGATTGCGGCCTTCCCAGCGGAACAGACGTCTGGCGGTGGGATTGACCAGCACGATCCGTCCTTCACCATCGAGCAGAGCCGCGCCATCGGCCATGGTGGCGATCAGGCTCTGCTGCTTCACCTGGGCGGCGGTGAGCTCCTCGATGTTGGCGGCGTCGTAGGCCTCCAGCTGGGAGGCCATGTCGTTGAAGCCATTCAGCAGTTCCCCCAGCTCTCCGCCCACGGGGAGGGCGATGCGGGCCTCGAAATCGCCACCTGCGATGGCGCGCACACCCCGCAGCAATTCCTTCACAGGGCGGGTGATCGTGAGGGCATTGAAGACTGCCCCCAGGATCACCAGCACCCAGATCGAGATGAACACCGCCACGGTCACCTCACGGGTGAGGGCCGCGCTGGCGAGCACCGCTTCGTTGGGGTTTATCCCGAGGGCGAGCACCCCGAGATAGCGCCCCTCGCTCACCATCGGCACGAACACATCGGTCACCTGGCCATCGGGGCTGAGGTGTTGCCGGATCAGGGGGTTCTGGGGACGGCGCTGCAGTTCGGCCGGCAGTTCGAGTTTGCGGCTGAGCAGCAGTTCGCTGCCGCCGTTGGTCGCGCTGATGGGGATCCCGAGGTAGATCACCCCTTCGGGATCGGCGAAGAAGATGTAGCGCAGGCTGCGGCTTGAGCGCCAGAAGCGCTCCGCCACAGCCGCCAGCTCCCGGTCGTTCCCCTCCGCCACCAGAGGCGTCACATTCGCTGAGAGCAGCAGGCCCAGGTCCCGGGCGAATCGGGTGTCACTCATGCGCGCATCCCTCTGGATGCCATTGAGCGCAAAGAAGGTGATGCCGGTCATCATCAGGCTCACCACCAGGGTGGCCACCGCCAGGAGCTTGGTCTGGAGGCTGAACTCCGCCCACCAGAGGTTGAGTTGCTCCCACCAGCCCAGGGGCAACGGCGCAGCGCCGGCGTGATCGGGACTGGTGGTCGGGGACGGCGAGGCGTCGTTCACGCCTGGAAGCGAAGCTGTCCTGGCACCCTAGGGGCGCCGGACCTGGTGACCGATGTCTCGGCGAAAGGTCATGCCTTCGTAATACACCTGATCAAGGCCGGCGTAGGCGCTGGCGAACGCCGCATCGAAATCCTCCTCCTGGGCGACCACCGCCAGCACCCGTCCCCCGGCGGTCACACAGGCGCCCGACTCCTCCAGGCGGCTGCCGGCATGGAAGAGCTGCCGCCGCGAAGTGGTCAGCGGCTGGGCGTGGATCACATCCCCCCGGCGCACCTCTCCGGGGTAGCCCGCGGCGGCGGCCACCACACAGGCACTGCAGCCCCCGGCAATGGTCAGTGGTGGCGCCTGCTCCAGGGCCCCACGGGCGCAGGCCAGCAGCACTGCCGCCAGTTCACCGCCCAGGAGGGGCATCAGGGTCTGGCATTCCGGATCGCCGAAGCGGCAGTTGAACTCGATGACCCTGGCGCCGTCGTCGCTCAGCATCAGGCCTGCGTAGATCACGCCGCGGTAGTCGATGCCGCGCTGGCGCAGGGCCTTCAGGGTGGGCTCCAGCACCTCCCGGCGCACCTGCTCGAGGGCCTCGGCATCGAGCAGTGGGGCAGGGGCGTAGGCCCCCATACCGCCGGTGTTGGGTCCGGTGTCACCCTCCCCGATGCGTTTGTGATCCTGGGCCGGCGGCAGCAGCACCATCGACCGGCCGTCGGTGAGGGCGAACACCGACACCTCAGGGCCGCTCAGCCGTTCCTCCAGCACCAGGCTGTGGCCGGCCTCACCGAACCGTCCCGCAAAGATCTCCTCGATGGCGGCGCGCGTGTCCTCGAGGCTCTCAGCCACCGTGACCCCCTTGCCGGCCGCCAGACCATCAGCCTTGACCACAAGGGGTCGCCCCTCCTGTTTCAGCACCGCCAGGGCCTCGCTGCGGCTGGAGGCAGCCCAGTAGCTGGCGGTGGGCACGCCCGCCTCCATCATCAGGGCCTTGGCCCACTGTTTGCTGGCTTCGAGCTGGGCCCCGTCGGCCCCCGGCCCGAACACCGCGAGCCCCCCGGCCCGAAGGCGGTCGGCCAGTCCTGCTGCGAGCGGACCTTCCGGGCCCACCACCACCAGAGTCACCCCAAGCTCCAGGGCTGAACGCAGCAGACCCTCCTGGTCGGACTCGCCGATGGGCAGGGCCTCACAACCCTCCAGCTGTGACGTGCCGCCATTGCCCGGAGCCACCCAGACACGCTCCACCCCCGGACAGCGGGCCAGGGCCCAGGCCAGGGCATTTTCACGGCCGCCCGAGCCCACCACCAGCAGCCTGCGCGCGCTGGCCTCGGAGGAGTCGGGGGCTGTGGAGCGGACCGAAGCTGTCATGGGGCCGGGGTGGCGCGGAGAGGACGTGGCCGATCGGTTCCCTTAGGTTGACCCCCGGTGGACCGCCAGCCGTGTCATTCCTTCTCTACTTGCCGGTGGTTCCCCCTGCACCGCCTTCCAGCCGTGACCTGGCCCGCTGGGTCGGGCGGGCGGCCGGTCTGCTGACGCTGCTGCTGGGCGTCGGCGTTTCCGGGGTCAGTCGTGCTCAGCAGCAACCGCGTCCATCGGCGCCGGTCCCGATCCCCCAGGCGCCCCCCCCAGGGTCCCCGGCCGTGCCCCTCCCGATGGACGAGAAGGCCTATGCCGCCGCCCTGGCGTCCGATCAGCTGCCGGTGCTGGAGCAGGCCTGCCAGGACGCCGCCCGGTTTGATCTGCCCGTGCGGTTGCGCCAGCTCAAGGACCGGCTGGTGGCCCTGTACCCAGCTCCCCAGCCCCTGCCGGTGGTGCTCGCCAATGCCAATGCTCTGATCAGTTGCCTGGCGCCGGAGGCGGCCCTGTCGGTGCTTGACCGCTATGGACCGGGCCCCGGGCTCGAGCGCCAGCAGTGGCTGACCCTGCAGTGGCGGGCGGCCAATGCCGGCCTCAACCACCGGCGGGCCGCCGAGGCCCTGCGGCGGCTGGCCGACGGCGAGCGCAGCCGCCTGGAGACCATGGCGCTGCCGGTGCGGCTGCGCGACGACGGCACGCTCGACACCCGCTCGGCCCTCGACGTGCTCGCCTTCCATCTGGCAGCGATGGACCGACGCCAGGAAGCCGCTGAGGTGCTCCTGGCCGGGCGCCTGCCGGGTGTGGTGGCGGCTGAGCGGCTGAAGCTGGCGGTGGCGCTGCTGGACGAGCTTCCCCTGGCCCAGCGCAACGCCCTCATGGAGATGGCCCTTGATCAGGCCGCCACAGGTGGGGCCTGGGGTCTGGCGGCCCAGCTGCTCGATGATCAGCAGGCCCTGCAGCGGCTCGAGGGGGGGGATCCGGAACCGGCGCGGCAGCGGCGGTTGCGCCTCAGCCGCCGCATTGACGACACCTACGCCGAATGGCTGCTGCGGCGCGATGATCCCTCCGAGGCGGAGCGCAGCAAGGTGCTGGAGCAACGCCTGCGCTCCCCGCGCGACCCTGGAGGCCATGCCCCCTCCGCGGCACAACCGGCCAACCCGGCCCCCCAGGATCCAGTCGTCCCATCAGCCCCCGAGTCCGCCGAACCCATCACCCCATGACCGCCTATCAGCTGGGCCCGCTTCTCTACGAAGGCAAGGCCAAGCGGGTTTTCCGGACCGACCGGCCAGATCTGCTGGCCGTGGAGTTCAAGGACGAGGCCACCGCCTTCAACGCCCTCAAGAAGGCCGAACTGGCGGAGAAGGGCGCCCTGAACTGCCGCATCTCTGCTCTGTTGTTCGAGCACCTCCAGCGCGCGGGGGTGCCCACCCACTACCTGGGGATGCAAGGCCGGCACTGGATGCTGGTGCGGCCGGTGCGGGTGATCCCGCTGGAGGTGGTGATCCGCAACGTGGCGGCCGGATCGCTGTGCAAGCAGATGCCGATCGCGCCGGGTACGCCGCTGGATCCGCCCCTGCTCGATCTGTATTACAAGGACGATGCCTACGCGGATCCATTCCTGAGCGAAGCCCGGCTGGAGCGGCTGGCCCTGGTGACCAGCGAAGAGCGCCAGGAGCTGGAAGCCCTCGCCCGCCGGGTGAACGGGCTGCTGCTGGAGCTGTTCGCCGGCGTCGGCCTGAAGCTGGTGGACTTCAAGCTCGAGCTGGGCTTCACGGCCGAGGGCCAGCTGGTGGTGGCCGATGAGATCAGTCCGGACACCTGCCGCCTCTGGGACCTCGATGTGGACGATGACAAGGATCGGATTCTTGACAAGGATCGGTTCCGCCAGGACCTGGGCGGGGTGATCGAGGCCTATGGGGAGGTCCTCAAACGGGTCCAAGGGGTGATCCAAGGTCCCAGCCTCTACGGGTAAGGTCACGGCAATTTGCGGCCATGCCGCTTTGATTCGGAGAACCATGGGTGTCATCCCCAACGCCCGCACCAGCACTGCCTTCTCCGATGTCGGGCTTCGGTCCATGCCCCTCACCGTCTGGCTGGGGCTGCCTCTGCTGGCTCTGCTGGCGGTTCTGAGTCCCCCGAGGGCCGCTGCCCAGAGCCAGCAACCGGCTGTTGAAGTGGCCCAGGCCGCTGAGCCAGTTCCCGCCACCGGTTCAGAGCCTGGAACTGCTTCAGAGCCGGGCACGGCCGCCCCGGAAGCCGGCGAAGGAACTCCTGAGGCCGGCACTCCCGTTCCTGCACCGGCTGAGACGCCGGCGACGCCTCCCACCGGCGAGCCCCCCAGCTCGGCTAGCCCCGAAAGCCTTGCGCCGGCCAAGCCGGATGAACCGCGGGTTCTGGTCAGTGAGGTGGTGGTTCAGGGCCTCGAGGGTCACCCCGAGCGGGAGCGCCTGGAGCTGGCCGTCTACGACGCCATGGTGGTCCGGCCCGGCAGCCGGGTGACGCGCAGCGAGTTGCAGACGGATCTCTCCGCCATCTATGCCAGCGGCTGGTTCTCGGATGTGCGCATCCAGCCGGTGGATGGTCCCCTCGGGGTGCAGGTGGTGGTCATCGCCACCGCCAACCCGGTGCTGCAGAAGGTTGAGTTCGACGCCGCCAAGGTCAAGCTTCCGCCCACGGTCCTGGCGGACACCTTCGCCGCGGATTACGGCAGGACCCTCAACCTCAACACCCTGCAATCGCGCATGCAGGAGCTGCAGAAGTGGTATTCCGATCAGGGCTACTCCCTGGCGCGGGTCACCGGTCCCAACCGGGTGAGTCCTGATGGCACGGTGCTGCTCACGGTTCGAGAGGGCACCGTCGAGGGGGTGGAGGTTCAGTTCCTCAACAAGGAAGGCTCGGCCACCAACGACAAGGGCGAGCCGATCCGTGGCAAGACCAAGCCATGGGTCGTGAGCCGCGAAATCTCGATCAAGCCTGGGGAGACCTTCAACCGCCGCAACCTCGAGGAGGACATCAAGCGCCTCTACGGCACCGGCCTGTTCGGTGACATCAAAGTGACCCTGCGGCCCGTGCCGGCCAAGCCCGGCGAAGTGGTGATCGTGCTGGGGATCGTCGAGCAGTCGTCGGGATCCCTCTCCGGCGGTCTCGGTTACAGCCAGAGCCAGGGTGTGTTCGGCCAGATTCAGCTGCAGGACAGCAATCTGCTCGGCCGGGCCTGGGACCTGGGGGTCAACTTCACCTATGGCCAGTTCGGAGGCCTCGCCGACATCTCCTTCACGGATCCCTGGATCAAAGGAGATGCGTACCGCACGGCCTTCCGCGCCCGACTGTTTCTCAGCCGCGACGTTCCCCAGATTTTCCAGAGTCAGAACAACGGCAACATCAATACGGTCACCGACTTCTACAAAGCGCCGGGTACCAGCGTTGCGTACAACATCAACAACAACAACAACCCTGAGAGCAAAACCTTCCGCTCGGTCTCCGAAGCCGAATCACAATCTCCCGACAACAGCTGGTTTGATTACGAAGGTAACTCCGTTGCCATTCAGCGCGCTGGCGGCAATATTCAGTTCGTGCGCCCTCTCAACGGCGGTAACCCCTTCAAGCGGGCGCTCTGGAGTGTGGTGCTCGGCCTCAGTGCCCAGGAAGTCAGGCCGATCAACTTCGCCGGCTCAAGCCGACCCTTCGGCGTCAGTACCAATGATTTCAACGGCTCGGATGCTCCAGTCGACGATGTGATCTGCATCGCCTTCAACTGCGCCACCACCAATCAGTTGGTGGCCCTGCGGGTGGCGGCCACCCGCAACACCCTCAACGATCCCCGCAATCCCACATCCGGCTCCTTCCTCAGCGTCGGGACGGAGCAGTACGTCTCTGTGGGGCCAGATTCGCCCACGTTCAACCGCCTGCGCGCCAGTTACAGCTACTTCATTCCAGTCAACTGGCTGAAGTTCTACAAGGGTTGCCGGCCGAAGCCCGGTGAAACTCCCGACTGCAAGCAGACCCTGGCGTTTCAGTTCTCGGCCGGCACCAACATCGGTGATCTGCCTCCCTACGAAGCCTTCTGCCTGGGAGGTTCCAACTCCGTGCGCGGCTATGCCGACTGCGACATGGGCGTGGGACGCAGCTTCGGGGAGGCCACGATCGAATACCGCTTCCCCCTGTTCAGCATCGTCAGCGGAGAGCTGTTTGTGGATGGCGGCACGACCTTCGGCAGCCAGTCGGGAGTGCCGGGAAGTCCGGGCACGCTGCTCGACAAGCCCGGCAGCGGCTTCTCGGTCGGCACCGGTCTGATCGTCACCACACCGGTTGGTCCGCTGCGTCTGGAGGTGGCCAGCGAGGGCTTCACCGGTGACTGGCGCTTCAACCTCGGTGTGGGCTGGAAGTTCTAGTGACCGTCTGGCCCGAGGACTACAGCCAGGCCTGGACCCTGGGGACGTCTGTCGAGCGCACAGGGGTCGGGCTGCACAGCGGCACCTCCTGTCGCGTCCGCCTGCAGCCCAGCGAACGACCCGGTTATTCGGTGGGCTGGCTGGACGCACCGGCACTGGAGGCGGTGGCCCTGCACCCGTCGCAGGTGAGCGACACCCGCCTGTGCACGGCCCTGCGGCTGGATCAGCGCCGGCTGGCCACGGTGGAGCATCTGCTGGCGGCCCTGGCCGGCACCGGCCTCTCCCATGTGGAGCTGCTGGTGGAGGGTGAGGAGATCCCCTTGCTCGACGGGTCTGCTCTGCCCTGGGTGGAGGCGATCGCCGCAGCGGGTCTGCGACACCTGGGTCCCCGGGAGCCTCTCCGGCCTCTGGACGCTCCGATCACCCTGCAGCAGGGCCAGAGCTTCGCCACGGCCCTTCCCAGTGACACGCCAAGGATCGGTGCCGCGATCGAATTCAGCCAGCCCGCCATCGGCCGCCAGGTCTACTCGCTTGAGCTCACCCCTTCCTCCTTCGTGGAGCAGATCGCGCCAGCCCGCACCTTCGGCTTCCGGGATCAGATCGATCAGCTCCGGGCCGCCGGCCTGATCCGGGGCGGAGATCTGGAGAGTGCCCTGGTCTGTGATGGGGATCACTGGCTCAATCCCCCCCTGCGGTTCCCCCAGGAACCGGTGCGCCATAAGCTCTTGGACCTGCTGGGGGACCTGGCGCTGGCGGGCTTGCCCCAGGCCCAGGTCTTCGCCTTCCGTGGATCCCACGGGCTGCACACTGCCCTGGCAGCGGCCCTGGCCGCTCCATCCCGCTCGACCTGAAGCCCGTTGTCCGTTACTCCCGCTGGCGCTCCCCTGCTCACCTCCGAGCAGATCCTCAACCTCCTGCCCCACCGTTATCCCTTCGCGCTCGTGGACCGCGTGATCGAGTACGAACCAGGTAAGCGAGCTGTTGCCCTCAAGAACGTCACCCTCAACGAGCCCCAGTTCCAGGGTCATTTCCCTGGCCGCCCTCTGATGCCCGGTGTGCTGATCGTGGAGGCCATGGCCCAGGTGGGTGGTCTGATCGTCACTCAGATGCCGGAGTTGCCCAAGGGGTTGTTCGTGTTCGCCGGCATCGACGGGGTGCGCTTCCGCCGGCCGGTGGTGCCTGGTGATCAGTTGCGCATCAGCTGCGAACTGCTCGGTCTCAAACGCAAGCGCTTCGGCAAAGTGAGGGCTGAAGTCACTGTGGACGGAGACCTGGTCTGCTCCGGGGAACTCATGTTCTCCCTGGTTGACTGAGGCCATGACCAGCACAGCCGTGGAAACCACGATTCACCCCACCGCGGTGGTCGACAGCCGCGCTCAGCTCGGCCAGGGTGTTCAGATCGGTCCCTTCGCCGTGATCGGTCCTGACGTGCAGCTCGGCGCCGGCTGCCAGATCGGTCCCCATGTGGTGATCGATGGCCGCGTGACGATGGGCTCCGGTAACCGCATTTTCCCCGGCGCCTGCATCGGCCTTGAGCCCCAGGACCTCAAGTACGGCGGTGCCCCCACCGAGGTGGTGATGGGCGACGACAACACGATCCGCGAGTGCGTCACGATCAACCGGGCCACGGCCGACGGTGAGCAGACCCGCCTGGGCAGCGGCAATCTGCTGATGGCCTACAGCCATGTCGGCCACAACTGCCTGCTGGGCGACCGGATCGTGGTGGCCAACAGCGTGGCGATCGCCGGCCATGTGGTGATCGGCGACCGGGCGGTGATCGGCGGAGTGCTCGGCATCCACCAGTTCGTGCACATCGGCAAGCTGGCGATGGTGGGGGGCATGAGCCGCATCGACCGCGATGTTCCCCCGTTCGCGATCGTCGAGGGGCACCCAGGCCGCCTGCGCGGTCTCAACCGGATCGGGCTCAAGCGCAATGGCCTGGTCGACCGGGAGGGTGGAGCCGAGCTCAAGCAACTCCTGGAGGTGTGGAACCGTCTCTACCGCAGCCATGAGGTGCTGGCTGAAGCCCTCGCCCACATCCGAGCCGAAACCCTTCTGCCGGCCTCCGAAGAACTCTGCAGCTTCCTCGAGGCCTCGATCGCCCCAGGACGCCGTGGTCCCCTGCCCCACCAGCGCTGATGGTGCGGCTGCTGATCAGCACCGGTGAGGTGTCGGGGGATCTTCAGGGCGGCCTTCTGATCAAGGCCCTCCACGCCGAAGCCCAGCGACGTGATCTTCCTCTCCAGATCGATGCCCTCGGTGGCGAGCGCATGCGCCAGGCCGGTTCCCATCTTCTGGCCAACACCGCTCCGATGGGGGCGATCGGACTCTGGGAGGCTCTGCCCCTGGTGCTGCCCACCCTGCGGTTGCAGCGGCGGGTGGGCCGCTGGCTCTCCTGCTGTCCTCCCGACGCGGTGGTGCTGATCGACTACATGGGGGCGAACGTGAGCCTGGGCCGCCACATCCGCCACCGCTTCCCCGCGGTGCCGATCACCTACTACATCGCTCCCCAGGAATGGGCCTTTCGCCTCGGGGAGGGCGGGACCACCCGCCTGATCGGCTTCACCGATCGCATCCTGGCCATTTTCCCGGAGGAAGCCAGCTTCTACGCCTCCCGCGGTGCACGGGTCACCTGGGTCGGCCATCCCCTGCTCGACACCCTCGGCTCGCCGCCCACCCCTGAACAGGCCCGCGGGCAGCTCGGACTGAGTCCCGGCCAGCAGTTGCTGCTGCTGCTGCCCGCCTCCCGCCCCCAGGAGATGCGCTATCTGATGCCGTCCATGGCCGTTGCCGCGGCCGAACTGCAGCGACAGCGGCCAGGGCTGCGGGTGATGGTGCCTGCCGGACTGGCCAGCTTCGAGGCTCCCCTGTCCGAACAACTCGAGCGGGCAGGGGTGGAGGCCACGGTGATTCCAGCCGATCGCGCCGATGCCCTCAAGCCGGTCCTCTGCGCTGCCGCCGATCTGGCCCTGACCAAATCGGGAACCGCCAACCTGGAGCTTGCCCTGCGCGGCGTTCCCCAGGTGGTGGGCTACCGGCTCAGCCGGGTCACCGCCTTCGTGGCCCAGCGCCTGCTCGGCTTCAACGTGCCCCACATCTCTCCGGTCAACCTGGTGCTGGGAGAGCGGCTCGTGCCGGAACTGCTCCAGGACGACCTGACCCCGGAGGCGATCGTGGCCGCGGCGCTGCCCCTCCTCGATCCGAGCCCCGAGCGGACCCGGATGCTCGAGGGCTACGGCCGCCTGCGCGCTCTGCTCGGTGAGCCGGGTGTGACGCGCCGGGCAGCCTGTGAGATCCTCGATCAACTGACGGGATCCCCGACGTGACACCAAGGGTCAGACGCCAGGACAGGCCCCGATCAGGATCTGACTGGGGCCGTTTACGCCGGCCCGATCACCCCCTGCAGCGCGTGTCCATGGGCTTGGCTCCCGTGCTGCTGACGGTGCTGCTGCTGCTGCTTCCCGCGGCACCGGTGCTGGCGGCCGTCGAGGAGGCTGTCCTGGCCGGCGGTTGCTTCTGGTGTCTCGAGCACGATCTGGAAACCCTGCCCGGGGTTGTGGAGGCGGTCAGTGGCTTCAGCGGCGGCAGCGTCAGCAACCCCACCTATCGCCAGGTGTCGGCCGGCGGCACCGGCCACATCGAGAGTGTGCGGGTCCGCTTCGATACGGCCCGGATCAGCCTGCCCACACTCCTGCGCGCCTACTGGCGCAACGTGGATCCCCTCGATGGCGGCGGCCAGTTCTGCGACCGTGGCCCCAGCTACCGGCCCGTGATCTTCAGCCGCGGGACCAGCCAGCGGGATCAGGCCCGAGCCAGCCTGGCCTCCGCGGCCCGGGAGCTGAGGGTCAGGCCCAGCGCCATCAAGGTGGAGATCCGTGAGCTCGAGCGCTTCTGGCCCGCTGAGCCGTATCACCAGAACTACGCCGAGCGCAACAAGGTCCAGTACACCTACTACCGCTGGTCCTGCGGGCGCGATCGGCGGCTGGACCAGGTCTGGGGCCCGAACGCCCGGGGATCGCTTCCGTGGCGCCAGAAGAACTGAGAACGCTGGTATGGACCAGCGCAAAGGGGGGGGAGCCCACACCCTTCCCAGATCAGAGCAATCGGCCTACGGTAAATCGACACGGAGACCAGGTTGAGTGGGTTGTATGTATCTGCTGACGATCCGGGACGGTCTGGTCACCCGCCACATCGGGCCATACACGAGTCCCAAGCAGGCCGTCGATGATCTGGATCGCCTGATGGCCTCCTTCGGGGAGCGTGCCCGCTGGCAGATTCATGAGCTGGAGGAACCGGGCAGCCTCCTGGACACGCCCGGAGGTGGCAAGCGACGGGAGTCTCAGTCGTTGATGGGATCTTCGGCGAGCCCTGTGGCCGCCTGATCCGGTTCAAGCGCGGTTGTCTGGCCCCGGGCGTGCGCTGCGGGGGTAGCCGCGCAGCAGCCCGCTCTCCACCATCAGACCCACGCCTGCGGTCACGCAGATCAGGCCGAGGGTTCCATACCAGAACCAGGGGCCCGGTGCCGCCAGTTTCTGGTTGAGTGCCGCCAGGTGCAGGGTGCGGCGGGTGATGGCCTCGCCCACCAGGCAGAGACCCAGCGGCAGGAGCAGGACCCCCAGCTGAGCGCGGATGTACCAGCGGATCTTCTGGGCAGCCATGGCGTCGGGGTCCGGCGTCAGCGGTGCCAACCCTAAGCCGCACCCTCGCGGCTCACCCATTCCACCAGGGTGCGGACGCCGAAACCGGTGGCGCCGGCTGGGTCCAGTCCCCGACCATTTTCGCTCCAGACCGTGCCGGCGATGTCCAGATGGGCCCAGGCCAGATCGTCAGGCACGAAATCCTGCAGGAAGAGCGCGGCGGTGATGGCGCCGCCTGGGCGCGGGCCGGTGTTCTTCATGTCGGCCACCGGGCTCTTGAGCCCTTTCCTGTAGGAGGTCTGCAGCGGCATCCGCCAGAAGGCCTCCCCACCGCTGCGGCCCGCCTCCAGCAGTGCTGCGGCCAGGGTGTCGCTGGGGGACCAGAGACCGGCGATCTCCTCGCCCAGGGCGATCACGCAGGCTCCGGTGAGCGTGGCCAGATCCACAACGGCATCGGGCTCCAGCTTGGCTGCATACACCAGGGCATCGGCGAGGGTGAGACGCCCCTCGGCGTCGGTGTTGTTCACCTCGATCGTCTTGCCGTTGGAGGCGGTGAGGATGTCCCCGGGGTGGATGGCCTCGCCGCTGATCATGTTTTCGCAGGCCGCCACGATCACGTGCACCTCAACACCCTGCGGGCGCAGTTCGGCGATTGCCCGGGCTGCCCCCAGCACCGCGGCACTGCCGCCCATGTCGTACTTCATCATCTCGATCTGAGAACCGCCGGTCTTGAGGTTGTAGCCGCCGGAATCGAAGGTCAGTCCCTTGCCGATCAGCACCAGCCTCCGGCTGGAGCCCCCCTCAGGGTGGTAGGTGAGATGAATGAATTTGGGAGGGAGACTGGAGCCCCGGGCCACTCCGAGATAGGCGCCCATGCCAAGGGCTTCGCAGTCGGAGCGCTCCAGCACCTTCAGCTCCAGGCCGAACTCCCCGGCGATGGCCTCGGCGGTGTCGGCGAGAGCCTGGGGGGTGACCACGTTCGGAGGCGCCGCCACCAGCTGCCGTGCCAGCTCCACACCCGCGCAGGTGGCGGCCACTCCCTCAAGGCCGGCGGCGGCCCCGGCGGCCAGGCCCAGAAGGCTCACGACCTCGGGAATCGGCTTGGTTTCGGCCTCACTGCGGAAGCGCTGGTCGACGTAGAGGCTCAGGCGCACGGCTTCGGCCATCGCCCGCGCCGCCGCCTGGGGCTCCAGGCCCTCGCAAGGCAGGGCCAGGCCGAGCTCACGGCCGGGTCCCGCCGCCTTGGCGATGGCGGCCGCGCCGTTGCGCAGGGCATCGAGATCGAAGCGGCCGGCTTCCCCCAGCCCGACCAGCACCAGCTTCAGGGGGGTGGGCTGGAGCCGGGTGAGGCTGACGCACTCGCCCGGCTTGCCCTTGAAGCTCTGGCGCTCCAGCAGCGACTGCAGTCCTGGCCCGAAGACGGCTTCGAGGGCCTCGAGGCGTTCGCCCGACTCGTCCTGGAACAGGCCGACACCGAGGGTGTCACCGCTCCATGCGGCCAGCGGGGTGGAGGGACAGCTGAACTGCATGGAGGGCCGGACATCGGGCCGCGATCGTAGCGACGGCATTCAGCCGCCATCACTGGTGAACGGGGTGCTCCAGCGCTGCCGGGTCTCTTTGTTGAAGGGCGGTTGCCAGCGGCGGATCAGGGCCTGCTCCAGGGCTCGCCTGGCGCGCACCCCGGCCGGCACGTCGCAGCAGAAGCGAATGCTGCAGCGGCACTCCAGGCCCACATGACCCATGGCCTCGGCATAGGACGCCAGGTAGCCCTTGCAGTCGTGCTCCCCTTTCCAGCGCCGGTGGGCCTGGCCGGTCTCGCCCACGTAGAGCAGCAACGGTGAGACCAGCAGCGGTGGCCGGTCCATCACCAGGTACAGGGCAGGGCCCAGCTGGGGCGGCTCGGGCCAGCGCCAGAACTGCAGGTTCTGGGCCTCGAAGGCCAGGGGATCGAACCGGGCCGCCCGCTCCCGGGGATCCTCGCTGCCGTTGTCACTGCCGCCACCGGCTTCGCCGGCGAGAAGGACACCCTGCCGATGACCGCTGGCGCTGCCCTCGAACAGTGGCCCCTGAAACTCGCCGAGGCGCCGCTGCCACTCGAGCAGCTGCTCTCGCAGCAGGGGCAGCGGTGGTGGGCCCACTCCGCCGCCGCCTGGTGGGGCGCCGCCCTCGAACAGCTCCTGCTGCCGTCCCCTGGACATGCTCAACGGGAGGCCGGTGGCCGGGGCGGCCTCGGCAACTCCGGGCCGATGGGCCCCTGGCCGAAGCTCACCCGTCCGATCAGACCCTCCACCAGCTCGGCCGGCAGTTGCAGGCGCTGCTGGAGATCGGCCAGGTCACGGAAGGGGGCGCGGCTGCGCTCCTGCAGCAGGCGCCGGCAACGGGCCTCCTCAAGATCGAGCTGGGCCCCGAGCTGATCAGCTCTGCAGCGGTTCAGATCGAGTGGTGCCGGCCGAGCCGCAGGCGGGTCGCCGTACCAACGGAACTCCAGCAAGGGCATCCAGCTGTGCATCAGCTCCTCGCCTAGACCGAGCAGATGCTGGAGGTCCTCCGGTCCGCTGAGCTGAACGCCACCGCTCTGCAGGCGCAGCAGCAGATCCACCTGGGTGGGAGTGCAGCCCGGCAGGCGCAGCCAGTCGGCGGCGGTGGCCCGGTTCACATCCAGGCGCCAGCCCAGGGCCGCTGCCAGGCGCACGTCCTGGGCGGTCTTCAGCCGCAGGCCGGGATTCTGGGCGAGTTTGAGGGCCAGGAGATCGCGCTCGACGCTGTCGTCCCCCCTGCTCGCGGGCTGCGGAGGTTCAGGCGAACGGCGGATCTGACCCGTGGCCTCCAGCAGACTGCGGGCGAGGGGATCCAACCAGTGCCCCTTGGCCATGGCGGCAAACCAGCTCTGTGCAACTGGGGCGAAGTTAGCGGTTGCGGCGTGGCTGTTACGCCAATCCGTACTCGCCTCCGGCTGTGGAGGACCCCAGAATCGACGTCATCGCCTCATGC
Source organism: Synechococcus sp. CBW1107 (assembly GCF_015841355.1). NCBI lineage: Bacteria > Bacillati > Cyanobacteriota > Cyanophyceae > Synechococcales > Synechococcaceae > Synechococcus > Synechococcus sp. CBW1107. The sequence continues at coordinate 2,426,638 of NZ_CP064908.1, forward strand.
CTGGCACGCCCCATGGCCTTCTTCGAATCCGAGATCGTTCAGGACGAAGCCAGACGGCTGTTCACCGATTACCAGCAGATGACCCAGCTGGGGGGCGATTACGGCAAGTTCGACCGCGAAGGCAAAAAACTGTTCATCGACCAGATGGAAGCCCTGATGGAGCGCTATCGGGTGTTCATGAAGCGCTTCGAACTCTCCGAGGATTTCCAGGCGAAGCTCACCGTTGAGCAGCTGCGTACCCAGCTGGGGCAGTTCGGCATGACCCCTGAGCAGATGTTCACCCAGATGCACCAGACCCTGGAGCGGATGAAACGGGAGCTGGAAACCAGCTCCTGAAGCAGCCCCCGATCTTCTCCGCTTCCCTGTTCTTCCCAACCTGTCTCCACCCGGCCAGACCTCGGATCGTCAGCTTGAGGGCGGCAGGCGGACCTGCCGGAGAAAGGCCAGGAAACTGGCCCCCAGCCGCCGAGCACCGGCGCTGGAGAGGTGATCGGTGTCCCGCAGGAGTTCCAGTACGGCCTCATTGTCGCAACCCTTTCCACACAGAGCAGGAATGGGGTCGTAGAGCTGCACCTGTGCTGGAAGCACCTGCCGCAGGCGGCGATTGAGAGCGATGGCATGGTCGAGCTCCCTGGTCACGGTGCGCTCGCAGTCCTGCTTGGGTTGCACGTTGAACCAATCCGGTACGCAGTTGCGGATGTCCGGGTTACGAGGGGTGGCACCCACCAGCACCACCGCCCCCCCCCTGGCAGCGGCCTTCATGGCAAAGCGATCGAGACCCTGGCGATAGAGCTCCAGCTTCCGCTCGCCGGAGAGCACCGGCCGACCATCGCTTCCCAGGATGTCGTTGCGGGTGTCCCGCAGCTGGGAGCTGTCTCCGAGGTGACTGAGCAGGTAGCCGGTGATCACCACCACATCCCCCGGCCGGATGAATTCGAGCAGTTGCGATTCGGCCAGATCGAGGAACCGGGAGCAGATGGATTGGCTGTGGCCGTAGGGGGTGTTGGGGAAGAGGCAGCCGGTGTGGGCCAGCAGCGTCACTTCGGCGTTCCCCGCCTGCCGCACATGGGCCAGCACCGGCGAGAAGGCCATGGCATGGCTGTCGCCGATCAGAAACACATGGGGCGGTGCAGGACTCCCCGTCGTGGAGGGAGTTCGCTCCGGCGGGGCGGTGCAGGTCTCGAGCAGCCGCGCAAAGCCCTCTGGGCTTGTGGGTCCCTGTTGATCCGTGTTGTTGAGCTCGCAGGCCTGCGGAGTGATGCGGGTGTCGGGGATCGCCAGGTTGCTCCACGGCTCCCGACGGGCATGGCTGTTGTGGTTGCCCAGGAAGATCTGGGCCTGCGCGTGACGATCCGTCCACACCAGCACCCAGGCCCCGACCAGGACGGTGAGAACCCCCGCCGAGATGGCGCGCCAGCGCCCTGCGGGAAACAGGCCCCGGCGCAGCGGGGCTTCCACCCAGCGGTAACTGGTCATGGCCAGGGCGATCATCAGGCCGATCTGGATCGGCAACGTCCACCACTGCACGCCGACCGTGAAACGACTGACATACAGCACGGGCCAGTGCCACAAATAGAGCGAATAGGAGAGCAGTCCGATCCCCACGGCATGGGGGTGACGGAGCAGGCCCGACACCTTCCCTTCCGGTTCCCTGAGCACCGCCGCGATCAACAGGGTCGTCAACACCACCATGAGCGGAGCCCCCACCGCCATCGCGCTGGTGGGAAGCCCCACGAGCGTGGCAAGCAGAAGACCCACCATCACCGGCGCGGGCAAGGGAAACAGGGGCAGGCAACCTGCTGCCTGCGGGTCAGGCGACGACCCAGGGGGCGAAGACATCCCCAGATAGAGCAGACAACCAGAGCCCAGCTCCCAGAAGCGGGCCGGCATCAGGTAGAAGGCGTCGATCGGCTGACGCACCGACAGCACAAGGAAGGCCAGCAGCGAAAGCAGGCTGACAAGGGCCACCAGCCGGAACAGGCGACGACGGCCACCTGGCCGTGCCGCGGTGAAGCCGGTGGCCCAGAGCAGCACAGGAAAGATCACGTAGAACTGTTCCTCCACCCCCAGCGACCACGTGTGGGTGAAGGCATTCAGCTGGGCGGGAGGCGCGAAGTAGTCGGTGGAGAGGTCGCGCAGGTGGAGATTGGCGTACCCGAGCAGGGAGGTGACGCCGGTCCGCAGCGACACCCCCGCCAGTGGATCGAACAGGCAGGCCAGCAGGCTGGTGATCATCACGCACACCACCAGGGTGGGCAGGATGCGCCGCACCCGCCGGGCATAGAAGCTCAGCAGCAGGTCGCCCAGACCCTTGCTCGCTGGCCGAGCGGCCAGGGATGCCGTGATCACGAACCCGGAGATCACGAAGAAGATGTCGACGCCGAGATAACCGCTGGGCAGGAGGTTGCTGTCGAAGTGATGCAGGATCACGCTGAGCACGGCCAAAGCCCGCAGGCCGTCGATCTCCGGCTTGTACCGAGTCCCCATTCAGGCCGCAATCGTGACCGATACCTGATGAACCTATAAGGGCCAGCTCGTGGAGCTGACCCGTGACCCGTCAATCGCCCCCTGGAAAGCGCCCGGCAACGGCACCATGAGCCTGTGGCAAGCCTGAACTCCTGCGACTGCTTACGATCCGCGCCGACGGTTCCGTGCTGATGGCTGAAACGACCCCTCCCCCTCTGCCGCCATGGCTGGAGCGTGGACTGGCCGACCTGTTCCCCGCCGGCCCGTGGGCGGATCCGGACCAGAACCTGGTGGCGCGCCTGGCAGAGGCGGATCACCGAGGTCAGCCCCTGCGGGTGAAGCTGGGCATCGATCCCACCGGCTCCGACATCCACCTCGGGCACAGCATCCTGTTCCGCAAGCTGCGGGCTTTCCAGGACGCCGGCCACACCGCCGTGCTGATCATCGGCGACTTCACCGCCCGCATCGGCGATCCCACCGGCAAGAGCGCCACCCGGGTGCAGCTGGACGCCGCCCAGGTGGAGGCCAACGCCGACACCTACCTGGTGCAGCTGGGGCTCGGGCAGTCGCCGGATCGGGCCCTGCTGGATTTCGAGACCCCCGGTCGGTTGGAGGTGCGCCGCAACGGTGAGTGGCTGGCGGGGATGGACCTGCCGGCGGTGATCGATTTGCTGGGCATGGCCACGGTGGGCCAGATGCTGGCCAAGGAGGACTTCGCCAACCGCTACGGCGGCGGGACGCCGATCAGCCTGCATGAGTTCCTCTACCCGCTGCTGCAGGGCTACGACTCGGTGGCGGTGCGCGCCGACGTGGAGCTGGGTGGCACCGACCAGAAATTCAACGTGGCCATGGGACGGGATCTGCAGCGCCATTTCGGCCTGCGGCCCCAGTTCGGCCTGCTGCTTCCGATCCTGCCGGGCCTTGACGGGGTGCAGAAGATGAGCAAGAGCCTGGGCAACACGGTGGGGCTGACGGAGGACCCCCTGTCGATGTATTCGAAATTGGAGAAGGTCCCCGATGCGGTGGTGGACGACTACATCACCCTGCTCACCGATCTGGATCCCGACACCCTTCCTGGGGATGCCCGGGAGCGCCAGAAGGCCATGGCTCTGGCCATCACCGCCAGCCGACATGGCCTGGAGGCCGCCAGCGCCGCCCAGGCCGATGCCGCCAACCTGGTGGCTGGGGAGATGGCGGCCCGAACGGTCCCGGAGACCTCCCTCGCCCCCGTCACCTTCCCGGCCAAGGCTTTCCATCTGCTCAGTGCCCTTGGCCTCTGCGCCAGCAGCAGCGAGGCGCGGCGTCAGATCCAGGGCGGTGGGGTGCGCCTTGATGGAGAGAAGCTCACGGATGTGAACCGCAGCTTCAGCGCCGCCTCCGAGCTGGAGGGCCGGGTGCTGCAACTGGGTAAGAAGACATTCCTGCGGCTGGTGACGTGAGCCCTGCCGTGACCATCCCAGGGAGCGACGCGGCGGCGGCGGAGAGAATCATCGTGGCTCTCGATCGCCCCGATGCCCCCTCGGCGCTGGCGCTGGTGGCCTCGATTCCCGATCTGCTCTGGGTGAAGGTGGGGCTGGAGCTGTTCTGTTCCGCCGGCCCCGACGTGGTGCGGCAGCTGCGCGGTGAGGGCCTGCGGGTGTTCCTTGATCTCAAGTTCCACGACATCCCGGCCACGATGGCCGGGGCCTGCCGCAGAGCCGCCCGGCTCGGGGCGGAGCTGATCACCGTCCATGCCTGCTCCGGCCGCGAAGCCCTGGCAGCGGCCCAGGCCGGCGCCTGCGAGGGGGCGGCCCGGGAGGGCCTGGACTCCCCCACTCTGCTGGCGGTCACCGTGCTCACCAGCTGGGATGCGGCGCGCTTCAGGGCGGAGCTGGCGGTGACGGAATCCCCCGACGACTACGTGCCCCGACTGGCGGCCCTGGCGGTGGCCGCCGGCATCGGCGGCGCGGTCTGCTCCCCCCACGAGGTGGCTGTCCTGCGCGGGGCCCACCCCGAGCCCTTCGCCCTGGTCACCCCCGGCATCCGTCCTGCCGGAGCCCCGGCGGGCGACCAGCGGCGGGTGATGACCCCTGCAGCCGCCATCAACGCCGGAGCGAGCCGGCTGGTGATCGGCCGGCCGATCAGTGCCGCTGCCGATCCGGCGGCCGCTTTCGCGGCCTGCTGCGCTGAGCTGTCCATACTTGGCCGGTGATCTCCGGGCCTAACCGATGCGACGGATCCTTGCCGCCCTCGTGGCCCTGCTGCTGCTCTGGCCCGGCCAGGGCGCCTGGGCTGCGGCGCCAGTCTTCACGCTTCCGGCCCTTCCCTATGCCGTTGACGCCCTGGAGCCGGCGATTGATGCCACCACGATGACGATCCACCACGACCGTCATCACCAGGCCTACGTGGACAACCTCAACGCCGCCGTGGCCGGGGATCCCTCCCTGGCTGGCCTCAGCCTCGAACAGGTGCTGTCCCGGGCCTCCACAACTCCGGAGGCTGTCCGCAACAATGCCGGTGGCCACTGGAACCATTCGTTCTTCTGGGCCTCGCTCACCCGGCCCGGGCAGGAGGATGAGCCCAGCCCAGCCCTGCGGGAGGCCCTGGTGCGCGACTTCGGCTCCATGGAGCAGTTCCGCTCCGCCTTCCGGGCCGCGGGTCTGGCTCGCTTCGGATCCGGCTGGGTGTGGCTGATCACGGATTCCGAGGGCAAGCTTCAGGTGATCTCCACTCCCAACCAGGACAATCCCCTGATGGACCTGGCTCCGGTGGGCGGCACGCCCCTGCTGGCCAACGATGTCTGGGAGCACGCCTACTACCTCAAGTACCAGAACCGCCGCGCCGACTACCTCGACGCCTGGTGGTCCGTGGTCGATTGGTCAGTGGTCTCCGACCGCTATGCCGCCCGCTAGCGCCCCCGTTCTCGCCGCCCACTGACCACCGATGCCCCGCGCTGGGATCCAGGCCGCTCAACCGGCTCTTCGCTTCATCCCGCCGGACTACAGCCGCTGGATGTACAGCCTCTGCCGGGCTGCCTTGCCATGGCTGTTGCGCGCCCGGGGTCTGGTGCACTTCGAGACCAGCGGCAGCGAGAGCCTCGCCGCCCTGTTCGCCGAGGCCCAGAGTGGCCGTTGTCGCTTGCTGATTGCCTTCCGCCATCCGAGCACGACCGACCCGCTGGTGATGGCCCAGCTGCTCTGGCGCGAGGTCCCTCGTGCGGCACGACGCCATGGGCTGAGCCTCAAGGCCCCGGTCCACAGCCAGTTTCTCTACGACCGCGGGATCCCCCTCTGGGCGGGGGCGGCGGCAGGCTGGATCCTCTCGAAGCTGGGCGGCATTCCGATCCAGCGGGGCAAGCTCGATCGCCTGGCCCTCAGGACGGCCCGCGAGCTCTTCGCTCACGGGCCGTTCCCCCTGGCGATCGCCCCGGAGGGCGTCACCAACAACCATGGTGAGCTGGTCAGTCCCCTCGAACCCGGTCTGGCCCAGATGGCCTTCTGGTGCTGTGAGGATCTGGCGGCTGCGGGGCGCCACGAGCGGGTGCTGATCGTGCCGATCGGACTTCAGTACCTCTCCACCAGTGATGACTGGAGAGCGATTGATCGCCTGCTGGGGCGCCTGGAGGACCTGATCGGTCTCTCCACCACCTCCTCCCGGCGGCCAGCCGATCCCGACCAGGTCCTGGAGCCTCGCTACCAGCGGCTGATCGCCCTCTCGGAGCGGCTGCTCTCGCTGTTGGAGGGCTTCTATCACCTCAGTGAACACGTCCCGGCGGTTGACCTCCTCGAGCGGCTGGACCGTCTGCGGGAGCAGGCCCTGTCCGTGGCCGAGGCCCACTTCCAGCTCTCCCCACGAGGCAGCGTCATCGAGCGCTGCCGCCGCATCGAGCAGGCGGCCTGGGCCTGCATCTACCGCGACGACCTGGAGGAGCTCTCCGAGGTGGAGCGCAGCCTGGCTGACTGGGCGGCACGGGAGGCCGACCTCCGTATGGCCCACATGCGCCTGGTGGAGCACTTCGCGACGCTGAGCGGGTCCTACGTCGCCGAAAAGCCCAGCATCGATCGCTACGGGGAGGTGTTGATGATCTTCTGGCGGGCAGTCGCCTGGATCCGTGGCCGCGAGGAGGAGCGACCGCCCGCTCTCGGCCCCTGGCGGGTGCGCATGGTGGTGGCGGAGCCCATCGATGTGCTCGAGTGCAGCGGCGCGTACCGCCGCGACCGCCGTGGAGCCGTGGAGCGGCTCACCGCTGAGCTGCGGGAGCGGCTGGAGGCGGCGATCGGCTGAGGCTCGAGGCTCAGGCGGCGAGGCTGCCCTGGGGCACAAGATCGGCGTAGAGCCGCTCCAGCTGGGCGATGTTGCTGGCCAGGGTGTAGCGCTCCAGGACCCGCTCCCGGGCGCGGCGGCCCAGCTCGGTGGTCAGCACCGGCTGGTCGCGCAGCACCGGGAGCAGGGTGCGCAGCTGGGTGGTCACGCCCTGGGTGCTGATCACGATGCCCGCGCCGCCTTCCAGCACTTCGCCGTCAGCGCCGGCATCGGTGGCCACACAGGCGGTGCCGCTGGCCATCGCCTCCAGCAGGGCCAGGGAGAGTCCCTCCACCAACGAGGGCAGCAGGAACACATCGGCTGCCTGCAGCAGGGCGACCCGTTGGTGCAGGTTGGCTTCGTATCCCCACCAGAGCACATCGTGCTCGTCGCTGTTGCCCTGCAGGGCCTGACGCAGAGGGCCATCACCGACGATCACCAGCAGGCAGCCCGCCGGCTTCACCAGCCGCCAGGCCCGCAGCAGCGCTTCCACGTTTTTCTCGGTGGCCAGCCGTCCCATGTAGAGGAAGAGGCGGCGCGGGCCCAGGCGGGCTCGGAGAGTGGTCAGTTCTCGTGAGGGTGATGTCGGGTCGGGGGGGCACCACAGGTCGGGATCGACGCCGTTGGGAATCACGGCCAGCCGCTCCTCCCGCACCCCCAGCCGTGCCAGCACCTCAGCCTGGAGCTCGGAGAAGACGATCACACGATCGAAGCGGGCCAGGGCCGGTGCGTAGAGCTGATACGTGAGCTGCTGGGTTCCGGCTGTGATGTTACGCAGCCCGGCATCGAAGGCTGGATGGAACGTGGCCACCAGCGGGACCCCCAGGTGCTGGCAGAGATCCGGCAGACGGAAATCGAGGGGGGAGAGGGTGAGGCTGGCATGCACCAGATCGGGTCGCAGGCGCTCCAGCGATTCGCGTAGCTCCCTCTGGGCTCCCGGTGATGGAATCGTGTACACCTGGGATTTCACCAGGTAGGGCAGCGTCACATCATCCCCGCCGGGACCGGTGTGATCCGTTGGGACCTGGCTTCCGGATGGGCTGGCCTCAACCTGATGGCCCGTGTCCCAGGAACGCCCCAGGCCGGCGGCTGGAGTGTCGAAATGGATGAAGCTGACCTGATGGCCGTGTTCCCGAAGCCGCTCGGTGGTGGAGAGGCTGTAGGTGACGTTGCCGCAGAAGGGTGACTTCTTGCCCAGCCACGCAATGTGGGCCAACGGTTCAGGCCTCATCCTGGGGGCACGCTAGCAGCGTTGCCAGGGCTTCTCCATCAGGATCGCGATCAGGGTGATCGCCGCCAGTCCCCAGAGAACCGGCATCAGTCCATAGCGGCTCACCACCGCTCCGGCCAGCACCAGAGGCAGGCTGAGCGCCACGTTGATCAGGTTGTTCTGCAGGCCGAAGACCTTGCCTCGCATGGCTTCCGGGGTGTCGTCCTGGATGGTGGTCTGGGACGGGATCGCCACCAGGGCAGCGCCGATGCCGAGCAGACCGCACAGGCCGAGGGTGAGCCACAGGCTTCCTCGTCCCTGGCCGAGCAGCACCAGGCTGAAGGCAATCAGCGCCAGGCCGGTGGAGGCCATGCGCCGGCGGTTGACGCCCTGGCCCAGCTGGGCCACGCCGAGGGCGCCACATGCCATGCCCACGCCGCTCATGGCCAGCAGGGTGCCGAAGCGGGTGGGGCCCAGCCCTTCGATGGCCGAAGCCAGGCTGATCGCCAGCACATAGAGCGCCGCGAGGATGCTGTACAGCAGAACGAGCTGCAACAGGGCCCGCCGCACGCTGGCCCGTTCGCGCAGTACCTCGATGCCTTCGGCGATCTCACTCCAGACGCTGGTTCCCCGCTCCACCCGCTCCGGCTCGTCCATCCGGATCGTGCTGATGCACAGGGCCGCCAGCCCGTAACAGACCGGCAGCAGCACGAATTCCCCACCACTGATGCCGATCGTCTTGAGGCTGGAGCGCAACAGCCGCAACACCGGATCACCGATGGCAAAGCCCACGATCGTGGCTCCCATGCTGGTGGCCTGATAGAGCGAGATGGCCGCGAGCATGCGTGGTCTCGGGACCAGCAGCGGGATTGCAGCCTGCTCGGCAGGTGCGAAGAACTGGGTGAGCACCGACTCCAGAAAGGTCATGGCGACCAGGCCCCAGTAGCCCCAGCTCAGTCCCAGCCACTGGGGCCCGGGCAGCAGCGCCAGAGGAGCCAGCAGGGTGAGGCCGGCCCGCAGGCCGTTGGAGGCCACCATCACCTGGCGCTTGGGCCAGCGGTCGGCCCAGACACCGGCCACGGTGCCCAGCACCATCGCCGGCACGGTGTTCGCCACATAGATCCCCGTCGCCAGAAGGGTGATCATCTGGGCGCGGGTTTCGAGATCAAGCCGCAGGCTGGCCGCTGCCTCGGCCAGCACCATGTTGTTCTGGGGGGTGTCCGTCACCCAGTACTGGGCGATCAGGAACACCATCAGCACGATGTAGAACTTGTCGGCCAGCTGGGAGAAGATCTGCCCCAGCCAGAGCCTGCGGAAATCGGGAAGGGCGAGCACGGCCTGCAGCCCGTCGGTGCGTGAGCCGCTGACCTCCACAGCATCCGGGCTGGTGTCCCCGGATGGTTCCGGGGGGGGCGTGGCGGTCGGCCGGGACAATCCGCTCCAGGTGTCAGTCGTTCGGCGGCAATGATGGCGCAGCGCCCTGTCGCCCCTGAACATCGCTGCTGAAGCAGCCCTGCAGCAGGCGCAGGGCTTTCCCCCGGCGGCCGAGGTGCTGGAGGCACCACATCTGCACCAGGTCCAGCAGCCTCAGCCAGACCCAGGCCGGTCCCATCAGGGTGCCGTCGCGGCAGCGGGGGAGACCGGGCCGCGGCAGCCGTTGCAGCAGGGCCAGCTCGGAGGCGGTCAGCACCATCATCGCCCCGGCCACAGCGCCGATCACCAGGCCCTCACTGGGCAGCAGGCTGCAGCGCCAGTCGCGGTTGTCCAGGGGGGGGGCGAGAGGCTCGCCGGTGCGGGCACAGCTCTGCAGCGGCAGCCCATAGCCTCCCAGGGCCAGCAGGTGCACATGTCCGTGCACGGCGATCGCCAGTGCTTCAAGGTTGTCCTGGCGCTCGGACACCACCTGCTCCAGGCGGTGGAGCTGAAGGGTCAGGTCGTCCAGGGCACCGGCTACCCCATCCCCGTCGGGCACCAGATGCAGGCAGAGCTCCGCCAGCGACTGGGCGGCAGCGAGCGTCTCCAGGCGCTGGCCCAGCTGGCCGAAGCTGTGGATCACCCGCAGCTGGCGCACTCGCCGCAGGCCGCGGCCTCCGCCGATCTGGAGCCGCAGCTGGGACAGGGGCACCGCCGCCGCCAGGCTGCTGCGGGGGCGCCGGGCTCCCGGCACCGCCAGGCGGCTGAGGCCGCCGTCTTCGCTGAGCAGGGTGAGCAGCCGGTCATGCTCCCCCAGGGGGCCGCATTTCAGCGAGAGACCCTCAAGCGATTCCTCGGGCATCAGGAGGGCGCGCGCAGGGCCTCGATCAGGGTCACGCCGCGGCTGGTGCCCAGGCGTGTGGCACCGGCGGCCACCAGATCCAGGGCCTGCTCCAGCCCGGCGATGCCGCCGGAGGCCTTGATTCCCGCTCTCCCCCGGGCCAGCTCGCGCAGGTGGGCCACCTGTTCTGGGGTCACGGGCGGTCCGAAGCCGCTGCCGGTCTTGAGAAAGGCGGCCCCCGCATCGATCGAGGCCTCCACCAGCAGCTCCAGAGCGGCTGGATCCAACCGTCCCACCTCCTGGATCACCTTCACCGGCAAGCCGAGCTCCACGATCGCCCCCAGCTCCTGGTAGATCAGGCTGCCCTCGCCATCGCTGAGGGCTCCGAAATCAGGCACCACATCGAGTTCGTCAGCGCCGGCACTGGCGGCGGCCTCCGCCTCGGCCAGCTTGATCGAGGCCGGCACCGCGCCGAAGGGGAAGGCCACCACAGCCACCAGCTTCACGGCCCCTGGAGCCCCGAGTCGTTCCCGGGCGGCTGCCACCCAGCGGGAGGAGATGCACACCGCCGCAAAGCCGTAGTGCCGTGCCTGATCACAGATCTGATGCACGCTCTCGAGGCCCCGGTGGGGGTCCAGAAGGGCATGCTCAATCAGGGGGGCCAGATCGGGCAGGGGTCCCCTGAACCTTGCTTCACGCGTCACCGGGGCTGGGGAATTGGGGTTTGATCAGGATTCCTTCGGCTGGATCACACCGAATCCACCATGGTTGCGGCGATAGACCACCTGGATCCCACCGCTGGATTCCTCGCGGAACACATAGAAATCGTGGTCGATCAGCTCCAGCTGGTGAAGGGCCTGATCCAGGCTCATGGCAGGCATCGAGAAGTACTTGCGCCGCACGGCCGGGACCGGCAGGGCCGGTTCCCGGTCGCCGATCAGATCATGGGGAAGAACTCCCTCCAGGCTGGGTTGTTCTGTATCGTCGTCGAGGTCGGCTGGGGATCCGGCTCCGTGATGATCACTGAGGCGATCCTTGTAGCGGCGCAGCTGGCGGCTCAGCTTGCTCGCCACCATATCGATGCTGGCGTAGAGGTTCTCACTGCGTTCCTGGGCGCGGATCACCACACCATTGGCAAAGACCGTGACCTCAGCGGTCTGTTGCGCCACCCTGGGGTTGCGTGCCACGGAGAGATGAACATCGGCTTCTTTGACCAAGCCTTCGTAGTGATTGATGGCCCTGCCGAGCTTCGCTTCCGTGTAATCGCGGATCGCCGGTGTGACATCGAGATTGCGGCCGTGAATCAACAGCTTCATCGAGCAGTCCCCTCGCTTGTCGTTCTGAACCGACTGTAGGAAGCCGTTCGCGCATGATTCCGCCCCTCGACGCAATCCTTGTTGAACCAGCCCTGCCCGTGCCCTTTGAGCAGGCCTGGGCCTGGCAGCAGGAGCTGCAGGGTCGGCTGCTGCGCGACCCGGATGCTCCCGAAGCCCTGCTGCTGCTGCAGCACCTCCCCTGTTACACCCTGGGCCGCGGCGCCAGCGAGCGGTTCCTGCGCTTCGATCCGGCCGACCCCCCCGCTCCCCTGTTCCGCATCGACCGCGGCGGGGAGGTCACCCACCACCTCCCTGGCCAGCTGGTCGCCTATCCGGTGCTGGCCCTGCAGCGCCACGGCGGAGATCTCCACCTCTACCTGCGTGATCTGGAGGCGGCGGTGCTGGAGGTGCTGGCGGTTCTCGGGCTCAGGGGAGAGCGGCTGGAGGGCCTGACCGGTGTCTGGCTGGAGGGGCGCAAAGTGGCGGCGATCGGCGTGGGTGCCCGCCGCTGGATCAGTCAGCACGGCCTGGCTCTCAACGTGACCTGTGGGCTGGAGGGCTTCGACGCCATCGTCCCCTGCGGTCTGAAGGGTCATGGGGTGACGCGCCTGAGTGACTGGTGCCCGGACCTGACCACCGCAACGGTTCAGACCCTGCTGCGCCAGGCCCTGGCCCGGCGGTTCGGCCTGGGGCTCCGGCCACCGAAGCCCACGGAAGTCCCCTGGCGGTGATAAGCCTGGGCCACGCTCACGGACGCGACCATGGACGGCAAAGCCTCGATCCTCTGGTCGGGAGACCGGCTCGATGAGAAGGCCCTGGCCCAGCGGGACGACTGGCTTGGCCTGGAGGGACTGGAGGGCCTCTGGCCGATCCTCGCCCAGCGCCATGGGGAGGCGATCGCCCTCGATGCTCCCCATGCCCATCCCCCGGAGCGGCTCACCTACCGCGAGCTGGACGCCCGCATCCTGCGGGCCTCAGCCGCCTTCGCGTGCCTTGGCCTGGTGGAAGGGGAGGTGGTGGCTCTCTTTGCGGAAAACAGCCCCCGTTGGCTGGTGGCGGATCAGGGGATCATGCGCTGCGGCGCGGCCGATGCCGTGCGCGGCAGCAGCGCCCCCCTGGAGGAGCTTCGCTACATCCTTGACGACTCCGGCGCCGTCGGGCTGGTGGTGGAGTCCGCGGCCCTGCTGGAGCGCCTGGCCGCTGAGCCCGGTGCCCTGAGCCGGCTGCGCTTCGTGGTGCTGCTTGAGGATGGAGCTCCCACAGACGACAGCACCCCCTCGTCAGCGCGGCCGAGACAGCTCAACTGGGAGGCCTTTGAGGCCCTTGGCCGCAGCCGGGAGGCCGCCGTGCCGTCTCTGCCGAGCAGCGGGGGTCACCGTCTGGCCACTCTGCTCTACACCTCCGGAACCACGGGCCGTCCGAAGGGAGTCCCCCTCACTCAGGCGAATCTTCTGCACCAGCTGCGCACCCTCGGGGTGGCGGTCGCTCCCCGGCCGGCCGATCGCGTGCTCAGCGTGCTGCCGATCTGGCATGCCTACGAGCGCACCGCCGAATACTTCCTGCTCTCCTGCGGCTGCCGCCAGAGTTACACCACCCTGAAACACCTGCGCTCCGATCTGCAGCGCGTGAAGCCCCAGTACATGATCAGCGTGCCGAGGCTGTGGGAGGCCCTGCTGGCCGGCTTCGAGGATGCCCTCGAGGCCATGCCCCCCTCCCGTCAGGGCCTGATCCGTCAGGCCCTGACGCTGAGCCGCTGGCACGGCCAGTCCCGCCGCCGTGCCCTTGATCTCACCCTGGAGCCCGAATCGCTGCCGGGTCGGCTGGCCTCAGGCCTGGGCTGGCTGCTGAGCTGGCCGGGGCACGCCTTGGCCTCCGCCCTGCTCTGGCCCAAGGTGCGGCAGCAGCTCTCCGGAGGCGCCCTGCGAACGGCCATCAGCGGCGGCGGAGCCCTGGCCCTGCATGTGGATGGCTTCTTCGAGGCGATCGGCATCGAGCTGCTGGTGGGCTACGGCCTCACCGAAACCAGCCCGGTGCTGGCCTGCCGCCGCCCCTGGCGAAACCGACGCGGCAGCGCGGGGCAGCCCCTGCCGGAAACGGAACTGCGCATCGTCGATGCCGAGAGCGGGGCTCTGCTGGGCTGGCGGCAGCGGGGCCGTGTGCTGGCCAGGGGGCCCCAGGTGATGGCCGGTTACTTCGGCAAGCCCGAGGCCACCGCTGCAGTCCTGGATGGGGCCGGCTGGTTCGACACGGGCGATCTGGGTCAGCTTCTGCCGGATGGAACCCTGGTGCTCACCGGCCGGGCCAAGGACACGATCGTGCTCAGCAGTGGCGAGAACATCGAACCGGGACCCCTGGAGGAAGCCCTGGTGGCCCATCCGCTGGTGGAGCAGGTGATGCTGGTGGGCCAGGACCGCCGTCAGCTCGCCGCCCTGGTGGTGCCACGCCAGGACCCGCTCGCCGCCTTCGCCAGGGCCAGGGATCTGCCCGTCCCCGGGGCCAGCCCCGACGCCCCCGACCGGGCCCTGCTCAAGGCCCTCAGCGGCGAATTCAACCGGCTGCTGGCGGCCAGACCGGGTTCCCGGCCCGATGAACGCCTGGCCGGAGTGGCCCTGGTGGAGCCCTTTTCGATCGAGAATGGACTGCTCACCCAGACCCTCAAGCAGCGGCGTGATCGCATCACCGCGCGTGACGCTGCGGCGATCGAGGGGATCTACCGGGCCTGAGCTCCCCCGGCGCCTTCGGTTGACCGCTGGACGCCGGGCTGAGAGCCTGGTCATTGCGATCTCCCTCCCATGACTGAAGGCCACACGCTCACGATCAAACGCACGATCACGGTGCGGGCCGTGGTCACCCCCCGCTGGAAGGAGGACGCCGAGCGGGAGCTGAGCGCCGCGGTCAGCAACAGCGACCAGCAGCTGGCCCAGCTGGAGCAGGAGGGTCAGCAGCTGGTGGATGAGATCCGCCGTCAGAGCCTCAACCCTCTCGATCCCCGCGTGCAGGAGCAGGTGGCCTCCGTTCAGCAGCAGGTGGCGGCCAAGCGGGCCGAATTCGAGGAGCAGAAACGCACTCTGATCGAACAGCAGCGTCAGGTGCGTGATCTCGAGTTCGATCAGATCGTTGACCAGGGCCAGATCGAGGGCACCTGCAAGATCAAGTTGGGCGACAACCTGGTGGAGAAACTGCAGGTGGCCGTTCTGGTGCGCGACGGCGTGGTGGAGGCGATCGAGGGGGGCTGACCTCCTGGATGGGGGCCTGGAGGGGTCGCACGTAAAATCCCCACGCAGCCTGCATTGGGATCAGGACTTTGGCGACCCACGAAATCTTCATGCCCGCCCTGAGCTCCACGATGACGGAGGGCAAGATCGTGGAGTGGCTGAAGAAGCCCGGCGATCGCGTCGAGAGGGGCGAGTCGGTTCTGGTGGTGGAGTCCGACAAGGCCGATATGGACGTGGAAGCCTTCCAGGAGGGCTTCCTCGCCTCAGTGCTGCTTCCTTCCGGCGGCACGGCCCCGGTGGGTGAAACCATTGGCCTCATCGTTGAAACCGAGGCGGAGATCGCGGCGGTCCAGGCTTCGGCTCCGGCTGCCCCTGCGGCAGCTGCCCCGGTTGCATCGGCCGAGCCCCCTGCGCCTGTGGCGGCCGCTGTCCCCGCACCGGCAGCTCCAGCTGCGGCTCCTGTGCCTGCACCGGCTCCAGTGGCGGCGGCCGCGCCTGCACCCGCAGCCGTCGTGGCCGCCGGTGGGCGGCTGGTGGCCACTCCACGAGCGCGCAAGCTCGCCAGTCAGCTCGGAGTCGCTCTTGAAAGCCTGCGGGGCAGTGGCCCCCATGGCCGTATCCAGGCTGAAGACGTGGAGCGGGCGGCCGGTCAGGCCGCCAGCCTGCCCCGCGTGGCGGAGGGCACGGCCCCCGCAGTCGCGGCAGCGCCTGCCGCCGTCGCATCGGCCAATGGCTCGTCGGCGACGGCCCCCGTCGGTCAGGCCTTCGGCAACCCCGGCGACACGGTGGCCTTCAACACCCTGCAGGCGGCCGTCAACCGCAACATGCTGGCCAGCCTGGCAGTGCCCTGCTTCCACGTGGGCTACACGATCACCACGGACCGGCTCGATGCGTTCGCCAAGTCGGTGAAGAGCAAGGGCGTCACCATGACAGCCCTGCTCGCCAAGGCAGTGGGGGTGGTGCTGGCCCGCCACCCCCAGGTCAATGCGTCCTTCAGCGAAGCCGGCATGGTCTATCCCCCCGCCATCAATGTGGCGGTGGCGGTGGCCATGGATGACGGTGGTCTGATCACGCCGGTGCTGGCCGCGGCCGACCGCACCGATCTCTACAGCCTCTCGCGCTCCTGGGCCGATCTCGTGGCCCGTTCCCGTTCCAAGCAGCTGAAGCCCGAGGAGTACAGCACCGGCACCTTCACCCTCTCCAACCTGGGCATGTTCGGTGTCGACCGTTTCGATGCGATCCTGCCTCCAGGTACAGGAGCGATCCTGGCGGTGGCGGCCTCCCGGCCCGCCGTGGTGGCCGGCAAGGACGGTTCGATCGCCGTCAGGCGCCAGATGCAGGTGAACCTCACGGCCGATCACCGCGTCATCTACGGCACCCATGCCGCTGCTTTCCTCAAGGACCTGGCCCAGCTGATCGAGACGGCTCCCGAAAGCCTGGCCCTCTGAGTTCGTCCTGTCGTTTCCTCGGCCCCTGCGGGCCCTGCACCCCTGAGCGACCCGTCAGCCGATCTGAGGCTCTCCAGCTACGACTACGTCCTGCCGACGTCCTTCATCGCCCAGACGCCTGCCGAGCCGCGCCACAGCGCCCGCCTGCTGGCCCTGGGACCAGCGGGTCAGGTTGCCGGCTCAGGCCCAGAACAGGTCAGGCATCTCAGCGTCTGGGATCTGCAGGAGGACCTGCGCCCGGAGGATCTGCTCGTGGTCAACGACACCCGGGTGCTCAAGGCACGGCTTCAGGCCCGCCGCGCCAGCGGTGGGGCCGTCGAGTTGCTCGTCCTGCAGCCTTTTGACAGCACCGCCCCCCGGGACGCGGCGGTGGCGTCGAGTGACAGCTGCTGGCTCTGTCTGGTGCGTCCGGGGAAGCGGGTGCGGCCCGGCGAGGTGCTTCAGCTCCACGCCACCGGCCAGCCGCCAGTGCCCCTGGAGGTGGTGGCCCTCGATGAGGCCAGCGGCGGGCGGGTGATCCGTTTCCCACCCGGCTGCATCGATGCAGCCTCGATCGAGGCCCTGTTGCAACGCTATGGAGCGATGCCACTGCCCCCCTACATCCGGCATCCGGATCCTGAGCAGGAGAGCCGCTACCAGACCCGCTATGCCGCCAGGCCCGGAGCGGTGGCGGCCCCGACGGCGGGCCTGCATCTGAGCGATGACCTGCTGAAGGCGATCCGCGCCCGGGGCGTGGCCATCGCCACCGCCACGCTGCACGTGGGCATCGGCACGTTCCGGCCCCTGGAGGAGGAGGACCTCTCCAGTCTGGATCTTCACAGCGAGTGGGTGGAGATCAGTCAGGACCTGGTGAATGCAGTGGTCGCCTGTCGACTGCGGGGCGGGAGGGTGATCGCGATCGGCACGACCAGTGTCCGCAGCCTGGAAGGGGTGGCGGCGCTGCATGGCGGCTGCCTGGTGCCCTTCCGTGGACCCGTGAACCTGGTGATCCAGCCGGGGTTCCGCTTTCAGGTGGTGCAGGGACTGCTCACCAATTTCCACCTGCCCCGCAGTTCGCTGCTGCTGCTGGTGAGTGCCCTGATCGGTCGGGTGCGCCTGCTGGCGCTCTACGAGGAAGCCAAGAACCAGGGGTATCGCTTCTTTTCCTACGGCGATGCCATGTGGATCCCGCCAGAGGCAGTGCTGGAGGCGGCGCGCCCCTGAGGGGGCGGCCGCCTGGCTTGGAGGGATGGCCCCAGAAGGACCGGAGAGGATCAGGCTGTGGCCAGGTTGGCGGCGACGAAGTCCCAGTTCACCAGCTTCTCCAGGAAGGTGGTGATGTAATCGGGTCGCTTGTTCTGGTAATCGAGGTAATAGGCGTGCTCCCACACATCCATGGTCAGCAGAGCCTTCTGACCGTGGGCGAGGGGCAGATCCGCGTTGGCGGTCTTGGTGATCTTCAGCTTGCCGTCATCGAGGATCAGCCAGGCCCAGCCACTGCCGAACTGGGTGGCCCCGGCAGTCTTGAACTGCTCCACGAAGGCCTCGAAGCTGCCGAAATCGGCGTTGATCTTCTCGGCAAGGGCACCGCTGGGCTGGCCACCGCCACCGGGCTTCATGCACTGCCAGTAGAAGCTGTGGTTCCACACCTGGGCGGCGTTGTTGAACACGCCGGCCTTGGAGGCATCGCCCGCCACGCTGGTGATCACATCCTCAAGGCTCTTCCCATCGAGATCGGTGCCCTCCAGAAGTTTGTTGAGGTTGGCGACGTACGCGGCGTGGTGCTTGCCGTGGTGAAACTCAAGGGTGGTCTGAGAGATATGGGGCTCGAGCGCGTTGATGTCGTAAGGGAGAGCGGGCAGCGTGTGAGCCATGAACTGTGCAACGAAGGGTGGTGATGGGCGGAACCCATGGGGGACCGCCGATTCAAGCGGGATGGCACGGGCCACAGGCTGTATCCCGGCGGCATGTCGAGAAAAGGCGAGCCAGGTCTGTCACCACTGTGACCGTGAACTGCTTGACCGGCGTTCCACCGGGGACACCATCCTAACGAGGGACGCCCAGGCCCAGAGCCGCGGGACGGGGCTCAGCCCCCGACCCCCAGCAGTTCCACCTCGAACGTGAGGGTGGCGTTCGGGGGGATGATGCCACCGGCACCCCGTTCGCCATAGGCCAGATCGGGAGGAATCACCAGCTTGCGCTTGCCACCCACCTTCATGCCGGCCACCCCCTCATCCCAGCCCTTGATCACACGACCGGCTCCGAGGGGGAAGGAGAAAGGACCACGGCCATAGCTGCTGTCGAATTCCTTGCCGCTGGCAAGGGTGCCGCGGTAGTTGACCTGAACCGACTGGCCGCTCACGGCCTCGGCTCCTTCCCCCACCACCAGGTCGGTGATACGCAGTCCACTGGGAGTGACCACCTCCTTGGCGGCCACCAGTTCGCCTCCAAGCCCGGCAGCTCCGGACTGGGCAACGGACGCATCGGCAAGGGCGCCTGGATCAACGGGGTTGTCGGAGGCCATGGTGAAGAGCGAAGGATTCGGATCGTCGGGGTCCAGCTCGATCCGGCTGCCGGGGGTGGCAGCGGCCCGCTGGCTGGCCGTGCTGATGGCGGACGGCGCGAGGGCCCCGTCGCCGCTGGCCTCCACCGTGCTGGGTGAAATCAGCTGACTGGCCAGAGCCAGCAGCAGGCAGGCGACGCAGACGCCGGTGCTGATCAGGATGTCACGCATGGGTCGTGGGATCGCGGCGGGGCCGTACAGAGCTCTCCGGGATTCTGCCAGCGACGGGGTTGAGGGCCCACGGGCCCGGTCAGTCAGGCACCTCGGCCGCTTCCCGCCGATTGCGCAGCAGTTGTTCCAGTCGGTCGATGCGGCCGCGCAGCTCATCCACCTCCCGCTGGCGGGCCAGACCCAGATCCTGAAGGAAATGATCGATGTTGCGCTCCATGGTGCGCTCGGCCTGCTTCTCGAGTTCGGGGTTCTCGCCCCGCAGTGAGCGCATCACGTCGTCGACGAGCACCGAGGCTTCGCCGGGATCCAGGCGGCCGCTCGTCACCCAGGCCTGGGTGACGTTGCGCAGACGGTCGGCCACCAGGGAACTGGTGCCCAGTCCACGCAGGATCAGTTGCTGGAGCAGATTGTCCCGGTCCATGGCGGCAAGCGCTGACCCCTCGATGATGTCGTTGCATGCCGGCGCAGGCCATGGGAGATGACCGGCGTCTGAGGGTGATCACCGCCCTCGCCGGTGCCCTGGCGGGTCTCTCTCTGGCACCCCTGGGTCTGCCCCCGCTGCTCTGGCTTGCCCTCGTCCCCCTCTGGGGCTCATCCCCAGCGGCCGCCGCCCTCTGGGGGGCCGCCGCGGTGCTGGTCAGCCACCGCTGGCTGCTCTGGCTGCACCCCCTCGACTGGATCGGTGTCCCAGGGCCTCTGAGTCTGCCGATCTGCCTGGCGCTGTGGCTGGCCTGCGGCCTGGCCGGGGGCCTGCTGGTGGCGTGCTGGGGCTGGCTCGTGCGCCGCCTCGAGCCCCGCCGCCTGGCCACGGCGGTTCTGGCTTCAGGCCTATGGGGACTGGCGGAAGTGCTGCTGGCCCAGGGTCCCCTGTTCTGGATCGGGCTGGGAGCGTCCCCCCTGCCCGCCGACCGGCCCCTGGCCGGCCTGGCGGCTGTGGGGGGATCCGGCCTGGTGGCTGCCGTTCAACTGTGGATCGGCTGGTTCTGCTGGCGCACCCTGGTGGCGCCTGCGGCCAGCCGGCGCGGCTGGGGGCTCGGTCTGGCCGCTCTGCTGCTGTTCAGCCATGGCCTCGGCTGGAGTCAGTTGCGGGCTGATCGGGCAGAGCGTGGGGAGCCCTTCCGGGTGCTGGTGCTGCAGCCGGCACTGCCGACCCGGGAGAAGTTCGAACCCGGGCGCCAGCGGGAGCTGCTGCTGCAGATCGCCAGGGCCCGCGAGCAGGCGGCCGCCCTCGGGGTGCCCTTGCTTCTTCCGGAAGGAACCCTGGTGCTGGGGCAGGCCATGCCCGAGGCCAGGGCGGAAGTGCTCAGCGGAGGCTTCCGCCTGGAGGGGGAGGAGTTGCGCAGCAGTGTCCTGCGCTTCGAGCCGGGTGCGCCTGAGGCCTCCAGCTGGGTTGACAAGGCCCGGGTGGTGCCCCTGGGCGAATGGGTTCCGCTGGCGCGGGTCTGGCGCTGGGGTGGACTCTCTGCCGTGGGGGGTGTGGAGCCAGGGCCGCCCTCGCGGTTGCTGAGGCGCAGCGGAGCGAATCCGGCTGTGGCGATCTGCTACGAGCTGGCCAATGGCGAGGCCCTGCGCGAGGCCAGCTCAGAAGGGGCCGGCTGGTTGCTGGCCAGCGCCAATCTCGATCCCTATCCAGCCCTGTTGAGGGATCAGTTCACGGCTCTGGCCCAGCTGCGCGCCATCGAAGTGGGGCGCTGGTTGGTGAGCACCGCCAACACCGGACCCAGCCTGGTGATCGACGGCCGAGGGGTGGTTCGCGCCGCCCTGCCACCGGGGGGGGCGCAGCTGGGGATATTTCAACTGGAGCGCCTGAAGCGGTCCACGACCTATCAAATCTGGCGCGAAGGACCCCTGATCCTGATGATCCTGCTGGGGGGCGCCAGTTGGTTCTGGTTTCAGCGTCCTCGACTCAGCCGTTCCCACTGAAGCGATCGGATGGGGCTCAGCAGTGCTGAGAGGATTCCGCAACTTCGCGGTCATGACTCACCTGAGCGGGATCAGGGTGTCCTGACGGGGAGTGTGAGATCAGCAGGATCTTTGCCGGATCTGAACTGGTCAGGTCAGGTTCCTTTGTCCTCCAACCTCGACCATCCCACGCCATTCAGTATGTTGGCAGTGATGTTCTCAATGAATGCCATGTTGACAGGTGCCGATCTGCTCGCCAAGGTCAAGGAGCTTGGTGAGGTAAGCAAATCAGAGCTGGTGCGTGCTGCCGGCTATGTCAGTACCAAGAAGGACGGCAGTGAACGATTGAATTTCACGGCCTTCTATGAAGCTCTGCTGGAGGCCAAGGGAGTCAACCTCGGCACCACCGGTGGCGGACAGGCGGCCGGTAAAGGTGGCCGCAAGCTCAGCTACATCGCCACGGTTCAAGGCAACGGCAATCTGCTGGTGGGCAAGGCCTACACGGCTCTGCTCGACCTCAAGCCCGGGGATGAGTTCGAGCTGAAGATCGGCCGCAAGCAGATCCGTTTGGTGCCCGTCGGTGCCGAAGACGAAGGGGAGGAGTGATCTTCACCACGCCTGGCTGAAGCCGCTGGGTGCCTGGCCTGACGGCCTGGGCGCCCAACAAAAAACCCCGCCGGAGCGGGGTTCAGCATCAAGCCAAAGTCAGAACAATCTGATCTGCAGCCCTTTCCGAGACTCAGTAGCGGCTGCGGCCACCGCCGCCACCGCCGTAGCCGCCACCGCCGCCGTAGCCGCCGCCACCGCCGCGATTGCCACCACCACCACCGCCACCGCGGGGCTCGGCTTTGTTGACCCGGATCATCCGGTTCATCCATTCGACGTTCTGAAGATCGTCGATGGCCTTCTGCTCTTCGGCATCGTTCGCGAGTTCCACAAATGCGAAACCACGCTTGCGTCCAGTTTCCCGGTCAAGGGGCAGGCTGCACTGGCGCACTTCTCCGTACTGACTGAAAAGGTCACGGAGATCCTCTTGCTCGGCATCGAACGAGAGGTTGCCTACGTAGATTGTCATGTAACTTTAAATAACTTGAACCGATCCGTCGACGGCTGGAAGTGTTGCTCTCACCAGTGATCGAAAAATCAACGTTCACTCTACACACGCACCCGGCCCCAGGATCTCCACCCACTCCCTCGACGCCATGTCTCCCCGCGACCAATTGCTCGAAGGGTTGCGCAACCCTGCCGCGCTCGGCGATCAGCGGATCCGCTCCCTGATCGAACGGCTCGAGCGGGAGTCCCCCGCTGATCTGCTGCAGCGGCCGGAGCCTCTGGCGGGGGTCTGGGAGCTGCGTTGGAGCAGCAGCCGGGCTCCGTACCTGAGGGTGGCTCCCTGGATCGAGAATCTTCAGATTCTTGCTCCGGCCCGTGGCCGGGCCATGAACCTGCTGCGCCCCTCCGGCGCCTTCTCGGGTCTGGGCGGCATCGCGGTGCTGGCGCGGATCGCCGTCCAGGGTCCCCAGCGGGTCTCGGTGAGCTTCGAGCGTGGTGGCTGGATCGGCCCGACCCTGGGGTCGGTGCAGATGCGCCTGCTGCGGCGGGTGACCCAGGGCTATCCGGCCTGGCTGGACATCACCGTTCTGGATCAGGAGCTGCGGGTCTGCCGGGGACAGACGGGGACTGTCTTCGCTCTGCGGCGCCGGGAGGATCTGCATGGGGACGACCTGCTCGCCCTGGCCGAACCTGTGCCACAGCCCTGACCCGAGCGGGTGCAGCGGTTGGCGCCGCTCAGCTGCCCATGGCACCGTGTTGGCATGGATCGGTTTTCCGACTTGCCTCCCGAGGTCGTTCTGATGGAGCCGCACCGCTTCGAGGACGTGCTGCAGGCGGTTCAGGCTGTACGCGAGCGCAAGACGGTGGTGCTCAACTTCGGCTCGATGCCTCCGGAAGAGGCGCAGCGCTCGGCGGATTTTGTCTCTGGTGGGGTGTTCGCCCTCGATGGGCACCAGGAGCGGCTCGGCGAGATGGTCTTTCTCTTCGCCCCGTTCGGGGTGGAGGTGAGCCGGGACCCGGGCAGCAGCGCTGAGTCTGAGCCCTAGCTGCAGGCCTAAGACCAATGGATCGGCAGCACGGACCGGCCTGCCCAGGACCAGCTCTTAACAATGCTCAAAGATTCGTGTTACGCTTCGCAAAGCACTTCGCTCTGCACCCATGACTGACTCCACCACCCGCTTCGGTTTCGTTGCCTTCGCTGAAACCTGGAACGGCCGCCTGGCCATGCTTGGCTTCGTGATCGGTCTGGCCACAGAGCTCCTCACCGGCCAGGGCATCCTCAGCCAGATCGGACTGGGCTGATCGTCGTCGTCACCAGCGACAGGTCACCCGTCATGACTGGTTCATTCCCGGCCATGACATCCACTCTGACATTCACCTTCAGGCTTGCTCCTCCCCAGCCAGGGGAGGAGTCCATCGCCTGGCGGCAGGTGATTGCTGATCATCAGAGTGCCCTCAGTGAAGCCAGGACGCTGCGGATCCTGCGCTGCCCTGCCGGCTGGAGCGGCACTCTTGATGAGCTGGTCCAGGAGGGTCGGGCCACGACCTCCTGCGAGGACCCCTTCGCCGAGGGATCCGCCCCCGGTTCGACCCGGGAGCATCTCCTCTGTGATGCCCTCATTCCCTGTTTCGATGTCTCCCGCCTCTGGCTGCAGGTTCATCTTCTGGAGTACGGCGACGTTGATTCCGCGTACGAGTCACCACTGCGTTGCCAGTGGCTCGATGCTGTTCCCCTGAAGCAGCTGACCAACGAAACCTGCTGGTTCTATCCAACCGAGGACGGTCATTACCTGGCTTCCGAGAGAGCCTGTTCGGTGCGTTTCGGCCCAGGCCGGCTGGCTGAGGCTTTACCGATCTCCCAGGCGTGGTCCTACGACCGCGGCGATCTACGTCTTCTCTGGTCGTTGATGGCCGATGACGAGGATCTCAGCTGCGTCGGGCTCACCTACCAGCGCCGCCGCATCGAATTCCCCCGGCAGTCTGAAGTTCCGGCGGCCAGCGCCACCTGGTCCTCCTTCCGGGTGGATGGCATGGCGGATCCATCCTTCCAGCGCCTCTCGACGATCTCCACCTACGGCTGAAGAATTTCGGACGAGTGACTGGTGCCGAGATGCCCGAACTGGTGCAGTACATGCCGAAGTCTCAACATCTGGGAGTCTTGTGGCGGTGATCCCTGAGGCTGCGTTGATCGCATTCACGCGGCTGCAATCGTCAACCCGTATGCAGGCAGAACTACGATAGAGTCACTTCGTCTGACGCCTTTCTGGTGATGATTGTGATCAAGATCGCGAACTCTTCTTCGGTGGTGGCCTCGCGTATCGGTCGCTTTCTTGCCGATCTCACCCCCAGCGGTTTCGATCAGAACAAGGTGGAGGACGAACTGATGAAGCAGCTGGTGGAACAGCTGACTGCCCAGGGCATTCAAGGCGAGGTGGCCGCCGTGCGAGGCATGGATCTGCACAACAAGGAGTTCACGGTCGAGCAGCGAGTCCAGGTGCGGCGACATCAGGTTTTCTGATCCGGTCCGGATCGATCCACCCGAGCATCGCCTTCCCTGTGCCAGTTCACGGCCCCATCCTCAGCTGAGCCCTGGCTGAGCCATGGTCCTGGAGGATCCCCTGGCCGTGGGCCTCGTGGCCATGATCGGCATCCACGCTCCTGTCCATGGTGAGACTGTGCGCGCCTACGTGACCCTCCATCCCGAACAGCCCGCTCGCAGCGGGCCCGACCAGATCTCCCTCGACGCCACCGACAGGATTGATCATCTGGCTCTGCTGCAGCTGGCCGCTGCCGCGCTTCGGGTTGATTGAGGATGGGGTTCGATCCGCGCAGCTGGGCCCGTGCGCCGGCCCGGGGAGCCCAGGTCACCGCCAACATCGACGCGCTGCTCGCCGAGAACGAAGCCCTGCGCAGGGAAGTGGCTCTTCTGCGCCAGCAGTTGTTCCACCAGCAGTCCCCGGGTCCGGCCTTCAGGGGGGATGTCAGTGCCGAGCGGGTGCAGGTCTGGGCTGAGGCGCTCGCTCGCCATCCCCGCTGGCGTGAACTGCGAGTGGGAGCCTCGGCGCGGGTGGGCGAGACGCTGGTCTTCAGCGGTCTGCGCGGCCTGCTGGAGCACCAGCGCGCCCAGTGGAGCGATCCGCGCGCCCAGCTGGAGGAGGAGCTTGATCGCTGCCTGCCAGGCCTCGGTCGCTCCCTGAGACAGGCTCTGCGTGGACCCCAGACCAAGGCTCGCCTGGCGGTTCGGGTTGCCTTTGCCATCCATGGGGTCCGGGCCCCCGAGTGGCTCTCGGAGTCGCCCTGGCGTGTGGTCGACGACCTGCTGGAGCGGATCGCCGCCCTGGAGCAGTCCACCCGCCCGGCCCCGGCCGAGGACAGCTCCGATCCAGAGCGGGCCGCCGCCTTCGCTCTCCTCGGTCTGCGCTGGGGTGCCTCGCGCGAGGCCATCAAGCGGGCGCACCGCCGCCTGGTGAAGACCCACCATCCCGACCAGGGTGGAGCTGTGGACGACTTCCGCCGCATTCATGCCGCCTACCAGCTGCTGATGGCCTGAGACCGGTGCCTGGGACGGGGATCCCCCATACGATTCAGCCGATCAGCCCATCCCAGCCCGGTCGCACCATATGACCAGTCGGATGGGATCGATCGCGGATAACCGCTCCGGCGGCTCCTACGGCTACCGCGTGTCGAAGGTGGCGCTCTGCATGGCCGGCACATCGTTGGCACTCGATCTCCAAGCGCGGGGTGATGGATCGCCTCGATGCCCTCAGCCTGGAGACCTCTGGGACCTTCTGGCATGCCAATGGTGAGGTGTTGCCCTGGTGATCCGATGAAGCTTCGTTCGCTGGCCGGTTCCATCACCGGCCTGATCCTCTCGGTCGCTGGGTTCGGGGGAGGCCTCCTCGGCTTCGGCGCTGAAGTCAGGGCGGATGTGATCCTGCATGCGTTCGATTGGTCCTACGCGGACATTGCCGCGAAGGCCGAGGCGATCGCGGCAGCTGGGTACAGGGCGGTGCTGGTGACGCCTCCTCTGAAATCACCGAAATCAGGGAGTTGTGAGTGGTGGCTGCGTTATCAGCCCCAGGACTTTCGGGTGATTGATCACTGCGATGGCAACAAGGACTCTCTCGTGCTCGCGATTCAGTCTCTCCAGGCTCATGGTGTGAGGACCTATGCCGATGTGGTGGTCAATCACATGGCCAATGAACGGAACGGGGCAACCGTCTTTCCCGGTGATGTTGTCTTGCGTGAGTATGCAGCGAACCAGCGGTATTGGAGTCGACAGATTCTCTATGGTGACAGCAACGGCAATGGCATTCTGGATAATGGAAAACTTCCTGACGATGGGACCCCTGACGGGCTTTTCGGCCCCACGGACTTTCATCCGGCAGCCTGCATTCGCGATTACAGCAATCAGCTCTCAGTGATCCGTGATCGCATCTGCGGTCCGGATCCTGATCCCGGCCTGCCGGATCTCAGGGACACGGACCCCAGCAGCAACTGGGTCAATGACCAGCGTCAACAGTATGTTCAGGCTCTCTACGACCTGGGTGTGCGGGGCTTTCGCATCGATGCGGCCAAGCACATGCCGTATGGTGCCATCAAGTATTTTGTGCCCGATGAGGTGGCCAGAAACTCCCAGGTCTTTGCTGAGATCATCACTTCTGGCGGTGCATCTTCCGGAGACTTCCAGCGGTTTCTGGAGCCTTACCTCCGAGAGCTGCCTCCACAGTTCGGGGCCTATGATTTTCCCCTGCTCAATGCGCTGAAGCAGGCCTTCTCCTTTGGCAGGCCCCTCTCTGATGTGGCCTTTCCCTGGTCCAGCGGACATGCTCTGGAGAACAGCCGTGCCGTCACTGTGGTTGTCACGCACGACATCCCTTATAACGATGTCTTCCGGTCACTGATCTTTGATCAGGGCGCGGATTCATCCATTGATGAGGATCTGGCTTATGTCTACATTATGGGCAGAGATGGTGGTACGCCTCTGGTGTTCGACGATCAGTCGGATGGACGATCCAATCATGGGCGTTGGCGAGGCGTCTGGCATCGTGACAGGATGCGGCGCATGATTGCGTTCCACAACCGCATGCAGGGCAAGCCGATGGAGGTGCTGGCTGCTGACGCCTGCAGCCTGCTCTGGCGACGCCTGGAGGCTGGAATCGTGGCCATCAACAAGTGCGATCAGGAGCACTTGATCACGGTGGACACCCGCTTCAGATTCAAGTGGAACCACCCCTACCGGGACATGCTCACGGATTCTCTCTTGCCGGAGATCAAGAACTCCGCGTACACCTTCAGGTTGCCGCCACGACGTGCACAGATGTGGACTGCAGAGGAAAATCGATAACTTGAAACAATGAATTGACTTGAATTCTCTTGGCTCTGATAGGCTTCATGGGCTTATCGCTTGCCCGGGCTGGCTGCGTGTACGTCGGTGAATCTGACCGGTCTGACGACAAGACCTCAGCGCAGACGTGCTGGATCATACGATTTTCTGAATCGCAAGGTTGAATCAGGTATTCAATCTGAGGCTAACACTTGTAACTCTGGCGCCCAATTTCATGATTGCCTCCTGTTGCGATTCGTCATGTAAGTTGCCATTGGCGTCGAATGCTTGATGAGCGGATCCGATTGCCTTTTGATCTGGCAGTACAAGCACGCCAATGTTGCATAGAATAGAACGGACATGTGCTAATCCGCGCAGGCCGCCCAGTCGTCCGGGCGAGGCGCTCATCAATACGGCAATTTTGCCGTTGAAACAGGCTAAGGGGGGTTCGCTTGGTTCGGGACGCGATGCCCAATCAATCGCATTCTTCAGCAGCGGTGTGATTGAGCTGTTGTATTCCGGACAAGCAATCAGAAATCCATGATGTTCTTTCAGCATGGCCTTGAGTTTGACGGCGTTGTCTGGCAAGCCCTCCGCCCTCTCCAGGTCTTCGTCAAAGAGGGGCAGAGGCAGATCGCGAAAATCCAGATCGGTGACGTCCGCTCCTGCGGCTCGGGCTCCTGCCCCAGAAATCTTCACCAGTTTTTTATTGAAGGAGTCGCTGCGGGCACTCCCGGCAAAGGCGAGAATCTTGATGGTACTCATGGGGGTGTTGCTGAAGGGCGTCCCGGACAGGCTTGATCAATGGAGCTGCAGCTGGTTGCGGTGGTCGATGCCCTATGGACAGGAGCTGTGGAGACATGGATCAACAACATGTAACTTAGCCGCGACCATCAACGGATCGGCCTGGAGACCCTCATGTTTATCCGTGTGTCTGATGTCCTGCTGATTGTTGCTATCGACGGATCCTGATCATCTCTGTGAGTTTCGGATCTTCGTGGGGGGCGTCTTCAGGACCTCCGCCAACGGGCATATCGCGTGTGGTTGAGCTGCTGCTCCAACCATCAGCGTTGAGTCCTCGTGAATGGCGCGCTGTTTGTCCATGCTCTCCCCGTCGTCGCTGAAGCCGAGCGGTTTCCTGCCCATCACTCCCCCATCCTGGGAATGGAGCATGCGATTCATGCTGAGAGTCCTGCACCGCGAAACGGCTCGATGGACCAGGGTCACCTCAGCAATGACATGGAGCGGACAACAACCGCCCATGACTGAGCCCGCTGACGGGGGTGGTCGTTTGAAAAGTCAATGGAGCCAAGCGGACTCGAACCGCTGACCCCCTGCATGCCATGCAGGTGCTCTACCAGCTGAGCTATGGCCCCATAGGTTGGCCAGGCAAACCGAGCGCTGGTCGCTCGGCTGGGCCCTGAGGGCCCTTGCTTTGGCGCCAGAAGAGCTTACATCGCAGCGGTTCACCCTTACCCCACGTCCCTGTCGGTCCGAGGCTGCGCTCAGACCTGGCGCCAGACCGCCACCATGCGGCCCTGGACGGTGACCTGTTCGGCATCCAGTTCAATCGGGGCGTAGGCGGGATTGGCGGCTTCCAGACGCACTGTTCCTCCCTTGCAGCTGAAGTGCTTCAAGGTGGTGCCACTGCCGGCCACGTGGACCGCCACGATCGTGCCAGGCCTGAGACGGGCAGGATCGCTCACGGGCTCCATCAGCACGATGTCCCCGTCGTCGATGTGGGCGTCCACCATGCTGTCCCCGTTCACGGTGAGGGCGAACAGGCCCCGAGTGTCCAGCAGCGGCGCGAGATCGAGGCGCTCGCGCACGTCGTCGAAGGATTCGATCAGGCCGCCGGCAGCCACCGAGCCCAGCACCGGAATTCCGCCGGCGCCGGTGGGCCCCAGCAGCTGCAGGGTGCGCGCCTGGCCTTCCTGCCACGTGATCCAGCCCTTCTGCTGCAGGTGCCTCAGACGGCTCTGAATCGGCGCTGGGGAGCGCAGCCCCATCGCCTCCATCATCTGGCGGATCGAGGGACTGTGGCGGTGTTGCTGGATGTACTGCGCCAGCCAGTCATAGAGCTGCTGCTGAGCGCTGGTGAGCTCCTGACCGCTGGGTGCGGTTGGCCTGGAGGAAACGATCACCGGCAGTACGCATGAACCATGACCCCAGTGTTCCCCCGGGCGCGCCGGTTGTCTACCCCCCAGGGCACGGGCCGACGCTTCAGAGGCAGGGTGTTTCGGGGTCGGCCAGCAGGGCCGCCAGCAGGGCCTGCTGCACATGCAGACGGTTCTCCGCCTGATCGAACACCCGGCTGGCGCTGCCTTCGATCACACCGGCGCTGATTTCCTCGCCGCGGTGGGCCGGCAGACAGTGAAGAACGATCGCGCGGGGGTCGGCTTCCGCCAGCAAGGCCTCGTCGACGCAGAATCCCGCAAACGCCTGCAGGCGCAGCTGCTGCTCCTGCTCCTGACCCATCGAGGCCCAAACATCGGTGTAGAGCACCTCGGCTCCCCTCACCGCCGGTACCGGTTCATGCAGCACCGAGACCGTGGCCGTGCGGCCCGCCAGGGCCTGGGCCCGGGCCAGCACGGCGGGATCGGGCCCAAAGCCTTCGGGACAGGCCACGCGCACGTTGATTCCGAGCAGGGCGCCGCAGAGCATCAGCGAGTGGGCCATGTTGTTGCCATCCCCCACGTAGGCCAGGGTGAGGCCGGAGAGGGAACCGAAGCTTTCGCGGATGGTGAGCACATCCGCCAGGGCCTGGCAGGGGTGCTCCAGATCGGTGAGGGCATTGATCACTGGAACCGAGGCCCAGTGGGCGTACTCGACCAGTTCCTGTTGCTCGAAGGTGCGGATCGCCAGGGCATCCACGTAACGGCTCAGAACCCGTGCGGTGTCGGCCACAGGTTCACCGCGTCCCACCTGGGTCACGGCGGGGTTGAGGTCGAGCACCTGGCCTCCGAGGCGGCCCATGGCCACGGAAAAGCTCACGCGGGTGCGGGTGGACGCTTTCGTGAAGATCAGGCCGAGCGCCTTGCCGCAGAGGTCGAGGCGCAGGGTGCCACGTTTGAAGTCTGCCGCCAGCTGCAGCAGCGCCAGGGTCTGCTCTGCATTCAGATCCGCTGAAGACAGCAGATCCCGGCCACGCAGGCAAGCGAGACCGGGATAGTGCTGACTGAAGTGCGGTCCCATGACCCCATTTCAAAGAACCCTTATCGGGGAGAACGTACCCCCGCGTCAAGGGGCGGATCAGACAGGAGCCAGCACGGCTTCGCTGGGCAGGGTGCTGGAGGCCAGCAGCTCCTTGAGCTCATCCCCCTCGATCACCTCCTTGTCGAGGATCTTGCCGGCGATGTCCTCGAGAAGGCCACGGTTGCCGTGCAGGATGGCCAGGGCCCTGTCGTGGGCCCGGTCCACCAGGGCCCGCACCTCCTTGTCGATGGCCTGGGCGGTGGCGTCGCTCACTACCCGGCGGGGGTTGCTGGGTCCGCCGAGGAAACGGCTGCCTCCCTGCTTGTCGTAGGCCAGCGGGCCAAGGGTGTCGCTCATGCCATAGGTCCCCACCATCTGCTCGGCGATGTCGGTGGCCCGCTGCAGGTCGTTGGCGGCGCCCGTGGTCACCTCGCCGAAGACGATCTCTTCAGCGGAGCGGCCGCCCAGCAAGGTGGCGATCTGGCCTTCGAGGTCCTCCTTGGAGTTCAGGAAACGCTCTTCGGTGGGGAGTTGCAGCGTGTAGCCCAGGGCCGCCATGCCGCGCGGCACGATCGAGATCTTGGCCACCTTGCTGCCGCCGGGCATGAGATGCCCCACGATCGCGTGTCCCACTTCGTGGTAGGCCACCACCTTCTTCTCATCGGGCTGGAGCACGCGGCTCTTCTTCTCGAGGCCCGCCACCACCCGTTCGATGGCTTCGTTGAGGTCGCCCTGCTCCACCGTGGTGCGGTAGGCGCGGGCGGCGAGCAGCGCAGCCTCGTTGACCAGGTTGGCCAGGTCGGCTCCGGCGAAGCCGCTGGTGGCCTGGGCGATCTTGTCGAGATCGACGCCATCGGCGAGTTTCACCTTGTTGGCATAGATGTCGAGGATCTTCTTGCGGCCGGAGAGGTCGGGACGATCCACCAGCACCTGTCGGTCGAAACGGCCGGGCCTGAGCAGGGCGGCATCGAGGGTTTCGGGCTGGTTGGTGGCGGCCAGCACGATCACCGGCTTGTCCTGAGCGTTGAAGCCGTCCATCTCGGTGAGCAGTTGGTTGAGGGTCTGCTCCCGTTCGTCGTTGCCGCCCACCACACCCATCGAACCGGAGCGGCTCTTGCCGATGGCATCGAGTTCGTCGATGAAGATGATGCAGGGTGCCTTCTTCTTGGCCTCCTCGAACAGATCACGCACCCTGGCCGCACCAGCACCCACGAACAGCTCCACGAACTCGGAGCCGGAGATGATGAAGAAGGGCACACCGGCCTCGCCGGCCACCGCCTTGGAGAGCAGGGTCTTGCCTGTTCCCGGTGGGCCCACCAGGAGCACACCCTTGGGGATGCGGGCGCCGATGGCGGCATAGCGCTCGGGATTCTTGAGGAAATCGACGATCTCGTTCAGCTCAGTCTTCGCCTCATCCACGCCGGCCACATCGGCGAAGGTGACGCGGGATTCCTCATCGGGCACATACACCTTGGCCTTGGATTTGGTGAAGCTCAGGGCTCCCTGAGCTCCGCCTCCCATCTGACGGCGGGCGAAGAACTGCAGCACCAGGATGAAAATCAAGGGCGGCACCACCCAGCTCAGAAGCGTGGTGAAGAAGTTGGGCCGTTTCGGAGGGGCGGCCGCGAACTCGACACCCTTCTGCTCCAGGCGCTGGGGCAGGTCCATGTCGAAGATCGGGGTGGTGGCGAGCACCGAGGGGGCGCCTTCTTCGGCATCAGTGATCTCGTAGCGGATCTGATCCTGGGTGATGTAAGCCCGTTTGACATGGCCGTCGTTCACCTGATCGATGAACAGGGAATAGGGCACCCGGGGCACCTGGGCTCCCGTGTTCGGCAGGAAGTTACTGAAGAGCAGCAGGACCCCGAAGCCGATCAGCACCAGGTTGATGATTCCGAAGCGCCTGTTCGGGCGGTTGTCGTCCTGGCGTAGAGCCATGGTGGCGGGCGCGGCAATGGAGCCAAACTAGGCGGAGCGCATCTGACGGTGACCCGCGCCGCGTGGGTGAGAACCGAACGTCACCTCAGCCCTAGCCTGCGCTTCTCCCCACTCCTGGTCGCCATGTGTGGTCGGTTCTGCCTCACCACCGACCTGGATCGGCTCCTGCCCCGACTGGGCGGCCGCCTGCCGGCCGAGCTGGAGCGGCACTACGCACCCCGTCCCCTGATCCAGCCAGGCCAGCCGGTACTGGCACTGTGCCAGGAGCACGGGCTGATCGCCAGTGCCCTGATGCTCTGGGGCCTGCTGCCGGAGTGGGCCAAGGATCCTCTCAATGCGCCGAGGCCCTTCAATGCGCGAAGTGAAACCGTGGCCGAGAAGGCCTCCTTCCGTGGCGCCTGGCGGCACCGCCGCTGCCTGCTGCCGGCCGATGGCTTCCTGGAGAAGGGCTGGCTGATCCGCCGGCTCGACCGGCAACCCTTCTGGCTGGCGGGGATCTGGGACCGCTGGATCGGTCCCGACGGCAGCGAACTGGAGAGCTGCTGTGTGCTCACCACCAGCCCCAACGCCCTGGTGAAACCCCTCCACCAGCGCATGCCCGTGCTTCTCCCCGATGGTCTCGAGCAGGCCTGGCTCGCTCCGGCCGATGGGGCCGGCCTGCGGGCTCTCGAGCCCCTGCTCACAGGCTGGGATCCCAGCGGCTGGGAGGCCCTGCCGCCGCAGCGGTCCCGGGAGCAGCTCTCTCTCTTCGCCTGAACGGCTGGCTCGGCGTCGCCTTCGTCACAATGCAGGACAGGCCTCCCGACGGCCTCTCCGTCTTTCGAAGCTCCACTCACTCCCTTGCGCTTCCCCCATCGCGCCAGACTCACCAGCGAGGCACGCCAGAGGCGCCGTCACCGCTTCTATGCCCACCTGCTGCTGATCACCCTGCTGGTGATGGCCTGCCTGGCGCTGGCCAGGAATCTGCACAGCCTTGCCGGGATTGGCTACAGCCTGACCACCATGCTGCTGATGGTGGAACTGGAAGGCTCCATCCGCCATGGCGGCAAGGTCAATCGCCTGGATCTGCCCTACCGGCTGCTCGGTCTGCTCACCCTGCTGGCCCAGTGGTTCTGGTACTTCACGCCCTTGACGCACCGAGAAAGCGGCTGGCCTCTGCTCGTGCTCACCACTCTGTTCGTGGGCTGGAGCGTGCTGCGTCTGGTGGGGTTCCTGGCGGAGGAACAGAAGGTGAACGGGAGGGTGCTGATGGGGGCTGTCTCGGGTTACCTGCTGCTGGGCCTGACCGCAGGCCTGTTGTTCACGGGTCTGGAGACGATCCAGCCCGGAAGCTTCTCGAGCCTGCACGACCCTGGGGGGTCGCTGTTCGCCACGGGTCCGATCAGCCAGGCCAGTCCCCAGGTGCAGCTGCTGGATTTTGCTCGGCTCAACTACTTCGCCTTTGTCTGCCTGAGCACCCTGGGCCTCGGTGATGTGCTGCCGACCTCGCCCCTCTCCCAGATGAGTGCCGTGGCTTTCAGCGTGATCGGCCCGATCTACATGGCCATCGTGATGGGGTTGCTGATCGGGCGTTATGCGGCCGGCAAGGGGGCCCGGACGGATCATGATGAACCTCCTGGCCCCTGAATCCGCCGGCGGGTCTCCGCCTGGGTTAGTACGGAAGTCAGTTGAATCCTCTTCCGTGGGCCTGCATCACCTGGACGCCTTCCTGCTCCATGCCCGCAGCTCGGCGTCGCTGCAGGAGCGCCTGCAGCAGCCCCTTGATCTGGAGGCCTTCCTGCAATTGGCCCGCCAGGAGGGTTTCCCCGTTGAGGAGGGCGACGTGCTTGCCGCCCAGCAGCGGGAGGAGGGCCAGCTGAGCGATGAGGAGCTGCAACAACGGGCCGGCATCGAAGCCCGGCGGCTACGCACGTTCATCCCCGGCTGAGCCGTCAGCGCGGAGATCAGTCCGGCGATCAGCGCAACCGCTCCTGCCCCTGGCCGAAGGGAGCACGGCTGGGCTGAGGCTGATCGCTCAACCAGGCCAGCACGGCGCTCAGTCCCAGCAGCACGGCCACGGGCAGCAGCCAGCTGCGGCGTTGCCCCCGGCGGTCACCTCCCAGCCGGCTCAGGCGGCGAAAGCCACCGGCGCTGGGGGTGACACCCGCACCCAGAGGCAGGCTGCAGCGGCCGCAGACCATCCGACCGGCGAGGCTGCGGTCGCGCCGGACTTCCCAGCTTCCGCAGCGGGGGCATGACATCAGTGGGTCATCTCCTGGTCATTCCCGCCGGCTCCCGGTACACGGCCAGGGCGGCGAGCACCCCGCCGGCGAAGCCGCTGACATGGCCGATCCAGCTCACTCCTGCCGGAGTGAAGAAGGGCAGCAGGCCGGGCAGGAATCCGCCGTAGCTCACCAGGCTGAACAGGGAGAGCAGCAGGGGCAGCGGGCGCCGCTCCAGGAAGCCGATCACGATCAGGTAGCCCACCAGAGCGAAGACCACTCCGGAGAGTCCATGGCTGCCGTTGCTGGAGAACAGCCAGACCGGGATCGCCATCACATACACCCCCACCCACACGGCCAGGTAGTCGTGCCAGCTCTTGAGCAGCACCAGCCAGGAGAGCGGCAGGAACCAGAGGCTGTTGCCGAGCAGGTGGCCCAGGTCGGCGTGGCTGAACGGGGCTGTGACCACCCCGAGGACTGAACCCCCCGGCAGCATCGGCAGATTCCAGGTCCCGGCAAAGAAAATCTGATCGATCAGCTCCTGACCCCAGGCCACGGAGAGGATCAGCAGGGGAATCACGGCGGTGCCGCCGAGCCGGCTGAGGACGCGATCCAGGCCGCGGCGCTGCCGAACGGGTGAGGGGTTGGCCATGCTGACCATTGTCATGGCCAGGGCCTGCGAATGGGGATCAGCGAGCCGTCCAGCGACCGCCAGCCGGAGCGGGTCCGTGACTTTCCGCGACCCCCGGCGCTGGTCCCATCGAAGGCCTGGATTCAGGTGCGGGCCCTGGGGGAGCTGCTGGCGGACACTCGTCGCTCCCTGATGGTTCTCGAAACCTTCCATCCGCCCACCCCCTACCTGCCTCCGGAGGATCTGCGCCTGGATCTGCTGCAGCCCGCCGCGGGGCGCAGCTTCTGTGAATGGAAGGGCCTGGCTCGCTACTACGACGTAGTGGTGGGAGAGCGCCGCCTGGAGCGGGCTGTGTGGTCGTACCCACAACCCACGGCCGCTTTTGCCGCCATCGCCGGCTGGTTTGCGGTGTACCCGGCTCTGATGGATGGTTGCTGGCTGGACGGGGAACTGGTGATCCCCCAGCCCGGCGGCTTCTACGGAGGCTGGATCACCTCCCAGGTGGAGGGCCCCTTCAAAGGGGACCCTGACCATCCCGAGTTGATCTGAGCCGGGCCGGGACCATCGTTGTGGTCAGGCCGCTGCCGCTGGCGGCACACGGCAGCCGATCTGGATGCGTCCGGCGTCGAGCAGGCGGCCCAGCCTGAGGGCTGCGGCCTCCTCCTGACGATTGAAGGCCGTCTGCTGGGCGGCGACCCAATTGATCTCCTCCTCCGTGATCACGCCGGTGCTGAGGCTTTCGAGGAACAGTTCACCCATGCCCATGAGGGGTCCAGCGACGTCGTTCAATCGAAACTATGTCCGGTGTCGGGTTCGGTCCAGGGATGCCACAGCTTTTTTAAGAGCTGCTCCCGGAGTTCAGCCGCTCAGGCCGAGGACGACGGGATGGGCGAGAGGGTTTCGCTCTGCCGGTCCCAGAGCACGTACTTGAAGCAGCGGGGGATATCGGCGATGGTCAGCCGCGTGGCCCCGCTGAGAAGGGCGGCATTGCCCTCCTGGCAGGCCCGCAGGTGGTAGTTGGGGATGCGCTCACAGAGATGATGGATGTTGTGGCAGCCGATGTCGGCGGTGAACCAGTTCAGGATCCCCGGCAGCACCAGCAGGCTGGTGCCGGTGATCGCGCCCTCGATCGGGTCCCACCCTTCGCTGCGGTGGGCGTAGGAGCCTTCGAAGTTGTGCTGCACGAAGAAGATGCAGATGAACAGCGCTGCCGAAGCGGCCATCACCAGTGAATACAGGCTCCAGAACAGGCCGGCACCGATCCAGTGGCTGAGAAGCACCCAGCTGGTGATCACGCAGAGGTTGTTGAGCAGCAGATCGATGAATTCAGCTTCGCTGTACCACTGCTTCGACTGGAACGAACGCACGAGCTGGGGCCAAGGGGTGTGCCAGTCGGCCCGGAGCTGCGCGATGACATGGCCGAGGAACTGGACGGTTCCCAGCAGCAGAGCCAGCCGGGGCTTGATCACCAGGTAGAAGAAGCCGCCCGGAAACAGCATCAGGGGGTGGCGCAGGAGCCGGTACACGCCCTGAGCACCGGGGCTGAGCTGCTCGTACTGCTCCAGGCTGATCAGCGCCGAGGGGCCCCGGTAGAGATCCCAGTTGCCGTTGTGCTTGTGGTGGTAGGCATGACCCTGCGACCAGGGGTACTGGGGGATGGCATTGATCACGCCCAGCACAAAGCCGACGGCCCTGTTCAGCCGTTTCGAGCTGAAGAGGGACTGGTGGCCGCAGTCGTGCATCAGCGAGAAACAGCGCCCCGAGAGCAGCACCAGCACCACCAACAGGGGTGGAGTGAGCCAGAGCGACACATGGGCGACGGCCAGCGTGGCAACCCACAGCAGCAGGTAGGCGCCGACGGTGCTCAGGATCTGCCAGACGGCCAGGCGATCATCGCTGGCCATGAAGGGCCTCAGCACGAAATCGCTGTAGCGGATCGTTCTGTCGGACGGGTTGGATAGGGGCTCCGGGGGAGGAGTCTCGAGCAGAGCGGAGGCGTGCAGAAACCCAGTCCCGTTGATCGGTGAGCCTAGGAAGGCCCCATGGGTTCGTTGGCCCGTGGTCTTAAGTCAATCCGCTCCTTTTCGGCCGGGTTCCACTCCGTTCAGCGAATCTTGTGGGCTGCCGGCTCCGCTCCTCCTCCATGAATGACTCCAACGGTCCGGCCCGGCAGCGGCTGAGCAACTCCGCCCTGCTGCGTTTCCTGTTGCTGCTGGCCTGTGGCTGGGGGGTGGTGCAGCTGATCGACTACTTCCGAGCGGTCCTCGTCGTCTTCATCGCGGCGGCGGTGCTGGCGGTGCTGCTCGACGATCCGGTGCGGCGGCTGGCGCGCCTGGGTTGCGGCAGGGGCCTGGCGATCCTCATCACCGTGTTCGCCGTGCTGGCGGTGGCCAGCCTGTTCGTGGCTGTGCTCGGGTTCCAGTTGATCAACCAGGGCAGCAGCCTGCTCAATGACCTGGTGCTGGGCTTGAAGCGTCCGGATCTGCCCTTTCACGGTTACCTGAACACGCTTGAGCTCTCGAAGGTGCTGGAGCTTCTGCGCGCCAGCCTCGGCACCGGCCTCGGCGTGATCGGCGGAG
This sequence comes from Synechococcus sp. CBW1107, assembly GCF_015841355.1. Taxonomy (NCBI): domain Bacteria; kingdom Bacillati; phylum Cyanobacteriota; class Cyanophyceae; order Synechococcales; family Synechococcaceae; genus Synechococcus; species Synechococcus sp. CBW1107. Next base: position 2,464,366 of record NZ_CP064908.1, read on the forward strand.
CCTTCAGCAACGTCTTCGGTGGTGTGTTTCTGCTGGTGATCGTGGTCTACATGCTGATCGACAACGGGGCCACCTGGAGCCAGGTCCTGCGTCTGCTGCCGGAGGACGTGCGTGGCCGCTTCGACCGCAGTGTCCAGAAGAACGTGCTGGGGTTCCTGCGCGGTCAGATCACGCTGATGATCTTCCTCAGCCTGGCCAGCTTCCTGGTGTTCGCCCTGCTGGGGGTGAAGTTCTCCCTGGTGCTGGCGATCGTGGTGGGCGTGCTGGATGCCATCCCCGGCATCGGCGCCACCCTCGGGGTGATCGTGGCCTCCAGCCTGGTGTTCCTGACCCAGGGCCAGTGGCTGGCCCTGCAGGTGGTGATCGCCTCGGTGGTGCTGCAACAGATCCAGGACAATCTGATCCATCCCCGGGTGATGGGCAGGGCCCTGGAAATCCGGCCGGTGGTGCTGTTCTTTGCCCTGTTCGTCGGCGAGCGGCTGGCGGGTCTGCTGGGGGTATTCCTGGCCATTCCCGTGACCGGCATGATCCTGGGGTGGGGCAAGGAGAGCGAGGAGGCCGACCCGCTGCCGGAGGCGGAGTCGACCCTGCCGCCGGCCGCGCCCTAGCCCGGGGGTTGCCAGCATCGGAGGACCGCCGCCTTCAGTCCACGCGTGTCCAGCCTCAATCGCCGCCGCACCCTGCTGGAGCACAACGCCGGGTCGTGGGAGGGAACCTTCGTTCGCCTTGATGATCAGGGGCTGGAAAGCGAGCGTTTTGGCACACGCCTGCATGTGACGGAGACCGACGGTCAGATCGAAGCGGCCCTCACCTACCTGAACACCGGCAAGGTGGCCACGATGCGCTTTGCCGAACCGCCGGCCTTGATGGCGATCAGCCCTGATGGGCACTGGAGTCTCGGCCCCGACAAGACCGGCCCCTGGCCAGCGGTGATGGAGCTTTGCCTGGTGGACGGCGATCGCCGCCGGCGAGTGGTGGTGCGCCACGGCGCCGAGCGGCTCGAAAGCGTGGTGGTGGTGGTGGAAGCGCGCCCCGGGGTGGTGGATCCGGCCCCGGCGCCCCCCCTGCGGGCCAGGGTTCTGCCGGGCGGCGATGGTTCATGCAGCGGCAGCTGGCAGCTCACCGACGACCTCACTCTCACCACCGCCCTGGAGCGCCGCTTCGGCGAGCCCCTGGCCGTGAGGCTCCGCTGGAGCCCCCTGCCGGGGCGGGAGCTGGTGCTGGAGCGGATCTACGGCGCCAACGGACTGCCTCAGCCCTGATCGCGGCAGATGTGACCACCACGCCAGCACCAGACCCATGGGGGTACGGCCAGCAGCTGGCGCAGGTCGTCGCGCTCACGCAGGCTCACGGGCTGGAATTCGCTGGCGATGTTGAAGTCCTTAAGGCGTTCAGGCTGATTCAGCACCAGGCTCCCCTCCGGCCCCGACACCGAGCGGTGGTAGGTGTCGATCGGCAGCTCCAGGGCTCCCATGGCCCGCTCCAGATGCACCACATGGTGGGGCTGCTCCCAGCCGGGATTGAGCAGGGTGAAGGTACGGGTGCCAAGAACCACCAGGTTGTGATCCACCTGGTGGTGGTGCACGTAGAACTGCATGAAGTCACCGTCGTCGGGTGGGGACACGGCCGCCCCCTGGTGCAGCACCACATCACTGGCGTTGCTGCCGGCCACGCTCGCGTCGAAGAACGTGACCGCCGGGGTCTCCCGGAAGACGTGGATCGGAGTGAAGATGAGTTTCATCGCCTGCCGGGAGCCCGCTGCCTCCTCTGTAGCCAGGCCAGGGGCCAGGAGGCTCAGTTCACCTGCACGCCCTTCCAGAACGCCACACGGCCCTTGATCTCAGCGGCGGCCGGCTTGGGCTCGGGATAGAACCAGGCGGCATTGGCGTTCACCTGATCCCCCACCACCACGTCGTAGTAGTGGGCTTCGCCTTTCCAGCCACAGACGCTGCGGTGCGACGACGGGCGCAGGTGCTCGAGCACGAGTGCCTCGGGCGGGAAGTAGGCATTGCCTTCAAGCTTCACGATGTCGTCACTGGCGGCGATCACGGTGTCGTTCCAGCGGGCTTCCATGACGTCAGGGCAAAGAGGATTCATCCTGCAGCCCCGGCCGCTCGGTTGTGGCCGATGAAGCCGTGGGGGCGCATGGTCAGCAGGCAGAGATGGCTCTGCCATGGCCGGCCAGAGCCAGCACGGCGCATGCATGGCTGTCGCAGGGAAGGTTCCGGATAGGGCTTCGTGGACGGGTCCGGGAGTTGGAGGCTGTGTCCGCGATCCTTGATCCTGTCCAGATCCATGACCCGGAGGCTGAACAGATCGATTCCATCCAGGCAGGGTGCAGGGTGATGTCCGGTTCACCTCTCGGACTGGCTCCAGCGGTTGTTGACCGCTCGTCCATCCAGATCTGGTCCGGGATCAAGGTCTGGCCGGTTGGTGGTTCGGGTGGGATTGTGAATACAGGGTCTCATCGATTCTCAGAGACTGGGACTACAGTCAGCTCGGTAATGCTTGCAGAGGCTTTCCTTCAAACAGTGAAGCTTCAGAGAATCATTCTCTCTTTTCACTCGATGTCATATCCATTATTTAAGATCGAGCCAGAGTCTTTTTGACGTCTTAATCGCTTCCATTGCGTGACTCCAGTGATCCACTGGAGTCACTCGCCGCCTTCGTCGATCTTTCTGTTTACCCATTTACAAATCGTAGTGACATTGTTAATCCAGGTCAGCCCCTGGAGCTTCCGAGTGGAAGCGTCGCTTACAGCCTGAATGGTTCTGATCAGCTGATTGGAACATCATCCAATTCATTTTCCCTGGCGACGACTGATGTCCGAAGGCTGAATGGCATCCGCCTGAGTGACGGCAGTTTCCTGTCTGCTGGAAATGGCAATGACAAGCTGATTGGAAGTGTTGATCTGGCCGGAGTCGGAGGTGATTACAGGGTGGGATGGGGGATCAATCTCCGCTACGGGGCGCTCTATTCGGCTGGCAATGGCGACGATGAGGTTGTGGGATCAGCCAGGGCTGACGATCCCAATGCCTACGCCTACTGGTTGGCTGGAGTGCTTGTCGGTGAAGATGGCAGTACTGTTCTGCTCGGTAACGGAAACGACAGGCTCACGGGGGTGGCGCAAGGATTCATCAGTGAAGAGGGTGGTATAGCGGGTATTGGTCTATTTGATGAGCAGGCGCTGGAAGGCGGTACCTCTTCAATCTTCGCTGGACATGGCAATGATCGGATTATCGGTGAAGCTCGCGTTGATGGAATCGTGCCAATCGATTGCGATGATCCGCTGTTGACGGTTGTGCACGGAGTTCATGGAATCAGTGCCCTTGGGGCACCCCTGGATCCGAATATTGGCTTTGCTGGCACGATCTCTATGGGGAACGGCAACGACGAGGTGATCGCCAGGGCCAGTATCGGTGGCGTGATGGTGGATGGCTTCGGCGACGGAATCCTGGTGGACATGGGCTCCGGCAATGACCGGCTTGAGGGCTTTGGTGACTTCGTCGGAGTTGGCGGCAGAGGCAATGATGTCTGGGATCTTTCTGCCTACAGCGTGAACGATTTCCAGATCACGCTTGTTGATAATGAATCAAAATCAGTCGAGTTTTATAGAGCTGAAACGACTCTGACTCCCCCGGCTGGGACACGGGATACCTGTTGCCCGAGGCCACTGCATCCATCAGTGAGTTTGAAACCTTCATCTTCAATGACGGAGTCTTTCCATTCTCTGATCTCCCCTTCGCCTGAGCCATCCCGGCATCAGTCTCTGACTATCGATGTCGATCCTTCAGGATGACCTGCTGATCTGATCTTCATCCACGCAGCGCCTCCGCTCCGGCGATCAGGCGCTCCGCCGTGGCTGCGTAGATGCGCTCGGCTTCCTCGGGACTGCGGCCGATGCAGGTCATGCCGAGCTTGCCGAATTCCGAGAGGCAGCCCAGCAGGTGGAAGATGCTGCCGCGCGGTTCGGCCGGGTCGAAATGCAGACCGGCGGCGGCCACGATGTCGATCAGGTCCACCGGCAGCAGGCCCCGCAGCCTGGGGTCGCAGAGGTTGTCGGTGGCGGCATAAAACAGCGGCTGGCCGGTGGGTGAGCGGAACAGACCGCTGGAGGCATCGATGTGGCCGTTGGTGGCATAGCGCAGGGCCATGTAGGGGTGGGTGGTGCCGCCTTTGCGCAGGTTCACCTCGATCGCCTGCAGATCCCAGCGGTCTCCGAAGCGGCGCGCCACGAAATCCACCGCATAGCGCTCCAGGGCGCCCTCCGCCGCCAGCGCCTGGCCCACCGCCAGCCCGTGACGCATCAGGTCCGCGCGGTAGTGCTCCTCGGCGGGAAAGCGGCAGCCCAGGTAGGTCTGTCCGCTCACCCCGCCCAGCACCTGCTCATGGGTGGAGAGCACCTCCACCGCCCCGCCCGGGTGGATCATCCCCTGCACGCTCGGAGAAGCCAGCTCTTCGCCCCCCAGCAGCCAGGCCTCCACCAGCGCCCCCTGCTCCCGCAGCAACTGACGCCACTGGGGCGGTGGCATCTCCAGGCTCTCGAGGGCCTCCCGCAGACGGATCCTGCGCTCGCGGCCGCTGCGCTCCGCCAGCTGCAGGGGCGCCAGCTCCAGGGGGGCGTTGCCTTCACCGCTGAAGCCCTGGTCCAGCTTCACCACCACGCGGCTCAGCTCAGGGTGGGCTTCCCACAGCTCCGCCGTCGCATCCGCGAGGGCGTCGAGGTCGAAGACCAGGGGGCTGCCGGGTGGATGGGGCACGGCGCAGCGGCGGAACAGCTCTCGGCTGCCGGCCTTGCCGCCCCAGTGGCTCAGAGCCGGATCGGTGCCCAGCAGCGGCACCTGCAACCGCTCCGACAAGCGCTTCTCCTGCTCGGTCACGTTGAAGCAGGTCATGAAGCTGCGTCCCGGCCGCAGCCGTTCACGGATGCGCTCCAGCAGCGCCGGCCGCTCCAGCAGTTTTTCGGTGAGGGAGCGGGCGGAGGCGTCGTCGGTGTCGAACAGCTGCAGGCGCCGGCGGGCGTGGGAGGCGGGTACCCCCGGCAGCAGCTCCAGCACCGCATCCACCACCAGCTCCGGCAGCAGCTTGCTGGTGATGTACACGGCCCGCACGCCCGGATCCCGCAGGCGGATGAGGGAGAACAGCTGCCGTTCCTCGTAGTGGTGAGCACCGGTGACCAGCGCCATCTGGTGGTGATCGAGGCTCAGCGAGGGCACCACCAGCAGATCCCAGCCCTCGCTGCTGCCCTCGCGCCCGTGGGTCTGGTCGCCGTCGGGGTGGAACTCGCCCCATTCCGGCCGAAGCTGGCGTTGGAGTTCCGCGAAACTCAGGCTCATGGCTCAGCTCCTGAGCAGGGTGCGGGTGGGGAAGGGCATGCCGGCCTGATGCTTCTCCACCACCGCGCCGATGCGCAGCAGCAACTGCTGCTGCAGATCCCACGACGCCGCCATCTCGCCGCTGGCGGCGTGGCAGAGCAGGCGGATGTCGAGGCTGGAGTCGCCGTAGCGCACGAAATGAACGGCATGGGCCTTGCTGTGATCGATGCCGGGGTGCTCGGCCAGCTCCCGCCGAAGATCCTCGATCACCGCTTCCAGCACACCCAGATCCTCGTAGCGCAGTCCGAATTCGATCCACACCCGCCGGCTGTCGATCCGGGCGATGTTGATGATCGGCTTCACCGTGAAGATCGCATTGGGAATGAAGATCGGCTGCCGTTCGGGATCGTGCAATTCGGTGTAGAACCAGCCGATCTGCTGCACCGTGCCGCTCAGATCCTCAGCTGGAATCCTGATCACATCACCCACCACGAAGGGTCTGTTGATGTACACACTGATGCCGCTAAGGCCGTTTTCCACGATCGTCTTGGCTCCGAAACCGAGCGCCGCGGCCCCGAAGCCGCCTGCGGTGGCGAGGATGGCCGTCGGGGTGCCGAGCAGGCGCAGGACCTCCACGGTGATGATCGCCACCACAGCGATCGTGAACAGCTTGTTGCTCAGATCGAAGAGAAACAGCCGCTCGCGCTGGGGCAGCGTGGGGAACAGCTGCTGGGAATAGGCATCCGCCTTGCGCCACAGCTCCCCTCTCCAGCGCAGCAGCGTCCAGATCAGGCCGATCACGACCAACTCATCACGGAGCTCCGCGCCGCCCCGCGGCAGCGGCAGCCACTGCGGACCCACCAGGGCCACCAGCCACCAGCCCAGGCTGCCCAGCAGGATCGTGACCGCCAGACTCAACCGGCTGCGCAGGATCAGGGCGCGGGCCAGGGAACCGCCGGGCAGGCGTTGCCCCAGCAGTTGCAGAATCAGCCAGATCCCGCTGGCGGCCAGGATCCCGAGCACGGGAATCGGCAGGCGCAGCGACAGCGGGTTGATCATCGCCAGGACTTTAAGGAGCCGGCTCAGACCCGGACATCGGCTCGGGGACGCTCAGATCCCAGATCAGATCAGCCCCCGAGCGGCTCAGCCGGCGTTCCCTCCAGAGCGGCGCCATGGCCATGGACGTGAGCTGGAGGTCGCCCACGGGTGTCCGGGCGGGGCTCCCCCCAAGCACCTTCGGGGCCACCACCGCCGCGATGCGCTGCACGCAGCCCTGGCGCATTGCGGCGGCCGCCAGCTCCGGACCGCATTCCCACAGCACCTGGTTGCAGCCCCGCACGGCCAGGGCCTCCAGCAGCTGCCGCGGCTCGCAGCGGCTGAGCTCCAGTCGCTCCACCCCGCCTGCATCCAGCCGGCGACGGCGCTCGCCAGGGGCCTCGGGGCCATGGACCACCAGGGTGGCGGCCGGGCCCTGGTCCCACAGCTGCGCCCGCTCCGGCAGCAGCAGACCCCGGCTGATCACCACCCGCAACGGCTCAATCGGCCGCAGCCCCCGGCTGGTGAGCAGCGGATCGTCGGCACGCACCGTGCCGCCGCCCACGATCACCGCATCGCAGCGGGCGCGCAGGCGGTGCACCCAGCCCCGGGCCTGAGGGCCGCTGATCCACTGGCTCGCACCGTTCGGCAGGGCCGTGCGCCCGTCCACGCTCATGGCCCACTTGAGCACCCCCAGGGGCCGCCCCGAGCGCACCCGGTGGCAGAAGGCCGCGTTGAGGGCGTGGGCACGGAGCTCCCTCACACCCACCAGCACCTCGAGTCCGGCGGCCTGCAGCCGTGCGATCCCCGCTCCCGCCACCCGCGGATCGGGATCCTCCATCGCCACGATCACCCGTCGGATCCCGGCGGCGATCACCGCCTCGCTGCAGGGTGGGGTGCGGCCGTGGTGGCAGCAGGGCTCCAGGGTCACCACCAGGGTGCCGCCCCGGGCACGCTCACCCGCCTGGGCCAGGGCCCCCACCTCGGCGTGGGGCCGGCCGGCGGCGGCATGGAAGCCCTCTCCCACCAGCCCACCGTAGGCATCGAGCAGGAGTGCGCCCACGAGGGGGTTGGGACTGGTGCAGCCGTCGGCCAGGGCGGCCAGGCCCAGGGCCCGCTCCATCCAGGCGTCCCAGCGGCGCCGCTGGCTCTCCTCGGCCACCGCGATCACGCCGGAACCACTCTGCTCACGCCGGACTCTCCCCCAGGCTGCGCCACTCCGCCACCACGAACGGCGGCACGGGCAGCTCGGTGAACACCCCCGGAAGCCGCAGCCGCAGCGGACGGTCCCGGCTCAGGTCCGCCAGCAACGGCTGCAGGTCGAACTCGGCGGCGGCGGAGCGGCCGTCGTTGCCGAGGGCCGAGCTCTCCAGGGTCACATCCTCCAGCGCCCACTGGAACGGCCCTGAGCGCACCTGCAGGGAGGTGGGGTGATCGAGCCGCACCTTGCCGGGATAGCCCACCACCCGCAGGCGCAGGGGAGCTCCGGGTGGGCCGTCCCGGAAGGCCACCAGCTGCCAGGCCTGGTCATCGAGATCGCGGAGACTCACCAGGCTGCGCAGCACCGGGGTGCCGGTTTCGCCGGGGTGGGCGTGCAGCTGGGCCAGCAGGCTGAGCGCGTCCATCGGGGCGGCACCCGCAACCAGGCTGCCCAGCAGCAGGACCACGGCCAGCAGCAGAGGCGCCACCCTGCGGATCACTGGCCTCATGGTTCGCGCTCGGCACCGGGGATCGGCTGCCAGTCGGTGTGGGTGGCCCAGAGAGCCCAGATCGCCATCGCCCGCAGGTAGTGGCAGGCACGGAAGGTGTTCACCGCCGTGATCGCCTCGGGGGTGCGGAACTGCAGCCCCCCCGCGTACACCTGCCCCACCACCGCGCCGGTGATCGCCAGGGCGGTGTCGGTCTGGCCCATGAGCCGGTAGTAGGCCGCCAGGCCGAAATTGATCCCGGTCCACACTTCCAGGGGGTGGGTGCCCTTGGGATCGAGCGGCGTCCCGTCGCGGCGCAGGCCGTTGGCCACCCCCAGGCGTCCCCCCTCGAACCGCTCGAAGCAGGCTTCGCGGATGGCCGTCAGTGACGAGAGGGCCCGCTCGTCGCTCACCACCGGCGGCAGACCCAGCAGGCGGGCGTAGAAGTCACCGCAGAGCTGGTCGGCCATCACCACCGGTGTGCCGCTCTGGGCATCGATGTTGTAGTACTCCCCGTTCCAGAGCAGCCGGTCGAAATTCGCCCGTGACGGCTCCAGCCAGCTGCCGAACTCGCGCTGCTCGGCGCCGGTGTCGAGGCCGAGGTCGAGCTGCAGCCGCTGAGCCATCGCCAGGGCCGCCTCCAGCGCCGCGATCCAGAGGGCGCCGCAGTAGGCGCTCACCCCCTGCAGTGGCCAGTCGTCGAAGGTCTGATCCGGCGCGCCGCCGTTGTCGGGCAGGCCGTCGTCGTTGACGTCGAACTGCTTGAGGTAGCGCAGGGCCTCCACCACCGCCGGCCAGCAGTCGGCCAGGAAGCGCAGGTCCTCCCCCGAGGGCGAGAGCCGGAACAGGCGCCACACCTGCAGCACGAAGTCGGAGGCCAGGTCCTTCCAGAGGTTGCAGTCTTGATACGCGGTGTAGTTGGTGGCATCGAACGGCCGCTCGTTGGGGGCGCCCAGGTCGTGGGGGGTGGCTCCGGCCACCTTCCGTGCCGCTTCCACCCGGCCCCGGCCCTGGGTGAAGTACCAGCCGATCGGCCGCGGCGTGGCATCAGCGGCGGGGATGGCCCGCGCGAAGCTGCGCAGCACCGCCTTGTCGAGCTCGGGCCAGAGCTGCAGCAGGGCGAAGGAGCCGTAGAGCCGCACGTCGAGGCTTTCGTACCAGGCGTAGTCGAGGCACTCCAGCACCCCGAAGCGGCCCACGGGATCGCTGGAACTCGCGGCGGTCCAGAGGCTGCCGCCGCTGGCGAGGTCGTAGAGCTCGTTGAGCAGGGCCATGCGCAGGGCCTCCGGCAGGTCGCTGCGCTCCAGCACCGGCCGCTGCCAGGTTTCGATCGCCTCCCGCCACTGGCGCCAGTCGCGCAGGGCCTCGGCGGCGACGGTGGCGGCGTTGTCGCCCGTGGCCCCGAAGAAATCCGTGTAGCGGCGCAGGGCGGCCGTGCCCGTGGCGAAGGCGGTCACGGGCAGGTCCCAGCTGATCACCACCGGCAGCTCGATCTCGGCGCCCGGCTCCAGCCTCAGGCGCAGGGAGATCGCCGCGCTGGCCTGCTCTCGGCCGGTGCTGCGGCGGTCGTTGTTGCTGTCGGGAATCGAGCCGTCACGGGCGAAGGGCTCCCAGATCTCGGCGCCATCGCCGCTGGGATCCCAGCGGCTGCAGCGCATCACCTCCACCCCCTCGAGCTGGTCGGGCACCGCCAGACACCACTGGCCCTCCCCCTCGGCGATCGGCTGGCTGGCCGTGCCCTCCAGCAGCACGCCCTTGAGGCCGGGAGCGTCGATCCAGCGGTTGCGCTGGCCGCTGCCTCGGCCGATGGCGGGCAGGTAGTTGTGCTCCGGGCTGCCGTCGTCGCGGAAGGTGACGGCGGCGCTGGGATCGGTGTTGGTGAACCAGCCGACGGTGTTGCGCCAGGTCAGCAGCAACGAGAGGTCCAGGGGTTTTTGGGTGGGGTTGGCCAGCCGCCAGCGGAACACCGCCACGGGATAGCTGGTGTGCTGGTAGTCGCCGGGGAGGATCGGGCTGAAGGCTTCGCAGCTCACCTCGGCGCGGAAGTCGGCCCGGTAATCGAACCAGTGGAGTGGATAACGGGCGGCGTAGGTACCGGACGAGCCGCCGGCTTCGGCGCTGCCGCCCTCTTTCTCCAGCCACTGCCAGCGGCCCAGGGGGCGTCCGCTGGCCTCCGGCCGGGAGTCGTCGCGTTCGGGCGCCAGGGCCAGGGCGCGCGCCCGGCTCGCCGTGCCGTCGTGCTCGAACAGGGCGAACTGACAGTCGGGCACCACCCCGAACCAGTGCTCACCTCCGTCGAGATGCCAGAGGTTGAAGCTGCCATCGGGCCCGCGGCCGAGGCAGCCCGCCCCGAAGCCCCCCAGTGGGGCGCCGTGGTTCGGTCCGTCGTCGAGGTTGCTGGCGTAGCGCACCGTGTAGGGGGCCTCCCAACCCTGGCCGATCGGCCGCTGCCAGCTGGCGGGGGGGGCCTGCCATGGCCGACCGGCGCCTGACCCGCGCAGCAGCATGGAGAGGGCGGACAGGCCGAACGGAGCCATGGTGCTCATCGAGATGGCGCCAGCTTGTCAGAGCTGGCCGGTCCCGGCGGCCACTTCCTGCTCGATCAGGGCATCCAGGGTGATCGCCGAGCGCACCACCGCCTGATAGCGCTGCACCACCCGGCGGTTGCGCTCCAGCCAGAGGCCGGCGTCCTCGCCGCCGCCGCCCGTGGCTTCGGGGCTGAGCAGCTCGATTTCGGCCTGCCGAGCCAGCAGGGCCAGGGCCAGCTCGTGCACGCGCTGGTGGCGGGAGGGGGGCTCAGGTGCTGCCATGGCGGCTTCGACTCGGGGGCATCATGGCGAGGCCCGGCCAGCCGCCGCACCGGAGTCGCCCTGTGCATCCACCGCACCAGCCGCACCGCCTCGAGGTGATCGGCACCGACGCCGCCGGCTTGGCCTCGCTGCCAGCACCGGCGGCGGCCCTGGTGCGTCAGGCTGATCTGGTGGCGGCACCGGCCAGGCTGCTGGCGGAGCTGCGCCAGGCCCTGGCGGATGCCAAGCAGCTGCCGGAGCTGATCGCCAGTGATCGTCCCGAGCAGCTCTTTCCCCGGCTGGAGCAGGCCCTTGCTGACGGCCGGGCGGTGGTGCTGCTCGCCAGCGGCGATCCGCTCTGGTTCGGTATCGGCAGGCTGCTGCTGGAGCGGTTCCCCCGCGACTGCCTGCGCTTTCATCCCGCTCCCTCCAGCCTGCAGCTGGCCTTCGCCCGGCTCGGTCGCCCCTGGCAGGACGCCGAGTGGGTGAGCCTGCACGGCCGCGACCCCGAACCCCTGGCCAGCCGCCTGCAGCGGCGCCCGGCGGCTCTGGCGGTGCTCACCGATCCGGGCCGCGGCGGCGCCGAGGAGGTGCGACGGATCCTGGCGGCTTCCGGCCTGGAAGCCGCCTATGTCCTGTGGCTGTGCGAGCGGCTCGGCCACCCCCGGGAGCGGGTGCAGCGGCTGGCGCCCCAGGCGGCGTTGCCGGCCGATCTCGATCCCCTGCACCTGGTGCTGCTGATCGCCGAGCCGCCCGTCCCTCCCGATCCCGCCGGCCTGCCGCTGTTCGGTCTCGAGGATGGCCTCTGGCTTCAGCACCCCGATCGTCCCGGCCTGATGACCAAGCGGGAGGTGCGCATCCAGTTGCTCGCCGACCTGGAGCTGCCCGCCCGCGGTGTGCTCTGGGATGTGGGGGCCGGGGTGGGCTCGGTGGGCCTGGAGGCCCTGCGGCTGCGACCGGCGCTGGAGCTCTGGGCCCTGGAGCGGCGAGGCGGTTCAGCGGCCCTGATCCACGCCAATGCCGAGCGTCTCGGTGTCGAGCCGGCGGGGGTGCTCGAAGGTGACGCCCTCAGCGTGCTGGAGCAGGGCGGCCCCCCGGATCCCGACCGGGTGCTGCTCGGCGGCGGCGGCCGCCAGCGTCTCGCGCTGCTGGAGATCGTGCTGCGGCGCCTGCGGCCGCACGGCCAGGTGGTGATTCCTCTGGCCACCGTGGAAGCCCTCGCTGAGTTGCGTCCGCCGCTGGAGCAGGCCGGGCTGCGGGTCCAGGTGAGTCAGCTGCAGGCCTGGCGGGGTTCCCCCCTGGCGGAGGGCACTCGACTGGCGCCACTCAATCCGGTGCTGGTGCTCAAGGGGCGCCGCGTCGATTGAGCCAGCGGATCGGCGCCGGAGTGCCCACAACAATGCCGAGGCGGGCCGCCTCGCCGGCATCCAGCTCCACCACCCCATCGGAGGGTTCCTGGGGCCCATAGCTGCGGCAGGGCAGGCGCGGGCAGGGCTGGGCCGCGGCTTCGATGGCGATCACCCGGCCCTCGCGCACAAAGATCATGTCGAGCGGGGTGATGGTCTGGTGCATCCAGAAGCGCGCCGGCTCGGGTGGATCGAAGCGGAACCACATTCCCCGCAGGGGCCCCAGCGGCGGGCGTTGCATCAGGCCCAGGCTGTACTGGCGCTGGCTCCTGGGCACCTCCAGCTGGATGCAACCGCCTGATGAGGTTCCCTCCAGGCACCATTCCGCCTCCAGCGGCAGCACCTGGGGAGGGGTCTGCGCTTGACTCTCGGCGCCAAGAGACCGGGGGGTGCCCAGGGCGAGGGTCCCCAGCACCAACCCAAGCGGCGCCAGCAGAGCAGTCAGCGCTGTCGGCAGCCGTCTGGAGTGGGTCATGGGGCGGGGCGCTCCGGGCGGGGCGCACGCTCGCACAGGCAGTAGCCACGCCCGCGCACGGTGTGGATCAGGCGGCGCTCGCCGTGCTCCTCGAGCTTCTGGCGCAGGTAGCGGACGTACACCTCCACCACGTTGCTGGCGGCACCCTGCTGGTCGTTCCACACCTCGGCGAGGATCTGCTCGCGGCTGAGCACCATGCCCGGCTGTCGCATCAGCGTGAGCAGCAGCTGGTATTCGCGGGCAGTGAGCGCGAGCGGCCGCCGCCCCCGCCGCACGTCCCGGCTGGCGGGATCGAGGCTCAGGTCGCCGAGCTGCAGGGGCGGCGCCAGGCCCCGGGTGTCGCCGCGGATCTGCAGCAGCAGGCGCAGGCGCATCAGCAGGTCACTGCCGCCGGCGCTGGAGAGCCAGAAGTCGTCGGCGCCGGAGCTGAAGCAGAGGGAGCGGGCCTCGACGCTGTCGCAGACCAGATCCAGCAGGATCGGCACATCCTCCAGGATCATGCGCAGGGCCGGAATCGTGGCCACCCCATCAGCTCCCGACACCAGCACCGCCGCCGGCGGATCGGGCAGGGCTCCCACCGGCGCGGTGCGGTAACCGGAGGCCTCCAGCCGAGGGGCCATCGCTTCGGCCTCCTCCCCCACCAGCAGGATCAGGGGCCCGCTCATGGACGTCCACCGGCAGCGGAACCGTCGCGGCCGCCGAGCTCGCCGTTGTCGGGTTTGGCCACATGGGGCAGTCCCCAGCCCAGCTTGTTGCGCAGCACCTGGAAGAACTCGTGGTCCTGCAGCCGCACGAAGCGGGCGGGGTGAGGGCTGCGGCGGATCAGCACTCGGTCCTCCGGCCACACGTAGCAGCCGGCACTGCCGTCCACCACCATCATCAGCCGCTCGGGGGTGGCTGGAAACACCGTCACCGGCTCCTGGTCGCTGAACACCAGGGCGCGGGAGGCGAGGGAATGGGGCGCGATCGGGGTGAGCTGCAGCACCGGGCAGTCGGGGGTGATCACCGGCCCGCCGGCACTGAGGGCATAGGCGGTGGATCCGGTGGGAGTCGAGAGGATCACCCCATCGGCGGAGATGTCCACGGGCACATGGCGACCGATGGCGATCTCGAAATGGCACATGCTCGTGAGCGGTTCCCGGTGCAGAGCCATCTCGTTGAGGCAGAGCACTTCCCAGCGCCGCTGGTCGCCCCGCATCACGCTCACCACCAGCATCGTGCGCTCCTCCACGCTCCAGCGGTCGGTGAGGAGCTGGTCCATGGCCCCATCCAGCTCGCTGAGGTAGGCCTCGGCCAGGAAACCCAGGTGGCCGGTGTTGACCGTGAGGATCGGCACGCCGATCGGCGCCGTCTGGCGTGCGGCCGAGAGCACCGTGCCGTCGCCGCCCAGCACCACGGCCAGGCTCATCTCCGGATGGAAGCTCTCGGGCACGCAGGCGCTGTACCCGCGGCTGCGCAGGTGCTGGTCGGGGTTGGCGAAGCCCACCATGCCGCCGGAGCTGCTCACCCGCAGCACGCTGGTGCCGGCCGCCTCCAGGCGGCTCTGGATGACATCGGCCGTCTTGACGGCCAGATCCTTGCCGTCGTTGACGATCAGTCCGACGCAGGGCACCGGTCGGAGGCGAGGACCTGTTGAGTTTATGGGGAGCCTTCCGGCCGCGGCCTGATTGCCATCAGAACTGTTCCAGGAAGCGCAGATCGCTGGTGAACAGGCGGCGGATGTCGTCGATGCCGTGGCGCACCATGCAGAACCGCTCCACCCCGAGGCCGGCGGCGAAGCCGCTCCAGCGTTCGGGATCCAGACCCAGACCCTCCAGCACCGCCGGATCCACCATCCCGCAGCCCATCACCTCCAGCCAGCGCCCCCGCCACTGCACGTCCACCTCCGCTGAAGGCTCGGTGAAGGGGAAGTAGCTGGCGCGGAAGCGCACCGGCAGATCGCCGAAGAACTGCTGCAGGAACGTGGTGACGGTGCCGCGCAGGTGGCTGAAATCCAGCCCTTCATCGATCGCCAGCACCTCCACCTGATGGAACACCGGCGAGTGGGTGGCATCCACCGCGTCGCGGCGGTACACACGCCCTGGCGCCACGATCCGCACGGGCGGAGGGTTGCTCTCCAGGTGGCGGATCTGCACCGGTGAGGTGTGGGTGCGCAGCAGCCGGTCACCGGGGAGATAGAAGGTGTCCTGCATGTCCCGGGCCGGGTGGTGCGGCGGAATGTTCAGTGCGGTGAAGTTGTAGTGGTCGGTCTCCGCCTCCGGCCCTTCTTCCACCCGGTAGCCGAGACCGGCAAAGATGTCGACGATCTCCTCGATCGTGCGGATCAGCGGGTGGCGGTGACCCACCGGCACGTAGCGGCTCGGAGCGGTCACATCGAGCCGTTCCCCCGCCAGTTTCTCGGCCATGGCGGCGCTCCGCAGCCCCTCCAGCCGCTGGCCCATCAACGCCTGCACCTGCTCCTTGAGCGCGTTGGCCCGCTGACCCACCAGGGGCCGCTCCGCCGCATCCAGCCTGCCCATGGCCCCCAGCACCGCTGAGAGGCGGCCCTTCTTGCCGAGCAGACCCACCCGCAGTCCTTCCAGCTCAGCGGTGTCGGCGGCGGCGGCGATCGAGGCCGCCGCTTCGGCTTCGAGGGCGTCGAGCTGGTCAGTGAGCTGCTGGAGGCTGATCGTGGCGCTCACGGATCGGGGGCGGTAGCGATCGACTGTACGGAGCGAGCCTGCCTAAGTTGCCGCCTGCGCCCCTGCCCCTGCCGGTCCCGATGTCCAGCCTGCGGATCCTGATCAGCAACGACGACGGGGTGTTCGCGGAGGGGATCCAGACCCTGGCGGCCGAGGCGGTGGGCCGCGGTCATGCGGTCACGGTGGTCTGCCCCGACCAGGAGCGCTCCGCCACCGGCCATGGCCTCACCATGCAGACCCCCCTGAGGGCGGAGCGGGCCGACCGGCTCTTCGCCGATGGTGTCACCGCCTGGGCCTGCAGCGGCACCCCCTCCGACTGCGTCAAGCTCGCGCTCGGCCGTCTGCTGAGCGCTCCGCCCGACCTGGTGCTCTCCGGCATCAACCACGGCCCCAACCTCGGCAGCGACGTCTTCTATTCCGGCACGGTGTCGGCGGCCATGGAGGGCACTCTCGAGGGGCTGCCCGCCCTGGCGGTGAGCAGTGCCTGCTTCGACTGGCGCCAGTTCGGTCCGGCGGCCGTGCTCGCCCTCGATGTGGCGGAGGCGGCCCTGGCCGGGGCCTGGCCGGAGGGGCTGCTGCTCAATCTGAATGTGCCGGCCCTGCCGATCGAGCGGATCGGTTCCCTGCGCTGGTGCCGTCCGGCCGTGCGCCGCTACCGCGACCAGTTCGACCAGCGCACCGACCCGCGCGGCCGCACGTACTACTGGCTGGCCGGTGAGGTGGTCGATGACCTGGAATCCGCCACCGCAGGCCCGCGGGAGTGGCCCACGGACGTGGCCCAGATCCATGCCGGCGGCGCCGCCCTCACCCCGCTGCAGCCGGAGCTGTTCTGGCGGGGTGGCCTCGGGGAGCTGCCGGTTCAGCTGGGGCG
The DNA here is from genome assembly GCF_015841355.1 of Synechococcus sp. CBW1107. Taxonomy (NCBI): domain Bacteria; kingdom Bacillati; phylum Cyanobacteriota; class Cyanophyceae; order Synechococcales; family Synechococcaceae; genus Synechococcus; species Synechococcus sp. CBW1107. The sequence continues at coordinate 2,480,626 of NZ_CP064908.1, forward strand.
GTGAACCCGCTGCAGCAACCAGAGGCTGAACCACAGCCCGATCAGGTGGGCGAACAGTACCTGGGTGTTGCTCAGCACCGAGAGCATCTCGATCGACGTGATCGGCAGCCCCATCAGGCCGCCCCGAGTGCCGGGCGGCACCGCCAGCTGGGCCCCGAAGAAGCCGGGCACCTGCATCGAGGCCTGCACGAACAGGCTGCCGGCCAGGGCCTGGTACCCCACCGCCGCCAGGGTGAGCCCGGCCAGATCGGCCAGGACGCCCCGCTTGATCAGGCGGCTGGTCTCGCCGCGGCTGGGCCGGGCCGGGCTGGCCAGGGCCCTGCCGCAGCGCACCACCAGCCAGCTCTGCCAGAGGCACCAGACCAGGATGAAGAAGGAGAGGGTGGTTAGTGACAGACCAGGACCGAGTCCGAGGGAGCGGGCGCTGTTGGCCGCCAGGCGTCCGCCGATGTTGTTGAAGGTCAGCACGCCGACCACCACCACCCCGAGGGACATCTGGGTCCAGAAGCGGATCCAGCCCACCCGGCGCAGGGCAGCCGAGACCAGCTGAAGATCGAGGCGGTCAACCATCGGGGCGCAGAACCGGTAGGCGGAGCCTCACAAACTTGCCATGGCCACCAGCGGCTGCCGCCATGGGGCCCGAACCCCCATGGAAGGATGGTTTCCAAGCCGGGCTGCGTCCGATTCCTTGATTCCCCTGCGCTCCCCCCAGGAGGCGATGCGGCCCACCGCCGTCGCCCTGGGCAGTTTCGATGGTCTGCACCAGGGGCACCGCCGGGTGATCGCCGCCATCGCCGCCGCACCGACCCCGGGGTTGATTCCCACGGTGGTCAGTTTCTGGCCCCATCCGCGCGAGCTGCTCTATGGCGAACCGCGCCTGCGCCTCGATCTCCCCGGCGAGAAGCTGGCGCTGCTGGAGCCCTACGGCATCCGCCAGCTGGTGCTGGTGCCTTTCACCCGCGACCTCTCCCTGCTCAGCCCGGAGGCCTTCGTGGAGCAGGTGCTGGTGGGGCAGCTCCAGGCCAGGGAGGTGGCCGTGGGCGAGAACTTCCGCTTCGGCCATGACCGGGCCGGCGACACCGCCTGCCTGCGTGAGATCGGCGAGCGTCATGGCCTGCGGGTGCTGGTCTCCTCGATGCTCTGGGATGGAGCCGAACGGATCAGCAGCAGTCGCATCCGCCGCGCCCTGGCCGCCGGTGCCATCGACGAGGCCAACCGCCTGCTGGAGCGGCCCTACCGCTTCAGCGGCCGGGTCGTGCGCGGGCGGGGCCTGGGCCGGACGATCAGTTGGCCCACGGCGAATCTGCAGGTGGACGGCCGCAAATTTCTGCCCCAGGAGGGGGTCTATGCCGCCTGGGTGCGCAACCTCGAGCCCGCCGGTGGGGGCGAGGCGCTCCTGCCCACTGGTGACCCCATGGCGGCGGTGATGAACCTGGGTCCCCAGCCCACGGTGGACCCGCTGGCCCCCTCGGCGGTGGAGGTGCACCTTCTGGACAGGGATCTGGAGCTGGTGGGCCGTGATCTGGAGGTGGAGCCCGTACAGCTGCTCCGCCGCCAGCACCGCTTTGACGGCCTGAACGAACTCAGCCGCCAGATCGGCGAAGATGCTGCGCTGGCCCGCAGCCTGCTCAACCGAAGCTCAGCCGGGGGCGTAGGCGTTGCCCAGGCCCCAGCCGATGAAGGCGGCGATCCCCCCGAGCAGCAGAATTCCTGAAATCAGCACCAGCATCGGGCTGTCACCGCCGCCGAAATCCATTGCCATCCGCCCTGGAGTCGGCTTCACCTTACGCAGGTTCCGCTCCCGTGAATGCCGCCCTGACGACGCCTGAGCCGGCCGTGCTGCGCCTGCTGGACGCCAACCTCGACCGTGCCCGCGAGGGCCTGCGTGTGCTGGAGGACTGGTGCCGCTTCGGCCTCGACCGCCAGGATCTCGTGGCCCGGCTCAAGGACCTGCGCCAGCGCCTGGGCCGCTGCCACCTCCCCGTCTACAAGGCGGCCCGCCACACCGCCAGCGATGGGGGCGCGGGCCTGACGCATCCCGCCCAGGCCGAGCGGCAGCAGCCCTCTGAGGTGGTGGCCGCCAACGCCGGCCGCGCCCAGGAGGCTCTGCGGGTGCTGGAGGAGTTCGGCCGCGCCGGGGATCCGCTCCTGGCCGCCGAGGCCGCCGCGATCCGCTACGCCCTCTACGACCTGGAGGTGGATCTGATGCGGGCCTGTGGCGCTGCCGCGGGCCGCCGTGAGCAGCTGCTGCGCTGTCGTCTGTATCTGATCACCAGCCATTCGCCCCGCCTGCTCGAGACCGTGGCCGCAGCCCTTGAGGCGGGGGTGCGGCTGGTTCAGCACCGGGCCAAGGAGGCTGACGACCTGGAGCGTTGGCGGGAGGCCAGCGCGCTGCGCCAGCTCTGCTCCAGCCATGGCGCGCTGTTCATCGTCAACGACCGGGTCGACCTGGCCCTCGCCGTGGAGGCCGATGGAGTGCACCTCGGCCAGGGGGATCTGCCCCCCGCCGAAGCGCGCCGCCTCCTGGGGCCGGATCGCCTGATCGGCCGCAGCACCCAGCGCATCGAGCAGTTGCGCCAGGCGGTGGTCGATGGCTGCGACTACGTGGGCGTCGGCCCCGTCAACGCGACCCCCACCAAGCCCGGCCGGGAACCCGTGGGCCTGGCCTACGTGCGCGAGGCGGCGGCCGAAAGCCCGATTCCGTTCTTTGCCATCGGCGGGCTCGATGCCGGAACGGTCCCGCCGGTCGTGGCGGCCGGTGGCCGCCGGGTGGCGGTGGTGCGGGCGATCATCGAGGCGAGCGATCCGCACGCGGCTAGCCGCGAGCTGCTCGAGGCCCTGGGGGAGGAAGCATGAGCGAGGCGAACGGGGCCGGAGACAGCCTCACGATCCAGCTGAACGGGGAGGCACGTACCTGCCCGCCTCGCCTGCCTCTGCTGGAGGTGCTGCTCCACTTCGGTTACGAACCACGGCTGGTGGTGGTGGAATTCAACGGTGAGATTCTGCCCCGCTCGGCCTGGGCCGAGCAGGCCGTTGGTGGGGACGCCGTACTTGAGGTGGTCACCATCGTGGGGGGTGGTTCCTAGATTCGGCGCACTTGCTTTGGGTGACATCTGTGTCCCCTCGTCCCTTCCCGATCGCCTTCGTCAGGTTCCGCCGGCTCTCGCTGCTGGTGCTGATGCCGCTCCTGGTGAGCGGCCTTCTGCTGCTCTCCTCGCCCTCTCCCAGCTGGGCGGCCCGCGGCGGGCGGATCGGCGGCGGCAGTTTCCGCTCGGCCCCCTCGATGCCCCGCAGCTACAGCGGCGGTGGTGGCAGTTATGGCGGTGGCGGTTACCGCGGCGGCTATGGCGGCGGGATCGGCTTCCCCTTTCTGATCCCCATCTTCGGCTTCGGTGGCGGCGGTCTGTTCGGCTTCCTGATCCTGATGGCGATCGCCGGTGTTCTCGTGAACGCGCTGCGTGGTGCCGGCGGCGGCATGACCAGCGGAGGCGGTTCCCTGGCTGCGGCTCCCCGGGCCGATGGGCCTGTGACCATCGCCCAGTTGCAGGTGGGCCTGCTGGCTTCGGCCCGCGAACTCCAGGATGATCTGCGCCGCCTGGCCGCCACCGCCGACACCACCGGCAGCACGGGTCTGCAGCGGCTGCTGCAGGAAACCAGCCTCTCCCTGCTGCGTCAGCCCGATCTCTGGGTCTACGCCAACAGCGAAGTCGGCCAGGTGCCCTTCGCCAGTGCCGAATCCACCTTCAACCGTCTCTCGATGACCGAGCGCAGCAAGCTGCGCAGCGAGGTCACCTCCAATGTGGGCGGACGACGCTTCCAGGATGAGGTGGCCGCCAGTGGCCCCACCGATGCCGCCAGCGATTTCATCGCCGTGACGCTGCTGGTGGCCAGCCGTGGCCGCATCCCGATCAAGACCATCACCAGCGCCGATGATCTGCGCGACGCCCTTGGGGTGATCGGTGCGGTGTCCGCCGGTGACCTGATCGCCCTCGAGGTGATCTGGCAGCCGGAGGGCAAGGGCGAAGTGCTCAGCACCGAGGAACTGCTGACGGCCTATCCCCAGCTGCAGCACCTCTGAGCGCCAGCAGGATGCGCACGGCCGCCATGGCGGCCCCGTAGCCGTTGTCGATGTTCACCACACTCAGCCCCGGGGCGCAGCTGGCCAGCATTCCGTTCAGGGCCGCTGCTCCGCCGGCGCTCACGCCGTAACCCACCGACACCGGGACGCCGATCACCGGCTGGGGCAGCAGCCCCGCCAGCACCGTGGGCAGCGCCCCCTCCATGCCGGCGCAGGCGATGAGCACCCGGGCGCTCCGCAGCCGCGGCAACTGGTCCAGCAGCCTGTGCAGTCCGGCGACACCCACGTCGACCATCAGCTCGGTGCCCACACCATGGCAGCGCAGGGCCAGCTGGGCCTCAAGAGCCACGGGCAGGTCACTGGTGCCGCCGCAGAGCACCACCACCCGCCCCAGGGCCGGATCGGCCGCGGGCAGTATGCCGCTGGTGACACAGCGGGCCTGGTGGTGGTGCTCCAGGCTGGCGGCGATCCCGGGCCGCTCGCGGCGCAGCCACGTCTCGATCGCCGCGGCTTTCCCGGCGGACACCCTGGTCACCAGGGCGAGCTCGCCGGCCTGATGCAGACGCTCGAGGATCGCCGTGATCTGATCGACCTCCTTGGTCTCACCCCAGACCGCTTCCAGCATCCCCAGCCGCTCCCTCCGTCCCAGATCCAGCCGCGCCAGGGGCTCGTCGGCCGTCATTGCGGGATCAGCTCGCCGCTGAAGAGCAGGGGAAAGGGCTGGGGATCGCCACGGCCGGTGCCCTGCCGCGCCAGCTGATCGAAGCGCTCCTGCACCCGCTCCACCTCGGCGGCGGCGATGTCCTGCCACTGGCGGCGACTGGCCCAGTGGATCAGCAGCACGCCCTCCTCGCTGTCGGCATCCCAGTAGATCCGTCGCTCGAGGAAGCCGCTGCGCGAGCGCAACCAGGGCTCCCAGCTCTGCCGCTCCGCCTCCAGCCAGGCCTCCCGATCGGCGGCGGGCACCTTCAGGCGCAGAACCTCCACCACCTCCTGAGGCAGGATCCCGTTCTGCTGGACGACGTCACGGGTGGCCGCGGCGACTGCGGTGGCCGTCCCACCCAGGACCAGGGTCAACAGCAGCAGCGCCAGGGCACAGACCCTACCCATTCCCGTTCTCCCAACGCTCCAGCAGGGCCACGGCGTGGCAGGCGATCCCCTCTTCCCGTCCGGTGGGGCCGAGGGTCTCATTGGTGGTGGCCTTGATGCCCACCTGGTCTGGATCGAGCCCCATGCGCCGGGCGATGGCGGCGCGCATGGCGCTGATGTGGGGCCGCAGTTTCGGGCGCTCGGCGATCACGACCGTATCCACATTCACCACCTGCCAGCCCCGCTCCCGCACCAGGGCCACCACCTGCTCCAGCAGCACCAGGCTGTCGGCACCGCGCCAGCGCTCGTCGTCCGGGGGAAAGTGCTGGCCGATGTCCCCCAGGCTCAGGGCCCCCAGCAGGGCATCCATCAGCGCGTGCACGAGCACGTCGGCGTCACTGTGGCCATCGAGGCCAAGGCCCGCGGGATGCTCCAGGGTCAGGCCGCCCAGGATCAGGGGGCGCCCCGGCACCAGCCGGTGGATGTCGTAGCCGTTGCCGATCCGCATCCGCATGGCCCCATCCTGGCGGTTGACGGCCTCCTGTCCGTCCGCCAGCTGCCGCTCCCGCCAGCGCCTGTGCAGATCGGGTCGCCTCCGTTTCGTGCGTTCCTGCTGCTGCTCCGCCCGCCAGCGGGCGATGGCGCCATGGTCGCCGCTGCGCAGCACCTGGGGAACCGCCAGGCCCCTGAACTCGGCCGGGCGGGTGTAGTGGGGATGCTCCAGCAACAGGGCGCTGTGGCTTTCCTCCACCAGGGACTCGGCCCGGCCCACCGTGCCGGGCAGCAGCCGCACGACGCCGTTGATCAGCACCATCGCTGCCAGTTCGCCGCCGGTGAGCACGAAATCCCCCAGTGACACCTCCTCATCGGCGAGGGTGCGGATGCGCTCATCGAAGCCTTCGTAGTGGCCGCAGAGCAGCACCAGCTGGTCGTGATCCAGGGCCCAGCGCTGCAGGTCGGCCTGGCGCAGCGGCTGACCCTGGGGGCTGAGCAGCAGCACCCGGCGCCGTTCCAGCACGGGAATCGACTCGAAGGCCGCGAACACCGGCTCCGGCTTGAGCACCATGCCCGCCCCGCCGCCGTAGGGCTGGTCGTCGACCTTGCGGTAGCGGTCGCTGGCGTGATCGCGGGGATTGTGGGTGTGCAGTTCGGCGATGCCGGCGCTGAACGCCCGCCCGATCACCCCCAGGCTGGCCAGGGGAGCAAACGACTCGGGAGCCAGGCTGACCACATCCAGCCGCATCGCGCTCAGCTCTCCTCTGGAGCCGGGCGGCTGACGCGGCGGATCTCCGAGCAGAAGCTGGCCTGCTCCGGCTGGCCATCGGCGCCGTTGACGATGACGCTGCGCAGGCGCAGGTTCGGCTTGGTGAACCAGATCCGTTCGCGCTGCTCCTGGCCAGCGCTGGTGATCACCAGCTCCAGGCTGCCGTCGGGCCACAGCTGCCACTGGCCGATGCTGCCCTCGGCGCCCAGCAGGGTGCCGCCGGCCTCGAAGTCGATCTGCCGGGCCAGGCCATCGGGAGCCGTCACCTCCAGCCCCCCCAGGGAGCGGCCCGGGGCGCCCGGGCGCAGGCTCACCCCCAGGTCGCCGCGGTTGCTGTCATGCCAGGCGTCGTCGTCGCCGCCGCTGGCGGCCGTCGTCGCCTCCATCCGGCTGCGCAGCACCATCCACTGACCGGCGCAGAGGGCGAGAAAGGCTGGCAGGTCTTCGGGGGGGAAGGCGGGGCTGGTGCCGTTCACGGCGAGGTCGACTCTGGCCCTCCATCCTCTCAGTCGCCGCGGTAGCCGAGTTCCGCCAGCCGTGCCGGGTTGCGCCGCCAGTTGGGCACCACTTTCACGAACAGCTCGAGATACACCGGCCCGTCGAACACCTTCTGCATCTGGGCGCGCGCCCCGCTTCCGATCTCCCTGAGCATCTGACCGCGCTTGCCGATCAGGATCCCCTTCTGGCTGGAGCGCTCCACGAGCACCGTGGCCAGCACGGCGATGCGCTTGCCGTCCTCCACGATCCGCTCCACCTGCACGGCCACGGAGTGGGGCACCTCCTCGCGGGTGAGCGAGAGAACCTGCTCTCGGATCAGCTCCGCCAGCAGCAGTTGCTCGGGTTGATCGCTGACCGCATCCGGCGGGTAGAGATGGGGCCCGAGGGGCAGCCGCGCCGCCAGGGCCTCCACCAGTTCAGGGCAGCCGGCGCCGGTGGTGGCGCTGCAGGCCAGCAGGGGCCAGTCGCTGCGGCGCTGACCGGGGTCGGCAGGATCGGCACGCTGATCGGAGAGCACCAGCAGCTCCCGGTAGCTGTCCTCCAGCTCAAGCGCCCTGGCCGGATCCACCAGATCGCTCTTGTTGAGGGCCACCAGCACCGGCGCCCGGCTGAAGCGCAGCAGCTCAACGATGAAGCCATCGCCGCGACCTGCCGGTTCACTGCCATCCACCAGGAGCAGCACCACGTCCACTTCGCCGATCGCGCTGCGGGCGCTCTTCACCAGACGTTCCCCCAGCAGGTGGTGCGGTTTGTGAATGCCGGGAGTGTCGAGCAGCACCAGCTGGGCGCTGGGGGTGGTGAGGATGGCCCTCAGGCGGTTGCGGGTGGTCTGGGCCACCGGTGAGGTGATCGCCACCTTTTCACCCACCAGATGGTTGAGCAGGGTCGACTTGCCCACATTGGGGCGACCGATCAGGGCCACGAATCCGGAGCGAAAGCCCTCCGGGGACTGCTGTGGCAGCGGCCGTGGCAGCCCTGCTCCCTGCGGCTGCTCCGGTTCGGTCTCGATCAGGCCCGGCTTGTCCATAACCTCAACAGTGCCAGTCCAACGATCCGACATGTCGGTGTCCACTCCAGCCACCCCCACCTTTCCCCAGGCCATGGAGATCGCGGCGGCCTGGCTGGGCCACTGGCAGAACGGCGAACTGAGCGATGAAGTGCTGGCCGACCGGGTGGGGGAACTGGTGTCCAGCCTCGATGGAGCCCGCGGCTTCTTCGTTGTGGCTCTCACCAGCGACGCCCCGCTGATGGACCGTTTGCCGGAGTGCCTGGTGCTGAGCCTGCGCCAGGCGGGGGAGGGAGTGGTGGATCTCAGCGCCCGCAATCTGGCCATGAGCACGGCCATGGCCCTGCATCACCAGAGGGGTGGTGATGAGGGCCAACGGGCCGGGTCCGAGAGGGTGGCTCGTCGTTGCACGGAACTGCTGCGGCTGCTGGAGCCCACGGCGGTTAAGCAACGGCTGGAGAGGCTCCTGGCCGGCGCTGAGGGATCGGGAGAGGATGTGGCCTTCCTGGATCGCTGGGGCTACGACGAGGCCCAGCGCACGGCCATCCGCGAAGCGGTGCTGGGGGTGGCCGACGACTGAGCCAGGGCCTGGGTAGCTGTGGCTGGTGGCTGATTCAGTCGCGGCGGCCACCGCCGTTGAGGGCGATGATCAGGCGCAGGATGAAGATGAAGAGGTTGATGTAGGTGAGGTACATGCCCAGGGCGCCGGCCAGGTACTGGTCGTCGCTGTAGGTGCGGGGCATGGTGTAGAAGTCGAGGAAGGCGGCTCCCACGAACAGCACGGTGCCGAAGCCGGCGATCAGCAGTTCGAATCCGCTTCCCCCGAAGCCGGGGATGAAGATGCCGCCCACGATCTGAATCACCATGGCGATGATCAGGCCGAGGATGCCCAGGCCCACCACACCGGCCAGGGCCTGACCGATGGAGTCGCTCATGCGACGTCCCACCACCGAGGCGATCAGGAAGGTGATGCCGGTGGCCAGGGTGGCGGTGCCGATGGCTCCGACGCCGGCAACGCTCAGGGCGTAGGCCACGATCCCGCTGAGGGTGAAGCCGGTGATCAGGCTGTAGGCCGTGAGGATCGGCAGAGCCGTGCCGTTGTTCTCCTTGGTGGCCGCGTTCTGGGCCACGAAGAAGAGGATGAAGTTGCCGATCAGGGCCACCCAGAACAGGGGCATGAACAGCCCCGGGCTGCTGGCCATCAGGGTGAGGCCCCCCATGACGCCGGCGGCGGTGAGCACCATGCCGCCACCCACGTAGGGCAGCGCTTTGTTGACGACGTTGGGACCGACCAGCGCGCCCTGCTGGGCCTCGCGGATCGCTTCCTGGAAATTGCTGCTGGCTGGCATGGGACCAGTGAATTCGATTCTCACCATCCTGCCAGTGCCGGCGGGTTGGGAGTGTGCGGTTCTCCCCATCCCCGCTGGGTCCTCATCCCCGCTGGACCGTCCGGGGAAGTCCGGACGAGTCGCGGCGGGCGTAGGCCTGCACCATGCGCTGCACCAGCGGATGGCGCACCACATCGGCGGCGGTGAGATGGCAGATCGCCACGCCCTCCACATCGGCCAGCACACCAGCGGCCTCCACCAGGCCACTGAGCTGCTCGCGCGGCAGATCCGACTGGGTGGGATCCCCGGTGACCACCATGCGTGAGTTCTCCCCAAGCCGGGTGAGCACCATGCGCATCTGGGCGGTGGTGGTGTTCTGCGCCTCGTCGAGGATCACGAAGGCATCGGCCAGGGTGCGGCCGCGCATGTAGGCCAGCGGCGCCACCTCGATCACCCCTTTCTCCAGCAGGGCCGTGGTGCGCTCCGCCCCCAGAAGCCCATGCAGGGCGTCATAGAGGGGGCGCAGGTAGGGGTCGACCTTCTGCTGCAGATCCCCGGGCAGGAAGCCCAGCCGCTCGCCGGCTTCGACCGCGGGCCTGGTGAGGATCAACCGCTCCACCCGACGTTCCTGGAGCATGCGCACGGCCTGAACGGTGGCCAGGAAGGTCTTGCCGGTGCCGGCAGGACCCAGGGCGAGGGTCAGGTCGTGACGTTCCATCGCTTCCACGTAGGTCTTCTGACGCACCGTGCGCGGGCGCAGCAGCTTGCCGCTCTGGCTGCGGGCCAGCACCTGCTGGGAGAGTTCGCGATGTTCGCTGCTGCGGCCGGTGTCGAGGGCGTTGAGGGCGGTCTGGAGATCCACCGCGCCGATGGGCTGGCCCTCGCCCCAGAGAGGCCGCAGCAGCTCCACCAGAGCCGAGGCCCGCTCCAGCTGCGAGGGCCTGCCCTGGATCACCAGCTGAAGACCCCGCAGCACCAGGGACGCACCTGTGAGGGTCTCAAGGCGATGCAGGGTGGTTTCGGCCTCGCCGGCAAGGGCAAGGGCGCCTTCCTGGTGGGGGAGGTCGATCGAAAAGAGAGGAAGCGTTTCAGCCCCGGCCATGGGGCTTCCGTTCAGGCATCGGCGCTGACGACTTCAGCGTCTTCAGGCTCGGCGGCAGCGGCGGCTTCTGCCGCAGCGGCTGCCTCAGCGGCGGCGGCCTTGGCGGCTTCCTTCACCACGGCCTCGCGGGCGGCAGACTGCCTGGCCTTGCCGACGGTTTCACCGGGACGGATGGTCTTCTCGATCAGGCCACCCTTCTCCAGCAGGGAGCGGACCGTGTCGGTGGGTTGGGCGCCCTGGCTGAGGCGCACACGGATGGCTTCGGCATCAAGGCGGGTTTCCTTGGTGCGGGGGTTGTAGAAGCCGAGCTCCTCAAGCGGCAGACCGTCCCTGCGGGACGTGCTGTTGGTGGCCACCAGGCGGAAACTCGCTTCCCGCTTCTTGCCGAACCGCTTCAGGCGGAGCTTGATCATCGTGGCCTTGCCTTGCTGACTGGGGTGTAGGGGTGGGCGGAAATTCCGCCTGGCGGTGAGTTCACGCGCCAAACAAACACCTTAGCCTGCCGCCCATCAGAGCTGGCCGAATCCCTTGCGCTTCTTGGGGGGACGACCGGCCTTGCGGGAACCGCCTCCCCGTCCAGCGGGCGCCGGCATTCCGGGCATTCCGGGCATGCCTGGCATCCCGGGCATGCCACCGCCCATGCCGGGGAGCCCACCGCCCATGCCCGGCATGCCGCCACGGGTCATCTGCTGCATGAAGCCGCGCATCTTCTGAAAATCGGCCAGCACCTTGTCCACGTCGGCGGGGCTGTGGCCGCTGCCCGCCGCGATCCGCCGCCGCCTTGAGGGCTGGGCCGCCAGCAGCTGGGGCTGCTCCCGTTCGGCCACCGTCATCGAGCCGATCATCGCCTCGATCTTCCTGAGCTGCTCCTCCCCCTGCTTCAGCATGCCGTCATCGATCTTGTTCATGCCTGGGATCAGCTTCATCAGGCCCCCCAGGGAGCCCATGCGCTTGATCAGGCGCATCTGCTGCAGGAAATCGGAAAAGTCGAAGGAGGCTTCCTGCAGCTTCTGCTGCATCCGGGCCACATCGGCCAGCTCCACTTCCTTGGAGGCCTTCTCCACCAGGGTGAGCACATCACCCATGCCCAGGATGCGGCTGGCCATCCGCTCGGGGTGGAAGGGCTGCAGCGCCTCCACCTTCTCGCCGGTGCCGATGAATTTGATCGGCGCGCCGCTGACCTTGCGGATCGAGAGGGCGGCACCACCGCGGGAGTCACCGTCGAGCTTGGTGAGCACGGCGCCGGTGATGCCCACCTGCTCGTGGAAGGCGCGGGTGAGCTCGGCGGCCTCCTGGCCGATCATCGAATCCACCACCAGCAGCACCTCATCGGGTGCCGCGGCCTGACGGATCCGCACCATCTCCTCCATCATCGCGGCGTCGATCTGGAGGCGGCCGGCCGTGTCCACCAGCACCGTGTCGAAGCCGTCCTCCCTGGCTCTGGCGATGCCGGCGGCGGCGATGTCCTCGGGCCTGGCGTCAGCCCCCAGGCTGAACACCTCCACCCCGATCTGTTGTCCCAGCGTCTGCAGCTGGTCGATGGCCGCGGGCCGGTACACATCGGCGGCCACCATCAGCGCCCGTTTCCCCTGCTCCTTGAGGTGCAGGCCGAGCTTGGCCGTGGCCGTGGTCTTGCCGGCCCCCTGCAGGCCCGCCATCAGAATCACCGTGGGGGCCTGATCCGACAACGCCAGCGGCGCGTTCTCGCCGCCCATCACCTCCACCAGGGCCTGATGCACCAGCTGGATGAACTGCTGATCGGGGCTGACGCCACGCACCACCTCGGCGCCCACCGCCTTGGTGCGCACCTCATCGATGAAGCCCTTGACCACCTCCAGGCTCACATCGGCCTCGAGCAGGGCACGGCGCACCTGCTTGAGGGCGCCCTCCACGTTGCTTTCCGTGATCCGGTCCTGGCCCTTCAGGCTTTTGACCGCATCCTCAAAACGCTGGGAAAGTTCGTCGAACATGGCGTCGTGGAAGGGGTGACCCCAGGAGGGGTGATCGTCGACCCAGACCCTGACACAACGTCAGGGGACCTCAGCGGCGACTGTGGAAATCAGCCAGTTTCCAGGTGCCGCCATCACGGGCGAACACGTAGATGTTGCGCAGCTGGGCACTCGTTCTGGGTTGGATCACCTTGTCGCCTGAGCGGCGCTCCTCGCTGTAGTCGAGCTGCACATCGGCTTCGATCCGCCTTGGGCTCCGGTCGGTGAGCTGGAACTGCCGAATCCTGGCCTGGATCTGCTGCTGCTCCCCCCGGGCCTTGAGTCCCCTGGCCTGGGATCGCAGGTCGGCCACCAGGGCCGGGCGGGCGAGTTGATCGAGGTCGGCCTCGCTGCTGCGTCCCTCCAGAAGGGCCGCCTTGGCCGCCAGCCAGCGTTCCAGGAGGAGCCGCACCTCCTCCTGGCTGGGGCTGGAGCTGGTGAGGGGTGCCGCCGGGGCGGGGGCCGCCAGCGGCTGCTTCGTGCTGGCGGGAGCCTGGCCACTGGTGGAGGGGGGCGCCAGCGGGGGTGACGCCGGCCGGGGACGCAGCACCAGCGACAGTCCGGCGAACAGGGCTGCCCCGGCCGCGAGGGCGAGTCCGACCAGGGCCAGCGGCCGCCTGGATCGTGGCCGTTGCTCGCCTGCCGCAGCTGGCGTGGACAGCTGCGGGGACGGAGGGTGGAAGCCGTCGCCGTTGCCGTTGCCGTCGCCGCCGCCGGGGGCAAGAGGCTCCAGCTCAGGCATGGCCCAGTCCGCGGCGGCCATCACGGCTGGGTCCGGAGCGGGTGGCTCCACCGTGTGGCCGCGGGCCACGCGGCGATCCTGCTGATCCACGAAAGTCTGCACGTCCCGATCGGCGAAGTAGGCCTCGAGATCGGCATCCACCTCGATGTCGCGGTAGCCGGGGAGGACATCCCGGGCGAGCCAGTCGCGACAGTAGGCACAGAGCTGGGCGAGGGGATCATCAGCCTGCTCCTCGGCCCAGGCCTTGAGCTCAGGCCCTGCTCCGGAGTTGAAAGCCTGCATGGCCGGCTCGATCTGACCGAGCAGCAGGTGCAGGCAGGCCAGCAGGGGCTGGATGCCGGGCTGGGCGGAGGCCCGCAGGCGGCTCCTGGCGGCGGCGATGCGGTCGGGCTTGCGCTGGGCGAAGCCTGAGGCGGTGAGGGCATAGCAGGCCAGGAACTCCGCCGCCGCTGAGCCGCCTCTGGCCCAGCGGTCGAAGAGATCCACCTGTTCCTGGGCGGTAAGGAAAAGCCGGATCTGCTTGATGAAGGCCTGGAAGTCGTCGCGGGGCAGGCTGGGATCGTCTTCGCCCTCCAGCCCTCCGCGCCGCTTCACCAGACTCTCCAGCAGCTCCAGGCCTTCGGCGCGTTCCCTGGTGGCCGTGAGAGGCCGGCTGACCAGACCCAGAACCCGGAATGGCAGCAGCGCGTGCAGGTCGTTGGCCAGCTGCAGGCGCTGCTCGGGCAGCTGGCCCATGCGTTGCAGGTGCTGAAGTCCCTGCTGCAGGAGCTGGGCCGCGGCCTCGTAGTGGCGCTGGCCCTGGAGCTCACTTGCGGCGGCGCGGCAGGCCAGGGCCGTGATCAGGCAGAGGTCGGCTTCGCGGCCGCTGCCGAGGGCAGGGGCCTGGGGCGGCTGCAGGCAGGCGATGGCGGACTCAAAGGCCTCCAGGGGCATGCCCGCCTCGAGCAGCAGCATCAACCCACCGAGATCCTTCGATGGCGCCACATCAAGGCCGGCCGCCACCCCCTCTCCCTCACCCACCTGCTCGATCTCCATCAGCTGGGCCTCGTAGGCCTGGCGGCGCTGGGGATCGGAGAGCACGTCGGCGCTGGCTTCCAGCAGATCGGCCCTGGCCCGGATGGCCTCCAGGGTGAACCCCTGATCCGGCGCCTTCTCCAGACGATGCTGAAGGGTGCGCAACACGTTCTGGGCATCGGTCGCCGGGCTCACGCCGAGCAGACGGAAGTGGTCGATCGGCAGTTCCAACCCCTTCAGCTCACGGGCCCTTGATCCTGGGCATTGGGGCGAGTGTAGGCAGTGGCATCGGTTTTGACCTTTCCCGCTCAGTCCTCCCCTTACAGTCGCTACAACAGCTTCGACTCCCCGTGCCATGACTCAGGAGATCGCCGCCACGCTCCAACCGGCCGCAGATGGGACCGCCGCCGCCGGAGCCGGCAGCCACGCCGAACGCCTGGCGGCGCTCTACCCGGCTGGGCCAGCCACGGTGAGCCGTGAGGAGGGTCTGACCCTCTTCCGCGACATGACCCTCGGTCGCCGCTTCGAGGACAAGTGCGCCGAGATGTACTACCGGGGCAAGATGTTCGGCTTCGTTCACCTCTACAACGGCCAGGAGGCCGTCTCCACCGGGGTGATCAAGGCGATGCGTGCCCAGCACGACTGGTTCTGCAGCACGTACCGCGACCACGTCCATGCCCTCAGTGCCGGCGTGCCCGCCCGCGAGGTGATGAGTGAGCTGTTCGGCAAGGCCACCGGCTGCAGCAAGGGCCGTGGGGGTTCCATGCACCTCTTCTCCAGGGAGCATCACCTGCTCGGTGGCTATGCCTTCATCGGCGAGGGCATTCCGGTGGCCCTCGGGGCCGCCTTCACCAGCCGCTACAAGCGTGACGCCCTCGGTCAGTCGGACAGTGACGCCGTCACGGCGGCCTTCTTCGGCGATGGCACCTGCAACAACGGCCAGTTCTTCGAGTGCCTGAACATGGCGGCGCTGTGGAAGCTGCCGATCCTCTTCGTCGTCGAGAACAACAAATGGGCGATCGGCATGGCCCACGACCGCGCCACCAGCGATCCGGAGATCTGGCGTAAGGCCGCGGCCTTCGGCATGGCGGGTGAGGAGGTCGACGGCATGGATGTGCTGGCGGTGCGGGCCGCTGCCCAGCGGGCTGTGGAGCGTGCCAGGGCCGGCGAGGGGCCCACCCTGCTGGAGTGCCTCACGTACCGCTTCCGCGGCCATTCCCTGGCCGACCCCGATGAGCTGCGCAGCGAAGCGGAGAAGGAGTTCTGGGCCAAGCGGGATCCGATCAAGGCCCTGGCCGCCCACCTCACCAGCCACGATCTGGCCAGCTCCGAGGAGCTCAAGGCGATCGAGAAGGAGATCGATGCCGAAGTGGCCGATGCTGTCGAGTTCGCTGTCGGCGCACCAGAGCCCGATCCCGGCGAGCTCACTCGCTACATCTGGGCCGAGGACTGACCCCGAGGACTGACCCCTTCCGCCTCAGAGCTGGCTGGGCAGCCGGCTCGTGAGGCTGCGGAGCTTGCGCAGGGCCTTGAGCTCCACCTGTCGCACCCTCTCCCGGGACACGTCGAGCAGACGGCCGATCTCGGCGAGGGTGTGACGCTCGTGCCCATCAAGCCCGAAGCGCAGGTCGAGCACCTGGCGCTCCTGCTCGGTGAGGTAACTGAGCCAGCGCTCCAGCTGCTCGTGATGCATGCCCCGCTCCACCTGGTCGAGGGGCTCGTCGTGACTGGAGTCGGCGATCAGATCGCCCAGGAAACTGCGTCCATCCTCTCCATTCACCGGGGCATCCAGGCTGGAGGTGGTCAACGACTGGCGCAGCAGCCCGTCGAGTTCCTGAATCGGGATCGCCATGGCTTCGGCAATCTCGCTGCGGCTGGGCATGGCCCCGAGCTTGTGAGTGAGCTCCAGGCTGACGCGACGCACGGCGCTGAGGCGCTCGCTCAGGTGAACCGGCAGCCGGATGGTGCGGGACTGGCAGGCGATGGCGCGGGTCATGCTCTGGCGGATCCACCAGAAGGCATAAGTGGAGAACTTGTAGCCGCGGGTGGGATCGAACTTCTCCACGGCCCGCTCCAGGCCCAGGGATCCTTCCTGGATCAGGTCGAGAAGCTCGAGCCCCTTGCCCTGATACTTCTTGGCGACACTGACCACCAGGCGCAGGTTGGCCTTCATCATGCGCTCCTTGGCGCGGCGGCCCAGGCGCAGCAGTTGCTTATCGCGAACGCTGGGCGGATCCTCCACGCCAGAATCGATCAGCTGCATCATCGCCTGCACCTGGTTGCCCAGTTCGATCTCCTCGGCTGGAGTGAGCAGGGGAACCCGTCCGATGGTGCTCAGATACCAGCTGATTGGATCGCTCCCCCGCCGCCGCTGCTCGCGGGGCTGAAGGGTGGAGGCTGTCATGCGCCCATCTGGAAAGTTGATTCAATCTCTGATGAATCGAACAGGCCATGATGTGATTTCAACAACCTTTCAAGGTTGTGCCAGTAAAACGACACAGTCAACTCTCACTAGGGCTTTCCTCTTCTGAGCCCCACCGGCCCAGAGCGGCGGCCAGAGTCTGGGGCGTCACCTGGCCGGGCCCGAACCGTTCCCGGGCCGTCAGTCCCGCCTGGGCATGGGCCAGGGCGGCAGCGGCCAGGGTGGAGGGCTCACCAGGAGTGATCCCCGCTGCCATGGCCAGAGCCCCTTGCCCGGCCGCGAATCCCGCCAGGACATCGCCGGCTCCGGCCCGGGCCGCTTCCGCTGCGGCCTCCAGCAGCTGCCAGCGCCTGCCATCGGGGGCGGCAATCACGCTCCGGGCGCCCTTGAGCACCAGGGCCGCGCCGCAGCGGGCAGCGGCGACGGCGGCGGCCTCCAGAGGCTGCTCGCCGGCCAGGTCGGGGAACAGGCGGGCGAATTCACCCCCATGGGGTGTCAACCAGGTGGGACCCTGACGCCCCTGCAGCCAGGCCATCGCCTCGCCGGCCACCCCCGCGGCCAGTTGGTTGAGGCCATCGGCATCGATCACCACCAGGCCGGCAAAGGACTGCAGGGCCCCCCAGATCGGCGGGCTGTCGGTGCCATCCGCCGGGGTGTCTGGCCCCAGGCCCGGGCCAATCAGCACGGCATCGAGGCGGTCGAGGGCGCCCGGCTCCTCCGGCGCTCGAGCCAGGACCACATGGGGGAGGAGGCTCCAGAGCTCCCTGGCCACGGGCTCCGGCACGGCCGCCCGCAGGCTGCCGCAGCCGCTGGCGCTCGCCCCCAGCAGGCTGAGCAGGGCGGCACCGGGATAGGCGGCGCTGCCGCTCACCACCAGCAGGCGCCCGCGGCCGTACTTGGCGGCCTCGGGTGGAGGGTCCAGGGCTGGGGCGCTGGTGCGATCCGCACCGCTCAGACCCAGGGGCTGATCAGGCGGCAGTTGCTCCAGCAGAACCGGCGCCAGCCCCAGATCCAGCCGCACCAGTTCCCCCACCCAGGCCAGGGCAGCGTCCTGGACCAGCCCCTGCTTCAGCAGTCCGAGGCAGTAGGTCGTGCGGGCGCGGGCGGCCTGGTGTCCCAGCAGCCTGCCGCTGTCAGCGCACAGGCCCGTGGGTGTGTCGATCGCCACCAGCTGATCGGGCCTCAGCCGGGCCCGATCGCCCAGGAGGGACTCGATCGCCTCGCCGGGAGGCCGCCGCTGGCCGATGCCGAAGAACCCATCGATCCAGAGACAGGCCTCGCCGGGATCAGGGGTGGAGTCCACACGCTCGATCCCTAGCCAGCAGGCATGGCGCCAATGGGACTCGGTGAGCGGTTTGCGGCGCTCGAAGGGGCTCCAGAGCCGCACCTTCACTCCGGCCAGGTGCAGCTCCCGGGCCACCACCAGGGCGTCCCCCCCGTTGTGACCGGGGCCCACCAGCACCAGCACCCCCTGGTGCAGGGATTCGGGCTCGCTCAGCAGCCGCGCACTGATGGCCAGGGCGGCCTTCTCCATCAGCGCTTCCACCGGCAGGCCGCTGGCAAACAGCTGCTGCTCCAGCTGCGCCATCTGTCCAGAGCGCACCAGCAGGTGGTCGGCATCCCTGCGGGGCCAGTGAATCGCGTGGCTGCTGCTCAAGGGGGCTCCGCTGCGGGGGGGATGCGGGCCCCGCCGGCGGGGCCCCGGTCCCATGATGGGAACTCGGCTTTGTGTCGTTCCTCCCCCGCCCCGGAGGTTTCCGGTTTTGACCACCACTGCCCCAGCCTCCGGTCCAGGTCCCGTCGGACCTGCGCTGTCCCCCCTCACGGCTGCCGGTGGCCCGGTCACCGCGGCCGGGGCCGCGGCGATCGAACGCCTGCGCGCCTGGCCCGGTGAGCATCGGGTCGCGGTGGGCCTCTCCGGCGGGGTCGACAGTTCCCTCACCGCCGCCCTGCTGGTGGCGGCCGGCTGGCAGGTGGACGGTCTCACCCTCTGGCTGATGAGCGGCAAGGGGGCCTGCTGCGCCGAAGGGCTGGTGGATGCAGCCGGCCTCTGTGACCAGCTGGGAGTGCCGCATCATGTGGTCGACAGCCGCGAGCGCTTCCGCGAGCAGATCGTCGACTTTCTGGTGCAGGGCTACGAGCAGGGGGTGACACCGCTGCCCTGCTCCCGCTGCAACCGGGAGGTGAAGTTCGCGCCGATGCTGGAGTGGGCCGAGGCCGAACTGGGGATCGGCCGCATCGCCACCGGCCACTACGCCAGGGTCCGCCTGGCTGACTCCGCTGGCCCCAGCGCCGCCGCCGGCCGCCACCAGCTGCTGCGGGGTCTCGATGCCCACAAGGACCAGAGCTACTTCCTCTATGACCTGCCCCAGTCGGTGCTGGCGCGGCTGGTGTTCCCCCTCGGAGAACTCACCAAGCCCGACACCCGGCTGGAGGCCGAGGCTCTCGGCCTGCGCACCGCCCGGAAACCGGAAAGCCAGGATCTCTGCCTGGCCGACCACCACGGTTCGATGAAGGCCTTCCTCGATGCCTTCCTGCCGCCTCGCCAGGGTCAGATCGTTCTGGCTGACGGCACGGTGGTGGGCGAGCACGATGGCATCGAGCACTTCACGATCGGCCAGCGCAAGGGGCTGGGTGTGGCCTGGAGCGAGCCCCTGCATGTGGTGCGCCTCGATGGGGCGATGAACCGGGTGGTGGTGGCTCCACGGGCCGAGGCGGCCCGCAGCGGCTGCGTGGTGGGGGCGATCAACTGGATCTCGATGCCCCCCCCGGACGCACCGCTGGAGCTGGAGGTGCAGGTGCGCTATCGCAGCGCGCCGGTGGTGGCCCAGCTCGTTCCCCTCGAGCCCACGGCCGCTGACGATGCTGCGGGCCGCCCCCACCGTGCTCGGTTGACCTTCCGCGATGACCAGTTTTCGATCACCCCTGGCCAGGCGGCGGTGTTCTATGCCGGCGAGGTGGTGCTCGGTGGCGGGCTGATCCAGGGACAGCTGCCCGATCCGGCTCACCAGTAGGGATCGCAGGCCAGTTCCACCCGCAGATCGCCGCTGCGCGCAGCGGGCACCGTGGCGATGCAGGCCCTCACCACCCGGCCGTTCACCTCGATCTCACAGGCGCCGCAACTGCCCCCCAGGCAGCCGGTGGGGATCGTCTGGCCGGCCTCGGCCGCCGCCTGCAGCCAGTCGCTGCCTGGGGGCACCCGGGTGCTGCGCCCATTGGGCCAGTGCACGAGGACCGGCGAGGCGGCGGACTTCATTCCCTCTCCAGCAGGGGAGTCAGATTCACGTGGGCTTCGAAGGCCCCGGCGAGGCGATCGAGCAGGGCCTCCCGCTGCTGCCCGTGGTGCGGTTGCTGCTCACTCAGCGGACTCAGGCCGCGGCGACGGCGCAGCTGGTTCAGCCAGCGCCGTCGCCAGGGTCCCGAGTCGAACACCCCGTGCAGGTAGGTGCCGGCCACCACGGAGCCGCTCGGCCCGGCTGTCCACCAGCCGAGGCCCGGGCGCATGGCGATGGGCTGGCACTGATCGGGTTCCTGGCACAGGCTCTGGCCCCGGTGCAGTTCGAATCCCTCCAGCATCAGGCTGCTGCCCGGCGGCCACAGGGCCGGGGCGCACACCTGCTGCGTCGCCTTGCCGTCGCCGTAGTGGGTGATCAGGGGCAGCAGCCCCAGCCCGGTGTGACCGCCGCTGCCGCCACCGCCTTCGAGAGCGAGGGGATCGAGCAGACGTCGGCCGAGCATCTGCAGGCCGCCGCAGAGGCCGAAGAGATGGCCGCCGCCCGACACATACCGCCGCAGGTCATCGCCGAGGCCGCTGGCGCGCAGGACCTCCAGATCCCGCAGCGTCTGCTTGCTTCCGGGAATCACCACGGCATCGGGGCTGCCCAGCGCTTCTCCGGGGCGCAGCCAGCGCACCCGCACGCTGGGTTCGGCCTCGAGCGGATCGAGATCGGAGAAATTGCTGATCGAGGGCAGGCGCATCACCGCGATCTCCAGGTCCGCATCGGGTTTGCGCGCCTTGCGCTCCAGCAGGTCGAGGGAATCCTCGGGAGGGAAGAGTTCATCGAGCCAGGGCATCACCCCCAGCACCGGCAGGCCGGTGTGGCGCTCC
Source organism: Synechococcus sp. CBW1107 (assembly GCF_015841355.1). Classification (NCBI taxonomy): domain Bacteria; kingdom Bacillati; phylum Cyanobacteriota; class Cyanophyceae; order Synechococcales; family Synechococcaceae; genus Synechococcus; species Synechococcus sp. CBW1107. The sequence continues at coordinate 2,501,265 of NZ_CP064908.1, forward strand.
AGCCAGCTGCGGCCCTCGTCGAAGAGCTCCCGGCGGCCACGGAAGCGGTTGATCAGGATGCCCCGGATCAAGGGCCGCTCCACCGGTCGCAGCAGCGCCAGGGTGCCCACGATCTGGGCGAAGACTCCCCCCCGTTCGATGTCGGCCACGAGCAGGCAGCGGGCCCTCAGGAACTGGGCCAGGCGCAGGTTGGTGAGATCCCGGGGCTGCAGATTCACCTCCACGGGACTGCCGGCCCCCTCCAGCACCAGACGGCCGCCCGGATGGCCGGTCTGCAGATCGCTCAGGCCCTGGCGGATCGCTGCCCAGCCTGGACGAAACCAGTCGCGGTAATAGTGCTCGGCCCGGCAGACCCCCACGGAACGCCCCAGGTGGATCAGCTCGCTGGTGCTGTCGCCCTGGGGCTTGAGCAGCACCGGATTCATCGCCACCGTCGGCTCAAGCCCAGCCGCCCAGGCCTGCAGGGCCTGGCTGTAGGCCATCTCGCCGCCGGCGGCATCCACCCAGGCATTGAGACTCATGTTCTGACCCTTGAAGGGCAGGGGCGTCTCGCCCCGGCGGCGCAGCACCCGGCAGAGGGCGGCGGCCATCAGCGATTTACCGGCGCCACTGCTGGTTCCGAGCACCATCAGGGGCTTCACAGGCGCGGCCAGCGGCGGCGCAGGCCATGGCGGATCCTCTCCAGCAGAGCGGCCCTGGGAATCTCCCCGTTCCAGCGCTGCAGCAGCTCCCGGCCCATCGGCGTCAGCCGGACACGCTCCGTGAGGCCCTGTCCATCCACCTCCCGGCGCAGGACCCCGACCCGGATCAGCCAGATGAAGTGCCCTTCAGCCCCGTCGCTGCTCAGGGGAGTGAAGGTGAACTGCGGCTGGTCGTCACGCCGGTGGAGCTCCTCGCTGCTGATCGCCTCGCCGCTGAGCAGCCCGTAAAAAGCCCGCCGGAACGGCAGGCAACGCAGAGCGCTGGCCGCCCGCTCCAGTGAGCGGGGATCGTTGAGGGTGCTGGTGAGGGAGCCATGCATGGGCCGATTCTCACGGATCAGCGTGTGCCCTGGTGGCGGCGAACCGGAAGGGTCTACTGGCAGGGTCCACCGGCGGGGGAGAATCCCTGGGTTCATCCCAGGCCAGGAGGTCAGGGTCCGTGCCGCAAGCCCCACTGGTGCTGGCCTCGGCCTCACCGGCGCGACGCCGGCTGCTGGAGCAGGCGGGGATCTCCCACCGGGTTCGGGTGAGCGGCGTCGACGAGGAGGCCTGGCGGGATCCGGATCCGCTCCAGCTGGTGCAGGCGCTGGCACGGGCCAAAGCCGAGGCGGTGGGGCGTGCGCTGGTGCTGAGCGAGGGCGAGAGGGTGGCTGGAGTGCTCGGCTGCGATTCCCTGTTCGTGCTCGACGGGAGCGTGTACGGCAAGCCTCGGGACGCCGAGGAAGCCTCCAGCCGCTGGCGGCGCATGGCCGGGTCGTGGGGGGAACTGCACACCGGTCACTGCCTCCTGCCGATGGGGGACACCCTCGGGACGCCGGGCTGCTGTCCGCCCGATCCCCTGGTGGCCACGGTCACCACCCGCGTCAGGTTCGCGGAACTCAGCGACGCGGAGATCGCCGCTTACGTGGCCACCGGTGAACCCCTCTCCTGTGCCGGCGGCTTCGCCCTCGAGGGCCGGGCGGGTGCCCTGGTGGAGCGCATCGAGGGCTGCTTCAGCAACGTGATCGGCCTGAGCCTGCCCCTTCTGCGTCGCTGGCTGGCCTGATCAACGGAAGAGGCTGTTGATCAGATCCTGCAGTAAGCCTGCCGAGGCTCCAGTGTTGTATCCGGGGTTGTATCCAGGCGCGATCAATCGGGTCTGGCGGGCCACCAGCTGCAGGTCTCCCCAGCGGAACTCGCCTCCGTCTCCATTGCGGTTGTAGGACACGGGCCACGTTCCCGTGCCATCCACCATCACCAGCTGTCCCCGGCGGTTGTAGAAGCTGTAGCTCCGTCCATTGCGGAAGTCGACGAGATAGGCGGTGCCATTCGGCGTGTAGCGCTGCTGCAGGTTGCAGTTGCCGTAGAAGATGCGGCGCCCGCGTTGACTGAGCTCACAGAATCCTGAGTCCTGTGCTGTCGTCTGTCCCCAGCTGGAGTTGCCTGGGTTTCCCCGCCAGTTGTCGTTCCTCCAGTCGTTGTCGCGCGTCCAGCCGCCGTTGTCACCGAACAGCTGGCGGCTGAGGCGCTTGCTCACATTGGTGCGGCCCCAGCCGTCATCCCAGCAGATTTCCCGGCGCAGATCGCACACTTCACCGCTGCTGAAGCGAATATCCCTGGAGATGGGGCGGCCTGAAAGCTGTCGCAGCAGGTTCTGCTCCGAGCGTTGACCGTATTCGCGCCGGGTCAATGACAGCGAGGGACCCTGGCGGTCGTAGCAAATCCTGCTGCCGCGATCACAGACGACTCCGTCGCTGGGAAAATCGAGGCTGCTGGTGCGGCTCCAGCCGGGCTGGGGCAGGAGGGCGGTGAGCATGAGCCAACTGGCCGCCATCGCCAGAGAGGCTTGGGACGGCCGGGATGGGCTCTTGATGGTGGTCGTCATCGGGGCTCCGTTCAGCGGACAGCACGCAACTTATGGGTCCTGAGCGCTGAAGGTGCAACCAGAGTTCATCTGGGCCCGGGCCAGGGGTGACAAGGTCCATGCGCCCAGTGGTCATGGGCCTGTGATGCGTTCAGGCCATGAAAAAACCCCCCGCGATCGCGGGGGGTCGAGCCTTGATGCCGGGGTGAAGCGGCAAAAGGACTTCAGTCGAGATCCGGCATCGCCAGGGTGGGCTCGGCCTGACGGTCGATGCCCTTCTCGAACCCGGCGGCGGCTGCGCGGGCGCGGCCGGCGTGCCAGAGATGACCCACCAGGAAGAAGAAGGCGAGCACGAACTGGGTGGCCGAGAGCCACTGACGCACGTTCACGAAGTTCACCGAGTTGGGCTCGGTGATGATGCCGCCCACGGAGTTGAGGGAGGCATTGGGAGCGTGGGTCATGTATTCAGCCGCGCGGCGCACCTGCCAGGGCTGAATGTCGTTCTGGAGCTTGTCGAGGCTGAGGCCGTTCGGGCCACGCAGGGGCTCGAGCCAGGGACCGCGGAAGTCCCAGAAGCGCATGGTCTCACCACCGAAGATGATCTCGCCGGTGGGGGAGCGCATCAGGTACTTGCCCAGGCCGGTGGGGCCCATGGCGGAACCGATGTTGGCACCCAGGCGCTGGTCACGCACCAGGAAGGTGAAGCTCTGAGCCTGGGAGGATTCGGCGTTGGTGGGGCCGTAGAACTCCGAGGGATAGGCGGTGTTGTTGAACCAGATGAAGGCCGAGGCGATGAAGCTCATGAAGCTCAGAGCGCCGAGGCTGTAGCTCAGGTAGGCCTCACCGTTCCAGATGAAGGCGCGGCGCACCCAGCCGAAGGGCTTGGTGATCACGTGCCAGATGCCACCGAAGATGCAGATCAGGCCGAGCCAGATGTGGCCGCCGATGATGTCCTCCATCGAGTTGACCCCGATGATCCATCCCTCGCCGCCGAAGGGGGCGCGGAAGAGGTACCCGAAGATCACACCCGGATCGAGGGTGGGGTTGGTGATCAGGCGAACATCACCGCCACCGGGCGCCCAGGTGTCGTAGACACCTCCGAAGAACATCGCCTTGAACACCAGCAGCAGGCAACCCACACCCAGAAGGATGAGGTGGTAGCCGATGATGTTGGTCATCTGGTTCTTGTCACGCCAGTCCTGGGAGAAGAACGAGGAGTAGTTCTCCAGGATTTCGGGACCACGGAGGGCGTGGTACAGGCCGCCAAGGCCAAGGACGGCGGAGCTGATCAGGTGCAACACACCGACCACGAAGAACGGGTAGAGGCTGGTGACCTCTCCGCCGGGGCCGACGCCGTAACCCAGGGTGGCCACGTGCGGGAACAGGATCAGACCCTGCTCGTACATGGGCTTGTCGAAGCTGAAGTGGCTCACTTCGAACAGCATCATCGCTCCGGCCCAGAAGACCATCAGACCCGCGTGGGCCACGTGGGCGCCGAGCAGGCGGCCGGAGAGATTGATGAGGCGGGCGTTACCGGCCCACCAGGCATAACCGGTGGAGTCGAGGTCTTTGCCCCCGACGGCCACCATGGACGAATTAAAGGGCGTTTCCACGGGGCAGGACCTCTTCAGGGAAGACGAAGTTTTCATGCGGCTGGTCGGCCGGTGCCATCCAGGCACGCAGACCCTCGTTCAGAAGAATGTTCTTCGTGTAGAAGGTCTCGAATTCAGGGTCCTCAGCAGCGCGGATCTCCTGCGACACGAAGTCGTAGGCACGCAGGTTGAGGGCCAGGCCGATGATGCCGATGCTGCTGGTCCACAGACCCATCACCGGCACGAACAGCATGAAGAAGTGCAGCCAGCGCTTGTTGGAGAAGGCGATCCCGAAGATCTGGCTCCAGAAGCGGTTGGCGGTGACCATCGAGTAGGTCTCCTCTTCCTGGGTGGGCTCGAACGCCTTGAAGGTGTTCGCCTGCTCGGAATCCTCGAACAGGGTGTTCTCCACCGTGGCGCCGTGGATGGCACAGAGCAGAGCACCACCGAGGATGCCGGCCACTCCCATCATGTGGAACGGGTTCAGGGTCCAGTTGTGGAAGCCCTGCAGGAAGAGCAGGAAGCGGAAGATGGCGGCCACCCCGAAGCTGGGGGCGAAGAACCAGCTGCTCTGGCCCAGCGGGTACATCAGGAAGACACTGACGAAGACCGCGATCGGACCGGAGAAGGCGATGGCGTTGTAGGGACGGATGCCCACCAGACGGGCGATCTCGAACTGACGCAGCATGAAGCCGATCAGAGCGAAGGCGCCGTGCAGGGCGACGAACGGCCAGAGGCCGCCCAGCTGCACCCAGCGCACGAAGTCACCCTGGGCTTCCGGGCCCCAGAGCAGCAGCAGGCTGTGCCCCATGGCATCAGCCGGGGTGCTCACCGCGGCGGTGAGGAAGTTGCAACCCTCCAGGTAGCTGCTGGCAATGCCGTGGGTGTACCAGGAGGTGGCGAAGGTGGTGCCGGTCAGCCAGCCGCCCAGGGCCAGGTAGGCCGTGGGGAACAGCAGCAGGCCGGACCAGCCGACAAAAACAAAGCGGTCACGCTTGAGCCAGTCATCGAGGACGTCGAACCATCCCCGTGCGGCAGGCGCGCGCCCTACAGCGATCGTCATGGGTAGAAACGGTGCGGAAATCCCGCTTGGCTGTGGGATACCGGGCGATGGTAACAATGTTCACGGGCAGCGCGAGCGCGCCCGCAATGGGCTGACATTGCCCGTCTCGGCAGGGTTTCTAGGTATTTCTTCCAATTGCCCTCGCCCGCCGCCGTCCAAGATGACGGTTCACCGCCTCCCAGCCGACCCCATGGCCAACGGCGCCTCCGCCACCCGCCCTTCCCTGCTCGAGCAGCCGGTGCAGGGCTCCCGCCGCCTCTCCAACTATCTGGTGGCCTCCGTGGTCACCGCCGGCGGAATCGGCTTCCTGCTCACCAGCCTCTCCAGCCGTCTCGGCCTCGACCTGCTCCCCCTGGGCCATCCGGCCGAGCTGGAGTGGGTTCCCCAGGGACTGGTGATGGGGGCCTACGGCATCGCCGCTCTTCTGCTGTCCCTCTATCTCTGGTCGGTGATCACCCTGGACGTGGGGGCCGGCAGCAACCGATTCGATCAGGAGAGCAGCAAGGCCACCATCACCAGGCGGGGCTTCCGTCAGAAGATCGAAGTGGACATCCCCCTGCGCGAGATCCTGGCGGTGAAGGTGGATGTGCGCGATGGCCTCAATCCCCGCCGCCGGCTCTCGTTGCGGTTGCAGGGCCGCCGCGATCTGCCGCTCACCCGGGTGGGGGAACCCCTGCCCCTGGCCGAGCTGGAGCGCAGCGGCGCCGAACTGGCCCGTTTCCTCAAAGTTCCCCTCGAAGGAGTCTGAGCTGATGACGATCCGCCTCAGCCGCCTGCTGCTCCTGGGAGTGCTCCTGCTCACCCCGTTCGGGCTCGGGGCCTGTGCCGCCGATGCTCCCAAGAGTCCGCTGGGCTGCGCCGCCGCGGGCACACCCTGCCTGAGTGGTTCCGCCCTGGTGTCGCTCAAGACCAGCCGAGGGGTTGTGGAACTCGAGCTCGACGGAGATGCCGCCCCCCTCACGGCCGGAAACTTCGTCGACCTGGTGCGCCGTGGCACCTACGACAACACGGTGTTCCACCGGGTGGTCAATGAGCCCACCCCCTTCGTGGTGCAGGGAGGAGATCCCCAGAGCGCGGACCCGAAGGTTCCGGCCACCCTCTACGGCACCGGCAGCTTCATCGATCCAGCCACCGACCAGCCCCGGCTGATCCCCCTCGAGCTTGGTCTCAAGGGTGAACCGGAGCCGCGCTACGGCGTCGAGGTGGTGGATCCCGCCGAGAGCGCCAAGCTCAGCCTCAAGCACGACCGTGGAGCCCTGGCCATGGCCCGCTCGGCCGATCCCAACTCCGCCAGCGCGCAGTTCTACATCGCCCTCAAGCCCCTCACCGAGCTCGATGGCCGCTATGCGGTGTTCGGCCGGGTTGTGAAGGGGATGGACGTGGTCGACCGGATCAAGCAGGGTGACCGGCTTGTCAAGGCCACCCTCCTCAAGGGCGGCACCCTGGTGAAGGACAAGCCCTGAGCCTGGACCCGTGTCAGGCGGGAACGCGCTTGTCGGAGGCGGTGACCTTGAGGAAGGCGGTGTTCACGCCCGAGGCCCGCTCCAGGGCTACCTTGCCGGTGCGGGCGATCTCGAGGATCCCGAAGCTCTCGAGAATCTGCTCGAGGGCCACGAGTTTGCCCGGATCGCCCACCACCTCCAGGATCAGGGCATTGTCGGCCACATCCACCACCTTGGCGCGGAAGACCTCCACCAGGTCGAGGATCGCGGCTCGGTTCTCCGGCGGTGCCGCCACTTTCAGCAGCATCAGCTCCCGCTCGACCGCGGGGATGCGGGTGAGATCGATCACGTTGAGCACGTTGATCAGCTTGTTCAGCTGCTTGGTCATCTGCTCGAGGGTGTGATCGTCACCCTCCACCACCATCGTGAGGCGGGAATGGCCGCGCTGCTCGGCTGGACCCACCGCCAGGCTTTCGATGTTGAAGCCGCGGCGGGCGAACAGCCCGGAGATGCGGCTGAGGGCGCCGGATTCGTCCTGCACCAGCACCGAGAGGGTGTGTTTCATGGCCGGGGCGGCGCTCGACGGGGCATCAAGGCCCCAAATTACGTGCCGGCCGCCTGCGGCTCTGCGTCCAGCCGCTCCAGCCAGCTCAGCAGCAGCGCCTCGAAGGCTTCGGGGGCCTCGTCGTGGGGGCAGTGGCCGATCCCCTCCAGGCGCTCCAGCTGCAGATCCGGTCTGAGGCGGGCGATCAGCTCCCCCACCTCGATCGGCACCAGCCGGTCGGCCTCACCCCAGATCAGCAGCAGCGGCTGCACCAGTCGCGCCAGCAGCGCCTCGGCCGTGGCACCCCTGGGGCGCAGGGCCATGCCGATGCTCATGCCCCGCAGGGACCAGGCGGCGGTGGCCCGACGGGCCGGCCGGGCGAACAGCCGGCGCAGTTCCGCGTCACCGATCACCGGCTGGTTGTAGGCCGACTGCAGCCCCAGGTCCAGCAGGGGAGTGCGGGCGATCAGGGGCACCAGCAGTTCCAGGGGCAGCAGCCGGCAGAGAACCAGCACCAGCACCCGCTGCAGCCGCCGCCGCCAGGGGGGGCGCCGCCGCGGCACGGCCATCACCAGGCTGGGATCAGGCAGGGGCACGGCCGCCACCGCCCGCACCCACTCCGGGCTGAAAACCGCCGTGGTCAGAGCCACCAGACCACCCAGGGAGTGGCCCAGCAGCACGGCGGGCCGCTGCACCACCTGTTGCAGGAACGCCGCGCTCTGGCGGGCCCAGAGCCGGTTGTCGAGGGGCAGGGCCGGCTGGTCGGAGGCGCCGAAGCCGATCAGGTCCAGTCCGTACACACACCAGCCCGACGCCACCAGTCCGGCGACGTTGTGACGCCAGTGGCCGCTGCTGGCGGCAAAGCCATGCAGCAGCAGCAGCGGCGGATGGGAGGGGTCGCCGAGCACGCGCCAGTGGCAGGCCAGGCCGCGCCAGTGCCAGGTGCCGTGCAGACCCCAGTCGATGCCGTCCCTTGCGACAGGCTGGGCTGGAGCTGTCACCACCGGAGTCGGAGCCACGCCGAACGACCCTCACTATTGCGAAGGCGCGGCCCGGCTGCGGCTGGGGGAGGGCTTCTTTCGCCGTGACTCGCGCCCGGCCAGGGATCTGGGGGTGCTGCTGGCCCGGCGGCTGGCGGGTGTCGGCCCCCTGCGGGTGCTGGATCTGATGGCGGGCTGCGGCGTGCGCTCCCTGCGCTATGGCCTCGAGGCCGGGGCCGCCGCCATCTGGGCCAACGATGCCGATCCGGAGCGGCTGCCGCTGCTGCAGGTCAATCTGCAGCCTCTGGCGGAGCGTCTGGCCTTGCGGCTCAGTGCCCTGACGGCCCAGAAGCTCCTGGCCGATTGCCTGCTGCGCGATCAGCGCTTCGAGCTGGTGGACCTCGATGCCTTCGGTTCTCCCGCGGCGCTGCTGCCCCTGGCGCTGGAGGCCGTGCGCTTCGGCGGCGTGCTCTATCTGGCCAGCACCGATGGGCGCTCCCCCACCGGCCACGACCGTGTGGCCGCCCTGCGCTCGCTGGGGGCGGCGGCCCGGGCCCACCCCGCCAGCTGGGAGCTGGCCCTGCGCCTTCAGCTCGGGGTCGTGGCCCGGGCGGCCTGGTGCCTGGGCCGGGGCATCAGGCCGCTGCTGAGTTTCAGCGACGGCCGCACCTTCCGCACGGCCGTGCAGGTGCAGCGCAGTCCCGTCGCTCGGGAGGAAGACCAGCTGGGTCTGCTGGCCCACTGCCACGGCTGCGGGGATCAGCAGGTGCAGAGCCTCAAGCGCCTGCGGGGCTGGCAGAGCTGCGGCTGCAGCGCTGCCCCACCCCTGGCGGTGAGTGGTCCGCTCTGGATCGGTCCGCTCCAGGATGCCGACTGCCTTGGCGAGCTCTCGGCCCTGGCCGTCTCTGGCTCCATGGCTGAGGAGGGCCGGCGGCTGCTGGCCAACCTGAGTGCCGACGCGGGGGAGGGCGCGCGGGTCTGGCCGATGGCGGAGATCGCCCGGCGATCGCCCGGCGGCACGGTCCGCCTGCGGCAGCTGCAGGAGCGGTTGCGCCGGGGGGGCTGGAGCGCGGGCGTCAGTGGCGTGATGCCCGGGCAGCTGCGCACCTCAGCGCCCTGGGCGGTGGTCCTGGAGCTGGCCGCTGCGGGAGATGGGACACTGGGCGGGTAGCCGTTCTCGCCTGCCCCCATGGCCTCGGAAATCTTCTTCACCGCAGCGGTCTTCTGGGTGCTGATCCCCGTCGGCCTCGTGGGCGGAGCCCTTCTGCTCAAACTGCAGAAAGATTGAGGCCCTGGGGGTGAAGTCCTCGCCCTCGGCCAGGACGTTTACGCCGGCGCGCCGGTGACAGCCGCACCTCTAGGCTCAGCCCCTCCTGGTCGGGTGCTTCATGCAGGTTCTGGTCGTCGGCGGTACCGGCACCCTTGGTCGCCAGATTGCCCGCCGTGCCCTCGATCAGGGCCACCAGGTGCGCTGCATGGTGCGCTCACCCCGCAAGGCCGCCTTCCTGCAGGAGTGGGGCTGTGAACTCACCCGCGGTGATCTGCTCGAACCCGAAAGCCTCGCCTACGCCCTCGAGGGGCAGGATGCGGTGATCGATGCGGCCACCGCCCGTCCCACGGACAGCGCCGGCATCTACACGATCGACTGGGACGGCAAGCTCAACCTGCTGCGGGCCTGTGAGCAGGCGGGTGTCAAGCGGTTCGTCTTCGTGTCGCTGCTGGGGGCTGAACTCCACCGCGAGGTGCCCCTGATGGACATCAAGTACTGCACCGAGCAGCTCTTGATCGGCTCCGATCTCGACTACACGATCCTGCGCTGCGTGGCCTTCATGCAGGGGGTGATCGGTCAGTTCGCCATTCCCGTGCTCGAGGGCCAGACCGTGTGGGTGAGCGGCACCCCCACTCCGATCGCCTACATGAACACCCAGGACGTGGCCCGCTTCGCGGTGGCGGCTCTGAGCCAGCCCGCCACCGTGCGTCAGGCCTTCCCGGTGGTGGGTCCCAAAGCCTGGAACACCGGTGAGGTCACCCAGCTGTGTGAGCGCTACAGCGGCAAGCCGGCCCGGGTGTTCCGGGTGAGGCCGTTTCTGATCCGTCTGATGCAGGGGCTGGCGTCCTTCTTCGAGCCCGGGGTGAACGTGGCGGAGCGGCTGGCCTTTGCCGAGGTCACCGGTGGCGGTCAGCCCCTGGATGCCCCGATGGAGGCCAGCTACGAGGCCTTCGCCCTCGATCCTGCTGAGACCACCCGCCTGGAGGATTACCTCAAGGAGTACTACGACACGATCCTGCGCCGCCTGCGGGAGCTGGATGCCGACCTCGACAAGGAGGGAAAGAAGAAGCTGCCGTTCTGATGGACCAACAGTTCTTTTGTACCATCAATCGACACTGCCGGCACGTCCATGTCCATTGCCCAGATCAAGAATCTCCAGCGCCGGCTGGCCAATCTCGAGCAGGAAGCCACCGCCGAGCTCAACCGGGCCTGCGGCCATGAGCTCTGGATGAGTCTGGGTTTCGATGCCCTTGACAGCCTCGAGGAGGCCGACCGGCGGGCACGCGCGAACTATTACTACGGCCAGCTCCAGACCGTGCGCGAGCTGCAGCAGGTCATCGGCTGAACCGGCCGCCGCGCCTGTCGAGGAGTCGGTTCAGCCGCTCCTGCTCGGCAGCGGTCACCGGCCGCCATTCACCGGGCGCCAGACCCTCGAGGCTCAGGGGCGGGCCTCCATCCATCAGGTCGATCGCCACCCGCAGCAGCCGCAGGGTGGGCAGTCCCACGGCCGCAGTCATCCGCCGCACCTGGCGGTTACGACCTTCCCGCAGCCTCAGGTCCAGCCAGGAGGTGGGGATCGAGCGGCGCTGGCGGATCGGTGGCACCCGCTCCGCCAGACCCGGATCAGCCAGGGTGATGGCCTGGGCGGCGAGGGTGCGTCGGCCCTGCACGATCACTCCCTCCCGCAGCTGCTCCAGCGCGGCCTCGCTGGGGGTTCCCTCCACCTGCACCCAGTAGCGGCGCCAGTGGCCCCAGCGGGGATCCGTGAGGCGTTGCTGCAGTCGGCCATCGCTGGTGAGCAGCAGCAGGCCTTCGCTGTCGGCATCGAGGCGGCCGGCGGCGTAGACCCCAGGCACGGGCACCAGGGGGGCCAGGGTCGACCAGGGGCTGAGCGGCTCGGGGCTGAACTGGCTGAGCACCCCGTAGGGCTTGTTCAGTACCAGGGTGGTCGGGGCCGGCCCGGCCGCGGAGGCTGATTCAGAAACCGCCATTCCTCTGGCGGGCTTTCCAGAGATTCACCACCCCGATTGAAATCAGCAGCAGGCCCAGATCAAGGGTCAGGGGTGGAACGAGCAAGGAGCAAGCCGGCAACGTCCCAGACCCTAGGGCTCTCGATGCAGGGACGGTGCTGCCCCAAGGGCCGGAGATCGGCCCATGGGTGGCCAGCGGGTCGCCAATTTAAGGTGGAGTGACCTTTGCATCGAGCCACGGCAGCGCATGATCGAAACCTCGGGAGTGATCGAGAAGGAACAGGGCAACGGGTTCTACCTGGTCACCCTCGATCAGCCCTCCGGGCACCAGTGCCTCTGCCGTGCCGCCGGCAAGCTCACCAAGTTCCGCATCAAGCTGCTCGCAGGCGACAAGGTGCTTGTCGAGATCAGCCCCTACGACCTCACCCGCGGCCGGATCACCTACCGGGAACGCAACGCCGGAGCCACCGGCCCCAGGCCTGGCGGCAACCGCCCCGGTGGTCCGAGGCGGCGCTGAGCGCAGGCCGGCTTCAGGCTCGGCTCTTGCTCCTGTTCTGGCTTCGGCTCAGGCCACCGGCACCGGCAGGAGAGCTTCAATGGCGGTTTTGAATTCGCTGCGCTGCTTCACTCCGCGCCACTGTTGAGCCAGCTGCTTGGCGTGGAAGAGCTGAACGGTGGGGGTGCCGTTGACACCGGCCTGGGTAGCGATCTCCTGCTCGGCTTCGATGTCTATCTCCACGCCCTGGGCGGCACCGCCGAGCTCCTGCAGCACACGCTTGAGCTGAGGCTTGAGCACATGGCAGGGCCCGCAGCTGGGGGAGGTGTAGACCACCAGCAGGGGCCTGTCACTGTCGTGGTAGAGCTTGCGCAGGGCATAACCGCCTTTCTGCCAGAGGGCAGCGGGGTCGAAGTTGTCGGCATCGCTCACGGCGGTGTGGATGGGTTCACCGCTGGGTTCCGGCTCCACGTTGGTGCGATGCACCGTGGAGGCCAAGCCGTGGTGGGTGAGCCAGCGCTCGGCGGCCAGGGCCGCCTGGCAGCCGCTGCCGGCGGCGGTGACTCCCTGACGCCACTGGGCATCGGCCACATCACCGGCGGCGAACACCCCCTCCAGGCTGGTGTCGGGCTGACCCGGTGTGGTGACGAGGTAACCCTTGGCATCCACCGCTAGCTGGTCCCGCACTAGGCGCGTGTTGGGGGTGTGGCCTATGGCATAGAACAGCCCCCGCACCGGCAGCTCCTCGGTGCTGCCGTCGTCGGGATTGCGCAGGGTGAGCGCCTCCAGCCAGCCGTTCCCCGACACATCGACCACGTCCCGCTTCCAGTGCACGGTGATGGCGGGGTTGGCCAGCACCCGGTCGGCCATGGCGCCACTGGCACGCAGGCTCTCGCGGCGGACGATCAGGTGCACGTGGCTGCCGTACTTGGTGAGATACACCGCTTCCTCGCAGGCCGAATCCCCTCCTCCGACCACCGCCAGCTCCTCATTTCGGAACTGGGGGGTGGCTCCATCGCAGATGGCGCAGGCGCTGATGCCCTGGCTCCAGAACTGCTGTTCGTGGGGAAGGCCGAGGCGGTTGGCGCTGGCGCCGGTGGCGAGGATCACGGCCTGGGTGCGAATCGTGCGCCCCTCGGCGCTGATCCTGAACGGGCGCTCGGAGAGGTCGATCGCCTCGGCATCGGCCTCCACCAGTCGGGTGCCCCAGCGCACGGCCTGGGCCTTCATGCGGTCCATCAGGTCGGGGCCGAGGATGCCATCGGGGAAGCCGGGGAAGTTCTCCACATGGGTGGTGGTCATCAGCTGGCCACCGGGGATGCCCCCGTCCTGGAAGCCGGTGATCAGCAGGGGATTGAGGTTGGCGCGGGCCGCATAGATGGCTGCGGTGTATCCGGCCGGGCCAGAGCCCACGATCACCAGGTTCTCCACCGCAGCCTCGTCGCCCCTGGGGCCTGAGGAAACGCTCATGGGATCTAATGCGGACTGACTATGAGTTGAGCTTAGATCACAGCGTGCGGACCTGTGGGAAGCGCTCCGCCGGCCCAGCCCAGGAATCCTGAAGAAATGAGACGAGGGTTGCCGGAGGGTCCTGCTTCTTAAGGATTGCCTTAGATTTGCGCTCAGCTCCCTCGCCCGCCGTGGCTTCGACTATTCCGCCAGGTCCAGAGTTCCGAGCCCCTGGGGCACGAGCAGCATGGCCAGCCGCTCGGGCTGGTGGTCGATGCCGAGGATCCAGTCACGGAACTCTTCGGTGAGGGCAAAGCTCTCCTCGTAGTGCTCCAGGCGGTCGAGTTCGGCGATGCGGGCCACGGCCCAGCTCACCAGTGCGGCGAGATGGCGGTGGGGAGAGGCCTTGGTCATGATCCATCTCCGGGTGAGCACCAGGCTGAATGGTGACTAGACCATTTGTGGTGTTGGTTTGGAGATGTTCGCACTCTCTTCGTTTTTGTGCTGTAACCAGCGCCACTGGACCGGGGCGCGCGGCTCAAGCGCTCAGGAGCGTCGTCTGTCAAGAAACCCTGGCAATTGGGGGCCGCGCAGGCGGATCACCTCTCCGGCGCCATCGCGCAGGGCCTCCAGCGGCAGCTGGCTTCCCGCTCCGGCTCCGGCACCTGCCAGCTCGTCCTCCGGCGGGGTCCTCGGCCGGATCACATAGGCCTCTGCCACGGACCAGCTGCGGGCATAGCCCATCAGCAGTGGATCGGCGGGCGCATACACGTAGGAGGGATGGCGCGGGATGGGCTCCAGAGCCGCCCGGCCGGGATCGATCCGCACGGCTCTGGTGATCGCCTGAAGGAAACGGCTGCGGGTCACCACGGTGCTCAGGTAGGCCACCACCCGCAGGCGTGGAGCATCGAATCCCTCGGCGCACATGTCGATGCTCACCAGCCAGTCGGCGTCGCCGGCCCGGAAGGCCTGGAGATGGGCGGCCGCCTCGGGATCCTGGGAGTGCACCAGCCGCACGCGGTCCCCCTGCTCCTCCAGCAGGCCGCTCAGACCGCGCGCGTGAGCGATGTCACGGGCAATCACCAGCCCGCCCGCCTCGGGATGGTCGTCGATGCGGAGTCTGTCGAGGCGCTCTCGGGCATTGAGCAGCACCCGCAGGGCGATGCTGCTCTGGTCGCCGGGACGGATGGCGCGGCGCAGGTTGCGGGCCCGCCAGCTTTCGCGGGTTTCCAGCGACAGGGGTGACCGCTCCGCCTCGCCCTCCCGCTCCGCCTCGCCACGGCCGTGGTCCACCCAGCCGTCCTGGAAGCGAAACTCCAGCGGCCTGACATCACCGGCCACGATCAATTGGCGGGGCTCCACGCTCAGGTCGGGCTCGATCTGTTCCACAAGCAGTCCCTCCTGGTGCCGGGGCACGCGCCGGGCGGCACAGAAAGCCAGGTTGTCGGCGCGGAAGGGGGTGCCGCTCAGGCCCAGGCGCAGCGCATGATCCCGGCTCAGCTCGCTGAAGGCATGGCCCCAGGCCGTGGCTTCCGGTTCCTCCGGATCCAGTCCGAGGTGATGCACCTCATCGGCCACCGTGAGGGTGGGCCCGGGCAGGAGGCTCAATAGCTCCTGCTGCAGCCGGTGCCTGTGGCGCGCGGCGCTCTGGTAGCTGAGCAGCAGACCCTGGCCGCCCTCGGGGGCCTGAGCCGGATCCCACTCGCGCAGCTCCAGCCCCAGCTGGCGGGCCGAGTCGCGCCACTGGGCGGCGATCGAACTGCGGTGGCAGAACACCAGCAGATGGGCGAGACGGCCCTCCCGCAGCAGGGACTGGAAGCCCAGCAGTGCCCCGAAGGTCTTGCCGGCGCCGGGTCCGGCGTGGACCAGGACGTCCTGCCCAAGGCTGCCGGGCACCTCCAGGCGCCGGCGCAGCAGATTGATCAGCTGCCACTGCCACTGCCGCGGAGCCAGACGCAGGCCAAGGGCGTGACCCAGGTCAAAGGACGGCCTGCCGCGGGCGTTGGTGTCCATGGCAGCGACGCCGGCAGGAGTGGCGTCATTGTGCGTGCTGCGGCCTGGAAATGAGTGTTTGTCACCAGGGCTTCCGCATGCAGCTTCCCTACCGTCCGGGCATCATCCCGAGCGCTGCCCGGTCAGATCTCTTCGCTCTCCAGTGGCCCCGCCTTCATCACCGTTGGACGACCCCTTTCCCATCAGCCGCTTCCAGCCCGGGTTCCGTGAGCACCTGGAGGTCTGCTACAGCCAGCTGTGCGACATCGATCCGATGATCCTGAGGGTGCGTCAGTTGCGCCACCAGGGGGACTTCCCCCGGGCCCGCTGCCTAGAACAGGAGTTGATGCCGCTGTTCTGAGATCCGTGCCTTCCGAGTCCTCATTCACGCTGGCTGTGAGCGGTGCCTCCGGCAAGACCGGTTGGCGTGTCGTCCAGGAGGCACTGGCCCGGGGCTACCGGGTCAAGGCCCTGTTGCGCCCTGGTTCTCAGGTCCCCGATGGGCTGACGGGGGCCGAGCTGATCCGTCTGGAGCTGGGTGATCAGGCTGCCCTCGAGCAGGCGCTGGCGGGGGTCCAGGCCCTGGTGATCGCCACCGGCGCCCGTCCTTCGGTGGATCTGGCGGGACCCTTGAAGGTGGATGCCCTGGCGATCCGCCGGCAGTGCGCCGCCTGCACGGCGGCGAGGGTGAAGCGGGTGGTGCTGGTGAGCTCGCTGTGCAGCGGCCGCTGGTTGCACCCCCTCAACCTCTTCGGCCTGATCCTGGTCTGGAAGCGGGTGGGGGAGCGCTGGCTGGAGGCCAGTGGCCTCGACTGGACCGTGGTGCGCCCCGGTGGCCTCAAGGAGACGGAGGAGAACCTCGACGGCCAGGGCATCCGCTTCAGCGGGCCTGACCAGCAGGAGAGCAACAGCATTCCCCGCCGGCTGGTGGCCCGGGTGTGCCTGGACGCCCTGGACTCGCCGGCTTCGATCGGGCGGATCATCGAGGTCACCAGCGCTGCCGGGGTGGAGCCCGTCTCCCTGGCCCAGTGGCTTGCCGTTCAGCCCCAGCCGGTGTGAGCTCCCAGACCCTGCTGGAGCGGTTGGGGCTGGAGCCCTTCCGGCCCCGGCCGCCCTGGTGGGGACCCGACCTGCAGACCCTGCGCGACACGCTCCGGCCGGATGTGCTGCCGGCGTGTGCCAGCACGCCACTTGCGCTTCCCCTGGGGCCCTCCCGCCAGGGTCGGGACGGTTCCCTGCTCGCCTGGCTCGATCCGCCGGCTGCGGACGCGCCATCTGGTCGGCCCAGGGCGCTGGTGCTGCTGTTGCATGGCCTGGGCGGCTCCAGTCAGGCCGAGGGCGTACGGAGGCTGGGCTGGTGCCTGAACCGGGCCGGCTTCGCGGTGCTGCG
Organism: Synechococcus sp. CBW1107; assembly: GCF_015841355.1. NCBI lineage: Bacteria > Bacillati > Cyanobacteriota > Cyanophyceae > Synechococcales > Synechococcaceae > Synechococcus > Synechococcus sp. CBW1107. The sequence continues at coordinate 2,517,997 of NZ_CP064908.1, forward strand.
CCTGAACATGCGTGGCGCCGGTGACGGGCGGGCCCTGGCCAGCGGCACCTATGCCGCTCGTTGCAGCTCGGATCTGGCGCCGGCCCTGGGGCGGGCCCGGGAGCTGGCGGCTGATCGGCCCCTGCTGGCGGTGGGGCTCTCCCTGGGGGGGACGGTGCTGCTCAATGCCGTGCTCGACGGGGTCGCGCAGCTGGAGGGACTGGCGCTGGTGAGCAGTCCCCTCGATCTGGCCCACTGCTCCGCCACCATCTCCCGGCCGCGCAACCTCCTCTACGAGCGATGGCTGCTGGAGCGCCTGCGCCAGCAGACCCTCAACGACGGTCTAAGGCCTGATGCTGAGCTGGTTGAGCGCCTGCGGCGGGTGGACAGCATCCGCGGCTTTGATGCCCTGATCACGGCACCGCGCTGGGGTTACCCCAGTGTCGACGCCTATTACCGCCAGGCCAGCCCCCTGCCGCGGCTGCTGGTGCCCGAGCCCGGGCAGCCCCCGCTGCCGCCCACGCTGATCGTGCAGGCTCTGGATGATCCCTGGGTCCCCGCCGCCGGCGCCCTGGCCCTGGGGCCGCCCCTGGAGGTGGTGATCAGCCCCGGCGGCGGCCACAACGGCTTCCATGCGCCAGGAGGCTGCTGGTCGGATCAGCTGGTGCTGCGCTGGCTGGAGCAGCGGCTGGGCAGCAGGGTGTGCTGAGCCACGATCCAGTCCTCGATGGGCCGTCCGCCGATCAGGTGGTCCTCCACGATCCGCTCGATCCTCTCCGGGGTGACCCCGCCATAGGCGATCCCCTCCGGCCAGATCAGCAGGATGGGTCCGCCGGCGCAAATGCGCAGGCAGTCGGCCTTGGTGCGCAGCACCACCCCCTGGGGGCGGTCGGGCTGCTCCAGGCCACGCTCCCTGATCAGCTGCTTGAGCCGGCCCCAGCTGGCGGCCCCGGTCTGCGGATCGCCGCAGAGGGCCTTGGTGGGGGTGGCGCAGAGCAGCAGGTGCCTCTCGACCTTCATGCCGTCAGCAGGGCGGGCGAGGCGGCGGCCAGCTCGATGGCAGCCAGACGGGCCCAGGCGTCGATGGCCAGCACGTCGTCGAGGCTGGGGTCCTGACGGAGGTCGGGGCTGTGGCGTTCGCAGACCCCCTCGATCAGCCGGGGAATGTCGAGGAAGGAGATCCGCTCCTCGAGGAAGAGGGCCACGGCCTGTTCATTGGCGGCGTTGAGTACCGCGGGCATGGTGCCGCCGGCACGTCCGGAGGCGTAGGCCAGACCCATGCAGGGGTATTTCTGCTCGTCGGGGGCGCGGAAGGTGAGCTGGCCCACTTCGGTGAGATCCAGGCGCCGCCAGGGGGTCTCCAGCCGCTCGGGCCAGCTGAGGCAGTAGAGCAGCGGCAGGCGCATGTCGGGCCAGCCCAGCTGGGCCAGCACGGAGCTGTCGGCCAGTTCCACCATCGAGTGGATGATGCTCTGGGGATGGATGACGATCTCGATGTGGTCGTAGTCGAGCCCGAAGAGGTAGTGAGCTTCGATCACCTCCAGGCCCTTGTTCATCAAGGTGGCTGAATCCACCGTGATCTTGCGGCCCATGCTCCAGTTGGGATGGCTGGTGGCATCGGCCACGGTGGCCTTGGCCAGATCGGCGGCGGGCCAGTCGCGGAAGGCACCGCCTGAGGCGGTGAGCTGGATGCGCCGCAGGCCGGGGGTGGGGACGCCGGTGGAGAGGCGGGCCGTGTCGGCCCAGGGGGTGCCCTGCAGACACTGGAAGAGGGCGGAATGCTCCGAGTCGGCGGGAAGCAGGCGGCTGCCGCTGGCCTTCAGGGCCGGCAGCACCACAGGCCCGGCGGCGATCAGGGTTTCCTTGTTGGCCAGGGCCAGATCCTTGCCGGCCTCGATCGCCGCGAGGGTGGGAAGCAGGCCCGCGCAGCCCACGATGCCCGTGACCACCAACTCGGCGCTGGGCCAGGCGGCGGCGGCGCAGAGCCCTTCGCTTCCCCCCACCAGCTCCGGCTGACGCGCCGGTCGCTGGGAAGGCTCCAGCGCCTCCAGGCGGCGGAGCAGCTCAGGCAGGGCCTCGGAGTCGGCCAGGGCCACGACTTCGGGGGCGTGGCGGCGGATCTGGTCGATCAGCAGGTCGAGATTGGAGCCCGCCGTGAGCGCCACCACCCGGAAGCGTTCCGGGAACTCCTCCACGATCGCCAGGGTCTGGGTGCCGATCGACCCTGTGGAGCCGAGCACGCTGATCGCTTTCACCAGGCCATCCCTGCGACGGGCGCCAGTCTCCCACCGATCCCAGCGGCTCGTGCACACTGGCTGCACTGGTGATCTTCACCCCTGGCGGCCGCGATGCTCTGGCTCAAGCGTTGGAATTTCATCGAGCGGGCGCGGCTGGAGCGGGAACTCTGGGATGCGTTCGAGGCGGGTGACGACATCGAGGCCATGGTGAAGCAGCTGCGCGGCTCCCTGGCGGAGGGCCCACCCGGCACCCCGGCGGCTGCCGACGCTGCCTTCAGGCTCGAGGTGTGGGAGACCACCCGGGTGCGCATCCGCCGGATCGAAACCCTGATGCGCGGTCAGTCGCCGGCGGCTTCCCCGCCGGCCGAGGACCCTCGCTGACTTCAGCGCCGGATCCACTCGGTGCTGCCATCGGGCCGATCGATCAGCTCGATGCCTGCGGAACGCAGCCGGTCGCGGATGGAATCGGCTTCGGAGTAGCGCTTCTCCTGGCGAGCGGCCAGGCGCTCGCTGATCAGGGCCTGAATTTCGGCCGGCTCCGGACCGGCGCCCGCTTCGGCCTCGCTGCTGGAGGGGGACTCCGGCTTCAGCCCCAGGACGCCGCTGAGCTCCTGCAGCAGCAGCCAGCGCCCCTGGAGGGCACGATCCTGGCCACTGGGCGACGATCCCCGCTCGAGCCGCCGGGCCAGGGCCCGCAGGGGACGGGTGAGCTCGAACAGCACCGCCAGCGCGGCGGAGGTGTTCAGGTCGTCGTCGAGGGCATCGATGAAGTCCTGCCGGCTGGTCTCCAGCCCCGTGTCGTGGCCAGGGGCGGCATCCGCCCAGCCCAGGGGCTCGCTGAAGGCCCGGTTCAGACCGAGCCCCAGGGCTTCGTTGAGCCCATGCCAGCCGGTGGCGGCGGCCTCGAGGGCTTCACGGGTGAAATCGAGGGGTTTGCGGTAGTGGGCCTGGAGCACGAACAGCCGCAGGGTCATCGCCGACACCCCACTGCTCAGCAAGGCACGGATCGTCGTGAAGTTGCCGAGGGATTTCGACATCTTCTCTCCATCGACATTGACCATGCCGTTATGCAGCCAGTAGTGGGCCAGGGGTACCCCGTTGACCGCCTCCGACTGGGCGATTTCATTCTCGTGGTGGGGAAAGATCAGGTCCGAGCCCCCCAGGTGAATGTCGATGGTGGTGCCCAGTTCCTGCCGGACCATCGCCGAGCATTCGATGTGCCATCCCGGCCGCCCGGGACCCCATGGCGAGGGGAAGCTGGGTTCTCCGGGTTTGACGCCTTTCCAGAGGGCGAAATCGAAGGGATGGCGCTTGCGGGACTCTTCGTCACTGTTGAGTCTGCCGCTGGCGCCCTCCAGCTGATCGCTGAGACTGCGTCCGCTCAGTTTGCCGTAATCAGGCCGGCCCATCACCGCGAAGTAGACATCCCCGTCGGCGGAATAGGCGGCTCCGGAGGCTTCGAGTTCGGCGATCATGGCGCGGATGCCATCCAGGCACTTTGTGGCGCGGGGGGTCCTGTCGGGAGGAAGGATGTTCAGGGCATTCATGTCATCACGGAATGCCGTGATGTTGCGTTCACTCACCGCCTCCATCGAGCTGCCCTCTTCGGCGGCACGCCTGAGGATCTTGTCGTCAATGTCGGTGATGTTCTGAACGAAGGTGACCCGGAACCCACGCCAGATCAGATACCGGCGCAGCACATCCCAGACGATGTAACTGCGGGCATGGCCGAGGTGACAGAGGTCGTAGACCGTGACCCCGCAGCAATAGATGGTGACCTCACCGGGCACCCGAGGTTCGAAGGGCTCGGTGCGCCTGGTGAGGGTGTTGGTGAGCCGCAGGGTCAAGGCTTGCCGTCAGAAGCTGCAGGCACCGTAAGGGGTCAGTGTTCTGACCCCGGGATCAGCTGATCACCAGAGGCCGCGCACGGGAACTTCCTGAAAAACGGGCCTGGCCACCTGGTAGGTGCAGGCGGGGTCGGAGGTCCTGAACCCCTGAGCCACCAGGGGATCCTTGATCACGCTGGCCTGGGTGATCGTGGCCGTGACCGCGCTGAGGGTGCGGGGCTTCAGGCAGCTGGGCAGGTCGGCCAGATCAGCGGCGAAGGCCGGAGCGGCCAGGCTGCGGCGATCGGTGTGCACCGGCGCCTACTTGGCCTCCATCCAGTTGGGTCCCCAGCCGGTGTCCACCACCAGGGGCACCCGCAGCTCCATGGCGTTCTCCATCACCCGCTTCACCGTGGCCAGCACGCTCTCGAGGGCTTCGGGAGCCGCTTCCAGCACCAGCTCGTCGTGCACCTGCAGCAGCAGCCGGGCGGGCAGGCCCGAGGCCCGCAGCTCGTGGTCGAGCTGCACCATCGCCAGCTTGATGATGTCGGCGCTGGAGCCCTGGATCGGCGCATTGGCCGCCGCCCGCAGCTGCTGGGCCTCCATTCCGGCCCGGCGGGCCACCTCCAGGTCGATCTCCTCTGGCGGCTTGCCCTTCAGCCGCCCCAGGCCGCCCGGGTCGAAGGTGAACGGACGCCGCCGCCCCAGGATCGTCTCCACGTAGCCGCGGCTGAGCGCCAGCCGCTCCTGCAGTTCCAGGAAGGCGAACACCTTCGGGTAGCGCTGCTTGTAGCGGCTCAGGAACTCCTTGGCCTGAGCCTGGCTGACGCCGGTCTCGCGGGCGAAGCGCTGGGCGCCCATGCCGTAGATCACGCCGAAATTGATCGTCTTGCCCAGGCGCCGTTCGTCGGCTGTCACCTCGTCCTTCTCCAGCAGCAGCCGGGCCGTGAGGGCGTGGACATCGTCGCCGTTGGCGTAGGCCTCCACCAGCACCTCCTCGCCGGAGAGGTGGGTGAGGATGCGCAGCTCGATCTGGGAGTAGTCGGCGCTGATCAGCTGCCAGCCCTCCTGGGGCAGGAAGGCCTTGCGGATGCGCCGGGAAAACTCGGTGCGGATGGGGATGTTCTGCAGGTTGGGGTTGCTGCTGGACAGCCGCCCGGTCGCCGTCACCGCCTGGTTGAAATCGGTGTGGATCCGGCCCGTTTCCGGCTCCACCAGGGCCGGCAGCGCATCCACATAGGTGCTCTTGAGCTTGCTCAGGGTGCGGTGCTCCAGCACCAGCGGCACCACCGGGTGGTCGTCAGTGAGCTTCTCGAGCACGGCGGCATCGGTGCTCCAGCCGGTCTTGGTCTTGCGCGATTTCCTGCGCTCAAGTCCGAGCGTCTCGAACAGCAGCTCGCCCAGCTGCTTGGGGGAGGCCAGGTTGAAGTCGACCCCGGCGGCCTGGCGGGCGTCGGCCTCGAGGCTGGCGAGGGTGCCCGCCAGTTCCTCGCTCAGGATCGCCAGGTAGGGCTTGTCGATGCGGATGCCGGTGGCCTCCATCCGCGCCAGCACGGGCTCCAGCGGCAGTTCCACCTGATCGAGCAGCCGCGGCAGGGCCTCCCCCAGCTGCTGCAGCTGGCTGCGCAGCAGCGGCGTCAGCCGCCGGGTGACATGCACATCCATGGCGCAGTAGCGGGCGGCGGCGTCGATCGGCACGGCCGCGAAGGTCTCCCCCTTGGCCACCAGCGCGCTGAAGCTGGTGGGCGTGAAGCCGAAATTGCGCTCCGCCAGCACCTCCAGCCCGTGTTTGGCGTTGGCATCGCGCAGGTAATCCGCCAGCAGGGTGTCCATCACCACCCCGTCCAGGCCGAGGCCGTGGCGCAGCAGGATCAGCCGGTCGTACTTGGCGTTCTGCAGGGTCTTGGGGTGCCGGGCACTCTCGAGCCAGGGGGCCAGCGCCGCCATCACCTGATCCAGGGGCAGCTGCCGCGGTGGCGCCTCTGCCGGCTCCAGCAGATCGGTGGCGTCAGCGGGCTGGTGGGCGATCGGGACGTAGGCCAGCTCGTCGCTGCCTTCACCCCAGCACAGCCCCACCCCCACCAGTTCCGCCTGGAAGGGGTTCAGCGAGGTGGTCTCGGTGTCGAGGGCGATCGGCTGGACGGGGTCGGTGGCGGCCATCAGCCGCGCCATCAGGGCTTCGAGCTGCTCTGGGCTCTGGATGATCTCCGGCTCCAGGAGGGGCGGTGCGCCTTCCGGGGCGGAGTCGGGTTGCGGCGAGCCGGATGGCGCCACTGAGGGCGAAGCCTGAGCACCCGGATCGGCCGGCGCAGACGGTGAGCTGCCCGTGGCTGAGCCCGACAGGTCCTGGTGGGCCTGGTGATCGGCCGAGAAGGCCCGCTCGAAGGCCGCCAGTTGCCGCACCAGGCTGTGCAGTTCCAGCTCCTCCAGCCGCTGGGCCAGGGCCGCGGCGTTCACATCACCGAGGGTCAGCCGCGGTTCGGCCGGCAGGGGGATGTCCACCAGGATCTCCGCCAGCATCCTCGAGCGGTAGGCGTTCTCCCGGTCGGTTTCCAGCCTGGTCTTGAGGGCCCCCTTCTGCTGGTCGAGGGCGGCGTAGATGCCATCGAGGTTGGCGTGGGCCTTCAGCAGGGTGATGGCGGTTTTGGGCCCCACCCCTTTGACGCCGGGAATGTTGTCGCTGGCATCACCGGTGAGGGCCTTGAGGTCCACCACCTCCTCCGGCGACACCCCCAGCTTGCTGATCACCTCCTCCCGGCGGATGGTCGTGGGACCGGAGCTCTTTGCGTAGGGACCCCCTCCCATGTAGAGCACGGCGATGTCGCGATCGTCGTCCACCAGCTGGAAGAGGTCGCGGTCGCCCGAGAGGATGCGCACCCGCCAGCCCTGGTCCGCCGCCCGGTTGGCCAGCGTGCCGAGGATGTCGTCGGCCTCGTAGCCGGGTGCCGTGCACAGGGGCAGATCCATGGGTTCCGAGAGGATCTCCTGCAGGTTGGCCAGATCGCTGAAGAACTGCTCCGGAGCCACGTCCCGGTGGGCCTTGTAACTGGCGTCGGCGTCGTGGCGGAAGGTGGGCTCGGCCGAGTCGAAGGCGATCACCACCCCCTGGGGGGTCAGTCCCTTCACGTTGTCGAGCAGAGCCTTGAGAAAGCCGTAGGTGACGCTGGTGGGAACGCCATCCTTCGTGGCCAGTCCCCCCTCTCCCCCCTTGGCGAAGGCATAGAAGCTGCGGAAGGCCAGGGAGTGACCATCCACCAGCAGCAGCATCGGTGCTTCGGCCTTCCCCATCCCGTTCCCCATTCCGGCTGGGGCATTCTGGGGGCACCGGTCGTGCCGCCATGACGCGCCAACCCCGTCGCTACGCCATCCACCTGCTCCTGGCCGGGGGGCACCGGGAGCTGGTGCACTTCGCCACCCTCGAGGCCTTTCAGCAGTGGTACGGCAGCGTGCTCAATGCCGGTCCGGCCGAAGCCTTCGTCAATGTGCCGATCAACGACCTGGAGGGGGAGTACCTGGTGCTGCGTCCCAGCAGTGTGGTCGGCATCCGCGTCGAGCCCCGGTACACCGCCCTCGACGACTGAGTCCATGGTGGTTGAATCGAGCCATGACTGATGCCCCCGAGAGGCTGCAGCTGCTCTGGGGGATCACCGTCTTCTCCGGGGCGCTGGCCCAGCTGACCTCCCTGCTCACCGGGCTGCCGTCGGTGGTGCTGCTGCTGGCCTCGGGGCTGTTGATCGGCCGCTCGGGGCTGGGGCTGGTGGATCCGCTCGCCCTGGGCAGTGGCCTGGAAACCATCGTGGGGCTGCTGGTCAGCCTGGTTCTGTTCGACGGGGGCCTGAAGCTGAGCCTTCCGGGCAGTACCACCCGCCAGGCGGTGCTGCGGATCGTGGTGGTGCGCCTGCTGGTGGCCCTCCCCGCCGGCCTGCTGGCGGCCCACTGGCTGGCCGGGCTGAGCTGGCAGCTGGCGGCGGTGTACAGCGCGATCGTGCTCGGCACGGGCCCCACGGTGGTGACCCCCCTGATCCAGCAGATGCGCCTGGCCCCTCCCCTGGGGGATGTGCTGGAGGGGGAGGGTCTGGTGCTGGAGCCGGTCGGTGCCGTGCTGGCCCTGCTGCTGCTGGAGCTGGTGCTCACCGACCGCTACGACTGGCAGGATCTCGCCCTGGAATTGCTGCAACGGCTGGGCTTCGGTGTGGCGGTGGGCGCCCTGAGCGGGTTCCTGCTGGCGGTGCTGCTGCGGCGGCTGCCGGTGGACCCGGAGAGCGGCCTGCGCCTGCAGCTCACCCTGGGGGTGATGTTTCTGATGTTCACCGGCTGCGAGGTGCTGATGCCCGAGTCGGGCCTGCCCGCAGCTGTGATGGCCGGGGTGCTGGTGGGCCGCTGCGCCGACACCGAGGCCGCCATGCTCGACGACCTGATCCGCCAGCTGGCCCAGCTGGCGATCAGCATTCTCTTCCCGCTGCTGGCCGCTGATGTGGCCTGGGCCGACCTCAGTCCCCTGGGCTGGGGAGGGGTGGGCTGCGTGCTCACCCTGATGCTGCTGGTGCGGCCCGTGGCGATGCAGATCGCCACCTTCGGCCTGCCCCTCAGCATGGGCCAGAAGGTGTTGCTGAGCTGGTTGGCTCCGCGCGGGATCGTCACCGCCGCAGTGGCCAGCCTGTTCGCCCTGCGCCTCTACGAAGCGGGAGTGGAGGGGGCGGGAGCGCTGCAGGGGCTGGTGTTCCTCACGATCCTGATGACCGTGGGCCTGCAGGGATTCACCGCGGCTCCCCTGGCGGGCCTGCTGGGCCTGCGCCTGAGCGAGCAGGAGCTGGAGGAAGAGGAGCGTCAGCGGGAGGAGGCCAGGGATCAGCAGCTCGCCGCTGCTGGGGCCATCCCCGCGCCGGCTGCGGCCAGCCAGGCCTTGCCCCCTGAGCAGTCTCAGCCCTGAGCCACGGCCAGCATCAGCCGCTTCCGGTCTTCACCGCTGGCATGCAGCAGCCTCCAGGTGCTGATCAGATCAGGTCCCTGCAGGCTGCCCAGCAGGCCTGCCCGCAGGCTCTTCATCAGCACACCCTTCTTCACCCCCGCCGTGCTGGCGGCCTCGGTCAGCAGGCTCCTGGCCTGCTCCAGGCTCAGGTCCGGGGAGTCAGTGGCCTCAAGCCGCTCGAGCACAGCCCTGAGGGCCGCGATGGCCCCATCGGTCTCCAGCTGCTGGCGGGCGCCGGCGTCGGGCTCGGGGCGCTCGAAGAACGGCCGGGCCTGCTCGACTCCATCGCGCAGGGTGGTGAGGGAGGGACCGAGCAGCTCGGCCAGCTCCTGCTCCCAGGTGTCACGGCCGGCATCTGGCGCCCTCCAGCCTTCGGCCTGCCAGAGCGGGACCAGGGCCTGGCTCAGCTCGGCGGGGTTGAGCTCATGCAGCACCTGAGCGTTGAGCCAGTTGAGCTTGTCCCAGTCGAAGCGGGCCCCGGCCCGGTTGACCCGATCGAAGTCGAATGCCGTGGCGGCCTGCGTGAGCGTGAAGCGCTCGCCCAGGCCTTCCGGAGGCGACCAGCCCAGCAGGGTCATGTAGTTCACCAGCGCCTCGGCGGTGTAGCCCATGGCCCGGAACTCACCCACGGAGGTGACCCCATCGCGCTTGGAGAGCTTGCGGCCCTCCTGATTGAGGATCAGGGGCGTGTGGGCGAAGACCGGCAGGGGCAGGCCGAGGGCTTCGTAGAGCAGCAGCTGCTTGGCGGTGTTGGCGATGTGGTCCTCACCGCGGATCACATGGCTGATGGCCATGGCGGCATCGTCGACCACCACCACCAGGTTGTAGAGCGGGTCGCCGATCCGATCGGCCGGAGCCCGCCGGGCGATCACCATGTCGCCGCCCAGATCGCTGCCGCTCCAGCGCATCTCCCCGCGCACCAGGTCGCTCCAGGCGATCGTGGCCCCGTCGTCGATGCGGAAGCGCACCACCGCTTCGCGCCCTTCGGCGAGGTAGGCCTGCTCCTGAGCGGGTGTCAGATGGCGGTGCCGGTTGTCGTAGCGGGGGGCGGAGCCGCTGGCCTTCTGCTGCTCGCGCATCTGCTCCAGTTCGGCCTCCGAGGCGTAGCAGCGGTAGGCCAGACCCGCCTCCAGCAGCTGGCCGATGGCGTTGCGGTGGGCCTCGATCCGCTCGCTCTGGATCACGGGCTCCGCATCCCAGCTCAGGCCGAGCCAGGAGAGGCCATCAAGGATGTCGGCCGTGAACTCGGGCCGGGAGCGCTCCCGGTCGGTGTCCTCGATCCGCAGCAGGAACTGCCCACCGTGGTGGCGGGCAAACAGCCAGTTGAAGACCGCCGTGCGGGCGGTGCCGATGTGCAGGGTTCCCGTGGGGCTGGGAGCCAGACGAACCCGAACGGTCACCGGCGGACGCTCATGAGAGTGAAACGGGACTGACGGGATTCGAACCCGCAACTTCCGCCGTGACAGGGCGGTGCTCTAACCGGTTGAACTACAGTCCCAGATGAAGGTTGAGAAGGGTGAAAACCCTTGCCCGACCTGGCTTCTGGTGTCGTGTTGACGACAAGCAAAGTATCCACTGCCGCTGGCCCCGCCGTCAACCGGCGGGGCCAGCGGCAGTGCTCTAGGGGCGGAAACCGGCGGGTTCGATCAGGCGCACCTGATTGCCTCTCGCTGTGAATTCACGGCCCTGGTCGCTCTGGACGACCACACGACCGCCGGACTTGACCCGGATGACCCGCGCCCGCACCCAGCCAAGGGCAGCGGACTCGAGCACCTTGACCACATCACCGGGTTGTAAATCCAACTCCATGTCTGGAACCAGGAAAGAGCAGGAAGGGGCATCGACGCGCCGTGGAGGACTTGAACCCCCGACATCAGGTTTTGGAGACCTGCGTTCTACCAACTGAACTAACGGCGCATGGCGATGCCCCTTCAACCGGTGCGCAAGACGGCACCGGCATGGGCAATTGAGCGATGAAGCTTCAGCGATCGAAGCGTTGCTTCACGCGGGTGGCTTTCCCCACACGATCGCGCAGGTAGAAGAGCTTTGCACGTCTCACTTTACCGCGACGCTCCACCTTGACGGTGGCCACCTGGGGGCTGTGCAGCAGAAAGACCCGCTCGACCCCGACACCCTGGAAAATCCGGCGCACGGTGATGGTTTCGTTCAGCCCGCCATGGCGCTTGGCGATCACCACACCCTCATAGGGCTGGATCCGTTCCTTGTTGCCCTCGCTGATGCGCACGCCCACGCGCACCGTGTCGCCCACGTAGATCTCGGGCAGATCGCTCTTGAGCTGCTCGGCTTCGAAGGCCCTGATCAGGTCCTGGGCGCTGAGCCTGCCGGTGCGAGCCGGGGATACGGCGGGCTTGTCAGCCACGGCCGTCGGGGCCGCGGTCTCGGCAGTGCCGGTCTCATCCACGCTCGTCTGATCCATGTTGATGTCGTCCTTCAGTTCCGCCATCAGTTCGGCGCTGGCTTTCTTGTCCGCGGCCATCCCAGAGGTGCGATCGCCCGGCCAAACAACCACTGTAACGGCTCATGTTCCCCCCTCCTCCGCCCGCTCCTCACGTTCCGTCCGTCCCCGCCGCCGGTTCCACCCCTGCAGCGCCAGGCCCGCGCCGGTGATCAGCATCCACAGCAGCCCCAGTCCGTTGAGGGCCACGTACCAGCTCTTGCCGACGGGCCCGAGCCATTCGCCCTCGTGCAGCACCATCAGCCCATGCACCTGGTCGCGGCTGAGACCGCCCCAGTCGCGCAGAAGGCGATAGCCCATGCCGCTGCTGACCGTGATCAGCAGCGGCAGCACCACCACCGGCGCGATCAGGGCATGCCAGCGGCGCAGCCGGGCCAGGACCTGCATGGTCGACAGCATCGATCAGGAAAGTTGATAGCTTGAACGCTGGATTGCCCGGGCTCCATCAATGAATCTTTTTGCTGACCTGCTGGCGGCCACCCCGAACGCCGCCGGCAGGGCTGCCGCGGCCACCACCAGCACCGGCCCGCGCATCCAGAAGGGACGGCGGGGGGTGGAGATCAAATCAGCCCGCGAGATTCAGGTGATGCGCCAGGCCAGCCGCATCGTGGCCACGGTGCTGCGCGAGATCATGGAGATGGCCGCTCCGGGCATGACCACGGCCGATCTCGACCGCCACGCCGAGGAACGCATCCGCGCCATGGGAGCCACCCCCAGTTTCAAGGGCTACCACGGCTTCCCCGCCAGCATCTGCGCCAGCATCAACAATCAGGTGGTTCACGGCATCCCCAGCTCCAGGCAGGTGATCCAGGCGGGTGATCTGGTCAAGATCGACACCGGTGCCTACTACGAGGGCTACCACGGCGACAGTTGCGTGAGCATCTGCGTCGGCGAGTGCTCCGAGGACGCCACCCGTCTCAGCCGCGTGGCCCAGGAATCGCTCATGCGTGGCCTCGGCAGGATCAAGGCGGGCAACACCCTGCTCGACATCGCCGGCGCCGTTCAGGACCACGTCGAGGCCCATGGCTACAGCGTCGTGGAGGACTACACCGGCCATGGCGTGGGCCGCAACCTGCACGAGGAGCCTTCGGTGTTCAACTTCCGCACCAACGACCTCCCCAATCTCAAGCTGCGCGCCGGCATGACCCTGGCTGTGGAGCCGATCCTCAATGCCGGCGGCAAGGAATGCCGCACCCTGCGCGACCGCTGGACCGTGGTGACGGTGGATGGATCGCTCTCGGCCCAGTGGGAGCACACGATCGTGGTCACCTCCGACGGCTGCGAGATCCTCACCGACCGTGACTTCTGATCCCGCAACTCAGGCGCCGGCCCGGCTGAACAGCAGGCCGTAGAGGCGCCTCAGCGCCATCTGCAGGGGCACCAGGACCACCGTGACGGGATTGGGCGTGACGATGATCAGGCCCAATCCCCTGCGGGCCTGGGCGATCACCTGGCCGGCCACGAAGTCCGCGCCCATCACGCCGTAGGGATTGAGGGCGGAGCGGAACGGTCCCAGCACCAACCGCCGGATCCGGCAGGGATTCTCGCCTTGCCGGTCCAGGGTCCGCAGGCTCAGCAGCTGGCCGAGCAGCCGCTTGCTGATCTCGTAGAGCGGGCTCAGGGCCGGCAGCAGCTCCGCTTCCGAGGTGTTCACCCACACTTCCCGGCAGGGGGTGCCGGCGGGCCTCTCCTCCAGGCTCAGGAACAGCTCCAGCAGGCGCCAGGCACTGAGGGCGTTCACCTCCAGGCTGCGCGCGACCGCCGCGGCGCTGCGGTCGCCGTAGACGTTCACCCCGTGGTTGATCACCAGGATGTCGACGTCGCGCAGGCTGGCCTCCAGCTTCTGCTCCTCGCCGCAGCACCAGACCACCTGGCGCAGGGGGATCGTCCTGCCCTCCCCGTCCTGCAGCGCCACCGGTGCGGAGGCGGTGGTGAGGGCGATCAGCTCAGCCCCTTGGCCATGGAGGGCGCGCAGCAGGGCGGTGCCCAGGGCCCCGCTGGCCCCGGTCACAGCCACCGTTCTCCCCCTCAGGGGCAGAAGTGCAGGCGGGGCGTAGGGCGCCCCTTCTGGGGCAGAAGGGTCTTGGCCTGGCACGGCGGGATCGGGGATGGGGCATTCTTTCCATGGGAATCATCCGCGAACGGCGATCGGGCTGGCCGCCAGGCCAGGTTCGAGCTGCTCACGGTGGCCTCCAGTCTCTTGTTCTCGGCGTTCCGTGCCGCCACTGTCCTTGGGCCGTTTCTCGATCTTCGGCGCCACACCCAGTCATGACCCGGGGCAGGTTGCTCTCTACGCCCCCTACTGCGACGGCGTGCAGCGGGAACCCTGGCTGATCCAGGCCCTCGACCTGCTGGCCATCGGCGAGATCCAGGGGGTGCGTCGCTTGCGCCCGGACGGGGAGCATCCCTTCCTGCTGCGCTGGCGAGCGGGGCTCGCGCCGCAGGAAACCAGCCACTGTGAGCTCAGCTTCCCGGCATCACCGGTGCACAGTTACTCCTTTGATCTGCCCACCCATCAGTTGGTGCGCTGGTTGATGGATCTGCTCGAGTCGCCGGGACCCCAGGCCTTCGGCGATCCCCAGCGCGATCTGCCCGAGGCCTTCTGGCGCTGGCTGCTGCTGGGGGACCCTCCCACCGCCGCATAGATTGACGGCCCAGAGCCCAGCCCAGAGGTCATTTCATGAGCAGCACCCTGCTGATCGGATCCTGTGATCCCTTCAGCGGCAAGTCAGCCCTGGTGCTCGGCCTGACCCGGACCCTGGCGAAACAGGGACTCCCCGTCCGCTACGGCAAGCCTTTGGCCACCAGTGTGCGCCCACCACGGCAGGGGGAGACCCCCTCCCTGGGCTGCCTCGATGATGACGTGCGTTTCGTCGGCAGCATCCTCGGCCTGCCGGAGGAGCACCTGTTGCCCTCCCTGCATCTCCTGGAGGCTGCCACGGCCCAGGAACGGCTGCTGCGCGGCGATCTGGAGCCCGGTGAGGGCTTCGCCCGCCTGCGGCAGCAGCTCGCGGCCTTCCGCGATGGCCTCACCCTGCTGGAGGGCACCGGCACCCTCAGCGAGGGCCTGCTCTACGGCCTCAGCCTGCCCCAGCTGGCCAGGGGGCTGGAGGCCCCCGTGGTGCTCGTCCACCTCTGGGAGGACAGCCGCAGTGTCGATCCCCTGCTGGCGGCCCGCGACCTGCTGCAGGACCGCCTGGCCGGCGTGGTGCTCAACGCCGTCGATCCTGAGGCGGTGGAGCGCCTGCGTGCCGAGGTGGTGCCCGCCCTGGAGCAGCTGGGCCTGCCGGTGTTCGGGGTCATGCCCCGCAGTCCGTTGCTGCGGAGCGTCACCGTCGAGGAGCTGGTGGACCGCCTGGGAGCGCGGGTGCTCTGCTGCCTCGAGCGTCTCGATCTGCTGGTGGAGACCCTCTCGATCGGAGCGATGAACGTCAACTCCGCCATGGAGTTCTTCCGCCGCCGCCGCAACATGGCCGTGGTCACCGGTGCCGACCGCACCGACATCCAGCTGGCCGCCCTGGAGGCCTCCACCCAGTGCCTGATCCTCACAGGGGCAGGAGAACCCCTGCCCCAGCTGATCAGCCGCGCCGAGGAGCTGGAGGTGCCGATCCTGAAGGTGGAGCAGGACACCCTGACCACGGTGGAGGTGATCGAGCGTGCCTTCGGCCACGTGCGTCTTCACGAGACGGTCAAGGCCAGTTACGCCATTCGTCTGGTGGAGGAGCACTGCCGTTTCGAGCGCCTGTTCGAGCGTCTCGGACTGGTGGTGAAGGCCTGAAGCGTGGGCCCCGCAAGGGCGCTGCTAGTTTCGGCCGATCGGATGCATTCATGAGGTGACCCGGTCCCTTGATCTGCCGGCCCTCGACCGGATCGACACGCTGGCCCAGGAGCTGGCCCTGCTCCAGGATCGCGGCAAGCGCCGCATCGCCATCCTCGGCAGCCGCCACGTTCCGGCCGTCTCGATCCACCTGGTGGAACTGGTGTCCCGCTCGCTGGCCCAGGAGGGTCACAACCTGATCACCTCCGGATCCCAGGGGGTCAACGCGGCGGTGATTCGCGGTGTGCTCAGCGTCGATCCGGCACGGCTCACGGTTCTGCTGCCGCAGAGCCTCGAGCGCCAGCCCAGCGAATCCCGCGAGCAGATGGAGCGGGTGCTCCATCTCGTGGAGAAGCCCGAACACGACGAGCTTCCCCTGCCCATGGCCAGCAGCCTCTGCAATCAGGAGATCATCGGTCGCTGTGACCAGCTCATCTGTTATGCCTTCCACGACAGCGAAACCCTGCTCTCCAGCTGTCGCACCGCCGAAGACATGAACAAGGTGGTCAGCCTGATGTTCTTCGACTGAGCGCAGAGAGCACCTGCAGGCGTGTTCCCTCCCGCCGCAGCACGGTCACCTCCTCCCCCGCTCTGGGGCCCGGCCCACCATCCGTCTCGAGCAGTTCGGCCGCCCAGCTCTGGCCCTGCCAGCGCACCCTCCCTCGGCCCCGCGCGTCGAAGGTCTGGATCACCTCGGCCCACTCGCTGCCGGGCTCGCTGAGGGCATCGGGTGTGGGGCGCCCCC
The DNA here is from genome assembly GCF_015841355.1 of Synechococcus sp. CBW1107. Lineage (NCBI taxonomy): Bacteria > Bacillati > Cyanobacteriota > Cyanophyceae > Synechococcales > Synechococcaceae > Synechococcus > Synechococcus sp. CBW1107. The sequence goes on from NZ_CP064908.1 coordinate 2,534,046, forward strand.
GCAGCGACCAGCGCCTCAGCCCGCCGTAGCCCCCCAGAAAGAGCAGGCTGAACAGGGCCAGCTGGAGGGCTGCGCCCAGGGGCAGCAGGGCCGCGACGGCTGAGAGCAGCAGCGCCGCCACCCCGCCGATCAGGAACCCATCCACGCTGGGGAAGATCAGCTCCAGCAGCAGCAGCACCCCGCCACCGGCCAGCCAGATCAGGGGATGCATCACGAGAGTCCGGGGGCCTCCAGTCTGCGGCGGAGGCCTTCCTAGGGTGAGCCCGGCTCTGCCTGGGCCGCTGTCCCCCCTCCTGCGCTCTGCGGCGCTTCCTGTCATGGAAGGTCTGTTCTCCATCCCTGCCCTGGTGCTGCTGGCCGTGCTCGGCGCCAGCGGGGTGAAGGTCACCAGCGGTGGCCGCTCCCTGCTTGTCGAGCGGCTGGGCCGCTACGACCGCGAGCTGCAGCCGGGACTCTCCTTCGTGCTCCCGGGCCTGGAGCGGGTGGTCAGCAACCAGTCGATGAAGGAGAGGGTGCTCGACATCCCCCCCCAGCAGTGCATCACCCGCGACAACGTCTCGATCACCGTGGACGCGGTGGTGTACTGGCAGCTGCTGGAGCACGCCAAGGCCCATTACTCCGTGGATGACCTGCAGGCGGCGATGGTGAATCTGGTGCTCACCCAGATCCGCGCCGAGATGGGCAAGCTCGATCTCGACCAGACCTTCACCACCCGCCAGGACGTCAATGAGATGCTGCTGCGGGAGCTCGACCAGGCCACCGATCCCTGGGGCGTGAAGGTGACCCGCGTCGAGTTGCGCGACATCATGCCCTCCCAAGGCGTCCAGCAGGCGATGGAGCAGCAGATGACGGCCGAGCGGGAGAAGCGGGCGGCGGTGCTGCGCTCGGAAGGGCAGCGGGAATCGGAGGTGAATGCGGCCAAGGGCCGTGCCGAGGCCCTGGTGCTTGATGCCAAGGCCCAGCAGGAGGCGCTGCTGCTCGATGCTGAAGCCCAGGCCAAGCAGCAGGAGATGCTGGCCGTGGCTCGGGGCCGGGCGGCAGCTGAACTGGCCCGACTGATCGATTCCAGCCCGTCGGGTTCGGAGGCCCTGCGCCTCCTGCTCGCCCAGGACTGGATGGCCATGGGCGAGGAGCTGGGCAAGGCCCCCGGCGGCAGCGTGCTGATGGTGGATCCCCAGAGCCCGGCGGCCCTGCTGGCGGCCCTGCGGGGGCTGCAGAAGGGTTAACCCGCCAGCACGGCCCGGAGGCCTTCCACGTAGAGAGCGGCCGTGCAGAGCAGGGCCCCGGCCCAGCAGAGGCTGCGCAGCAGGGGCTGGTCGGCCACATAGGCCGCGATGTAGAGCAGCCGCAGGGCCGGCTGCAGCCAGGCTGCCACCAGCGCCACGGAGCCGGCGGCCCCGGCCTGCAGGCAGAGCAGACAGGCGGGGGCGTGCAGGGTGAAGGCTTCGAAGCTGTTCTGATGCGCCCAGCTGGCCCGCTGGCCCCAGGCCGGCAGCCGGTCGAACATCGCCCGGGGCGCGGCGAGATCGGCCGGGGTGAAGTCGGCGCTGGCTCGCCCGGCGCCCAGGGGCACCAGGCTGAGGATCACCACGGCGCCCGACAGCAGCAGGGACCAGGCCAGGGCAGGGGCCGCGGCGGTCAGGACAGAGGGCATCGTCGAGGGGGCGCGGAACCCCTTTTCTAGGATTCGCTGAACCTCCACCGCCCGGCGCCGCCCATGGCCGATACCTACTCCTTCGATGTGGTCTCCGATTTCGACCGTCAGGAGCTGGTGAATGCCCTGGACCAGGTCCGGCGCGAGGTGGGTCAGCGCTACGACCTCAAGGACTCGAAGACCGAGATCGAGCTGGATGACGAGAGCATCACCATCACCACCGCCAGCGACATGACCCTGGAGGCGGTGGCTGATGTGCTGCGCCAGAAGGCCACCAAGCGGGAGCTCTCCCTGAAGATCTTTGATTTCCAGACCGCCGAGCCCGTGGGTGGCAACCGCATTCAGCAGGTGGTGAAGCTGCGCAAGGGGCTGAGCCAGGAGCTGGCCAAGAAGCTCAGCAAGACCGTGCGCGACCAGGTGAAGAAGGTCACCGTGGCGATCCAGGGGGAGAGCCTGCGCGTCACCGGCAAGAACAAGGACGATCTCCAGCAGGTGATCCAGCTGCTGCGGGCCGAAGACCTGGACGTGCCGATTCAGTTCGAGAACTACCGCTGATGATGATTCCCATTCTCTACTTGTCCTGGTTCTGTGGAGCCGCGGTGAAGAGTGTTTTCGGGGTCAGGGCATGGGCGGCCAGCGGATCGGCGGAAGCTACGCTTGAGTTGTCAGACGGTTGGGTTCTGCTGATCAGGTGATGCCAGATCAGAGCGTCATTCTTGAGATGGGATTGATGTGATCAGGCCTCACTTCAGGGCACCTCGAAAAATCGTAAGACCGCTTGATAACGTCCGGATTTAGATTATACTAGGCCATACCGATTACATACTTTCTATGGGCCAGCGAGGTTTCTGGGACGAACAACAAAGAGTTGCAAAGCTCCAAGAGAAGAAGCCGGTTCTGATCCGTCTCGCAGAATCGATTCCCTGGGAATCTTTCCGCCCTTTGCTTGACAAGGGCTATAGCCAGGAGCGCAAAAGCAATGCTGGACGCAAGAGAATCGACCCACTGATTCTTTTCAAGATGCTGGTGCTCCAGCAGCTATTTAATTTAAGTGATGAAGAGATCGAATTCCAAGTAAATGACCGTCGCTCCTTCGAGGGGTTTGTTGGTCTTGGGGTGATGAATGACATACCAGATGCCACCACAGTCGCCTTCTTCAGAGAGCGACTGCGCAAGGCGGGAGTTATCGAGGAACTCTTTGAGATGTTTGAGGAATACCTGCGCTCTCAGGGTCTCCAAGCCCGGGGTGGTCAGATCATTGACGCGACTCTCGTCCCTGTTCCCAAGCAACGCAATACCCGCGAGGAGAACAAGGAAATCAAAGCCGGAAGGCTGCCAGAGGGCTGGGATGAAAACCTAGACCGCTTGCAGCAAAAGGATTTAGACGCTCGCTGGACACAAAAGAACGGCCTCAGTTACTACGGTTACAAGAACAGTATTTGCATCGATGTCGACCATGGATTCATACGCCGATATGCTGTCACTCCTGCCAATATCCACGACAGCCAGATGCTTCCACTTCTGCTTGATCCAGAAAACGAGCATGACTATGTCTGGGCAGACTCAGCATATTCCGGCGAATGCTTTGATGCTCTTCTGAGTCTCGGTGGCTTCGAAAGCCTGATCCACGAAAAAGGCGCTCGCAATCATCCGCTTAGCGACGCAGCCAAGGAATTAAATCGTCTTAAGTCGTCGATCAGAGCTTGTGTCGAGCATGTCTTTGGCTGCATGACCATGTCCATGGGTGGAAAGCTGACAAGAAAGATTGGGCTAGAAAGGAACGAGGCTTGGTGGGGTCTCAAGAACCTAACATTTAATTTACTGCGCTATCTCCAGCGCTCTGCCCACGTAGTAGTGGTTGCATGAGTCACTCATAGAAGTGATACGGTTCAGTGAAACTCGTCAATAGTTGATATAATGCTTTCTTGCGTAGCCGCCTCCATGGCGGCATTTTTATGTCCGCAAGATTTCCTATTTGTGCTGATTATTCGAGGTGCCCTTCAGTGGACCTAGCTTCTTGGCACCTTCGCCTTATCGGATGAACAGCCATGAAATTCTTCGAACTGATTTCCTTTTCTGATGAGGAAAGCATCACTGGCGGAAACCCGAACTTGACTAACAACCCGTCGGAAGTCTAACTGCCAAGATCTGGCGGTACGAACTATGGCCAGGCCACAAAGAACGGAGGTGGTGGTCTCGGCAATCCCTCCGTTCGTTATGAAGGAACGAATTATGGTCAGTACAAAAGAGAGAACAGTTAGATCGCTGTCTGAGACACGTTGATTCCTGCTGGGTCTCAGCCTGTGCTGGATCCTCTCCATCCCATGTCCCCTGCCTGCGCGGGGGTCGCGTTGTGTTCCGCGTCGCCGCTCGCGGTTCCTTCTGCATATCGATCGAATAGCGTCGGGCTTGCGTTGGGCAGAAGGTCCTCTGGAGCGCGATAGGCCAGCTGTCGCAGAACCCGGCAACCGGAAGTCCGCCCGTCCGTCCTCCGGCTGGCATTTCTGGATCGACCGAGGCGGCACGTTCACCGACCTTGTGGGGCGTAGCCCCGTTGGTGAACTGGTGGTGCGCAAGGTGCTCTCGGAGCAGCAGGGGCTGCTGGGCGATCCGGCCGTGGCCGCCATCCGTGAGTTGCTGGGTGTCTCCCCGGGCGAGCCCCTGCCGCCGGGGGCCGTCAGCGAGGTCCGTCTCGGCACCACCGTGGCCACCAACGCCCTGCTGGAGGATCGCGGCTCCCCCACCCTGCTGCTGATCACCCGGGGCTTCGCCGATGCCCTCTGGATCGGCGATCAGCATCGCCCCGACATCTTCGCTCTGGACATCCAGCGTCCGGCCCCGCTCTACCGGCGTGTGCTGGAGGTGGAGGGGCGGCTGGCGGCCGACGGCATCGAACTTCTTCCTCTGCGGCTCGATGCCCAGCTGGAGACCGCCCTGAGAACGGCCCGTGCCGAGGGCCTCAGCAGCTGCGCGGTGGCCCTGCTCCATGGCACACGGCACCCCCGCCACGAACAGCAGCTGGGCGACTGGCTGCGGCCCTTCGGTTTCGATCCCGTGGTGCTCTCCCATCGGGTGGGCCTGCGGCCCCGTCTGGTGTCACGAGCCCAGACCACCGTGGTGGAGGCCTGCGTCTCACCGGTGCTGGAGGCCTATCTCGACCGGTTGCGAGACGACCTCGGTCCTCACTGCCGCCTGCGCGTGATGCAGTCGAGTGGGGGGCTGATCGCCCCGGAGCTGCTCCGTGCCAAGGACACGATCCTCTCCGGTCCGGCCGGCGGGATGGTGGCCGCGGTCAGGCTCGCCGGCGGAGTCGCACCGATTGTCGGTTTCGACATGGGCGGCACCTCCACCGATGTCTTTCACGCACGGCCCGACGCCTCCGAGGGCGTCTGGGAGCGCCGCGAGGACACCGAGATCGCCGGCCTCACCCTGCAGGCGGAGATGCTGCCGATTCACACCGTGGCCGCCGGAGGTGGGTCGGTGCTCCATTTCGATGGGCAGCGTCTGCAGGTGGGGCCGGCCTCCGCCGGGGCGGATCCGGGGCCGGCCTGCTATCGCCGCGGCGGACCGCTGACGATCACCGACGCCAACCTGCTGCTGGGCCGCCTGCAGCCGGCCGCCTTTCCGGCGGTCTTCGGTCCGTCCGGGGATCAGGGACCCGATCCGGAGCGGGTTGGGCGGATGTTCCGCGAACTGGCCGAGCGCGTCAGCCGGGCGACGGGTCGCTCCAACACACCCGAATCGCTGGCGGAGGGCGCCGTGGCGATCGCGAACGATCGGATGGCCGAAGCGATCCGGCGGATCTCGATCGAGCGTGGACATGATCTTCGCGGTGCCACGCTGGTCTGCTACGGCGGGGCCGGAGGACAGCACGCCTGCGCTCTCGCCGATCGGCTGGGCATCCGCCGGCTGCTGCTCCATCCTCTGGCCGGGGTGCTTTCGGCCTATGGCATCGGCCTGGCCGACCAGAGGCTGCTGCGGGAGGAGGTGGTGCGCGAACCACTCGACGAGGCGTTGGTGGCTCGGCTGCGGCGGCGGGCTGCCGAGCTGGTCGAGGACGGCTCCCGTGCCTGGAGCGGGCTCCCCGCCGACGACGCACCTGCGCTTCGGGCCTTGTTCCGCGTCGGGGTGAGGCTCGCCGCCAGTGAGCTGACCCTGGCGCTTCCGCTGTCCGAGGTGCCGAGCCTGCGCAGCGGATTCGAGCAGGCCCATCGCCAGCGCTTCGGACACGCGCCGGAGGACGCCGCGCTGGTGGTGGAGTGGTTGCTGGTGGAGCTGGTGGCCCCTGGACCCGATCCGGACGCCTCTGCTCCACCTCCTGCGCCAGAGTCGCCCAGCCGTCTTCCGGCCACGGCCGGGCAGGGTGCGGACCACCTCATCCCCCTTTACTGGGGCGGCCGATGGCACCCTGTTCCCCTGCACAGGCGCGAGGCACTGCGCAGGGGAGCGGTGCTCGTCGGCCCCGCGCTGGTGGTGGAGCCCACCGGCACCCTCGTGCTCGCACCCGGTTGGTCGGCAGCCCTGCAGGCCGATGGCCTCCTGCTGGTGACCCGCGCCGCGCCGGCTGTGCCGGCAACTGCCGAACCGTCCAGCGCGGGGGAGATCGACCCGGTCAGCCTCGAGCTGTTCAACCATCGCTTCTCGGCTGTGGCCGAGCAGATGGGGGTGCTGCTGCAGCAGAGCGCCCGTTCGGTGAACATCCGCGAGCGCCTCGATTTCTCCTGCGCCGTCTTTGACGCCGCTGGGGAGCTCGTGGCCAATGCGCCTCACATTCCGGTGCATCTGGGCTCGATGGGGGCCAGCGTCGCCGACCTGCTGGACGCAGTCCGGCGGCAGGAGCATCCCCCCCTGCGACCGGGTGATGCGATCGTCTCGAACCACCCCGCCCATGGCGGGACCCACCTGCCTGATCTCACGGTGATCACTCCGGTGTTCCTGCCGGGGTGCGACTCCGCCCCTGAGTTCTTCGTGGCGTCCCGTGGCCATCACGCCGATGTGGGCGGGATCACACCGGGATCGATGCCCCCCTTCAGCCGGCGGCTCGAGCAGGAGGGGCTCCTGCTCGACAACGTGCCGCTGCTGCGCGGGGGCACGCTGCTGGAGGCCGACTGGCGGCGGCGGCTGGCGGCGGGGCGCTGGCCCGTGCGCAACCCGGATCAGCTGCTGGCCGACCTGCAGGCTCAGGTGGCCGCGAACCAGCTCGGGGCCCGCCTGCTGGTGGGGCTGGCCGACCGGGAGGGAGCGGGGGTGGTGCGGGCCTTCATGGCCCATGTGCAGGACAACGGTGCCGAGGCGGTTCGGCGGGTGATCGATCGGCTCGAGCCGGGTCACGTCCGTCTGCCCCTCGACGGTGGCCTGGTGATCAACGTGACGGTGCGCATCGATCGCCCGGGCCGCCGCGCCGTGATCGACTTCAGCGGCACCTCCCCCCAGGACCCGGGAAACCGCAATGCCCCGCTGGCGATCACCCGGGCGGTGGTGCTCTACGTGTTCCGCTGCCTGGTGGGGGAGGACGTGCCCCTCAATGCCGGCTGCTTCCGACCACTGGAGCTGATCGTGCCTCCGGGGTCCCTGTTGCATCCGGGGCCTGATGCTGCCGTGGTCGCCGGCAACGTGGAAACATCCCAGGCGATCGCCAATGCCCTGTTCGCGGCCCTGGGGGTGATGGCCGCGGCCCAGGGCACCATGAACAACCTCAGCTTCGGGAACGAGCGCCATCAGTACTACGAGACGATCTGCGGTGGATGCGGTGCCGGACGCGGTCTCGATGGCCTGGGTTTTGCGGGCGCTTCGGCGGTGCAGAGCCACATGACCAACTCCCGCCTCACCGATCCCGAAATCCTCGAGGAGCGCTTTCCCGTGCGCCTGGACTCCTTCAGCCTGCGCCGGGGCAGTGGTGGGGCCGGCCGCTGGCCGGGCGGCGACGGGGTGGTGCGGCGCCTGCGCTTTCTGGAGCCGATGACTGCCGCGATTCTCTCGAGCTCTCGCCAGGTGCCCCCCTTCGGACTCGGCGGCGGCGGGGCCGGGGCGCTGGGCCGAAACCGGCTGATCCGCTCCGATGGCAGCGAACTGGAGCTGGACGGATCCGTGCAACTGGCGGTGGAGGCTGGTGATGCCCTGGTGATCGAGACCCCCGGAGGTGGCGGGTATGGCAGTCTCTGAGCTCCGCCTCCGTCCCCTGGGGCTGCTGACGGCGGCCGGCCTGGCCCTGCTGCCGCTGGTGGCGGTGGCCGATGTGCTCCAGGAGGCCAGCCAGCGCTTTCAGCCGATCTGGTCGGCCGGGGGCATGGTGGCCAGCCAGGAGGCGGAGGCCTCCCGGGTGGGGCGTGACGTGCTCCGGGCGGGGGGTAATGCCGTCGACGCGGCGGTGGCCACCTCCTTCGCCCTGGCGGTCACCCATCCCCAGGCGGGGAATCTGGGTGGCGGCGGTTTCCTCGTCCTCTGGCGGCCGGAGCGGCTCAGCCGGGGGCGGCCGGCGCAGCCTCAGGAGGTGGTGGTGGGCAAGGGCCGGGCGGTGACGATCAACTTCCGCGAGAGCGCTCCCCAGGCAGCCGGTCCCGATCTGCTGCTCGATGCCTCCGGTGCGGTGGATCGCCTCAAGGCCACCCGCAGCCTGCTCAGCACCGGGGTGCCCGGCACGGTGGCGGGGCTTCTGCTTGCTCACCGCCACTACGGCCGCCTGCCCCTGGCGCGACTGATCACCCCCGCGATCCGTCTGGCGGAGGAGGGGGTGGTGGTGAGCAAGGCCCTGGCCGATTCCCTGGAGACCTCGGCTCCCCTGTTGCGGGCCGATCCCGAATCGGCTCGGCTCTTCTTCCGGCCGGAGGGGAAGCCTTACCGCCCGGGCGAGCGGCTGCGCCAGCCTCAGCTGGGCGCCACCCTGCGGCGCATCGCCGCCGAGGGGGAGAGGGGCTTTTACGGCGGGCCTGTGGCTCGGGAGCTGGTGGCGCTGATGCGCCGCCGGGGAGGTCTGGTCAGTGCGGAGGATCTCAGTTCCTACCGGGCCCGCCTTCAGCCCCCTCTGGTGGGTGATTGGCGGGGCCATCCCGTGATCGCCATGCCCCCGCCCAGTTCCGGTGGGGTCACCCTGATCCAGCTCCTCAACATCCTGGAGGGCTTCGATCTGGCTGGCCTGGGGCACAACAGCGCCGCCAGCCTGCATCCGATGGCGGAGGCGATGAACCTGGCCTACCGCGACCGCAACCGCTGGCTGGGCGACCCCCGCTTCGTGGCGATGCCCCTGGAGCGGTTGCTGAGCCAGAGCTATGCCGATGACCTGCGCCGCACCATCCAGGGCCGGCGCCACCGTCCGGCGGGCGAGCTCGATCCGCCGGCCGCTGGTCGCGCCCCTGAAAGTCCGAACACCACCCACCTCTCGGTGATCGACCGTGACGGCTCGATGGTGGCCACCACCACCACCCTCAACTTTCCCTACGGCAACGGGGTGAGCGTGCCGGGAGCCGGCTTCCTGCTCAACAACGAGATGGATGATTTCACGGCCCGCCCCGGGGCTGCCAATGCCTTCGGCCTGGTGCAGGGAGCGGCCAACGCGATCGCGCCGCGCAAGCAACCGCTGAGCTCGATGGCGCCCACCCTGGTGCTCACCCCCGGCGGTGGCCCCCTGCTGGCCACCGGCAGCCCGGGCGGCAGCCGCATCATCACCACGGTGCTGCAGGTGCTGCTCAACCGCCTGGAGCATGGGCTGAACCTCGCCTCCGCAGTGGCTGCCAGCCGGATCCACAGTCAGCACCGCCCCGATGAGCTGGCCGTGGAGGAGGGCTTCAGCCCCGACACTCTCCGGCTGCTGGAGTCGATGGGTCACCGCTGGCGGATGGCCCCGGCGATGGGGGCGGCCCACTCGCTGGAGGCCCTGCCCGGTGGTGGAACGCTGGGGGCGGTCGATCAGCGCCGCTCCGAAGCGGCTCTGGCAGGGGAGTGAAACTGGGACGTTCCCGAAGCCGCCGGTCTGTGTCCTCTGTCCTTGCTGTTGCCGGCGTCGTTGGCGCTCCCGTTGCCGGTTCCGTGCCTCCGCTGGCCACCTTCACCTTCCAGGAATGGATGTGGAGCGGCGGTCTGATCGAGATCAGTCTGGTGCTGGCGGCCCTGATGGGGGCCGTCTGGCTGGTCAGTCGCCGGAGTTGAGCGGGGTCATCAGCAGATTGAACGCGGAGAAGCCCAGCGCGATGCCCAGCAGGGTGCCGATGGCCCAGAGACTGTCGCTCGGCCATTCGGCGATCAGCAGGACGCCCAGGCCCGCGGTCACGAGTCCATCGGCAAGCACCAGTCCTCTGGCGGGGGTGTCTGACGCCGCGGCAGAGGCCAGCTCCATCAGCCCTTCGACCGCCAGCAGCAGGCCGGCGAACAGCGTCAGGCTGACTTCGCTGACCACCGGATTGATCAGGATCCAGAGCCCCCCCGCCAGGTAGAGCAGGCCACTCAGGCCGCGGAACACGCGGTTGCGCAGGTCGCCCGCAGCGGTGAGCCGGATCAGCTGGGACAGGCCACTGGCGATGGCCACCCCCCCGATCGCGACCGTGAGCAGGGTGGCCGAAACGAACGGCAAAGCCAGGGCCAGGCCTGCCGCCGCCAGCACCAGCCCAGCCGCCAGCCAGCGCAGGGGTCGGGAGGCGGGGATCGACATGGCACGGGCTCGACTGCGCTCAGCGTAGGTAGCTGATCCGATCCGATCGGGATTCGCTGACTGGGCCGACACCCGTTTCTGCCTGAGCTGCATGGTGGAGGCAGCGGCAGGACGGGCAGGCGCCCATGCTCGAGCTTCTCCCTCCCCTCAACGACCGCAACCTCCCTTGGATCGACACGATCCACCCGATCGTGGTCCACTTCGTGATCGCGATGGCCCTGATTGCCTTCGTCTTCGATCTGATCGGTCGCCTGGCGGGAAAACCCGCCTTGTACGAGGTGAGCTTCTGGAATCTGCTCGTCGCCACGGTGGCGATTTTCATCGCGATCATCTTCGGCCAGGTGGAGGCGGGTCTGGCCAATCCCTATGGCGCCTCGCGCGACATCCTCAACCTGCACAGCACCCTTGGCTGGGTTCTGGCCGGAGTGCTCTCGGTGCTCACCGCCTGGCGCTATGTGATCCGCAGCCGGGATCCTCTGCAGCTGCCCCTGGCCTTTCTCGGGGCGGGCAGCCTGCTCAGTGCCTTGGTGGTGGTTCAGGTGCTGCTCGGCAATCAGTTGATCTGGGTCTACGGCCTGCACACCGTCAAGGTGGTGGAGGCGATGCGCGCAGGTCTGGTGTGATGGAGCTTGGAGCCAATGATCTGCCCTACCGGCTGCCGATTCACCCCAACCTGGTGCATCTCACGATCGGTCTGTTCGTCATTGCCATCGCCTTCGACATCGCCGGAGCGCTCTTCCCTTTCGAGAAGCGACTGTTCCGTTTCCTGGCCCTGCCGGTGACCCGGGCCGGACTGCATGACGTGGGCTGGTACAACCTGCTGGCCTGTTGCCTGATCAGCTTCTTCACCGTGGCGGCGGGTTTCGTGGAGATGCAGCTGGCCGATCCGCTCCCCGGTGTCACCAGCAGCTTCGGCATGGGCAGCACCGCCACCATGCTCTGGCATGGGGCTGTGGGCGTGGGCCTGCTGTTCTCGATCGTGCTGATGACGCTCTGGCGTGGAGTCCAGCGCTACCGCTGGCGCTGGGAGATGGGACGCCAGGTGCAGTGGAGTTACCTGCTGGTGGGACTGCTGGTGTTCGCGCTGATGGCCTGGCACGGCACCCTCGGCGCCCAGCTGGGGGTTGAGTTCGGCGTCCATGTCACCGCCAGCCAGCTTCTGGGCGAGGGCGCCAGTCTGCGGGAGGCCCTGCCATGACCAGTACCCCACAACGTTTCCCCCTCACCCGTGTGATCGGCCTGGCTCTCTGGCTGGTGCTGCTCATCCTGCTGAGTGTCTGGATGGGTGCTCAGGTGCCCCGCTGGCTGCCGGTGCAGGCCTCCTCGGCGGCCCCGCTGGTGGATGGCCTCTTCGGTTTCGAGACGGCCGTCGCCACCTTCGTGTTCGTGGGAGTGGTGTCGGTGATGGCCTGGGTCGTGCTCTTCAACCGGGCCGAGAAGTACGACATGAGTGATGCGGAGCCGATCGAGGGCAACACCACCCTCGAGATCATCTGGACCGTGATCCCGCTGCTGCTGGTGATGGGGATCGCTGCCTACACGATCCAGGTGAACCGCGAGATCGGTCTGATCGGCCCCATGGACCATGACCATGGTCCTGCCCTGGCCAGCTCCGCCAGTGCCGCACCACCTCCCGGCGGGGAGGTGCAGGTGATCGCCAGGCAGTGGTCGTGGGAGTTCCGCTACCCGGTGGCGGGGGTCTCCTCCACCGAGCTGCACCTGCCGCTCGGACGGCGCCTCGGCCTCCAGCTGGAGAGCAGGGACGTGATCCACGGCTTCTACGTGCCGGCCTTTCGTCTCAAGCAGCAGGTGATCCCCGGCCGCTCGATCACCCTCTTCCTCACACCCACCCGCGAGGGCCGCTACCGCCTGCGCGACTCCGAGTACAGCGGCACCTGGTTCGCCGCCAACCAGGCCGATGTGGTGGTGGAGAGCGAAGAGGCCTACCAGGAGTGGCTGCGTCGTGCCTCCCGCCTGCCGCTCCAGCCCGGCCTCAGCGATGCCGCCCGTGAATACGCCCAGCAGCGCAGCGGCGAGCGCTCCAGCGGCTACGCCACCGTCGAGCCGGCCCCGCCGCCTCTGGTGAATGTGCCCGGCTCCAACACCCTTCCCCACGACGGCTGATCCCATGACCTCCACCGCCGGCGTCGACTCGCGCATCCTCAGGGCACCCCATCCGGTGCCCGGTGCCCCGGACAACTGGAAGCGCTTCTTCAGCTTCAACACCGATGCCAAGGTGATCGGCATCCAGTACATCGCCACTGCTCTGTTCTTCCTGCTGGTGGGCGGTCTCCTGGCGATGATCATGCGCGGTGAGCTGATCACACCGGAGGCGGATCTGGTGGATCGGACCGTGTACAACGGCCTCTACACGATGCACGGGACGATCATGCTCTTCCTGTTCATCTTCCCGGTGCTCAATGGGCTCAACAACCTGCTGATCCCGTGCATGATCGGCGCCCCGGACATGGCCTTCCCCAAGCTCAATGCCGCCGCCTTCTGGATGGTGCCGGTGTTCGGGGTGATCCTGATGGCCAGCTTCCTGGTTCCCGGCGGCCCCGCCTCCTCCGGCTGGTGGTCCTATCCGCCGGTGAGCCTGCAGAACCCCCTCGGGCATCTGATCAACGGAGAGGCCCTCTGGATTCTGGCCGTGGCCCTCTCGGGCATCTCCTCGATCATGGGCGCGGTCAACGTCGTGACCACGATCCTGCGCCTGCGCGCCCCTGGCATGTCCCTGGGCCGGATGCCGATCTTCTGCTGGACGGCTCTCTCGGCACAGACGATTCAGCTGATCGGCCTGCCCGCCCTCACTGGTGGGGCGGTGATGCTGCTGTTCGATCTGGTGGTGGGCACCTCCTTCTACCGCCCTGAGGGAGGCGGTGATCCGGTGCTCTATCAGCACTTCTTCTGGTTCTATTCCCACCCCGCCGTCTATGTGATCATCCTGCCGGTGTTCGGTGTGTTCTCCGAACTGTTCCCGGTCTATGCACGCAAGCCCCTGTTCGGCTATCCCTTCGTGGCCGGGGCCTCCCTGGTGATCGTCGGTCTCAGCCTGATCGTCTGGGTGCACCACATGTTCCCCAGCGGTGTTCCCCAGTGGATGCGCGATGTCTTCATGGTGACCACCATGCTGATCGCGGTGCCCACCGGCATCAAAGTGTTCGCCTGGCTGGCCACTCTGTGGGGCGGGAAGTTACGCCTGAATACGGCGATGCTGTTCGCCCTCGGCGGGCTGTTCAATTTTGTTTTCGCAGGCGTCACCGGCATCATGCTGGCTACGGTGCCTGTGGATATCCACGTGAACAACACCTATTTCGTGGTGGGTCATTTCCACTACGTGATTTATGGAGCGGCCACCATGGGAGTCTACGCCGCAATCTATCACTGGTTCCCGAAGTTCACCGGCCACATGTACTATGAGGGTCTTGGAAAGCTCCATTTTCTGCTTACCTTCATCGGCACCAACCTCAATTTCTTTCCGATGCATCCCCTCGGTCTGATGGGCATGCCCCGCAGGGTGTCCTCCTACGACCCGGAGTTCGCCTTCTGGAACGTGATCGCCAGCCTCGGTGCCTTCCTGCTGGGGGTTTCCATCATTCCCTTCCTGCTCAACCTGGTGAGCTCCTGGGTGCGGGGGCCGAAGTCTCCGGCCAATCCCTGGACGGCCATCGGCCTGGAGTGGCTGCTTCCTTCACCTCCTCCGGCTGAGAACTTCGAGGAGCACGTCCCCACCGTGATCAGTGGCCCCTACGGCTATGGCACCGGCCGGCCACTGGTGGAACACCAGGCCGAGATCGAGCGCTCCCTTCTGCAGGCCTGAGCCATGACCATCAGCCCTCCCCTCGATGACGCCCCGACCCCCCAGGGTCATGACGTGGCTTACGCCAACCACAGCCTTACCGGCTTCATCATCTTTCTCTGCTCCGAGAGCGTCATCTTTCTGGCGTTCTTCAGCGGCTATGCGTTGCTGAAGCTCTCAGCCCTGCAGTGGCTGCCGCCCGGGGTGGAGGGTCTGGAGTGGCGCAGCCCCCTTCTGTACACGGTGGTGCTGGTCTCCAGCAGCGGCACGGTGGCTCTGGCCGAGCGCTGCCTCTCCAGGGGACAGCTCTGGGGGTTCCGTTCCTTCTGGTTGCTGAGCATGGCCATGGGGGCGGTGTTTCTCTACGGCCAGGCGAGCGAATGGCGTTCACTGGCGTTCGGCATCACCAGCGGCAGTTTCGGCAGCTGCTTCTACCTGCTCACCGGCTTCCATGGCCTGCACGTGCTCAGCGGCATCCTGCTGATGGCCCTGATGCTGCAGCGCTCCTTCCGCCCGGCCAACTACGCCGCCGGTGAGCAGGGGGTGATCGCCACTTCCCTGTTCTGGCACTTCGTGGATGTGATCTGGGTGATGCTCTTTCTCCTTCTCTACGCCTGGTCATGATCCTCGACGACCAGCACCACGAGGTGATCGTGATCGGCTCCGGCGCCGCCGGCGGCACCCTGGCCGGGGCCCTCGCGGCCAGGGGCCGCTCGGTGCTGCTGCTGGAGCGGGGCGGAGTCATGGACCTGGCCGATCAGAACGTGGCCAGCGTCGATCTGTTCCGCAAGGACCGCTATCACCCCGGCGACGATTGGTTTGGCCCGGATGGCGATCCCTTCTCTCCCCAGACCATCTATGCCCTGGGCGGAAACACCAAGATCTGGGGCGGGGTGCTCGAGCGCATGTGGCCGCGCGAGTTCGAGGGTCTGCCTCTGCAGGAGGGGGTGGCCCCCGCCTGGCCCCTCAGCTACGACGAACTGGCCCCCTGGTACGAACGGGCCGAGGCGCTCTACCGCGTCCATGGCCGAGCCGGGGTCGACCCCCAGGAACCCCCGCGCAGCAGCCCCTATCCCCACGCCCCGCTGCCGCTGGATCCGCTCTTCGAGCCCCTGCGCCAGGGTCTGCAGCGCCAGGGCAGCCACCCCTACGACCTGCCGCTGAGCTGGTCGGAGCAGCTCGACGATCCCAGCGGCGACGCGGAGCTGTTCGGGGTGCAGCCGGCCCTCGCCCATCGCACCACCCGCCTGATCAGCAACGCCCGCGTCATCCAGCTGCACGTGGATCCCAGTGGCCGCGAGGTGAAGGGGGTGGAAGCCGAGATCGGCGGCCAGCGCTGGATGTTCCGCGGCGACCAGGTGGTGCTGGCCGCCGGTGCGGTCAACACCCCGGCGCTGCTGCTGCGCTCCCGCAGCACACTCCATCCCGACGGTCTGGCCAATGGCTCCAGCCAGGTGGGCCGCCACCTGATGAAACCCCAGCTCACCGCCATCCTGCAGCTGGCCCGCGAGCCCCACAGCGGCCGCTTCCCCCGCAGCCTGGGGGTCAACGACTATGTCTGGGGTGATCAGAACGTCAGCTTTCCGCTCGGTCACATCGAAACCGGCGGCGGAGTGCTGCAGGACGCCCAGTTCGCCGAGTCACCGCCGGTGCTCTCGCTGATCACCCGGCTCCTGCCCAACCTGGCTCTGGAGCAGCTGGCGGTGCGCTCGATCTGCTGGTGGGCGATGAGTCCGGTGCTGCCCGATCCCGGGAACCGTATCGAGCTGCGCGGGGAGCGGCTGAGCATCCAGTACAGGGCCAACAACCTCGAAGCCCACGACCGCCTCGTCTACCGCTGGCTCTCCGTGCTCAAGGCGGTCGACGCCGATCCGCTCACTCCCCAGGTGCGCCAGGCCCCCTTCTACCCCCGCGGCGAGGCTCCCCTGGCGGTGATCGGTCATGCCTGCGGCACCTGCCGCATGGGCGACGATCCGGCCCACTCGGTGGTCGATCGCGACGGCCGCGTCCATGGCCTGGCCAACCTGACCATCGCCGATGCCAGCGTCTTTCCCAGTTGCCCGATGGTGTCGCCCGGCCTCACCGTGATTGCGAACGCCCTTCGGATGGCGGAGCGGTTCTAGGCTTCCCCCATCAGGGGTTTGGAGGATCGAGACCCATGGCCGAACGCGAATCCCCCGTCAGTCCCATCCTGGCCAGTGCCGTCGCCGGGGCGGTCATCGGAGCCGCCGGTCTGGCCTGGTGGCTGCTGGCTGAAGCCGAGCGCCGCCGCCTGGCCCAGCGCCAGCGGCGCAGCCTCACCCTCTCGCGCCTGCAGGGGGGCTCCCGCGACGTCGGCGACGGCGAACGCAGGCCCCTGCTGGAACGTGAACTGCAGCACAAGGTCAATGAGCTGAACCGGGCCATCGAAGACGTGCGTCGGCAGCTGGAGACCCTCAGCCCTGAATCCTGAGCCGCGGCAGCTCGCCTCGGTAGGTTGCTGGCGGTGCCACTGAAGGGTTCATGCTCCGTTCCGCCGCCATCACCGCAGGCGTTCAGCGTTCTCCCAACCGGGCCATGTTGCGGGCCGTGGGCTTCGGCGATGGTGATTTCAACAAGCCGATCATCGGCATCGCCAACGGCTACAGCACGATCACGCCCTGCAACATCGGCCTGAACGATCTGGCCCGTTGCGCCGAGGAGTCCGCCCGTCTGGCGGGGGCCATGCCTCAGATGTTCGGAACCATCACCGTCAGCGACGGCATCTCGATGGGCACCGAAGGGATGAAGTATTCCCTGGTGTCACGGGAGGTGATCGCCGACTCGATCGAAACCGCCTGCAACGCCCAGAGCATGGACGGCCTGCTGGCGATCGGCGGCTGTGACAAGAACATGCCCGGGGCGATGCTCGCCATGGCGCGCATGAACATCCCGGCGATCTTCGTGTACGGCGGCACGATCAAACCCGGCCGACTCGGCCCCTGCGACCTCACCGTGGTGAGTGCCTTCGAGGCGGTGGGTCAGTTCTCGGGCGGCCGCATCGATGAGGCGGAGCTGCTGGCGATCGAGAAGAACGCCTGCCCCGGCGCCGGCAGCTGCGGTGGCATGTTCACCGCCAACACGATGAGCTCGGCCTTCGAAGCCATGGGCCTGAGCCTGCCCGGCAGCTCCACCATGGCGGCCGAGGATCCGGAGAAGGCCGAAAGTGCTGCCCGCTCCGCCGAGGTGCTGGTGCGGGCCATCGAGGCGAACATCCGCCCCCGTGATCTGATCACCCGCGAGGCGATCGAGAATGCCATCAGCGTGATCATGGCGGTGGGAGGCTCCACCAACTCGGTGCTGCACCTGCTGGCGATCGCCCGCACTGCCGAGGTGCCGCTCACGATCGATGATTTCGAAACCATCCGGCAGCGGGTGCCGGTGATCTGCGATCTCAAGCCCAGCGGTCGCTACGTGACGGTGGATCTGCACCGGGCCGGAGGGATCCCCCAGGTGATGAAACTGCTGCTCGACGCCGGCCTGCTCCACGGTGACTGCCGCACCATCGAGGGCCTCACGCTCAGGGAGGTGCTCGCCGAGGTGCCCAGCGAGCCTCCTGCCGATCAGGAGGTGATCCGGCCCCTCTCCAATCCGCTCTATGCCAAGGGACACCTGGCGATCCTCAAGGGCAACCTGGCCGAGGAAGGGGCCGTCGCCAAGATCAGTGGCGTCAAGACCCCGGTGATCACGGGGCCGGCCCGGGTGTTCGAGAGCGAGGAGAGCGCCCTGGAAGCCATCCTCGCGGGTGGGGTTCGCGCCGGCGATGTGGTGGTGGTCCGCTACGAGGGTCCCGTGGGCGGACCCGGGATGCGCGAGATGCTCTCCCCCACCGCGGCGATCGTGGGGCAGGGCCTGGGAGAGTCGGTGGCGCTGATCACCGACGGCCGCTTCAGCGGGGGTTCCTACGGCCTGGTGGTGGGCCACGTGGCCCCCGAAGCCGCCGTGGGCGGCACCATTGCCCTCGTGCAGGAGGGGGACAGCATCACCGTCGACGCACACCAGCTGCTGATTCAGCTCAACGTGGAACCGGCCGAGCTGGAACGGCGTCGCGAGGCCTGGGCGGCACCCGAGCCCCGCTATCGCACGGGTGTGCTGGGCAAGTACGCCCGTCTGGTGAGCAGCAGCAGCCTGGGAGCGGTCACCGATCAGGGCTGAGCAGAGCCCGCAGCCGCCGGGCCAGGGCTTCCAGCGCCGCACCGTCGGCAGGCCGCTCGCAGCGCTGGCCACTGTCACCATCCATCCAGACCGGGTGGTGGCCGTGCCAGAGCATGGGCTGATCCGTTTGCTCAGGCCAGCTCAGCATCAGGTGCAGATCCTCTCCGCTGCGGTAGATCTCCAGCTCGATGTCGTCGCGCTCCGCCCGCTCACCATCCGCCCGGCGGCAAAGCAGCCGCAGGGTGCACTCCTCCTCGCCCGACTCGGCTTCAGCGCCCGGCGAGATCAGCTCAGGTCCTCCGGAGCTGATCACCACCGCGTGGCGGTGGGGTTTCAAGCAGAGATCAGCTGCAGCCGCCACCCGCCTGAGCAGATCGTTGGGGCCGGGCCCATCAACGGCTTCGCTCAGGCTCTCCACCTCAGGGAACGGCCCGGATCGCCTCCACGCCCAGGCGCAGGGCACCGGCGCGGAAGCCGGGGTTGGGCCGGCCATCGTCGCCGAATTTCGAGTGCAGGATCTGCAGCCGGGTGATCCGGCTGGGATCGAAGCGCAGCAGCGGCAGGGTCATCGGCTGGGCCCGCACCGAGGCTTTCAGTTGCTCGAAGGGGATCTCCACCGTGGTGAGGCCCTCGGGGTTGGTGGCGAACTCGCTGACCCAGCGCAGCCCCCCCGGGATCAGCTCGGTGAGGCCTGCCACCCCATCGGCGCAGGCCACCGCCAGCTTGTAGCGCCGCCCGTCGCCGCGCAGATCGAGCTGGAGCGCCCGGTAGCCGCTCAGATCCAGGGGCGGTGAGAACAGCGGGGAGCGGCAGCTCACGAAGCCGCCCCCGGTTTCGATCACCTCCGCCTCCAGCACCAGCCCCGATGGCCCGCTGCGGCAGACGCCGCTGCTGCGTCCGCCCATGATGGTGTCGTTGAGCGCCAGCCAGCCGCTGAAGCCATCACCGCTCACCACCAGTAGGGGTGCCACCATCAGGGCCAGCTCGATCACTCCTCCAAGCCTGCCGCAGCGGCGGCATCGGCGAGGATCAACACAGGCTGGCGTGGACTCACCAGGCGGGCCGGCGTGCGCTCGGGTGATTCCTCGGGATCGAGCAGACGCCGCAGCGCCTGCTGTTTGCCTGCCCCACTCACCAGGAAGAGCACCTGGCGCGCGGCGCTCAGCACCGGTGCGGTGAGGGTGACCCGGGGAAGCCCCTTGCCCTCGCTCACCGTGGCCTCCCGGTCGATCACCGTGGTGGCTGGGGTGCCGGGAAACAGGGAGGCCGTGTGGCCGTCATCCCCCAGACCCAGCAGCACCAGATCGAAGATCGGTGGGTTCCCCGGGCAGAGCCTGGCCACCGTGGCGGCATAGGCCACGGCGCTGGCTTCCGGGGTCTCCAGATCGGTGGGCACCGGCTGGAAGCGCGCCTCGGAGCCCGGGGCTTCCGCCAGCAGGGTCTGATGCAGCATCAGGGCGTTGCTGGAGGGGTCGTCGGCCGCCACCCAGCGTTCATCCCCCAGCAGCACATCCACCCGCTGCCAGGGCAGCCGCTCCCGTCCCAGCAGCCGGTAGGCGGCGGCGGGGGTGCCGCCACCCGCCAGGGCGATCTGGGCCCGGTCCCGCTGGGCCAGGGCCAGATCGATGCAGGCGGCGATGGTCTCGGCGGTGCGCCGGGCCAGCTCCTCAGCATCGGCGGCCACTTCGATCCGGTATCTGGCCGGTGGTTGGCTGCGCATCAGAGCCACTCGGTGTGGAAGCTGCCTTCGCGGTCCACCCGTTGGTAGGTGTGGGCGCCGAAGCAGTCGCGCATGGCCTGGAGCAGGTTCTGGGGCAGCCGCGCCGTGCGGTAGCTGTCGATGTAATCGAGGGTGCTGCTCAGGCAGGGCACGGGAATGCCCGCCAGGGCCGCACCCGCCACCACCTGTCGCAGGCCCGGCAGCCGCGCGTTCACCTGGTCGGCGAACCAGGGATCCATCATCAGATTGGCCAGATCCGGGTTGGCGTCGTAGGCGTTCTGGATCCGCTGCAGCAGCCTGGCGCGAATGATGCAGCCCCCCTTCCAGATCTGGGCGATCGCCGAGAGGTTGAGGTTGTAGTCGTGCAGGCCGGAGGCCTCCACCATCAGGGCCATGCCCTGGGCGTAGCTGGCGATGCAGGCCAGCGTGATGGCATCGCGCAGGGCCGGCATGCCCTCGGCCGGATCGCCCAGCGCCACGGCCACCGCCTCCGGGCCGGGAATCACAGCGGCGGCCGCCTGGCGCTCGGCATGCAGGGAGCTCATCACCCGGCCGTTGAGGGCCGCGTAGATGGTGGGCACGGGCACCCCCATCTCCAGGGCGCTCACCACCGTCCACAGGCCGGTTCCCTTCTGGCCGGCCACATCGAGGATCTTCTCCACCAGATCGCCGCCATCCTCGGGATCGCGGGTGCGCAGGCAGACCTCGGTGATCTCCACCAGGTAGGAGGAGAGCTCCTCCAGCTGGTTCCAGCCGTCGAACACGTCGGCCATCGCCAGGCCATCCATGCCGGCGCTGCGCTTCATCAGGTCGTAGGCCTCCACCAGGATCTGCTCGATCCCGTACTCGATCCCGTTATGGACGGTCTTGACGAAATGGCCGGCACCGCCGGGGCCGATGTAGGTGACGCAGGGCCCGTCCTCGACCTGGGCGGCCATCTTGCGCACCAGCCCCTCGATCGCGTCGTAGGCGGCCTTGGTGCCTCCGGGCATCATGCTCGGCCCCTCCAGGGCCCCCTTGGCGCCGCCGGAGACCCCCATGCCGATGTAGCCGAAGCTCTGGCTTTCCAGCTCCTTCACACGCCGTTCCGTGTCGGTGTAAAGGGAATTGCCGCCGTCGATCAGCAGATCGCCGTCCTCCAGCAGAGGGGAGATCTGGGCGATCATGGCGTCGATCGGTTCGCCCGCCTTGATCATCATCAGGATGCGGCGGGGGCGTTCCAGAGCCCCGACGAACTCCTCGAGGGTGTGGGCCCCGATGATGTTCAGTCCGGCGGCCCGGCCATTCAGAAAGTCTTCGGTCTTGGCGTAGGTGCGGTTGAAGACGACGCTGGAGTACCCGTTGCGTTCAGCGTTCAGGACCAGGTTCTCGCCCATCACTCCGAGGCCGATCAGGCCGAAGTGTGCTTTGCTCATGAGAAGTTGGCGTGCAGGCCGTGCGGCCTCAGTGTGGCCTTGAGCCTGCCGGAACGCCGTTGACCCGGGCTCTGTGTCAGCAAGCGCTCAGATCGGCGGGTGAGCCGGCGGTTCAGATCACGGTGCCGTCGGCGATGCTGGCGTTCTTCTCCACCACCACGATGCCGTTGCGGATGTAGTAGCCCAGCTCGGGGCGATCGGCCTCCTCGATCCCGTCCTTGTTGACGATCGTGACGTTGCGCCCGATGCGGACATTCTTGTCGAGGATTGCCCGACGCACGGTGGTGCCGCGGCCCACGCCCACCGGGATGCCGCCCCGTTCGCGCAGCACGGCCCGCTCCTCACTGGATTCGAAGAAGTCGGCCCCCATCACCAGGGTGTCCTGCAGGACGACCTCCCCTTCGATGCGGGAGCGCACTCCGAGCACGCAATGGTGAATGCTGCAGTTCTGGAGAAGCGATCCCTCGCCGATGATCGACTGGGTGACCTGGGCATCCAGTAGTTTGCTGGGCGGCAGGTAGCGAGGCCTGGTGTAGATCGGGAACTTCTCGTCGTAGAAGGAGAAGGCCGGTTTCGGTTGGTCGGTCAGGGCCAGGTTGGCCTCATAGAAGGCCCCGATCGTGCCGATGTCCTCCCAGTAATCGTCGAAGAGGTAGGCCCTGAGATTGTCACCCTGGCCCAGGGCGGTGGGAATGATCTCCTTGCCGAAATCGGTGGAGCCGGGATTCTGCGCCAGCAGATCGAAGAGCGTGTCGCGGCTGAAGACGTAGATGCCCATGGAGGCCAGGTAGGGGCGGCGGGCGGCCTCGGCATCCGCCAGTCCCAGACGGGCGGTGTCCACTTTCATCGCCTCAAGGGCGGCGCCCTTGGGTTTCTCGGAGAATTCACGGATGCGCCCGTCGACGTCTGTGCGCATCAGCCCGAACCCTTCGGCCTGCGCGGCATCCACCGGCAGGGCTCCCACCGTGAGGTCGGCGCCGGACTGGATGTGGTGATCCACGAAACGGCTGTAATCCATCCGGTACAGCTGATCGCCGGAGAGGATCAGGTATTGATCCACGTCCCATTCCTGGAACAGCCACTGGTATTTGCGCACGGCATCGGCGGTGCCTTCGAACCAGGTGGGGCTGTCGGGGGTCTGCTGGGCGGCCAGCACTTCGACGAACCCTTGCCCGAAGCCGGCGGAGAGGTTGTAACTCTGCGTGAGGTGCCGGTTCAGGGAGGCACTGTTGAACTGCGTGAGCACGTAGATCTTGTTGATCCCCGAGTTGATGCAGTTGCTGATGGGGATATCGATCAGGCGATACTTGCCGGCCAGCGGTACAGCCGGCTTGGCCCGCATCTTGGTGAGGGGGTAGAGCCGGGTGCCGGCGCCTCCGCCGAGAATGATCGCCAGAACCCGCTTCATCACTGCCCTCCGAGACTGCTGCCGTCAGCGTGGGTGCACCGTACCGGATCGGGTGCCTCCAGAAGCCCGTACGCCAGGGCTGAACACAAAAACGTGGCGAGCCGCTGTAGCTCCGGCGACATCAGCTGTCCTCGTCCTCTCCGTCGAGGGCAAAGAGCTGATGCAGCACCTGCATCGCCTGGTGGCGCTGCTGGCGGGGCTGGGGTGCCCGAAGGTTGGTGACCGGGCTGTGCAGGATCTTGTTGATGATGCCCTTGCTCAGGGCCTCCACCACCTTGCGCTCCCGCACCGAGAGATCGGGACCCATCCGGCTGAGGGCCTTCTGCAGTTCCTGCTCGCGGATCTGTTCCAGCTGCTGGCGCAGGCGGTTGAGGGTGGGCACCGCCTCCAGTCCGTCCCACCATTCCAGGAACTGACGGGCCTCCTCCTGCAGCAGCCCTTCGGCCTCCACGGCGATGTCCCGGCGGGCCTCCTGGTTGCGGGTCACCACCTCCTGGAGATCGTCGACGTCGAAGGCGTCAACACCGACGAGCTGCTCCACGTCGGCGCTGATGTTGCGCGGCACACCGATGTCGATGAGCATCAGCGAGGAGCGACGGTTGAGGCCGCTGAGCCTGGCGGCGTCGATGATCGGCTCGTCCGCCGCGGTGCTGGTGAAGACCAGGGAACAGGTGCTCAGGCAGTGATCGAGGTCGCTCAGCGGGCGGCACTGGACGGGGAAATCAGGGAAATCGGCAGCCAGGGCCTCGGCACGTTCCGGCGTGCGATTGAGCAGCACCAGGCCGCGGCAGCCCTTGGCCTGAAGGTGCTGCAGCAGCAGACGGGCCATGCGCCCGGCCCCCACCACCGCCACCTGTTCCTGATCCAGTGGCACGAGCTCATCGAGGCCCCTGGCCTGGCCCACCTTGAGCTGGGCCAGCTCCACGGCGGCGGAGCTGATCGAGACAGCACCGGTGCCGAGGTTGGTTTCGCTGCGCACCCGTTTGCCGGTGCTCACCGCCTGGTTGAGCAGGCGGTTGAGAATCGGTCCGATCGAGCCGTGTTCCTGGCCCAGGCGCACCATCTTCTTCACCTGGGAGAGGATCTGACCCTCACCCAGCACGAGGCTGTCGAGGCCGGCGGCCACCCGCAACAGGTGCGCCACCGCCTCCTCGTGGTGGTAGGTGAACAGGTGGGGCGTGAGCTCCCCGAAGTCGAGCCCGGAGTGCTGGCTCAGGAAGGCACCCACGGCATGGATCCCCTGTTCGGGGCTGCGCAGCAGGGTGTAGATCTCGAGCCGGTTGCAGGTGCTGAGGATGGAAGCCTCGAGCACCTGGGAGTCCCCGCGCAGATTCTGGAGGGATTCCTCCATGGTCTGCTCGGGGATGCTCAGTCGCTCCCGGATCTCGACCGGAGCCGTGCGGTGGCTGAGGCCGACGACGGCGATGTGCATGGGAGGGTGCTCAGCGCAGGGCGACGCTCTTGGCGCCGGGCTTGATGTGGATCGTGTCGGTGAAGCGGGCCGTGGTGTCGAGGGAGCTGATGATCAGGCTGCTGGTGCGGGTGCAGTCTCGCTCGAACACCACACCCTTGAACAGCAGGCCCGGGGTGATCCCGCTGCCGGCGAAGACAACGTTCTCACCGGAAGCGAGCTCCTCGGCTTCATAGACCTTGTCGATGTCGGTGATGCCCATCGAGTTCAGCCGCTCGATGTTGCCTTCCTTGGTGTAGTCGGCCCACTCGCTGGTCTGGGCGATGGCGGGGTCATACACCAGCTGTCCCTGGAAGTGGCCGCCGAGGCAGCGCAGCGCCGCCGCGGAGATCACCCCCTCGGGGGCGGCGCCGATGCCCATCAGGCAGTGGGTGCCGGTGCCGGCGAAACCGCAGGCGATCGCTGCCTGCACGTCCCCGTCACTGATCGGCTTCACCCGGGCGCCGGTGGCCCGGATCTCGGCGATCAGATCCTTGTGGCGGGCGCGGTCCATCACAACGATCACCAGGTCGCTGGCGGGCATGCCCAGGCACTCGCTCAGGATGGCGATGTTCTCGGTGGCGCTCTTGCGGATGTCCACCTTGCCCTTGGCGGCCGGGGGCGCGGCCAGCTTCTTCATGTAGAAGTCGGGGGCGTTGAAGAGTCCGCCGCGGTCCGAGGCGGCGAGCACCGCCATCGAGCCGTCCTGGGCGTTGGCGCAGAGATTGGTGCCTTCGCAGGGATCCACGGCGAAATCGACACCGGGGCCTGTGCCGCTGCCCACTTCCTCGCCGATGTAGAGCATCGGGGCCTCATCCCGCTCACCCTCGCCGATCACGATCCGGCCCTGCATGGCGATGGAGCCCATGCGGGTGCGCATCGCCTCGACGGCGGCGGCATCGGCCTCATCTTTCTTCCCGAGTCCGGTGAGGTGGGCGGAGGCGATGGCGGCCTGCTCAACGACTTCGAGCAGTTCCTGAATGAGGGTGCGATCCACGACGGTCCGGCAGGGGGGAGAGAAGGCGTCAGCAGAAAGACAGGCAGACCAGCTGCGGCAAGGTCTTTCCGACAAGAAGCGGGCGTCACTGTATCAGCGCCTCGCGAGACCCCTCTCCACGCGTTCCTACAATCCATGGGCTCCCTCGCCCCCGGTGGCCCCAACCATGAGCACGAAGCCTCTGGTGATCGCCCCGTCGATCCTTTCCGCTGATTTTGCCCGCCTCGGTGACGAGGTGAGGGCCGTAGACGAGGCTGGAGCCGACTGGATCCATGTCGACGTCATGGATGGCCGATTCGTTCCCAACATCACCATCGGCCCGCTGATCGTCGAGGCCCTCCGCCCCGTCACCAGCAAGCCCCTCGATGTCCACCTCATGATCGTGGAGCCCGAGCGCTATGTGGGGGATTTCGCCAAGGCCGGCGCCGATCACATCTATGTGCAGGTGGAAGCCTGCCCGCACCTCCACCGCAACCTGGGTCAGATCAGGGACCTCGGCAAGAAGGCCGGAGCGGTGCTCAACCCCGGCACTCCGCTGGAAACCCTCGAATACTGCCTCGAGCTCTGTGATCTGGTGCTGATCATGAGCGTCAACCCCGGCTTCGGCGGCCAGAGCTTCATCCCCTCGGCGGTGGAGAAGGTGCGCCGCCTGCGCCGGATGTGCGACGAGCGCGGACTCGATCCCTGGATCGAGGTGGACGGGGGCCTCAAGGCCAACAACACCTGGCAGGTGGTGGAAGCTGGCGCCAACGCGATCGTGGCTGGTTCGGCCGTGTTCAATGCTCCCGACTACCGAGCGGCGATCGAGGGGATCCGCCACAGCCGCCGGCCTGAGGCCGTGCTGGTCTGAGCAGGGGTTCGGCACTCCGGAACGGGGACCGGGCTTCGGCCCGGCTTCCCGTCAGGCGCCCAGGAACCAGCCGTAGCTGTGCAGGCCGATGCCCAGAAGGTTGACGCCGATGTAGCAGACGACGATCACCACCAGGCCGGCGGCCGCCACCATGGCCGGTCGGCGTCCCTGCCAGCCCCGGCTCAGCCGGCTGTGCAGATAGGCGGCGTAGACCAGCCAGCAGATCAGGGCCCAGGTCTCCTTGGGATCCCAGCTCCACCAGCTGCCCCATGCTTCATTTGCCCACACGGCTCCGCTGACCAGGCCCACCGAGAGCAGCAGGAAGCCCACGGTGATCGTGCGGTAGCTGAGGCTGTCGAGTTGCTCGCTCACCCCGATCGAGACGCTGCTCAGGCGCAGCTCGCCCGCATCAACGGCGAGCTTCGCCTGGCGATAGCCGCCGCTGCCGATGGAGCTGCTGCGCAGTTGCAGGTCCTGGCCGCGATCGGTGACGAGCACCGCCACAGAGAGCAGCGATCCCACCAGGAGAGCGGCGTAGCTCACCATGATCACGCTGACGTGCATCACCAGCCAGCTGGAGCGCAGAGCCGGCACCAGGGGGGAGGCCTCCTGCAGCCGGTCGGGCAGGGCGAAGCTGGCGAAGGCGAGGCAGCCCAGGCCCATGGGGGTGGCCGCGGCCGGCACCAGCGGACTGGCCCAGGATCGCTCCACCAGCAGCTGGGTGAGGGTGCAGGCCCAGGCCAGGAAGCAGAGGGATTCGTAGAGATTGCTGATCGGGAAGTGACCGGAGTCCCACCAGCGCAGGGTGAGCTGAGCCGTGAGGCTCAGATTGGCGGCCGCCACCAACAGACGGACCGGACTGCTGGAGCGGCCGCCGCTGAGGCTCCAGAAGGCCAGGGGCAGCGCCACCAGCAGCAGCGCGAAGGCCAGCAGGCCAAGGGAGAGAACCGGATCGTTCACAGAAGCTCGCTCTGGGCGGGGCGGATCTGCCGACCAGTCTGCCTGCAGGCCCGGCTCAGCGGCTGGCCTGGCGTAACAGGAGCAGCCCGAGCATCAAGCCGATCAGCACCGGAGACCAGGCCGCCAGCAGTGGGCCGAGCGTGCCTTTCACCCCCAGCGAGCTGAAGATGAACGACATCAGGTAATAGGAGAAGATCAGCAGCACGCTGATGCCGAACCCCTGGCTGCGGCTCGTGCGGGCATCGGGCCTGACCCCGAGGCTGCTGCCGATCAGGCCGAACACCAGGCAGATGGCCGGGAAGGCGAACTTCTCCTGGATGCGCACCCTCAACCGCCTTGCCTCCTTCTGATCCCCTGCTTCCCGCAGCAGAATCTCAGCACGCAGCGCCTCCGACACCGACATGCTGGCCGCATCCTTGGGCAGGGCCGCCAGCTTGAGGGGCCCCTGATCGAGCGGGTAGAGATAACGATCGAACTTGGCTGAGGTGGTGGTTTCGTTGTCGCCCACCAGCACGATCTGCCCGTCGCGGAATTCCCACATCCCCGCCTCATCGTTCCAGGTGCCCTTTTTCGCCTTGAGGATCTGGGTTCCGCTGGGACGGCTGAAATCGAGGACCGTGACTTCCTCCATCTCTCCATCCTTGAATTGCCGTGAGTAAAACAGCTGGGAGAGGTAACGTTCGCTGCCGGTCTCATCCAGCTTGCTGGGGCGACGGCTGAAGCGGGAATAAATGATGTTGCTGCCCTTCTCCGCCGCGATCGCCTTGCCCAGGGCCTGATTCAACGTGTTGGTCGCCTCAAGGTTGGCGCTGGGAACGATCAGGTCGTTGAACACGAAGGTGAGCAGGCTCATCAGCACCGCAACGACCAAAGCCGGCAGCACCATGCGCCAGGTGCTCACCCCCACGCTGCGCAGGGCGATCAGTTCGCTGTTGCTCGAGAGGGTGCTGTAGGCCAGCAGGGTGGCCATCAAGGTGGCCATCGGGAAGGACAGCACCAGGAAACCGGGCATCCGCAGGCCGAGCACCTGCAGGGCCGTGAGCAGCGGCAGACCTGATTCGGCCACTCGACGCACCAGCTCGAAGACCACTCCCACCGAAAGTGAGACCGCCGTGAAGGCAGCGATACCGAACAGGAGCGGACCCATCAGCTCGTTGGTGAGCCAGCGATCCATCAGGGGCAGCCGCTGCCAGGAGACCATGAACGGCCTGAGCAGCCGTTGAACCGCCGGCCTGGTCTGTGTCTTGGTGGACGCGCTCACAACTGAAATCCCTCGCCCAGATAGTGACGTCTCACCAGGGGGTCGCCGGCCACCTCCGAGGAGGGGCCCGAGGCGAGAATGCTTCCCTCGGTGAGGATGTAGGCGCGATCGGTGATGGCCAGCGTCTCGCGAACGTTGTGGTCGGTGATCAGCAGGCCCATGCCCCGCTGGCGCAGGCTGCCGATCAGAGCCTGCAGATCGGCCACCGCCAGGGGATCGACACCCGCGAAGGGTTCATCCAGCAGAAGATAACGAGGCCCGTTGCTGCCCACGGCCAGGGCCCGAGCCACTTCACAGCGTCGGCGCTCTCCACCTGAGAGCTGGAAGCCCCGGCGGTGCTGAAACCGGCTGAGATGAAACTCCTCGATCAGCTCCTCCAACCGCTGTCGGCGCATCCGCAGCGGAGTCCCGCTCTGCTGCAGGGCCAGCTGCAGGTTCTCGCGGGCCGTGAGCTGGCGGAACACACTGGCCTCCTGAGGCAGGTAGCCGATGCCCAGCCGCGCCCGTTTGGGCATCGGCAGGCCCTCGACCCGGTGGCCGTCCAGAAGCACCTGACCCCTGTCGGGCCTGAGCAGACCCGTGACCAGGTTGAAGGTGGTGGTCTTGCCTGCACCGTTGGGTCCCAGCAGACCCACCACTTCTCCGGGTTCCAGCGCCAGGCTCACCTCCTTCACCAGGGGACGGCCGCCCAGGCTCAGAGTCACGCTCTCCAGGGAGAGACTCATCGAAGCGGCGGCGTGATGGGCTGGGGTTGGGCTCCCGGCGGCTGAACCTGGGGTGCGGTCTGGATCAAAAGTTTGCTGAACACCTGCTGCCCTTCCAGGGGCTGGGCCAGGGCCCGCTCCTGCTCCACCATGTAGGTGACCCGGTCGGCCCTCAACAGGTTGCCATCGTCCTGGATCACATCCACATCCCCGCTGAGAATGATCATCCCCTCCCGGGTGAAGTACTGAGCCTGGCGGGAGGTGGCCACCACCCGGCGGTCGGGATAAACGATCCGGACGTTGCCCGAGGCGGTGATGATGCCGGTGACGTTATCGGCCTGCTGGCGGTCGGATTCGATCGTGACCTGGCCGGTGGCGGGAGGGGTTGCCGGAGCTGCCGGCACCTGATCCGCAGCCGGACCCACCTGATCACCGGGCTGGATCGTCTGGGCACGGCCGTTGGCCGCTGCAGCCAGCATCAGGAGCAGGGCTGCCAGGGCCGGCAGCACCGGATTTCGCCTAGGCCACAGGGGTGGTTCGGACATCTCGACGGGGCTCACCTGGACAGTGCTCACATCTCGGAGGCAGTGATGGGTCTTGAACCCGGTCTGGTCAGGCAATCTACGGGCCGATGCAGGAAGCCCAGCGCCCGGGCGGACGCTCAGGCCTGCGGCCGCAGGCCGGGAAGGGGCAGTCCTGATGGATCATCGCCTGCCTGCAGGCAGCGCAGGCGGGCGGAGCTGGTCTGGCGCAGGTGGTCGAGGTCGAGGCCGAGGGCCTCTGGACCGCAGCGGGCCAGACGGCCTACCCCTTCCCCCAGCAGGACAGTGGCGCCCCGCTGGTTGCCCCGCTCCAGATGGAGGTGGGCCACGGCGATCTGCAGCACCCCCTGGAGCACGGTCCGATCCGGACCCAGGGTTTCATGCCACAGCTCCTCGAGCCCGTCGTGGCAGGCGTACCACTGACCGGCGTTGAAGAGATCGACCGCCTGTCGGAAGCGGGGATCGTCCTCGAGAGCCTCGCTCAACGCTTGGCGGGCTTCTTCGCCGGCAGCTTGCGCAGCCGGATCGATTCCGGCGTCACCTCCAGCATTTCGTCGGGGCCGATGTATTCCAGTGCCCTCTCCAGGGTCATCTGGATCGGTGACTGAAGGGTGTCGAGCACCTCGGCACCGGCGGAGCGGATGTTGGTGACCTGCTTGGCCTTGCAGACGTTGAGTTCAAGGTCGGGCGGACGGTTGTGCTCGCCGACGATCATGCCCTTGTACACCTTGGTGCCAGGGGTGATGAAGAACTGGCCCCGGTCTTCGGCCCCCTTCAGGGCATAGAAGGTGGCAGTGCCTTCCTCGTAGGCGATCAGCACGCCATTGCGGCGCGCATCGAAATCGCCCTGCATCGGCCGGTACTCGAAGAAGGAATGGCTCATGATCCCCTCGCCCCGGGTGGCCCGCACGAACTCGCCGCGGAAGCCGATCAGGCCCCGAGCCGGAACGACGAACTCCAGCTGGGTTCGGCCATCACTGCCGGTCTCCATGTTCTGCATCTCGCCCTTGCGCATGCCCAGCTTCTCGATGCAGCTGCCGACGGCGTCCTCGGGGACATCCATCACCAGGGTCTCCACCGGCTCGCAGGGAGTGCCATCGATCGTGCGGAAGATCACCTGGGGCTGCGACACCTGGAATTCGAAGCCTTCACGCCGCATCGTCTCGATCAGGATGCCCAGGTGGAGTTCACCACGCCCACTCACGGCGAAGCGGTCCGGGGAATCGGTGTCCTCCACCCGCAGAGCCACGTTGGTGAGCAGCTCCTTCTGCAGGCGGTCACGTAGCTGGCGGCTGGTGACGAACTTTCCTTCCTTGCCAGCGAAGGGGGAATCGTTGACCACGAAGGTCATCTGCAGGGTGGGTTCATCCACCCGGATCAGCGGCAGGGCTTCGGGGTGATCAGGGCAGGCGATGGTCTCACCGATGTTCACCTCATCGAAACCGGCCACGGCCACCAGATCACCGGCGCGGGCCTCGGCGATCTCCACCCGGGCGAGGCCTTCGAAGCCCAGCAGCTTGCTGATCCGCCCGCGCTTGATGCTGCCGTCGTCGCGGATGAGGGCGGCCGGCTGCCCAGCCTTGATCGTTCCGTTGTGGACCCGCCCGATCATGATCCGCCCGAGAAAATCGGAGTAGTCGAGCGTGGTGACCTGCAGCTGCAGCGGCTTTGCGGGATCTCCCACCGGCGGTGGCACGTGGCGCAGGATGGCGTCGAAGAGCGGCTTCATGGTGTCGCTCTCGGTGGCCATGTCGGGCTTGGCGTAACCGCCCATGCCGCTGCCGAAGAGATAGGGGAAGTCGCACTGGTCGTCGTCGGCGCCCAGCTCGAGGAAGAGGTCGAGCACCTTGTCGACGGCCTGCTCAGGGTCCACCCGGGCCCGGTCGATCTTGTTGACGAACACGATCGGCCGCAGTCCCTGCTCGAGGGCCTTCTTGAGCACGAAGCGGGTCTGGGGCATCGGCCCCTCGTTGGCG
Source organism: Synechococcus sp. CBW1107 (assembly GCF_015841355.1). Taxonomy (NCBI): domain Bacteria; kingdom Bacillati; phylum Cyanobacteriota; class Cyanophyceae; order Synechococcales; family Synechococcaceae; genus Synechococcus; species Synechococcus sp. CBW1107. Next base: position 2,565,596 of record NZ_CP064908.1, read on the forward strand.
TCGACGATCAGCAGCGCCCCGTCCACCATGCCGAGCACCCGCTCCACTTCACCGCCGAAATCGGCGTGGCCAGGGGTGTCGACGATGTTGATGCGGGTGCCGGCGTAGGTGACCGCCGTGTTCTTGGAGAGAATCGTGATGCCGCGCTCGCGCTCCAGGTCGTTGGAGTCCATGACGCAGGTGGGCACGGCCTCCCCTTCGCGGAAAATGCCCGATTGCTGAAGCAGGGCATCCACCAGAGTGGTCTTGCCGTGGTCCACGTGGGCAATGATCGCGATGTTGCGGATCGGTGCGCTCTGATTGGCGCTCATACGGGATCTCTCGCTTAATCTTGTCGGCAGCAACCGAGACGGTTGCAACAATCCATCACCTTATCCCAGCACCACCTGGAAGGCTCGGGCTGAATCGGTTAAGGGACGTCCAGACCCCGGATCCCGACCAGTCAGCGTCATGATTCAGGCCAACGGGCCTGATCAACGCCCCAGTTGCCGGACTGGTTCGAACAGGCGCAGGGCTTCCAGGGATCCCTCGTAGCGCCAGTGCCAGGGCTCGTAGCTCACCCCCTGGCTGTTGCCCCTTGGAAAGGACAGCTGGAAGTGGAAGCGGTTGGCATTGGCCTCGAGCCAGCGGAAGGCGGCGGTGCGGTCGAACCCCTCACTCAGATTGCTCTGGGGGCTGGCACCATCGCCCAGATCGACCGCATAGCCGGTGCTGTGCTCTGAAAAGCCGGGTGGAGCGCTCACCTGGGCCCGCTCCTGGGCGCTCTGGTTCCGCTCGGCTTTGACATCGAAGAAGAGCCCCTTCTGCAGCTCGATCGAGCGAAAGGCGCTCAGCAGACGCAGGTCGACGCCATCGGCGCTGGCGGAGCGCTGCATGGCCAGCAGGGCATCGGCGGCCTCAGGCCGAAGTTTCAGGCCGGGGGCCACCGCCTTCAGGTTGCCAGCGGCCGCTTCGGGGTACGGGAAGTGACCCAGCAGGCGACCGTCGAGGGTCTGGCGCGCCTCAAGACCAGGTACCGGTGGGGGAGCCAGCCAGCGTCTCAGGGGCTGAAGGAACAGCAGCACCCCCCCGGCCGCCAGCACCAGCAGGACCGCGGTCGTGGTGGCCACCGGCTTGAGCAGGCCCCTGCGGCGACGGCCCTCGGGCAGGGAGCGGCGTGCCACCGGCAGGTCCTCGCGCTGTTCGCCGCGCTTCAGGCGCGGCGGCCTTCGCGGTGGCACGCAACCTCGTAACAAACTTCGTCACAATCGTAGATGTCAGCCCTGGCCTGATCAACATCGAGCTGGGCGTGGGTGTTAGCTTCGCGCCCAAGGATCATTCCAGCGGAGCAGGTTTCAAGATGTTGCGAGTCGCAGTGGTGGGTGGCGGCCCGAGCGGTTCCTGCGCAGCCGAAGTGCTAGCAAAAGCAGGAATAGAAACCTGGCTCTTCGAGCGAAAGCTTGACAATGCCAAGCCTTGTGGTGGTGCCATTCCACTCTGCATGGTCGAAGAATTCGATCTGCCCGAGTCGATCATCGACCGCAAGGTTCGCAACATGCGCATGATCTCCCCCTCCAATCGTGAGGTAGATATTCATCTTGAAAACGAGAACGAATACATTGGCATGTGTCGCCGGGAGATCCTTGATGGATTCCTGCGCAATCGCGCCGCTGAGCTCGGCGCCCATCTGATCAATGGACTGGTTCAGTCGATCGACACCGGTTCGGCCCGCCAGGGTCCCTACACCCTCCACTACGCCGACTACTCAGGCGGTGGCCCCACCGGCGAGATCAAGAGCCTCGAAGTCGATCTGATCGTGGGTGCCGATGGTGCCAACAGCCGCGTGGCCAAGGCCATGGACGCTGGTGACTACAACGTGGCCATCGCCTTCCAGGAGCGCATCCGCCTGCCCAAGGAGGAGATGAGCTACTACGAGGATCTCGCCGAGATGTATGTCGGCACCGACGTCTCCCCCGACTTCTATGCCTGGGTCTTCCCCAAGTACGACCATGTCGCCGTGGGGACCGGAACGATGCAGAAGAACCAGGCGCTGATCAAGAGCCTGCAGAAGGGCATCCGCAGGCGGGCAAGTGCCAGGCTGCTGCGCGGCGAGGTGATCAAGGTTGAAGCGCACCCGATTCCCGAGCATCCCAGGCCCCGTCGTGTCGTGGGACGCATGGCCCTGGTGGGGGATGCCGCTGGCTATGTCACCAAGAGTTCAGGAGAGGGGATCTACTTCGCTGCCAAGAGCGGCCGCATGTGCGCCGAGCAGATCGTTGCCGCCAGTGCATCCGGAGCGAAGATCCCCACGGAAGCGGATCTCAAGGTCTACATCCGCAAGTGGGACAAGCAGTACGGCGCCACCTACAAGGTGCTGGAGATCCTTCAGAACATCTTCTATCGCAACGACGCGGCCCGCGAAGCCTTCGTCGAGATGTGCGACGACAAGGACGTGCAGCGTCTCACCTTCGACAGCTATCTCTACAAGCGGGTGGTGATGATGAATCCCTGGCAGCAGATCAAGCTCACTCTGCTCACCCTCGGTGCCGTGCTGCGCGGCAATGCCCTGGCACCTCAGTCGTACAAGCCTGTGCCCAGCGTGGTCCGCAGCCCCGAGGAAATGGAAGCCTGGCTGGCCACCCTGGCCCAGGAAGCGGAGCAGCAGCAGGGCGTGGGCAAAGCCAGGCGGGAGCCCAAGGCCATGTCCGTGGTTGCCGACCCTCAGCAGAGCCAGGAGCGGGAACCCGTGCTGGCGGCCAAGGGCTGAGGCGGGTGGCCGGTCCCGCCCGGCCCCTCAGCCGCTGAGCTGGCTGAAATCGGCCAGCACGCCGGCCTGATTGCGCAACACCGCCAGCAGGTTCAGCCGGTTGCGGCGCACGGCCGGGTCGTCGCACATCACCATCACACTGCTGGCGCCGTCGAAGAAGGCGGAGAGGGCTTCGGCTCCCTCCGCCAACTTGCTGGCCAGCTGGCGGTAGCGGCTTTCGCCGTCAGGTAGCGAGAGGATCGGCTCCAGCTCCTGCAGCACCTGCAACATGCCGGCTTCGCTGGGGGAGCTGAACAGGGCCGGGTCCACCACATCCGCTGGGCTGAGCACATCGGCCGGCAGGTCTCCCTTCACCGCCAGGCGTGCCGCCCGCTGCACCACGGCCTGAACCGGTGCCAGCTGGCCGTCACCACGGAGCTGGGCCAGCAGGGCCACCCGCTTGCGCCCGTCGATCGGATCGCCCAGCAGCCGCCCGGCGGGCACCCCATCGCCGACCACGGCCTGGACCAGGTCGGCATCGAAGCCTTCCTCATCGAGCAGGGAGATCATGCGCTGGCGCAGAGCTTCCACCAGCTCGCCCGCGAGTGCGGGGGCATCGAGCCGCAGGTCGGGCAACAGCTCGGCCCAGTGGGCGCTGGCCTGCTGCAGCAGCATGGTCAGATCCGGAGACCAGCCCCGCTCCCAGAGGATCTGCAACAGGCCGTTGCCCGCCCGGCGCAGGGCGTAGGGATCCGAGGAGCCGCTGGGCCGCTCCCCCTTGGCATAGATGCTCAGCAGCAGCTCCAGCCGCTCGGCCAGGGCCACCACCGCGCCTGCGTCGGAGCTCGGCGGCAGATCACCGGCTCCCCGCGGCAGATAGTGCTCGAGCACAGCCAGGGCCACGTCCCTCGATTCTCCCTCTGCCAGGGCGTACTTGGCCCCCATCACTCCTTGCAGTTCCGGGAATTCCCCCACCATCTGACTGACCAGATCGTGCTTGCACAGGTGCGCGGCCCTCAGGGCCGCCTCCTGGTGCTCCCGCGTCAGCGGGAGATGCTGCAGGAGCAGTTCACTCAACCAGAGCAGGCGATCACTGCGGTCGAGCAGGCTGCCGAGCCCTTCCGCAAAGGTGACGCTGGCGAGCCGCTGCCGTCGCTGCTCGCAGCTGACGGCGCGGTCGGCCTCGAGAAAGAACTCGGCATCAGCCAGGCGGGCCTTGAGCACCCGCTCGTTTCCCCGCCGCACCGTGGCGGCCGCCTCCGGCAGGCCGTTGCCGATGCAGAGGAATCGAGGCAGGAGGCTGGCCTGGGCCGAGAGGGCGAGGGGATCCTCCACCGCGTCCAGGCGGCGCAGGGGCACGTAGCGCTGGTGGCTGCGCATCACCGTGCTCAGGACCTCCGGCGGCAGGTCGAGGAAACGCTGCTCCACCGACCCCTCGATCAGACTGGGGCTCTCCACCAGATCCACCAGTTCCTCGAAGAGCTCCTCGGGAAGATCAGGGTGCGCCTGGGCGGCGCCGGCGGCCTCGAGCACCTGCTGGCGGATCCAGTCCGCCCGCTGCTGCCGTTCCACCAGCACACCGGCTTCGGCCAGCAGGTCGCTGTGGCGGCCGGCGTCGGCAATGGCCAGGCTCTGCTCCGAGAGACGGTGACCACGGCTGATCCGGCCGCTGCTGATCAGTGGATCACTGCCCTCCAGCTCCAGGGGAATCACCTGTTGATCGAGCAGGGCCACCAGCCAGCGGATGGGGCGGCTGAAGCGCAGGTCCCCCTCGCCCCAACGCATGAAGCGTCGTCCCTGCAGGGCCGTGATCCAGACCGGAATGCGTTCGGCCAGCACGTCTTCGCTGGGGCGGCCCGGCTGCAGGATGCGGGCGAAGACGAACGGACCCTTGGGGGTGTCCCGCAGCTCCAGGCTGGCCGGATCTACGCCGCAGCGCTTGGCGAAACCGATGGCGGCCTGGCCCGGTTGCCCGTCCACAAAGGCCTGGTCACCCGGGGGGCCCTTGCGCTCTTCGGCCAGATCCTCTTGGCTCGGCGGCAGATCGGCGACGCGCACCACCAGGCGCCGCGGGGTGCTGGTGGCCTCCACCAGGCCATGGGGCAGGCGCTGGGCGGCCAGGTCGTGTCGCACCTGCCGCTCCAGTTGAGGCAGGGCCAGGAGCGCGAAATCGGCCGGAAGTTCTTCGGTTCCGATTTCCAGCAGGAACGTGGCCACTCGCACAGCTCAGCAGCCTGCGACTGTATTGAAAGCCCGTCAGCCTCACCCTGCTTCGCTACCTTCGAGAGACGCTCGTGCCTTTGTCGTGACCCTCACCCCCGAACGTCATCTCAAGTCGTCGGGGTCCGGCCACACCAGGGTTGAAACCGATTCTGTGGACGCTGCCTCTCGATCCTCTCCCTCCGTCAACGGCGGAGTGCCTGAAGGGTCAGGCACAGCCGTCAAGCCACCCAGCAAATTCGAGCGCCTGAAGGCCGCCAGCGACTACCTCAAGGAGCCCCTGGCCACTGAACTGGAGAACGACAGACCCTTCTTCACCGATGGGGCCGTTCAGATCCTGAAATTCCACGGCAGTTACCAGCAGGACAACCGCGACAATCGCCAGAAGGGCCAGGAGAAGGACTGGCAGATGATGCTGCGGCTGCGCAGCCCGGCTGGCCGCATTCCGGTCCCTCTGTACCTGGCGATGGATGATCTCGCTGATCGCCTCGGTAACGGCACCCTGCGGCTCACCACCCGTCAGGCCTTCCAGATGCATGGCATCGCCAAGGCCGACATCCGTGAGGTGATCGGCACGATCGTGCGCTCGATGGGCTCCACCCTCGCGGCCTGTGGTGACATCAACCGCAACGTGATGGCCCCGGCCGCGCCCTTCGAGAAGGGGGGCTATCCCGCCGCCAGGCGTCTGGCCGATGAGATCGCCGACCTGATCGCCCCGCTGGCGGCCGAGGGGTCGTATCTGGATCTCTGGGTGGATGGCGATCACAGCTACCGCTTCAAGCCCGCTGCGGCTGTCAGGCGCGCCCGCCAGCGGCAGGTTCAGGGGGCCGGATTCAGCGGGGACCCCAATGAACCGCTTTACGGAGGCACCTACCTTCCCCGCAAGTTCAAGGTGGCCGTCACCGTTCCGGGCGATAACTCGGTGGATCTGCTCACCCAGGACATCGGCTTGGTGGCCTTCACCGATCCCTCCGGACGCCTGCGCGGCTGCAACGTCTACGTGGGCGGTGGCATGGGCCGCACCCACAACAAGGAGGACACCTTCGCCCGCACCGCCGATCCCCTCGGCTACGTGGCGGCCGAGCATGTGCTCGATCTGGTGCAGGCCATCGTGGCCCTCCAGCGCGACCACGGCGACCGGGAGCAGCGTCGCCATGCCCGCATGAAGTATCTGATCCACGACCGCGGGGTCGACTGGTTCCGACAGGAACTCGGCCGTTACCTCGAGGCACCGATCAAGCCCCTGCGGCCGGAACCCAAGCCTCGCCTGGACGACTACCTGGGTTGGCACCGCCAGAACCGTGGTCTCTGGTTCGTGGGCCTGCCCCTGCTCTGCGGCCGTCTGGAGGGTGAGCGCAAGCGCGGCCTGCGGCGCCTGGTCGAGACTTACCAGCTGGAGGTGCGGCTCACTCCCAACCAGGACCTGCTGCTCTGCTCGATCGGCACCTCCCAGCGCAGCAGCGTGAAGGAGGCCCTGGCCGCCCTGGGCTTCGAGGCGCCGGAAGCGCCGTCGTTGCTGTCGCGCCACGCCATCGCCTGTCCGGCGCTGCCCACCTGCGGCCTGGCGATCACCGAATCGGAGCGGATCCTGCCGGCTGTGCTCGAACGCCTGGAGACTCTGCTGCGGCGGCTCGGCATCGAGCGTCCACTGCTGGTGCGCATGACGGGCTGTCCGAATGGCTGCGCCAGGCCCTACATGGCCGAAGTCGGACTGGTGGGCAGTGGCGTGGAGCAGTATCAGCTCTGGCTGGGCGGCACGCCGAACCTCACCCAGCTGGCGGTTCCCTACCTGGAGCGCATGCCCCTGGCCGAGCTGGAGGTCACCCTGGAGCCACTGCTGCTGCTCTGGAAGAACACGGGCGGCCGTCAGAGTTTCGGCCAGTTCGTCTCCGGCCTCGGCACCGAGCGGATTCAGGCGCTGCTCCCCGTCGAGAGCTGATGACGCCTCTCCTGCGGACCGGACCTGCGTCCCTGCTGGTGGGTACTGCCAGCCTGCTCCTGGGGGCGATCAGCCCCTGGGGCCCACCGCTCGCGGCCCGCACGATGCCTCCACCGCCGAAAACTCCCGTCAGGATCTATCAACCCGATGGTGACACCTGCAAGGGGGAGCACCTGCTCAAGGCGTACCGGAACCAGCTGCTGCAATTTGCGAATCAACCCCCTGAGGTGCTGCAACGTCTGCGTCAGATGCAGCTGGAGCTGGGGGAGGCCAGTCTGAAACGCTGCGCCAACGAGAACCGGATCAGCCGGGAGGAAGCTGACCGCATCTGGAGGGAGCTGCAGAGTCAGCCCCTGCCGGGATCCCAGCCGCCATAGATCGCGGCGGCTGCTCCCTGCCGCCAGGCCCAGAGCTGATCCCCGTGGCTGAAGTGCCACCATTCATTGGGGTGCTGGGCGAATCCGGCAGCCGCCATCACCTCGCGCAGCAGACTGCGGCGCCGGTGCCACTGGAGCTCGAGCACTCCTGTCCCCCCGTGGCCATCCAGGCGTTCGGATCGCCTCGACGGGTCGTAGTGATCGGGCTCCGAGACAGCTCCGATCGCATCGATCTCGCCGCCCAGATCGAGCGGTTCGCCGTCTGAGGTCGCCAGGGTCAGATCCACGGCCCCTCCGGTGCTGTGGGGAGGTGGTGTCGCTGGATCCAGGCTGGGGGGGGCCCAGAAGCGGCCCACGTCCGCCGTCACGGCTTCCAGTTCGGGCCCGTTCCGATGACGGTCCACCCCACGCCGGCGGCATTCGCTCGCGATCGTGTGATCCACCATGAACTGCTGCACCCGCACGGGCCGCCAGCCGTCGAAGATCGCCAGGCGCCAGTCGCTGTGATGGCGTTGCAGCTCGCCCTGGGCCACCAGCAGCCGTTCCACCACACCGCTGCGCAGCTGGAACGGGCTGCAGCCTTCGCCGTAGGGCGCCCCCAGTGACGCGTAGGGGTGGGGCTCGAGGCGCATCAACTCCAGGGGGAGGGGAATCAGCGGTTCGGCCGTGTCGTGGATGGGAATCGGACTCCAGGGTCTGAGCGGGCTGGGGCTCACACGCAGGGATGGCGGGGACGGTTCAATTCAAGCTGCCGGTCTCCACCAGCCGTTGCCGCTGCTCGTGCAGCGCCTGGCGCAGGCGCGGGTGGCGCTCCAGATCGGGGTCGAGCTCCAGAAGTCGCCTCGCCAGTGTCCTGGCCTGATCGAGCACGTCCCCATCGTCACTGAGGCTGGCGAGGGCCAGGTCGGGCAGGCCCGACTGGCGCGTTCCCAGCACCTGGCCCGGTCCCCGCAGCTGCAGATCCATCTCGGCGATCTCGAAGCCGTCGCTGGAGCGCACCAGCAGCTCCAGCCGCTGCTGGGCCGGCCCCCCCTTGCCATCGTTGATCAGCAGGCAGTGGGAGGCGGCCGCCCCGCGGCCCACACGGCCCCGCAGCTGATGCAGCTGCGCCAGGCCGAAGCGCTCGGCATGCTCGATCACCATCACGCTGGCTTCCGGCACGTCGACCCCCACCTCCACCACGGTGGTGGAGACCAGCACATCACAGTGCCCGCCCGCGAAGGCGTTGATCGCTTCCTGCTTGCGAGGGCTCGGCATGCGCCCATGCAGCAGGCCCACGCGCAGATCCGGGAAGATCTCCTCCTGCAACTGCTGGTGGACGGCCACCGCCGATCGCAGGTCCAGGGTCTCCGACTCCTCCACAAGGGGGAGAACCACATAGGCCCGCTGGCCCCGGGCCACCTCCTCGCGGATCAGCTCGTAGGCCTCCTGGCGCTGACCACCACGCAGCAGGCGTGTGCGGATGGGGGTGCGGCCCGGTGGCAGGCCGTCGATCTGACTCACATCCAGGTCGCCGTGCACGGAGAGAGCCAGGGTGCGCGGGATCGGTGTGGCGGTCATGGTCAGCAGGTGCGGCTGCAGCCCCTTACCCATCAGCCGGTCGCGCTGGCGCACGCCGAAGCGATGCTGCTCATCCACCACCACCAGCCCCAGGCGGGCGAAGGTCACCGGATCCTCCAGCAGGGCATGGGTGCCCACCAGCAGCTGCAGCTGGCCGTTGGCCAGATCCTGGAGCAGCTGCCGCCGCCGCCCCGCCGGGGTGGATCCCGTCAGCAGCGCCGTGCTCACGTGCAGCTGGCTCAGCCACTCCCCCAGCTTGCGGGCATGCTGCTCGGCCAGCACTTCCGTGGGGGCCATCAGAGCCCCCTGGCAACCGGCTTCGATGGCCACCAGCAGGGCCGCGACGGCTACCACGGTCTTGCCGCTGCCCACATCCCCCTGAAGAAGCCGGGCCATCGGCCGTTCCTCCTCCAGATCGGCCTGAATGTCGGCCAGCACCCGCCGCTGGGCCTCCGTGAGCTGGAAGGGCAGCAAGTCGAGAAAGGAGGCCATCAGGCTGCTCTGCCCCCTCGGCAACCTCAGGGGCCGGGCCGGCCGCCGCGCGAGCTGAGCACGCCGTTGCAGCAGGTTGAGCTGAAGCAGCAGGAATTCATCGAACACGAGCCGATGACGGCTGGCCCTGAGGTCGTCACGGTCGGCAGGATCGTGCAGCCCGCGCCAGGCGGCCGCCCGATCCAGCAGTCCTTCCTGCCGCAGCAGAGCCGCCGGCAGGGGATCATCCCAGCGGGCGGCGGCGGTCAGCACCGTCTGGATGGCCTGGCGCAGGCGTTCGGCGCCCAGCCCTTCGGTGAGGGCATAGACCGGCACGAGCCGTCCGATCTGGCCTGAGCGCACCGGAGACTTGGGCGACTCGAGCACCTCCAGCAGGGGATCCTGCAGGGTGGGGCCGTAGGGGGTCTGGCGCACCAGGCCACTGGCGGCCACGCTGCAGCCGGGCGGGAACTGCCGTTGCTGGGCCTTGAGCCAACCTGGTGAGCTGAAGCGCCTGCCTGCGAAGAACTTGTTCACCCGCAGCCGTCCGGTGCTGTCGCTGAGCTGCAGGTCCAGGATTGCCAGCCGGGGGTTGCGCGGGCTGGCGAAGGCATGGGAGCGCTGCACCGTGGCCACGATCGTGGCCGTGCTGCCCGGCACCAGCTCCCGGATGCGGACCAGATTCGCGTAGTCGAGGTAGTCGCGGGGGTAGTGGCACACCAGGTCGCGGGCCAGCAGCAAGCCGAGGCTCGCCAGCCGTGCGGCGGTCTTCGGACCGATCCCAGGCACCTCGGAGAGGGGTGTGTCGGGTTGGATGGGGCCGGCCCCCCTGCGGGCTCCGGACCTGCCGTCGACGGAGGCCGCAGGGCGGGGCGCCAGCGTCAGCCGTGGTGGCCCTGGGGGCCGGGGAGGATCAAGGGTCTTGCGCAGGCCGTGGAGCCGTTCCCGGCAGCGCCTCAGCAGCGACTGGCGCTGGGCCAGGGGCAACGCGTCGTAGCGGGCGAAGGACTCGGCCAGGTCGATCAGAGCTGGCGCCGCTTCAGGCAGCCGGCGGATCAGGTCGTCGGGGGGCTGGCGACACTGGCGTTCAAGGAAGAGGCTGAACCGTTCCCGGCGGCCCTGCAGGTTTTCGAACCCGCGTTCCACCTCCAGCTGCAGGGCCTGCTGCAGGGTGGTGATCCAGCGGCCATGGTCCGAGCTGGCTCCGGCTCTGGGAGCGGGCCGATCCTCCGCCGGCTTCAGGCCTGGCTCTCGGGGGTGGATTGGCTGTCCTGCATCCACTGCTGTTCCGCTTCCAGGGCCCGGGCCCGCCGTTGCCAGTGGCGGTACTGCTGAGCCATTTTGCGCACGCTGGCGCGGCGCTGCTCCAGGCGCTTGCGGCAGGTGCGCAGGCGCGGTTGTTCGTATTCGAGATCGCTGGTGCGCAGCAGCACACCCAGGGCCTCGACCCGAACAGGTGTTTCGGGGGTGCCGAAGGGCAGGTGGATCCGCAGCAGGTTCGCCGGAGCGGGGAGGGCTTCGAGGTCTCCCTGAAGCACGGCATCGAGCAGAGACAGCGGCATCAGGCTTCGGGTGAGACCCAGCTTGATCAGGTCGAGATTGATGGCATGCGAGAGGTTGCGCAGGCGCCTCTGCAGGGCAAGGTCGAGTGCCTGCCACCACTCCAGCAGCTCCAGGGGCTGCCGAGGCACCAGGGGCTGATCAGCCTCGGCCTCAGCGGAGCTATGGGGGAGAGGTCCGGCCGTGGCCTCGGGGGAGGAGAGGCCTGTCACGCGTATCTGGGAGCGCCGGTCCAGAGGAACGGCCATCGTCAGCAGGGCCCTCAGGATGTCGGTGGGATCCTCCGCTTCCGCGTCGTCGTCCTCCAGGTCCTCGAGCTCATCCAGTTCAGACTCCTCATCGAGGTTGTCGTCCTCGTCGTCGTCTGCACCTTCCACGTCGAGGTCTCCGTCGTCGTCCCCTTCATCGCGTTCTTCGCCGTCCATCAGCTTCTGCGCGGGGTCATCCACCAGGCCGCCGAGGCCGGCCAGGGTCGGAATGCCAGCGGAGAACAGCTCAGCGGAGAGAGGGAGGTTCAGATCCAGCCGGATCGAGCCCTCGGCTTCCTCGCGTTCGTCCCCGTCATCCTCGCCGTCGTCTTCGGCAGCCCCGGCGGACAACCTCGACAGGGCCCGGGCCAGTCGACGCTGGTCCTGCTGACCCTGTCGCCTCTGCTCGTTCTGGACCTGGCGTGCCAGCACCAGCAACTGCTCCAGGGTCAGCAGGCAGCCGCAGCGCTGCACCAGTTCTGCCAGACGGCGGGGCAGCTCCTGGCGCTGGCGATCGTTGAGATGCCGGTAGCGCTCCGGCACCACCTGGGTGGCCACATGAAAGACGGCCTGCTGGACGGCGTCCAGCAGGCCGTCGCGCAACACCTGCAGGTAGAGGGCCAGGTCGTGATAAAGCTCACGGTGGCCCTCCCCCAGACGCAGTCGGATCCGCTCCAGGTGCCCGTGGGCTTCTGACAACGCGGTGGCGCTGGTCTCCAATCGGCTGAGGCGGAGGGACGGAAGGGGAACGCCAGCGGCGCTCAGGCCGCCTTGCCGGTGATGGCGGCCACCTCGGCGGCGAAGTCGGTCTGCTCCACCTCAATGCCTTCACCGAGGGTGTAGCGGGTGAAGCGACGCACCTGGATGTTCTCGCCGATCTTGCCGGCCACCTGCTTGACCAGCTCGGCCACGGTGATGGAGCTGTCCTTGATGAAGGGCTGCTCCAGCAGCGCCAGTTCCTTGAGGCGCTTGCCGATGCGGCCTTCGACGATCTTCTCCTTCATCTTGTCGGGCTTGCCGGCCAGGTCGTCACGACCCATCTCGATCTGCTTTTCGCGATCGGCGACAGCGGCGGGGATCTCCTCGGTGCTCACGTATTCGACGTTGGGGCAGGCGGCGATCTGCATCGCCACGTTGCGCAGCAGCTCCTGGAAGACATCGCCGCGAGCGACGAAATCGGTTTCGCAGTTCACCTCAACCAGCACACCCACCCGTGCGCCGGTGTGGATGTAACTGCCGATGGCGCCCTCGGCGGCGGTGCGGCCGGCTTTCTTCTCGGCGGTGGCGATGCCCTTCTGGCGCAGCCACTCGGCGGCCTTGCCCATGTCGCCGGCGGATTCCGCCAGCGCCTTTTTGCAGTCCATCATGCCGGCGCCGGTTTTCTCGCGCAGTTCCTTGACGAGCTTCGCCGAGATCTCAGCCATGGGAGGGGAAAGGAGGAAGGGAAAGGTGGATGGTCATGATCAGGGGTCCCGACGTGCTCGGGACCCCGGGGAAGCTCAGGCCTCAGACCTGAGCTCAGAGTCGAGAGGCTTCAGGCCTCGTCGTCTTCGGCACGTTGTTCCTGACTGCCGTGGCGGCCTTCGTTGATCGCGTCGGCGAGCCGGCCGAGCACCAGCTGCACGGAGCGCACGGCGTCGTCGTTGCAGGGGATGGGCACGTCGGCCAGGTCAGGATCGCAGTTGGTGTCGAGCATCGACACCAGGGGGATGTCGAGTTTGCGGCACTCGAGCACGGCATTGTTCTCCCGGCGCTGGTCGACCAGCACCACCACATCGGGCAGTCGCCGCATCGATTTCAGACCGCCGAGATACTTCTGCAGACGCTCCAGTTCGCGGCGCAGCACTGCCGCTTCCTTTTTCGGACGCATGGCGATGGCGCCGGAGCTCTCCATGCGCTCAAGATCCTTGAGGCGGTCGATGCGGGCCCGCATGGTGCTCCAGTTGGTGAGCATGCCGCCCAGCCAGCGCTGGTTCACGTAGGCGGCACCGCAACGGGTGGCCTCGATGGCGATCACCTCGGAGGCCTGTTTCTTGGTGCCCACGAACAGGAAGCGCTTGCCACTGCGGGCGGCATTGCGGGTCCACTTGTAGGCGTTGTTCATGCAGACGGCCGTCTGCACAAGATCAATGATGTGAACCCCGTTGCGCGCACAGTAGATGTAGCGCGACATCTTGGGATTCCAGCGACGCGTCTGGTGCCCGAAGTGGGCACCAGCCTCCATCATCTCGGAGAGGGTGACAACAGCCATGGTTGGGAAGGGTTTCGGGTTCGCCTCCACCTGCCAGGGATCAGACGCGATGACCCGGAAAGGGGATCACCGGTGCCGACTGAGCACCCGAAACGGACAGGTGTGCGGTTTGTTAAGGACAATCCAAGCTATCAAACGGTCAGCGCAGGCCCTCGGCGCGGGCTTCGCGGAACAGGGCGCGGACCCCCAGCCGGTTGAGGGGCAGGCGCAGGAGCTCCATGGCCAGGGCGTTCTGGCCATGACGGATCAGCCAGGCCAGCAGCGGCCGCAGCGTGCGCTCGTTGAGCAGTCCCCCCAGGGTGAGCAGCTCCCAGAGCAGGCGGTGCCACCAGGTGAACTGAATGATGAAGCGCACCCGCCGGGTGGGATGCTTCCGGTAGAAGACCAGGCCCATACGGGCCCGTTCCTGCTCGATCCGCACCAGATCGGGCAGCTGCTCCAGGCTCAGAGCCGGATGCCAGTGGTATCCCACCGCCGCCGGGCAGCGCACCAGCTCCACCCCCAGCCGCCGCAGCCTCTCTCCCAGCTCCAGGTCCTCCCAGCCGTAGAGGCGGAAGCCGGTGTCGAAGAGACCGGATCGCTCCAGCAGCTGACGATCGATCGCCACGTTGCCGGTGGCGAAGTAGGCCCAGGAGTGATCGCTCAGCTTGTGGGGTTCGCTGGTGGGATCCTCGAAATTGGCCGTGTTGATCACCGCGCCGTAGGTGAAGCAGAGCCGGTTGCCGCTGCGCTGCCAGTGGGCCTGCAGAGCCCGGGCATGTTCCAGCAGGAACGTGCCGGTGACCACCAGATCGCTGTCGATGAACACGATCACATCACCGCGGGCATGATCCACGCCTCGGTTGCGGCCCTCGGCGGGTCCGCCATGGTCCTGCTCGATCAGGCGCACATGGGGGAAACGATCCGCCTCCTGCCGCAGCCATGCGGCGGTGCCGTCGGTGGAGCCGTCATCGACCACCACCACTTCGTACCCCTCCAGGGGCGGCTCCAGCCGCTGATCCTCAAGGGCCAGGAGCGCCTTCTCCAGGATCGGCCTGCGGTTGTAGGTGGGGATGACGACGCTGGGAAACATGACGTGGCGGCCGTGGGGTGATGGAGCATGAAAAAGGGATCCCTCGGGATCCCCACGCCCGTCAGGCGCCACACCTGGGCGCCTGGAGAGCGACACCAGCTCCTGGCTCAGTCGGCGGCGCCGCCGTTGTTGGCGGTGCCGGTGACGCCGTTGCCGGCTCCTTCACCACGGCCGTCGTTACGGAGCTTGCGCTTCTTGAACTTGCGGGCGTAGGCGCGGTTGCGCTCCTGTTTTTCCTTCTTCAGATTCCTGCGTTTCGCCATGTAGTGGTTCGGGCCCGTTGGAGAGAGTCTTCAGCCTACCAAGCCCGGCCCATCGACCTTCAGGCCGCCGGTTGCGGCTCAGGGACAGGGGCCGCGATCAGGCGGCCGTCCTCCATCTGCACCAGGCGGTCGGCCACATCAAGGATGCGGGGGTCATGGGTCACCATCAGCACGGCGCAGTGCTGCTCCCGGGCCAGGCGCTTGAGCAGGTCCACGACCTCCCGTCCACTCTGCTTGTCGAGGGCGGCGGTGGGTTCATCAGCCAGCAGCAGCCGTGGGTGGGCGGCCAGGGCGCGGGCGATCGCCACCCGTTGCTTCTGGCCACCGGAAAGGCCATGGGGCAGTTTGTCGAGATGGTCACCGAGGCCCACGGCCCGCAGCCACTCGCGAGCCTGATCGCGCCGGGCCCGGTAGCCGAGGTGCGGCAGGAGGTCGGAGCCCATCTGCACGTTCTGCTCGGCGCTGAGGCAGCGCAGCAGGTTGTGACCCTGAAAGATCATGCCGATCTGCTGTCGGAGTTGCTGGCGCTGCTTTCTGCTGGATCCGTTCAGGGCCTGCCCCAGCACCCGGACATGGCCCTGCTGCACCTGGCGCAGGGCTCCCACGAGAGTGAGCAGGGTGGTCTTGCCGCAACCCGAGGGTCCGGTCAGGAGGACCACCTCTCCGGGCTGGATGGTCAGGCTGACCTGTTGCAGCACCTGGCGACGCATCTCGCCGGCGCCATACCAGTGGCAGAGACCGTCCACCTCGACCATCGGCGGAGGGGCACCACCTGGGGCGGTGCGGGAGGGAAAGGATGAGGGGGCGGTGGTCATGGCGGCAGGGCTGAGGTGGCGGCGGTCAGAAGATCTCAGCGGGGTCGGCATCCCCCAGGCGGCGCATGGCCATGCCGGCCGAGCCCATGCACATCACCAGGATCAGGCTGAACACCAGAACGGCTCTGGGTGGGTCCATGTAGACCGGCAACCGGGTGGCGGATCGCACCAGGGAGTAGAGGCCCTGGCCGGCGGCATAGGCCGGCAGATAACCCAGCAGCGCCAGCAGCAATCCCTCCCGCGCCACCACCCCCAGCAGGCTGGAGAGGGGGTACCCCATCGCCATCAATGTGGCGTACTCCGGCAGGTGATCACTCACGTCGCTGTAGAGGATCTGGTAGACGATCACGCACCCCACGATGAAACCCATGGCGGCACCGAGAGTGAAGATGAAGCCGATGGCCGTGCTGCTGCGCCAGTAGTCCTTCTCGAAGTCCATGAAGCCCTGCTTGGTGAACACGTTCACGTCCTTGGGCAGGGAGGCCTTGAGTCGTTGCATCACAGCGGCTGGATCCGCGCCTGGCCGCAGGCGGATCAGGCCCACTTCGATGCTGCCGGGGGGGGTGTTGGGCAGGAGGTTCAGGTAGGTCTCGCTGCTGGTGAGAATGTTGCCGTCGGCCCCGAAGGACACCCCGAGAGCCACCAGGCCGCCGACACGCACGCGCTTGCCACCGATCTCGCTCTCCACGGTGCGGCCCGCCCGGAACCACTGCGCCACCGGACCGAACTCGGGCCTGGAGAGTTCATCGAAGAGCACGCGTCCCTTCTGATTGAGCACGTTCGCCTTCGGCGCCAGGCTGGGGTCCGTGAACAGAGGATCCCCCGGCTCGAATCCAAGGGCCAGGATCGAGCGGGTGCTGAGGTCCTTGGGATTGCGCCAGAGCACCAGGTTCCAGTGCACCGGCGTGATGCCGGCCACGTCGGGATCGGCGAGGGTCTGGACCAGCCGCCGGCGGGGGAACCCCGCCATGCTCACCGAACTGCTGGAGCGGGGGCTGAGCAGCACCAGGTCGGCGTCGAACAGCTTGTGCACCGTGACGCTGGCGTCGAACAGTCCGTCGCGGAAGCCGAACTGCATGAACATCAGGATCCCGGCGAAGCTGATGCCCGCCAGGGCCACGGCCAGCCGGGCCGGTTGGCGGGTGAGCAGCAGCCAGGCCAGGGGAATCCGGCGCCGGTTCCAGATCGCCGCCAGCCCGGGCAGAGCGCTCATGGCTCGAAGCGGATCACGGTCTTCAGTCCGGCGCGGGTCCGGACCCTGGCGATGTCAGCCGGCTCCAGGGCAAGCCGCACTTCAACGATGCGGGCATCGGCGTCGCCGGTGGGGTCTGTGGAGAGCACATCCCTCTGGCGCACCTGGGGGCTGATCCGGATCACCCGCCCGTTGAGGCTGCCGCTGAAGCCTCCGTTCTCGCTGGTGATGGTGGCCCGCTGGCCCAGTCGCAGGCGGTTGATGTCGCTTTCGTAGACCTCGGCGAGCACCTCCATCTGGTCGCTGGCCCCAAGCTCGAGAATGCCGTCATCGCCGGGGCGCTCGCCGACCCTGGACTGCAGCTTCAGCACGGTGCCGCTGAACGGGGCCCGCAACTCCGTGTTGACCAGATCGGCCTCGGTCTTGACCAGTTCGTCCTGGGCTTCGCGCAGATTGCCCTTGAGTTCCACCAGGGTGAGTTCACGGCTCTCCAGGTCGGCGGCCGGGGTGGCACCCGCCTTGGCCAGCTGGCGGTAGCGGGAGATTTCACGCCCCAGAAGGGTCACCTGGTCGCTGAGGTTGGCGATGCGGCTCTGCAGCAGCCGGCGCTGGGCCTGAAGGGCCGGACCGGTGTCGAAGGTCGCCAGCAACTGGCCTTCCTGCACCCGCTGGCCTTCCTCCACCAGCAGCCTGGTGATGCGGGGGCTGCCGCCGATGCCGGTGATCGGTGCGGCCAGCTTGCGGATGTCACCGGCGGGCTCCAGGCGTCCGAGAGCCGATACCGCCTCGAGTTTTCTCGGCTGGGCGGCCGACTGAGGGGCGGTGTCCGGTTTGGAGGTCTGCTGGCTGCGGCTGATCAGGGTCACGGTCCCGGCCACCAGAACCAGGGCAGCCGCGCCGATCAGGACCGGACGCACCGGCAGGCGGGTCATGCCGGCGGCGGCGGATCGTCGAACAGGAGCTGCTCGATGTAGCGATCCGCCCAGCTCGGGTTGAACGCCTTCTCCAGCACGCGGCGGGTCTTGTCGTTCCGTTTCTGCTGCTGGCAATACGAGAGCTGCCCGTGATACCTGGAAACCGTAGCGGGGTCATCGACGGCCTGCTCCGGCGTGCTGGCCACGGCCTTGCCCATCACCGCCAGCAGTGCCGCCACCTCCTCCAGGAACCAGCCGTCCTCCTGTTCGCTCACCGGCCGCACGAAGCGCACGAAGGGAGAGAAAATCGTGCCCCAGGCCGGCAGCTCCCGCGGCTGGCTGTAGGGATGCCGCGGCAGGGCAGCCAGGTCGGCGGCGATGCCGGCCGCCAGCTCCCCGCCCGTTGGGGAGAGATCGGCGATCGCGGCCGACACGCCGGCAGGCCCGGCCACGATGTCCGCTCCGAAGACGGGCAGGTCGTAGCGGGGATCAGGAAAGAACACACAGTGCAGGATCTGCAGACCTGCTCCCAGCCGGGCGGTTTCCAGGTGCAGCTTGCGCAGGCCGCGGCAGCGGCGCAGCTCATTGCGGATGAACAGTTTTTCGCCGTCGAGGCTGCCGCTGATCGCCTCGAGATCGGCCTCGATGGCCAGGGGAGCCAGCTCCGGCAGCATGCTCCAGCTGCTGCGGATCGTTTCGGCCAGGGCATCCACCAGCGGGTGCAGACCGGAGGCGGCGGGGCGCTGGTCAGGGCTGGGGGCGGGGACGGTGGAGGTCACGGGGCAGCCTCGGCCAGCAGAATGTTGATCCTGCCACGCCCTTTCGGCCCAGCCGTTGCCCCTCCCCTCCCCACCCCCGCTCCAGGCTGCCGACAGCTTCGAGGATCCATGCCTCCTGCGCCTCGCCAATGGGGTGGATGTGGTGAGCCTGAGGCAGGAGCAGGCTCCCCTGGTCTGTCTTGATTTCTGGTGCCAGGCCGGCAGCGCCGGTGAGGGTCCCGGGCAGGAGGGGATGGCCCACTTCCTGGAGCACATGGTCTTCAAGGGCAGCGAGCACCTGGAAGCTGGGCAATTCGATCACCGCATCGAGTCGCTGGGCGGCAGCAGCAACGCGGCCACGGGCTTCGACGATGTGCATTACCACGTGCTCGTGCCGGCGGAGGCCGTGGCCGAAGCGCTGGAGCTGCTGCTCGATCTGGTGCTGAAGCCACGGCTCGATCCCGGGGATTTCCGGATGGAGCGTCAGGTGGTGCTCGAAGAGCTGGCCCAGAGTGAGGATCAGCCCGAGGAGGTGGCCTTCCAGCGCCTGCTCGCCCTGGCCTGTCCCCATCACCCCTACGGCCGGCCGATCCTGGGAGACCGCAAAGCCCTCAAGGCTCAGACTCCCGAGGGGATGGCCTCGTTTCACAGCAACGCCTACCGGCCCCGGCGCTGCAGCCTGGCCCTGGCCGGCGCCATCGATCAGCTGCCGATCGAGTCCCTGCTGGCGGACAGTGCCCTGGCCGGCCTTGAACCCCTGGCCTCGCCATCGCCACCAGGCCCAACCATGGAGCTGCACCCCGGTGTCCATGAACTGCGGCTGCCACGGCTGGAGGCGGCCCGCCTGCTGATGGCCTGGCAGCTTCCCGCCGCCGACGATCAGGAGGGGGTGGCCGGCGCCGATCTGCTCACCAGCCTTCTGGCCGAAGGTCGCCGCAGCCGACTGGTGCAGCGGCTGCGCGAAGACCTTCGCCTGGTGGAGAGCATCGATCTGGATCTGAATGTGCTGGAGGCCGGCAGCCTGGCCCTGCTCGAGGCGGTCTGCGCCCCGGACCAGGTGGCGGCGGTGGAGGAGCAGATCGCCGTGGTCTGGCAGGAGATCTGTTGCACCCCGCCCCCGGAGAGTGAGTTGCAGCGCGCCCGGCGCCTGGTGGCGAATGGGTACCGCTTTGGCCTGGAGTCGGCGGCGTCGGTGGCGGGTCTGATCGGTCACCAGTGCCTCTGGGGGCGCCTGCAGCCCCTGCGCCAACCCCTCGAGCTTCTGGAGCGCTGGAGCGTGGAGCGCCTCGGCGCCGAGCTGCTGCCGCTGCTGGCCCCCGAGAGGGCCTGCCGCCTGCTGGCCCTGCCCGCATGAGTCACTCCACCCCCCTTCCCCCCCTGCCCCAGCCCGAGCGCTTCGAGCTGCCCGGCGGCTGTCCGGTGTCGGTGCTGCGTCGCGAGGGTCCGGCGATCCTCTCCGCCAGGCTCTGGATCCGTGGCGGCAGCGCCGCCGATCCCCCTGGCCAGCGCGGACGGGCCCAGCTTCTGGCAGGCCTGCTCAGCCGTGGCTGCGGTGACCTCAGTGGTGACCAGCTGGCTGATCTGGTGGAGGGCCTGGGTGATGAACTCCGTTGCGAAGCGAGCGAAGACGCCCTGGTGATCAGTCTGAAATGCGCCAGCGACGATGCCCCCGCCCTGCTGCCGCTGCTGAGGGTCATGGTGCAGCGCCCCTGGCTCGATCCCGATCAGAGCAGCCTGGAGCGGCAGCTCAACCTGCAGACCCTCGCTCGCCTGCGCGAAGACCCCTTCCAGCAGGCCCACGATCAGCTGCGGTCCCACCTGTATGGCCAGGGCCCCTACGGCCATGACCCCCTGGGTGTGGAGACGGAGCTGGCCGGGTTGGATCGTCCCCAGCTGCTCGATGCCGCCGGGGACCTGGGGAGCCAGGGGGCGGCCCTGGTGCTGGTGGGCAGGCCACCCCATGCCCTCGAGGAGTTGCTGCAACCCCACGGCAGCCCTGCCTGGACCAGCCGATCACCGTCGCTGCTGAGCGGTCCGGAGGCGGCGAACGTGCCCGGCCTCGTGCTCGAGGAGCAGGACACCGAGCAGCTGGTGCTGATGCTCGGGGCCGCCACGGTGCCCCTGGCCGATCCCCGCTCCCTGGCCCTGCGACTGCTGCAGTGCCATCTGGGAGTGGGCATGTCGAGCCGGCTGTTCGTGGCCCTGAGGGAAGACCGCGGACTGGCCTATGACGTGGGCGTCCACGCCCCGGCCCGCTGTGGCGCTGCCCCCTTCGTGTTCCACCTCTCCAGTTCCGCCGAGCGGGCGGCGGAGGCCACCAGGGAGCTGCTTTCGGAGTGGCAGCGGCTGCTGGATCAGCCCCTCAGCGGTGAGGAACTGGCCCTGGCGATCGCCAAGTTCCGCGGCGCCTCCGCCGCCGGCCGGCAGACCTGCGGCCAGATCGCCGATCGTCAGGCGATGGTGCTGGGCCATGGCCTGGGCTGGTCCTACGCCGATGAGTCGCTGGAGCGGGCCGGCAGTCTCACCCCCGAGAGCCTGCTCAGCGTGGCCCGCCAACTGCTCAGCCGGCCCAGCCTGAGCCTCTGCGGACCGCCCCAGGCCCTTCGGGCCGCGGCGAAGATCTGGGGCGCTCACCCCCTGGGCCGCCCCTCGGGAGTGCAGGCACTGAGCTGATCGGCACCCAGCAGGAACGTGCCTCGCCGGAAGCGCACCGCCAGTTGGTTGATCGCCCGCAGGGCCATCACCTGGCCGGCTTCATCGCCATCGACCAGATCGGGGGGGCGCAGCATCGGCATCGGATCGGCGGTTTTGAGGTAGGTGATCCGGTCCTTGATCCGGACCCAGTCCCCGACGCTGAATGGGGCCCGTCCGGGCTCACCGGCTGGAGTGGACTTCGGGTCCGTCGGCTGAGGCTCCGGCGGTTCGGCCATGGGGTCGGCGCAGTGATCGGTGGGCAGATCGAGGGAGCTCATGGCCACCGCTGTTCAGCTGGCATCCACTACAGCAGGATGGGTGCAGCCAGTCACCCTTCGTTTGCGGGCCTTAGCCAACTGGAGTGGAGCCCTCGTGGGGCTTCTGCTGATCATCATGGGGGGTCTGATCCAGGCCGCTGTTCCCCTGCCCCTGGCCGGTGGAGGGCTGCGCCTGCTCGATCTGCCCGTCACCGCCCAGGTGCCGGCTCTGTTGCTCACGGCCCTGGTCTGCGGCCCCAGGCCGGCCCTGCTGGCGGCGGTCGCCTACCTCAGCCTCGGTCTGCTGGTGCTGCCGGTGTTCCACTCCGGGGGTGGCATGGCTTACCTGCTGGATCCCGGCTTCGGCTACCTGGCTGGATTCGTGCCGGCGGCCTGGGTGACCGGGCGGCTGGCGCGCCAGGAGGGGATGGGTGAGCTCCTGCGCTTGCTGGGAGCGGCCTTCTTCGGGCTTGTGGTCATTCAGCTCAGTGGCATCGCCAACCTCCTGCTCGGGGCTCTGGCGGGCCGATGGGCCAATGGGCTGCCCGACCTGCTGGTCGCCTACAGCCTCGGACCGCTGCTGCCCCAGCTGCTCCTCTGCTGCGGGGTGGCGGTGCTGGCCTGGCCCCTGCGGCGCCTCCTGCTGGTGGAACCATGAGCGGGGCGGGGAGCTCCGGCCGCCGCCTCGCCTGGACCGTGGCGGGGTTGGTGGTGCTGCTCGATCAGCTCAGCAAGGCGTGGGCCACGGCCGCTTTGCCCTCGGGCCTGGCCGAACCGCTGATCCCGGGGCTCCTGCGGTTGCGGCTGGTGTTCAACACCGGCGCCGCCTTCAGCCTGCTCACCGGCCACACCGTCTGGCTGGGGGTGGTGAGTCTGGTGGTGGCTCTGCTGCTGGTGATCTGGATCCAGCGCCATCCGTCTCTGCCACGCTGGCAGCGTCTTGGACTCGGATCGTTGCTGGGGGGGGCCGTGGGCAATGGTCTCGACCGCTGGCGGATCGGTGGAGTGGTCGATTTTCTCGAGCTGGTTCCCGTCCAGTTCCCCGTGTTCAACCTCGCCGATGTGGCGATCAACCTGGCGGTGCTCTGCCTGATCCTGGACCTCTGGGAGGGACGCCAGCGTGAGCGCCGTTGAGGCCCTGAAACGGGCGCTGGTGGCGCTGGAGAGCCCGGCGACCGCTCAGGTCGAGATCCATCTGAACGGTCAGCCCCCGCGCCGGATGGTCCTCCACGGCAGGACGGTGCGCCTCGGCAGGGATCCTGGTCTGGAGCTGAGCCTCGACCATCCTGCTGTCAGCAAGCACCACGCCCGGCTCGAAGCGGTGGGACACCACTGGTTGCTCCGGGACAGCGGCTCCACCAACGGACTGTTCTGGCGCGGCCGGCGGATCCGGGACCTGCTGCTGCGGGATGGCGATGTGGTCCGCTTCGGTCCCCCCGAGGAGCCGGGGTTGCCCGAGCTGGTGTTCAAGCGCAAGCCCATCCCGCTGGGCCCGCGGCTTGCCCGCGGCCTCACCCTGGTGCTGGGCGGCCTGGGTTCCGGAGGTCTGCTGCTTCTGGCTCTGGCCTCCCTGTGGACTCCGGTGCGGGGCAGCCTGGCGCCGGTGCGCGGCCCCCTCGCCCTCTACGACCGCCTGAACCGGCCCCTCAGTTCCGCCGACTCCAGCGAACACCGGGAAAACGATGCCCTCTCTGATTTTCCGCCGGCCCTGGTGGATGCGCTCCTCGCCAGTGAGGACAGCCGCTTCTGGTGGCACCCCGGGGTGGATCCGATCGGCACGGCCCGGGCCCTGGCCACCAACGTGCTCGGAGGTCGGGTTCTGGAGGGTGGGAGCACCCTCACCCAGCAACTGGCCCGCAGTCTCTACCCCGAGCAGGTGGGCCAGGGTGAAACGCTGATCCGCAAGTGGCGGGAGCTGCTGGTGGCCCTGCAGCTCGAGGCCCGGTTCAGCAAGGGCGATCTGCTGCTGAGTTATCTGAACCGGGTGTATCTGGGGGTGGGTTGGGGCTTCGAAGATGCTGCCCGCCACTACTTCGCCAAGCCGGCGGCCCAGCTCAGCCTTGAGGAGGCGGCCCTGCTCGTGGGCCTGCTGCCCTCCCCCAACGGCCATGATCCCTGCGTCAACCCCCAGGCGGCCCTGGAGGCCAGGAACGTCGTGCTGCTGAAGATGGCCGACAGCGGCCGTCTCAGTGCCGACCGGGCCCGCCGCTCCCGCCGCAGCCCCATTCAGCTGGGAAGTCAGGCCTGCCGCAGCGGCACCAGCCGGCCTGCGCCGTACTACACCGACCAGGTGCGTCTCGACCTGGAGCGGCTGCTGGGGCCGGATGTGGCGGCGGAGGGGAATTTTCTGGTGGAGACCCACCTTGATCCGCCGGTGCAGGCGGTGGTGGAGCGGGAGCTGCGCCGTCGACTGGCCGCGTCCGCCGCGCTGGGGGTGAGCGAGGGGGCTGTGGTGCTGCTGGACAGCCGCAGCGGTGGTGTGATCGCCATCGCCGGCGGGCGCGACTACCGCACCAGTCAGTACAACCGGGCCAGCCAGGCCCTGCGGCAGCCCGGCAGCACCTTCAAGCTCTTCACCTACCTGGCGGCGCTGCAGCGAGGGGCCAGGCCTGGCGATGCCATCAGCTGCAGTCCCCTGAGCTGGCGTGGTCAGTCCTTCTCCAGTGGCTGCGGCGGCAGCCTCAGCCTGCGTCAGGCCTTCGCCAGCAGCAGCAACACCGCCGCCCTGCGCCTGGCCCGGCGGGTGGGCCTGGAGGCGGTGGTGCAGCAAGCCCAGGATCTGGGCATCAGTTCCAACCTCAGTCCGGTGCCCGGCCTGACCCTCGGCCAGAGCGAGGTCCGGCTGATCGAGCTCACGGCCGCCTATGCGGCCGTGGCCAATGGCGGGGTGTGGCATGCCCCCAGCACCATCCGCCGCCTCACCGATGCCGAAACCTGCGCGGGCCTCGAGAGCGAGCGATGCCGCCAGTTGCGCAACAAGGGAGGTCAGCCGAACCGGGCCATCCAGCCGGGTCGCAGCGTGCTCAAGCCCGAGGTGGCCCGCAGCATGCAGGGGCTGCTCCAGGCCGTGGTGCGCTCCGGAACCGGCCGGGCGGCGTATCTCGGCGGCGACGAAGGGGGAAAGACCGGCACCACCAACGGGGCCCGGGATCTCCTGTTCATCGGTTCCGAGCCCAGTCGCCACTGGGTGATGGGCGTCTGGCTGGGCAACGATGACAACAGCCCCACCCGCAGCAG
The DNA here is from genome assembly GCF_015841355.1 of Synechococcus sp. CBW1107. Classification (NCBI taxonomy): domain Bacteria; kingdom Bacillati; phylum Cyanobacteriota; class Cyanophyceae; order Synechococcales; family Synechococcaceae; genus Synechococcus; species Synechococcus sp. CBW1107. The sequence continues at coordinate 2,590,149 of NZ_CP064908.1, forward strand.
CAGCGCTCTGGCTGCCGGCCTCTGGGGAGACATCATGCGTCAGGCGACCCCGAGCCGTGGCACCCCCGCGGCGAAGCCCTGATGCCTCGCCTGCGTCTCTGGATCTGGGCGGCCGCGGCGCTGGCCGTGATCGTGGCCGTGTCGCTGCTGCTGCAGGCGTTCAACACCCTCGTGTGGCAGCTCAGCTACCTGCTGCCGCCGGTCCTGGTGGGTCCGCTGCTGCTGCTGCTGCTGGGCGGCGGCTCGGTGGTTCTGCTGCGCCTGGCCTGGCCCTGGCTGCGGGCCTGGCGCAACCCCAGGAAGGTCCCTGGCCCCGGCAACCAACCCCTCCCGGCCCCCAGCAGCCGCCAGGAGGCGGCCGGTCAGCAGCTGCGTGCCATCGATCCGGTGCTGGAGCGGGTCCGCGATGCGGTGGCCCGCGAAGCCCTCCGCCAGGAGCGCGACCGGGTGGAGGCGGAACTCGCCCGTGGCGATCTGGTGCTGGTGGTGTTCGGCAGTGGCTCGGCCGGGAAGACCTCCCTGATCCGCGCCCTGCTCCAGCAGGTGGTGGGAGAGGTGGGGGCCGCGATGGGCTCCACCTCCACCTGTCAGACCTACCGGTTACGTCTGAAGGGCCTGCAGAGGGGGCTGCAGCTGGTGGATACACCGGGAATTCTCGAATCGGGCCACGACGGACTGGAGCGTGAGCGTGAGGCCCGCAGACAGGCGGCCCGGGCCGATCTGCTGCTACTGGTGGTGGATGGCGATCTGAGGGCTGCGGAGTTTCAGGTGTTCGAGGCCCTCGCCGGCCTCGGGAAGCGCCTGGTGCTGGTGCTGAACAAATGTGATCTGCGCGGCGAGGAGGAGGAGCGGCGCCTTCTGGCCCTGCTGCGCCAGCGCTGTGCCGGCAGGATCGCCAGCGAGGACGTGATCCCCGCCGCCGCGGCGCCCCAGTCGATCCCCAGACCTGGCGGTCGGCCGCTGCAGCCTGCGCCGGAAGTGGAGGCCCTGCTGCGCCGTCTCTCCGAGGTGCTGCACCAGGACGGCGAGGAGCTGATCGCCGACAACATCCTGCTGCAGAGCCAGCGCCTCAGTGACGCCAGCCGCGCCCTGCTCTCGCGCCAGCGTCGCCAGGACGGGGAGGCCATTGTCGATCGCTACATGTGGATCGGCGCCGGCGTGCTGGTGGTGAACCCCCTGCCGGTGGTGGATCTGCTCGGTACCGCCGCCGTGAATGCCCAGATGGTGGTGGAGCTGGGCCGGGTGTACGGGGTGACCCTGACGCGGGAGGCGGGCCAGGATCTGGCCCTCTCCGTGGGCCGCACCCTGGCGGGCCTGGGGGTGATCAAGGGGGGGCTGGGACTGATCACCACAGCCCTGAGTCTGAACCTGCCGGCGTTGGTGGTCAGCAAGGCGGTGCAGGGAGTCAGTGCCGCCTGGCTGACGCGGATTGCAGGCCTCAGCTTTCTCACCTACTTCGAGCAGGGCCAGGACTGGGGCGATGGCGGGCTGCAGGAGGTGGTTCGACGCCAGTACGACCTCAATCGGCGGGAGGGGGCGTTGCGCGGCTTTCTGGAGGTGGCCCTGCGTCGGGTGGTGGAACCGCTGCAGCGCCGGCGGGACCGGCAGCTGCCACCACGCCCAGGGCCTCGGGGGGAGGGGGCTGGAGGGGGCCCCGGGCGTCGAGCACCGTGATCAGGCCGAGATAGAGCACCCCGATCAGGATCGAGAGGGCTCCGGTGACGATCGCCACCCAGCGTCCGCGGGGGTTGGTCTGCGGCTGCTGATCGCTCATGGTTGCTGTGGGTTCACGACGGCTTGTCACCCCTGGAGGCTGGTTGCCCTGCTGGCATCCTGCCGGTTGCCCGTGGCTCCGGTCTCACTCCTGCTCCCCGGTTCCCAACGACTGGATGACCACCGAGGCGAGCTGCTCGAGATGCTCCTCCTGGGTGTGGGGATTGCCCAGAACCGCCTTGAGGTGATGTTTCCCCTGGTAGCGGGGCCGGGAGAGCATCAGGTCGTGGGCCAGCAGCTGCTGGCGGCAGTGCTGAGACCAGTGCTCGCAGCCAGAGGCCTCGAGCCGGCTGGGACGGAAGGCCAGCAGGTGCAGGGGCCCGCTGAGGAGGATGAGTTCGCCCGAGTCCCGGGCCCCACGCAACAGCTGCTGCAGGCGGCGGCGGCGCTGAATCGCTCCTTCGATCACGGCCTCGATGCCATTGAGGCCCAGCTGGCGCAGGCCCAGCCACAGCTTGAGAATCTCGGCGCTGCGGCTGCCCTGCAGGCCACACTCGCCTCCATGCCCCCCTTCGCGGCTCAGCTCCATGTAGGGCAGACCCGTGGCGAAACTGCGTTCCAGGGCGCAGGGATCGGCCAGCAGCAGCAACGAGGAGGTCTTGGTGATTCCCAGCAGCTTCTGGGGGTTGATCGTGATCGAATCAGCCAGCCCCAGACCCTCGACCCGATCGCGGTGGCGCTCACTCAGGCCGAGGACCCCACCGATCGCCGCATCGACGTGCAGCCAGATGCCGTGGCGGCGGCAGAGGCTGGCGAGGTCCACCAGGGGATCCACGGCCCCGCGCACGGTGGTGCCGGCGGTGGCCACCAGGGCGATCACCGGGATCCCAGCGGCGCTGAGGGACTCCAGGCGCTCAGCCACCAGCGCCGGCTCGAGGCGGCCGTCGCCATCGAGGGGCAGGCGCTGCAGGGCTGCCGCCGGCAGACCCATCACCATCGCGGCCTTCTCCAGCGAGGTGTGACTGTCGAGGCCACAGAGCACCACGGCCTCGGGAACCCCGCGAAGGCCGCGGCTCTCCCGTGCCGCCACGAGGGCCATCAGATTGCTGAGGCTGCCGCCGCTGGCGGGCACCCCGCCGGAGTGCTCCCCCAGGCCCAGCTGCCGGGCCAGCCAGCCGCACAGGCTCCGCTCCAGCCGGCTGAGGGAGGGGGAGAGCTCCTCGGCCAGCAGGTTGTTGTTCAGACCCGCACAGATCAGGTCTCCCACCATCGAGGCGCTCAGGGGCGGGGGATCGAGATGGGCCAGGGCGCCTGGATGGTTCGGGTTGTAGGCCCCCTCCATCACCAGGTGCAGATCCGCGAGCAGCCTCTCGGCACCCAGCCCCGAGGTTTCAGGTTCCACCGACGGCAGCAGGCTGAGACCCGGCAGAGGGGGACGGCTCACGGCCGTTCCCAGCCAGCGGCAGAGCTGATGGGAGGCGTCCTGGAGAAAGGCCTCCAGATCCGCGTCGAAGACGTCCGGTGAGGCGAAGGGCAGGGGATCGAGCGCCCGCTCCTGGTGTGGCGTGACGGCCAAGGGCAAGGCGGTCGGGGAGATCATTGTCTCTGGTGACGGGAGCAGTCCGGGCTGTCAGTCTCGTGGTCCGCGCTCCGCGGCCCCCACCGCCAACGCCGCTGACCATGCGTCCACCCGCCCCCCTGCCGATCGGCAGCCAGCAGCTCTGGATGGAGCGGTTGCTGCGGATGGCCCGGCGGGCGGGCGAGGCTGGAGAGATTCCTGTGGCGGCAGTCGTTCTTGATGGAGCCGGCCGTGCTCTGGGCTGGGGTACGAACCGTCGTCAGACCGGACAGGATCCCCTGGGCCATGCCGAACTGGTGGCACTCAGCCAGGCCGCACGCCTGATTCAAGACTGGCGTTTCAACGCCTGCAGCCTGCTGGTGACCCTGGAGCCCTGTCCGATGTGTGCCGGAGCCCTGATCCAGGCCCGCATGGGCCGGGTGGTGTTCGCCGCAGGGGACGTCAAGCGTGGAGCCCTGGGGGGCTGTCTCAACCTGGCGCAGGACCCCAGTGCCCATCACCACATGGAGGTCATGGGCGGTGTGCGTGAGCCGGAGGCCAGGGAGCTGCTGGAGAACTGGTTCAGGGGCCGGAGACGGGCTCAGGCGATCGCGGCAACCGGAGCTGACTGACGGAAGGCGGGAAGTTCCGTCTCCAGCAGGTCGAGCAGCAGGTCGACGTTCTCAGGCTGGCTGTTGTAGCCCATCAGGCCGATCCGCCAGACCTTGCCGGCGAGGGCGCCGAGTCCACCGCCCACCTCGATGCCGTGGGTGTTGAGCAGATGCAGGGAGAAGGCCTTGCCATCCACGTCCTCGGGAATGCGCACCGTGGTGAGGGTGGGCAGGCGCAGATGGTCCGGCACATGCAGCTCGAGGCCAAGGCGCTCCAGGCCCGTCCAGAGGCGCTCGGCATTGAGGCGGTGTCGTCTCCAGGCGTTCTCCAGGCCTTCGTCGGCCAGCAGACGCAGGGCTTCGCGCATGCCGAAATTCATGTTCACCGGGGCGGTGTGGTGATACACCCGGTTGCTGCCCCAGTACTGGTTGAGCAGGGAGACATCCAGATACCAGTTGGGCACCTTGCCGCTGCGGGAGGCCAGCTTGGCCTCGGCCCGCTCCCCCATGGTGAAGGGGCCGAGTCCCGGAGGGCAGCTCAGACCTTTTTGGCTGCAGCTGTAGGCCAGGTCGACACCCCAGGCATCAAGGTGCAGGGGGACGGCCCCGAGGGATGTGACCGTGTCGAGCAGCAGCAGGCAGTCATAGCGGCGGCAGAGCTCGCCGATTCCTTCCATCGGCTGGCAGACACCGGTGGAGGTTTCGGCGTGAACCATCGCCAGGATCGCCGGACGATGGCTGTCCAGTGCCTGCTCGATCTCCTCGAGTGTGAAGGCCTCTCCCCAGGGCCGCTCGATCGTGGCCACCTCGGCCCGGTAGCGCCCGGCCATGTCGACGAGGCGCAGGCCGAAGTAGCCCTTCACCGCCACCAGCACCTTGTCGCCCGGCTCCACGGTGTTGGCCAGGGTCGCCTCCATGGCGGCGCTGCCGGTGCCGCTCATGGGAATGGTGAGACGGTTCTCGGTCTGCCAGGCGTAGCGCAGCAGATCCTGCACTTCTCCCATCAGGTCGATGTAGAGCGGATCCAGGTGGCCGATCGGGGTGCGGGCGAGGGCCTTCAGCACCGTGGGGTGGGCGTTCGACGGTCCCGGACCGAGCAGGAGCCGGTCCGGGGTGGCGATGGGCCCCAGGTGCAGGCGATGGCGATCGCTCACGGCAGGCGCCGCGGCGGTGGAGGGGGAGGAGGACAGGGTGACCAAAGCCTGCGGGGCAACTGAGGATCGATGAACGTCAGCCTAAGCAGTGAGCCAACGGCCCTCAGCTGGCCCTGACATTGGTGTCGGCCAGACCGCGGGCCATGTGCTCAAACGGGGCGCTGATCAGAGTCCCTGGCTCCAGACCCGCTTCCGAGAGCCGCTCCGCCAGCACTTCGCCCAGCAGAACGATGCTGCGCACCGTGGGACCGGTGGGGACGCCCAGGCTCTTGTAGGTGTCGTCGAGGCCGTTGAGAACGCGCTCATTGAGGATGGTGGGGTCGTCGGCCACCAGCGCATAACTGGCGTAGCGCAGGAAATAGTCCATGTCGCGCAGGCAGGCGGCCAGCCGGCGGGTGGTGTAGGCATTGCCGCCGGGCAGCAGCAGTTCCGGATCCTGTTCGAACAGGCGACGGCTGGCATCCCGGACGATCTCCGCCGCTTCCCGGTTGATCAGTTCCACCGCTGCCAGCCGTACTTCAGCCTGGGAGTGGTAGGTGGCGATGCGATCGATCGCGTCGCGATCGAGATAGCGCCCCAGCTGGTCATACCGGCCGATCAGACCGGTGATGGCATCGCGCATGACGTTGAGATCGTCTCACCTGGAGCGGAAGCTAGCACCCGAGTTTGGCCAGATCCCTGTCCAGCCATGGGATCTGGCGAATCTGACAGAAACGGTTACGCAGCGCGGGCCGGCGGCACGCCCCTGATCCAGGCCGGGGCGAGAGTTACAACGGACACCAAAGGCCCGCGTGACGGGTCCAAGCTTCGATCTCCGTCCTCCCTTCCGCCTGTCTCTGCCCCCATGGCCAACCCAGCCCAGGACCTGCTTCGTCGGATCAGGGACGAGGGCATCGAGCTGATCGATCTCAAGTTCGCCGATCTCCATGGCAAATGGCAGCACCTCACCGTCTGCGCCGACCTGCTCAGCGAGGAGTCGTTCCTGACGGGCCTGGCCTTCGATGGCTCCTCGATCCGGGGCTGGAAGGCGATCCATGAATCGGACATGGCGATGGTGCCCGATCCGGCCACGGCCTGGATCGATCCCTTTCTCCGCCACAAGACCCTCAGCCTGATCTGCTCGATTCAGGAGCCACGCAGTGGCGGGGCCTATGGGCGTTGCCCGCGGTCGCTGGCCCAGCGGGCCCTGGTCCATCTGGCCGGCACGGGCCTGGCCGACACAGCCTATTTCGGACCTGAGCTGGAGTTCTTCCTGTTCGATGACGTCCGCTACGGTTCCAGCGAGGGAGGCTGTTTCTACAGCATCGATTCGATCGAAGCTCCCTGGAACAGCGGCCGGCTTGAGGAGGGCGGCAATCTGGCCTACAAGATGAATGCCAAGGAGGGGTATTCCCCCGTTCCCCCGAGTGACACCGTTCAGGACATCCGCAGTGAGATGTTGCTGACCATGGGTCAGCTGGGTGTGCCGATCGAGAAGCATCACCACGAGGTGGCGGCCGCTGGTCAGCAGGAGCTGGGTATGAGGTTCGCCGAGCTGATCAGTGCGGCCGACAACGTGATGACCTACAAGTATGTGGTGCGCAATGTGGCCCGCAGGTACGGCCGCTCCGTCACCTTCATGCCCAAGCCGGTGTTCGCCGACAACGGCAGCGGCATGCATGTCCACCAGAGCCTCTGGAGGGACGGCCAGCCGCTGTTCTTCGGACTGGGCACCTATGCGGATCTCTCCCAGACGGCCCGCTGGTACATCGGAGGACTGCTGAAGCATGCTCCGAGCTTCCTCGCCTTCACCAACCCCACCACCAACAGCTACAAACGCCTGGTGCCGGGCTTCGAGGCACCCGTGAACCTCGTCTATTCCCAGGGCAACCGCTCTGCGGCGGTGCGCATTCCCCTCAGCGGAGACAACCCCCGGGCCAAGCGACTGGAGTTCCGCAGCGGCGATGCCATGGCGAATCCCTACCTGGCGTTCTCCGCGATGCTGATGGCTGGACTGGATGGCATCCGCCAGCAGATCGATCCTGGCGACGCCGTGGATCGCGATCTGTTCGAGCTGTCCCCGGCAGACCTGGAGCAGATCGCCAAGGTGCCCGCCTCTCTCGAGGGGGTGCTGGCCGCCCTCGAGGCCGACCACGAGTACCTGCTGGCCGGGGAGGTGTTCAGCGAAGACTTCATCAGCAACTGGATCGCCCTCAAATCCGAGGAGGTGCAGCAGCTGCGGCAACGGCCCCATCCCTACGAGTTCAGCCTCTACTACGACGGCTGAGCCTCGCAGCGGCCAGGCGGATCGGCTGAAATGAAGAGCCTTGAACGCCGCCTCTTCCCCGGCACCCCATGCCCGACACCGTCAGCAAGTTCGCCTATCAGGCCCTGCAGCAGGGCAAGACGATCATGGGTCTGGCCCACAAGGAGCTGGGCGGTCGGCTCATGCGCCTGGTCGATCCCCAGGGGGCTCCCCAGACGGTGCCGGTGCCCGCACAGATGGGCCTGGCGCTCAAGGCCTCCATGGACCGGTTGCTTGAGACCGACTGGCAGGACGCCGAGAGTGGCCTCTACCCCCCTTCCCTGCTCTTCGATGCCCCCTGGCTCGACTGGGCGGCGCGCTACCCCCTGGTCTGGCTGGACACCCCGCTTCAGTGGAACCGCCGCACCCAGCGCAAGGTGCGGGATCTGCCCCGGGATGTGCGTCCTGAGGATTACCCCGCCTATTACCTGCAGAACTTCCACCACCAGACCGATGGCTATCTGAGCGACCATTCCGCGGCCCTCTACGACCTGCAGGTCGAAATCCTCTTCAACGGCTGCGCCGATGCCATGCGTCGCCGCCTGATCGCCCCCCTCCAGCGGGGGCTGCGTGCCTTCGCCCAGCGCTCACCCAGGCAGCTGCGTCTTCTGGATGTGGCCACCGGCACCGGCCGCACCCTGCGTCAGCTTCGCGGTGGTCTGGGGGAGATCCAGCTGGTGGGCCTCGACCTCTCGGCGTCGTACCTGCGCGAAGCCAACCGTTGCCTGAGCCAGTTGCCGGGAGAGTTGCCCCAGCTCGTGCAGGGCAATGCCGAGTCGCTTCCCTTCGCCGATGCCACGTTCCAGGCGGTGAGCTGTGTGTTCCTGTTCCATGAGCTCCCCGCCGAAGCCCGTCAGAATGTGCTGCAGGAGTGCTTCCGGGTGATCGAGCCGGGCGGAGTGCTGGTGCTGGCCGATTCGATCCAGCTGGCTGATTCCCCGGAATTCTCAGCGGCGCTGGAGAATTTCCGCCGCTCCTTCCATGAGCCTTACTACCGCGATTACATCTCCGATGACATCGATGCACGCCTGGCTCAGGCGGGCTTCAGCGGGATCAGCGCCCGGTCCCATTTCATGACCCGGGTCTGGTCCGCCACCAAACCTCTGGCCTGAGCGGCGTCAGCGCTGCAGCACATCGATCGTTCCTCCCTGGCAGGTGCTGAGGAATGTGAATAGCTTTCAGCTCATCTGTGTGCCGTGCTCCGATGTCCAATCCCTTTCATCTGCGCTGGTTGCAGGGCTGGTCCTTCCAGACGGTTCTGATGGAAGGACATGTCCAGATCGAAGCCCACGGCTTCGGCATCCGCCTGCGCACGCCTCTGCTGCCGGGTGAGAGCCCAAGCCTGGGTGCCGACAGGCTCGTTCTCCAGGAAGACCGCCACCGCCGTTCGCTGTACCACTCCTGGCGCAGTGGCCAGCTCCAGCCCACACTGCCGGCTCCCACCAAGGACGTCCTGTTCTCCAGCGGTGCTCTGTTCGGCGCGGGCAGTCCCTATCTGGTGGAAGTGGTCGAGGAGGCCCCCGTGCTGGCGCTGGCCGCCTAGCGCAGCAACCACCAGGCCAGGATCAGCCCGACCCCGCCCCAGCGCAGGGCCCGCCAGAGCACCTGATCCTGCCAGCGACCGATCCGCAGGGGGACCGGCAGGGGATCCAGCAATCGCTGAGCCAGTTCGAGCCGCTGGCTCAGCCGCCTGCCGGAGCAGGAGAGGTCCATCTGACTGGAGCGCTCCTGGGCGGCCAGCCTCTCCCCCTGGCTCGCGATGGTGAGCAGGCTTGAGAGCCCATGCAGCCAGCCGGAGCTCCGGCGGTCCTGCCGGTGGAGCGAACGGGAGGATCGACGCCGCGAAGGGTTGGCCATCGCGTCAGGATGGATCCCCACGCTGTCTCCCGTCCAGTGCCGCTTCCCTCAGCGCCCGCTGCCACCACACGGAGCGGATCTCCCCAGACCTGGCCGGCCACCAGCCGTGAGCTGGCGGTGGAGCTGCAGAGGCTCCTCGCCATCGATGGCCGCGACTGGCATGCCCAGAAAGGGCACAAGCCCAGGCGGGCTGCCGAGCAGGTGGCGGCTGCCCTGGTGCACCTTCTCGCTGAGGACAGCTCCCCCCATCGCCTCGAGGGTGACGCCCAGCATCGGGCGATCGAACTGCTCGAGCATGGTCTGGCCTGGCTGAAGGGGGATCTGCGCGATCCCGGCTGTCCCAGCCACGGCCACTGATTCAGGATTAGGGGTTTCAGGAAGGACTGCAGGTCAGGCCCGGTGCCGCTGCCGCTGGGCGGCGAGCTGAAGCCGGTTGCCGCGCTCACTCCAGCGCACGTCATCGAAGCAGTGGTGAATCAGGAAGAACCCCCGGCCGCAGCAGGCATCGCTGCGCTCGGGCAGGACACTTGTGCGGGCACAGGCCGGGACTCCGCACCCCTCATCCTGGATCTGCCAGATCACCCAGTTGGGCGTGAGGATGCGGCGGATGCGGAGACATTTGCGTGGATCGCCACCGTTGCCGTGGCGCACAGCATTCACCAGTGCCTCCTGCAGGCCCAGCTGCAGCTCAGCCAGGTTGGCCGCCGTGGCCATCGGCTCCAGCAGCAGTTCCAGCAGGGGAGCCAGCTGAAGGGTGGAGGGAGTGATGAAGTCGGTCCACCGCAGCGGACTGATCAGGCGCCGAAGCATCCACACCAACCATGGCTCGATTTGACTCTAACGCTCCGGGCCACCCCAGGCTCAGCCGGTGCTGATTCGTTGTTGCACAGCCGGGTGATTGAGCAGCGCATCCATCAGACGCACACCGCGCAACTGGTTGATCAGCGGCATGTGTCCCTCCGGCGCCTCCAGGTTCCACTGGAACGCACTGGGGTAACGGGTCCACGTGCCCTCGTTCTTCCAGCCCAACCTCGGCCAGAGCTGGTCCCAGCGGCCGTTGCAGGCTCTCAGCAGCCGCCCCTGGACGGAAAAGCCGTAGCGGCCCCTTGAGTAGCAGACCCAGAGCCGATCGAGGCTGGTGAGATCGAGGCCGGGCATGGGGGCCACCTCGCTGTAATAGACGTAGCCGCGCCGGACCGCCTCCGCTCCGGCCAGTTGCCGAAGCACCTCGCTGGTGATGCGATCCGCCAGCTCGAAGGAACGCAGGGACAGGGCTTCCTGCAGGGGCCCGTAGTCGATGCCGCCAGCACTGGCGACGGTCAGCCATCCTCCTGGATGGCGCTCGAGCAAGGTCTGCCTGTGGCTGTCGTCCACGGCCAGAAGCATCTGGACCCAGAGACCGGCGATCCAGTCGTCAGCGTCGGGATCATGGTGGCTGAGGGCCTCGAGCAGCAGGGGGCGCAGCTCCTGGGCTCGGGCCTCGATCTGGGGGAGCAGGCTCCGCCGCTGGCGCGGGGAGCTGGAGCTGAAACGCTCGAGCAGCTGTTCGGCGCTGGCTGTGGCGGAAGCGGGTGGACCGGAAAGCATGAAGTTCGGCGGGCCTGAGCCGGGCCGGCGTGGGCCCACTATGTCAGGCAAGGTCCTTCAAGGTGGGGCGCGATGGCGTCGTGGCTGGCGATCGACGCCTTCCTGGCAGGTGGAGGAGCGCTGCTGGACGTGCGCAGCCCGGCGGAGTTCGCCAAGGCTCACATTCCCGGGGCCATCAATCTGCCGCTGTTCAGCGACCTCGAGCGGGCCGAGGTGGGACTGACCTACAAGCAGCGGGGTTCCCAGCCGGCGGTTCAAGCGGGGCTGGCGCTGGTGGGCCCGAAGCTGGCGGCCCTGGGCGATGGACTGCTCGCGCACCATCAGGCCGCCGGAGGTGGGCCCTTGCGCATCCACTGCTGGCGTGGCGGCATGCGCTCGGCCAGCGTCGGCTGGCTGGCCGAAACCCTGGGTCTGTCGGTGCAGTTGCTGGAGGGGGGATACAAGGCGTACCGCCACTGGGTGCTGACGAGCTTCGAGCGCCCCTGGCCCCTGAGGCTGCTGGGCGGGCGCACCGGTACGGGCAAGACCGACCTGTTGCTGGAACTGGCCCGCCGCGGGGTGGCGGTGGTCGATCTCGAAGGACTGGCCCATCACCGCGGCAGCAGCTTCGGCGGGCTGGGCCTGCCCCCCCAGCCCAGCAGTGAGCACTTCGAGAACCGCCTGGCAGCGGCGCTCGCCACCTGCGCGGATGCCGATGAGATCTGGCTGGAGGCTGAAAGTGCCCAGGTGGGTCGCTGCCGCATCCCGGTGGGTCTCTGGCGGCAGATGCAAAGTGCTCCGGTGCTGGAGATCAGCCGTCCCCTGGGGGAACGGCTGAGACGGCTGGTGGCGGTCTATGGGGTTCAGGAGGCCGATGACCTGGCGGAGGCGACCAGGAGGATCGCCCGGCGGCTGGGGCCTGTCCGCACCCAGGAGGCCCTGGCGGCGATCGAGCGACGCGACTGGACCGAGGCCTGCCGCTGGATGCTCGACTACTACGACCGCTGTTACGACCATGAGCTGGAGCGCCAGCGCAAGCGAACGGATCCCTGCTCCGCCCATCGCTCCCTCGACCTCCATGACTGGGACGAGGAGCGCTCCGCCACCATGCTCCTGAACCAAGAAGGATCAAGTCCGTGTGAACTGTGAAGGCGTGATCGGAGGGTCTGCTTAGGATCGGACTTTGCCCCACCCCGATGACGGCCATTCAGTTCTTCCGCGGGGTGGACGAGCCCGTGATTCCCGATATCCGCCTGACCCGCTCCCGTGATGGACGAACCGGCCAGGCCATGTTCGTGTTCGAGCAACCCCAGGCGCTGGCTCCTGAAACCATGGGCGACATCACCGGGATGTTCCTGCTTGATGAGGAAGGTGAACTGGTCACCCGGGAGGTGAAGGCCCGGTTCGTGAACGGCAAACCCAGTGCCCTCGAGGCCACCTACACCTGGAAGACGGAAGAGGATTTCGACCGGTTCATGCGTTTCGCCGAGCGCTACGCCGCCGGCCATGGACTCGGTTTCGCCGAAAAGGACGGTGACACCGAGGAGGACGGGGCCACCCCCGGACCGGCCGCTGAGGGCGAGCCCGAGGACGCTTGAAATTCGGGCACTGGCTGGGCCTGGCGGCCATCATCACCGCCGCTGGCCTTCTCTGGAGCCTGCGCGGTTTGCTGCTGCAGCTCTTCGCTGCCGTGGTGCTGGCCATGGCGATCTGCACATTGGTGGGTGCCGTGCGGTCGCGGTTGGATTGCTCCAGGCCCCTTGCTCTGACCATCAGCCTGGGGGCCGTGGCCCTGGTGGTGGTGGTGGGCGGTGCGGTGCTGATCCCTCCCTTCGTGGAGCAGTTCACCGAGCTGCTGGTCAAGCTGCCCGATGCGGCGGATGTGCTGATCGGTCTGGCCCGCCGGATGCTGGCCCATGTCAGCCGGGTGCTGTACGGCCGCCATGACGGCTCGCTGGAGTGGCTTCAGCAGCTCTGGCCGGCCAGGGGGCCCAGCCCCGATGTGCTGGCCGGCGGGCTGGGCAGCGGCGCCCTGCGGCTGCTGGGTCTGGCGAGCAACCTGGGCAGCGGCACTCTGCAACTGGTTTTCGTCGTGGCGGTGAGTCTGATGCTCGCCGTTCAGCCCACCGCCTACCGCGATGTGCTGGTGCTGCTGGCTCCCTCCTTCTACCGACGGCGTCTGCGCCAGGTGCTCGACCTCTGCGGTGCGGCTCTGAGCAACTGGATGGTGGGAGTCGCCATCAGCTCGGTCTGCGTGGCCCTGCTGGCGGGTCTCGGCCTGTCGCTGCTGGGGGTGAAGCTGGTGGTGGCCAACGCCCTGCTGGCAGGTCTGCTCAACGTGATCCCCAACGTGGGCCCCACGCTGAGCACGATCTTCCCCATGGCGGTGGCCCTGCTCGACGACCCCTGGAAAGTCCCGGCCGTTCTCGGGCTCTACGTGGTGGTGCAGCACCTGGAGAGCTACGTGATCACCCCGTCGGTGATGCACGCCAAACTTCGACTGCTGCCGGGTCTCACCCTCACCGCCCAGTTCCTGTTCACCGTGATCTTCGGTCCGCTGGGCCTGCTCCTGGCCCTGCCGATGGCGGTGTGTGTGCAGGTGATCGTGCGTGAGGTGCTCATCCACGACATCCTCGATCCCTGGAAACGCCAGCGGTTGTCCCCATGAACGGCCGAGCCCTCCTGGGGACCCTCGCCCTTGTGCTGCTGGCCCTGCTGGTGTGGGAACTGCGCTGGGTGCTGCTGGTGCTCTTCGGGGCTGTGGTGCTGGCCGTGGCGCTGGATGTGCCCGTGAGCCTGCTGCGTCGCCGGCTGCCCCTGAACCGCCCCAGTGCCGTGATCCTGGTGATCGTGGCCCTGGGCCTGGTGGGCTGGAAGGTCTCGGAGCTGTTGCTGCCCGAGCTGCTGCAGCAGGCCGATCAGTTCACGCAGCTTCTGCCTGTGCTCCTGCAGCGTCTGGGTGATCTGGCCGGTGGCTCCATGGCCTTTCGCAGCTTCGAGGAACGGTTGCTGGAGCTGGCCACCTGGGACAAGCTTCAGCCCCTGGGCACCCAGCTCCTGGGGGTTGCGGGGGGCGCCGCCAATTCCACCATCCAGATCCTGCTGATGGTGCTGCTGGCGATTCTTCTGGCCCTGGATCCACGGCCTCACCAGCGGCTGGTGCTGGCGGCCACCCCGCTGTTCTGGCGTCCGTCGATGCAATCGCTGCTGCGGGAGGCGCGCGAGGCCCTCGGCGGCTGGCTGGCGGGGATGACCATCTCGGCGGTGACGGTGTTTCTGCTCACCTGGGCCGGCCTGGCGCTGCTGAGGGTGCCCCTGGCCCTGCTGAGCGGGCTGGTCTGCGGTCTGCTCACCTTCGTGCCCACGATCGGCCCGACGGTGGCCACGGCTCTGCCTCTGGCGGTGGCCCTGCTGATCTCCCCGGCCAAGGTGGTCCAGGTGCTGGTGCTGCGCCTGATGCTGCAGAACGCGGAAGCGTTCGTGCTCACTCCGCTGCTGCTCAGCCGCACGGTCAACCTGCTGCCCACGGTGGCCCTGATGGCCCAGCTGAGCCTCGGTGCCCTGCTGGGGCTGCCGGGAGTGCTGCTGGCTCTGCCGCTGGTGGTGGTGCTGCAGGTGGTCTTCCAGCGGGTGCTGGTGGAGCAGGTGATGGACCGCTGGACCTGATCAGCGGTAGTGCCTGGTCAGGCTGGGGGTGAGCAGCAGCACGGCCACGGCCAGGGGATGCTGCTGGATCGCCGTGAACAGGGACGACCAGGTGAAATGGTCGACCAGCAGCCGCAGTTCCGAACTGAGGTCGCCGAAGGCCAGGAGAGCCAGCAGCACGGGGATGAGCGGCGGGAGGCGCCGCATCAAGCCGCGCCGGCAGGGGCCGATCCGTCTTCTGGAGCTGATCCCACGAACCCCTTGCCGCTGAGCAGGGGCAGCAGGGTGGGGGCCACGCCGATGCTGGACCAGCTGCCGACGCTGATCCCCGCGGTGAGCGCCACGGAGAACCAGAACAGGCTGCTGCCACCGAAGAACAGAATCGCCAGCAGGGGCAGCAGGGTGGTGAGCGAGGTGTAGAGAGAGCGGGTCAGGGTGGCATCGACCGCCACATCCACCTGATCGCTGAAGGGGAAGGCACCCAGGCTTGTTTTCTGCTCACGGATCCGGTCGAAGACCACCACGGTGTCATTGACGGAGTACCCAGCCACGGTGATCAGAGCCACGGCGAAGAGGGAATCCACTTCCACACCCAGCAGCAGTCCGAGCCAGGCGAACAGCCCTGTGGTGATCAGCACGTCGTGGGCCAGGCAGAGGATCGCCAGGAAGGCGAAAACCCTGTCGTAGCGGAGGGTGATGTAGAGGGCGATGGCCGCGAAGCTCACCAGCAGGGAGAGGAGGCTGCTGCGCAGCAGCTGATCGCCGAGGGTGGGGCCGATGGTGTCCACGGAGGTGCCGCCATCCTTGAACGGCCCCAGGCTGCCAGCCAGCTGGCTGATCACAGCGTTGCCCTGCTCGGCGCTGAGGCTGGGAAGTCGCAGCTCGATCGAGCGCCCCTGATCCAGCACCTGCACCGGTGCGCCGCGCAGGTCCGGGGCGGCCGCACCACCCTCTTCGGGCAGCTTCAGGTCGCCGAGTCGCTCCTCCACCTGGGGAACGGTGATCGCTGGGCAGTTGGGCGCGCAGGCCCTCTCCAGCTGGATGCGGGTGCCACCGGTGAAGTCGAGGCCGGGTTTGAGCGGGGCGCCGATGGCGGGGTTGAGCCAGCACAGGCCGATGCCGATCAGGCTGATCAGACAGGCCACAGCCGAGCCCCACCAGGCGATGCGCCGGTGGCGGGTGATGCGGAAGTACTGGATCTTCGGCAATGCTGCCGGTCCCGATGGGGAAGTGGTCATGGGTTGCTCAGGCGGCTGGCGAGGTCAGCTGGCGGCTGGGCAGGAAGTAAGTGGTCCGGCGCAGGGTCGGGTAGCTCATCATCAGTCGCAGGAGCACGCGCGTGCAGGAGAGGGCGGTGAACAGGCTGAGCAGCAGACCGATGCCGAGGGTGACGGCAAAGCCTTTGACCAGGCCTGTTCCCAGGGCAAAAAGGGCGATGCAGCTGATCAGCCCGGTGACGTGACCATCGAGGATCGAGCTGAAGGCCAGCGAGAAGCCACCGTCGATCGAGCGGATCAGGGTGTTGCCCGAGCGCAGCTCCTCCTTCACCCGCTCGAAAATCAGCACATTGGCGTCCACCGCCATGCCGATCGAGAGGATGAAGCCGGCAATGCCCGGCAGGGTGAGGGTCACGGGGATCAGGGCGTAGGTGGCCAGGTTGAAGAGGGCGTAGAGGCTGAGGGCCACGACGGCCACGGCCCCGGGCAGCCGGTAGACCACCACCATGAAGACCGCGACCAGGGCCAGACCCGCGAGGGCAGCCACCAGACTGGTGCGGATGTTCTCAGCCCCGAGCAGCGGGCCGACGGTGCGCACCTCAATGATCTTCACGGGCAGGGGCAGAGAGCCGCCCCGGAGTTGCACCTCCAGATCGCGGGCCTCTTCGGCCGTGAAATTGCCCGTGATGCTGGCGGCGCCTCCGGTGATTCCGGCCGCGGCGAACTCCTGGCTCACGGAGGCTTCGCTGATCGAGCGGCCATCGAGCACGATGCCCAGCAGCCGGTTGCTGCCCGCGATCGACTGGGTGAGCTTGGCGAAGGCCTCACCTCCCTGGCGGTTGAAGTTGAGGGTCACATCCCAGCCGGTGCCGGTCTGTTGCTGCTGGCGGCCCGCCGTGACCAGGTCCTTGCCGGTGAGGGCGGCCGGTTCGTAGAGCGCCACCACACGTTTGTTCACTTCATCCAGCAGGGCTTCGATCTGCTCGGTTTCCCCAGCCCCCGGCGGCACCGACACCCCGAGCTCGCGCAGGGCCTTGGCCAGATCCTCGGCTGGGAAGCTCGGGGTCTGTGCAGGGGGTTGGCCTGGCGCCGCAGGCTGTGCTGGTTCCGCAGAGGTACGGCGCCGGCTGAGGTCAAGAACCGACTGGGCCTGGCGTTTGAGCCGCAGAAGCCCCTGCATCTCCCGCTCGGTACCGGGCTTCTGGGCGCGGAATTCCAGCAGGGCCGTGGTGCCGAACACCTTGGCGGCCCTGGTGGGGTCCTGTTCGCCCGGAAGCTGCAGCACCAGCTGGTCGTCACCGATGGTCTGCAGGGTGGATTCGGCCACGCCCAGTCCGTTGACGCGGCGGTCGAGCACCTCCTTGACAGCCTCGAGCTGCTCCCGCTGCACGGTCTTGATCGCACCGGCCGGAAGCACCTGCAGGGTGAGCTGACTTCCTCCACGCAGATCGAGCCCGAGCTGAAGGGGGAAGCTGAACAGAACGGCTCCGGCGGCGATCGCCAGAGCCAGGATCAGGGCGAACAACCCCTGCTGGCGTGCCATCTCAGATCGTGCCTGCCTTGAGCTGCCTGGCGGCCTCGACGATCTGCCGGGGCTGGATGATCGTCAGATTCTCGAGGGCGCCGTTGTAGGGGGTGGGGATGTCCTGGCTGGAGAGGCGCAAGGGCCTGGCGTCGAGATCATCGAAGCAGTGTTCGGTGATCAGGGCCAGCAGTTCGGCGCCGATGCCACCGGTCTTCATGCATTCCTCGACCACCATCACCTTGTGGGTCTTGCGGATCGAACGGGTGATGGTCTCCAGGTCAAAGGGCTTGAGGCTGATCAGGTCAATCAGCTCCACACTCACTCCATCGGCTTCGAGCTGCTCCACTGCCTTGAGGCAGTGGTAGCGCATGCGGGAGTAGGTGAGGATGGTGATGTCCTTGCCCTCGCGCACCACTTCAGCCTGATCCAGGGAACAGATGTAATCTCCCTCGGGAATCTCTTCGCTGAGGTTGTACAGCAATACGTGCTCGAAGAACAGCACGGGGTTGTTGTCTCGGATGGCGGCCTTCATCAGGCCCTTGGCATTGGTGGGAGTGCTCACGGCCACGATCTTGATGCCGGGCACGGCGTGGAAATAAGCCTCGAGGCGCTGGCTGTGCTCAGCTCCCAGCTGTCGCCCGACACCACCGGGACCACGCACCACCGTTGGAATGGTGTAATTGCCGCCGCTGGTGTAGCGCAGCATCCCCATGTTGTTGGAGATCTGGTTGAAGGCCAGCAGCAGGAAGCCCATGTTCATCCCCTCCACGATCGGGCGCAGTCCCGTCATCGCGGCACCGACGGCCATCCCCGTGAAACTGTTCTCGGCGATCGGGGTGTCCAGCACCCGAAGTTCGCCGTACTTCTCGTAGAGATCCTTGGTGACTTTGTAGGAGCCGCCGTACTGGCCGACATCTTCCCCGAACACACACACGTGGGGGTCACGGGCCATCTCCTCGTCGATGGCGTCGCGCAGGGCGTTGAAGAGAAGTGTCTCGGCCACGGACGGTCTGCGAACCCGGCGACTGCCGGTGGAGCGGCCAACTTATCTCAGCCCCCAGCGGCGAAGGTGGCCAGCAGCAGCACCGAGAGCAGCATGCCCGGGGAGAGCAGCAGGGCCAGGAGGCCGAGATCGTGGGGAGTCATGGCTGAAACACGCGCCGACTCAGCCTAGGAAGCCTCGCTCTCACTGACCGGCAGCAGGCTGCGAATGAAGACAAGGAACAGCCCCAGTGCCACGAAGGCAAAGGTGAAGGTGGCCAGGAAGCTCATGCCCACCACCAGTGTCTTCATGGCCGTGCCGATGCTCTGGGCAAAGGCCTTGCTGTAGTGGGGCGGATGCAGGCTGTACCAACCCACCACCCGCTGGCTGAGTCCCAGACAGACCCAGGCCAGCAGTCCACTCGTGAGGGAGCCGGAGAGAAAACTGAGCGGACCCTTGCGCGGGGGGCTCGGTTGGGATTCGGTGGGCTCCGGTGTGCTCATGGGGCCTGGGCTGATTCGATGATCCTGGCCCCCCGGCTGCTGCAGCGGCAGCACCAGGCCTCGAAACCGCCCTCGGCCAGGGCCTCCCGCAGCTGCTCCCGGGCCGACTCGGCCTGCTGCAGGCCGGCGAAGAGGGCGAACAGGCTGGGCCCCGACCCGCTCATCGCCACCGCCAGCGGTTCGTTCGCCTGGCGCAGCAGCCTCAGCCCCGCTCGCACACTCTCCTGCTCCGGCTCCACCACCACCTGCAGGTCGTTGCGCAGGGGCGGCAGGGGCCGATCCCCATGCAGCGCCGTCAGCAACGCCCCGTGGCGCAGGCTCTGACGCCGTTGCTCGAAGTCGCTCTCGCGTTCGAGATAGAAGTCGCCACGCAGCTCACGGCAGCGGCGATAGGCCCATGGGGTGGAGACACTGGCGGTCGGGTCCTTGATCAGCAGCACCGCCAGCTCCTCGGGGCCCCGGGGGCCCAGGACGAGCGGAGCCTCTTCAGGCAGCGGCACCGGCTCGAGGATCTCCCCGCGGCCGAAGCAGAGCTGGGTGCCGCCGGAGAGGGTGAAGGGCACATCCGACCCCAGCTCCGCCGCCAGCTGCTGCAGGCTGCCTTCGTCGAGCTGGAGACCCCAGAGCCGGTTGAGGCCCAGCAGGGCGGCCGCCCCGTCGCTGGAGCCGCCGGCCAGGCCGGCGCCGACGGGGATGCGTTTGTCCAGCTGGATCGTGGCTCCCAGCTCCGGCCTGCCGGCGTGCTGCCTGAGGCGCTCGGCGGCACGCACCACCAGGTTGCCGCCGTCGGTGGGCAGGGTGCTGCCTGGGCAATGCAGCACGATCGCCCCATCATCCCGGGGCTCGATCGCCAGGCGATCGGCCAGATCGAGGCTCTGCATCACCATCGCCAGCTCATGGAAGCCATCGCCCCGCAGTCCGAGCACCTCCAGATGGAGGTTGATCTTGGCCGGGGCCTCCACCAGCAGGGGGGCCGAGCGGGTGAGCGCTGGGACGGGGTCAGCCATGGGCGGTTTGCTCGGGGATGGGTGGGCTCGACACACGCGGGCTCTGAGGTGTGGGGCACAACTGTCGGGTCAGCTCCACCCAGCGCTGGGGTGAGAGATCCTGGGGCCGCTGCCTGAGGGACACCCCTGCCCGCTGAGCCCGTTCGCTCAGCTCCTCCTCGGGCCAGAGCCCGGCCAGCGAGTTGCGCAGCATCTTGCGGCGGGACGCGAAGCACCGCTTGAGCAGGCCCTCGAGCCGCCCGGCCAGCTGCGGCTCCAGCCTCTCCGATGGCGGCAGGGGATCGAGCACGATCACCTCCGACATCACCTTCGGTGGCGGCTGGAAGCAGCGGGGAGGAACGGCGCAGACCGAGCGGCAGTGCGCCAGCAGTTGCAGGCGCACGCTCAGGGCGCTGAAGGCGCTGCTTCCGGCCACCGCCCGGATGCGCTCGCCCACCTCCTGCTGCACGAGCAGCACCAGGCGCTGGTAGGGGCTGGCCAGGGGACGGTCGAGCCGGCCGACCAGCCGCTCCAGCAGTGGGCCGGTGATGTTGTACGGGATGTTCGCGACCACCTTGTCAGCCGGAGGCAGATCCAGGCGCAACACGTCACCCTCCAGCAGCTGGAAGCGTTCATCGCCGGCGAACTGCCGGCGCAGGCCGGCCACCAGGTCGCGGTCCAGTTCGATGGCATGCAGTTCCGCCAGCCCTGTGGCCAGGAGCCGTTCCGTGAGCGCTCCACGGCCCGGGCCCACTTCCAGCACCCGCTCCCCCGGCTGCAGCTCCGCCGCCGCCACGATCCGCTCCAGCACGCCGGCATCGGTGAGCCAGTGCTGGCCGAAGCGCTTGCGGGTGTGGTGGCCCCCGAAGGACATGGGTGTGACTGGGCGGGCCTTCCAGATTGCCCGGCCGGGCGGCCGATCCCT
This sequence comes from Synechococcus sp. CBW1107, assembly GCF_015841355.1. Taxonomy (NCBI): domain Bacteria; kingdom Bacillati; phylum Cyanobacteriota; class Cyanophyceae; order Synechococcales; family Synechococcaceae; genus Synechococcus; species Synechococcus sp. CBW1107. The sequence goes on from NZ_CP064908.1 coordinate 2,610,675, forward strand.
GGCTATCCCTGGCTCACCCACCTCTCAGGCCGCCATGGGCCCCATTCGCCTCCGTCCATCGACCCCCGTCGCGTCGATCGGATCATTCCGCTCCCCAGGGCCTTCTCCGGTGCACTGGGCGCCGTGGAGGGCCCTCTGTGCGGCCGCTGCTCTGCCCTGCCTGATCTGGGTGGCTCCGGCCCACTGCGGCAGCGTCAGCGCCGACTCCGTCTGGAGCAGGGACGATGCGCTCCAGCGCGCCAGGCAACTGGTGCCGCGGGGGGCGATCCCCGGCCGGCACCGCTGCCAGGAGCTGACGGTGGGCATGGGCAACTACCGCTACCGCTGCAGCGTGGAGTTCAGCCAGCCGCCGGCCGGGCAGCAGGCGGATCAGCAGACAGCTCCACAACCGCAGCCGATGTCACCACTGCAGGGGCCAGCGGAGGCTCAGCCCTCCCCCTGAGCCGCCGCAAGTGTCTCCAGCGGCAGCCAGCGCACGGCACCGGCCGTCGGTGGCAGGGGCACCAGGGCACAGACCACCTCCAGGGTGTGCTGAGCCTGCTCGGGATGCTCCGCCAGCCAGCAGCTCACCGCCCTGGCCAGCCGCCGGCGTTTGCTCGTTCCGAGGGCGGCCACGCCCCAGCCATCGACGCCGCAGCGTCGGCGCCCCTTCACCTCCACCACCAGCAGCCGGCCTGGCTTGGTCACCACCAGGTCCAGCTCACCCCAGCGGCAACTCCAGCGGCTGGAGAGGCGCCGCCAGCCCCGCTGGCGCAACAGGCGCCAGGCGCGCTGCTCGGCCCAGGCCCCGGGCAGTGCGCTGCGGCTTCGGGCGCGTTGCGTTCTGCTCTGGGTCAACGGGCTGGTCTCGGGCTTTTCCTAGGGTTCCCGTGGTGTCCCTTTCCTGCCATGGCTGCCCCGCTGCGTTCACTGGTCCAGGGCCTGGTGGCCTGGCTGGGCTGTGGCCTGCTGGCGCTGCTGCTGTTGCTGCCTGCCGCTCCGGCCCCTGCCGCGATGGACTACGCCAAACAGGTGCTGATCGGCGCTGATTTCCATGACGCTGATCTGCGCGGAGTCACGTTCAATCTCACCAATCTGCGCGACGCCAATCTCTCCGGCGCCGACATGCGCAACGCCAGCCTGTTCGGCGCCAAGCTCCAGGACGCCGACATGCACGGCGTCGATCTGCGCGAGGCCACCCTGGATTCGGCGGTGCTGGAGGGCACCGATCTGCGCGACGCCGTGCTGGAAGATGCCTTCGCGTTCAACACCAAGTTCGTGAACGTGGCGATCGAGGGGGCTGATTTCACCAATGTGCCCCTGCGCGGGGATGTGCTCACCTCCCTGTGCGCCATGGCCAGCGGCACCAATCCCGTCACGGGACGTGTCACCCGCGACACCCTCGGCTGTCCCTGACCCCAATTCCCCCGCTGCCATGAGCTTCGACGCCCACAGCCTCGAGCGCCTTCGCCAGCTCGGCCGTCAGCTGCCCCAGCCCCTGCCGGTGCCGCCCGCCAGCGCCAAGCCCAGGGCCAGCGAGCAACGCCACCAGGTCGAGCTGGAGTCCGACCCTGAGCAGCTCTTTCGCGAATTGATGCAGGTGAGCCCCGACGGCAGCGTTCCGCCTCATCTGATGGAGCGTCTGCGCGGCCTGGAGGCCAGCCGCTCGGCCCAGCAGGCCGGCGAGCGGCGCGCTCCGGCTGGTCCATCCGCTACGCCAGCAACCCAGACCAGCCGCCGCCGGGGTCCTGGGCGCAGCACCGCTCCCCGGGCCGATCCCCGCCTGGCGGTGGAGCACCCCGATCTCTACACCGCCTTCCACTCCTTGCTTCTCGAGGACGAGGACGACGTTTGAGCGGCTGCGGAGCACCCCCTGTCGCTTCGGGTCAGGGGACAGTCTGAGATGCCGATCATCGAGGCCCGCGGGCTCGGCAAGTGCTTCCGGGTGGCCGACAAGTCACCCGGCCTGGCTGGAACCCTGCGCCACTTCTTCGCTCGCCGCTTCAAGGACATTCCTGCGGTGCGGGATGTCAGCTTCAGCATCGAGCCCGGCGAGGTGGTGGGCTTCCTGGGGGGCAATGGAGCCGGCAAGACCACCACACTCAAGATGCTCACCGGCCTGATCGAGCCCAGTGCCGGTGAGGTGCGGGTGGCTGGCTTCAGGCCCTTCCGCCGCCAGACGGCCTTCCTGCGGACGATCACCCTGGTGATGGGGCAGAAGCAGCAGTTGATCTGGGACCTCCCCCCGCTCGATTCCCTGCGGGTCAATGCGGCGGTCTACGGCATCAGCGACGCCGAAGCCCGCCGTCGCATCGATGAACTGGCCGAGATGCTGGAGCTGGGGGAGGAGTTGCGCCGGCCTGTGCGCAAGCTCTCGCTCGGCCAGCGCATGAAGGCCGAGCTGCTGGCGGCGCTGCTGCATCGTCCCTCCGTCCTCTTTCTCGACGAACCCACACTCGGGCTGGATGTGAATGCCCAGGCGCGGGTGCGTGAGTTCCTCGCCGATTACAACCTCCGCACCGGCGCCACCGTCCTGCTCACCAGCCATTACATGGGCGACATCACCGCCCTCTGCCGGCGGGTGCTGCTGATCGACCAGGGCCATCTCTTCTATGACGGCAGCCTGCAGGAGCTGACCCAGCAGCTCGCCCCATACCGGGAGGTCTGCTGTGATCTGGGGGCGGTCTACCCGCCGGAGGCGTTCGCTGGTTTCGGCGAAATCGAATCCCTCGCAGGTCACCGGCTGCGGCTGCTGGTGTCACGGGATCGGCTCACGGCCACCATCTCGCGGCTGCTGTCCACCTTTCCCGTGCTCGATCTGGAGGTGAACGATCCGCCGGTGGAGGAGATCATCGGCCGCCTCTTCCGTGAGGGGGTGGTGGGATGAAACGGACGCTCCGGCTGGCACGGGTGCTGCTCTCGGTCCAGTACGCCTACATGCTCGAGTACCGCGCCGAGATCGCGCTCTGGGCCCTCTCCGGCCTCCTGCCCCTGATCATGCTGGCCCTCTGGAGCGGCGCCGGGGCGGCCGCAGATCTCAGCCTCAGTCCGGCGGCGCTGAACCGCTACTTCCTGGCGGCCTTCGTCGTGCGTCAGTTCACGGTGGTCTGGGTGATCCATGTGTTCGAGGAGGACTCCCTGCAGGGGCGTCTCTCCCCCTACCTGCTGCAACCTCTGCACCCGTTCTGGCGCTACCTGGCCGCCCACATCGCCGAGCAGGCCACGCGGGTGTCCTTCGTCCTGGCGATCGTGCTGGCGGTCTGGCTGCTGGGGGCTGGGGCCAGCGGCTGGCCACCGCCCTCCACGTGGCTGCTGGGCCTGCTGGTGACCCACCTGGCCTTTCTGCTGCGGTTCCTGCTGCAGTCGGTCATCACCATGGCCTGCTTCTGGAGCGAGCGGGCGGCGGCCCTGGATCGCCTGCTGCTGATCCCTTACCTGTTCCTCTCGGGACTGGTGGCGCCGCTGGAGGCCTTTCCCCCCGGCCTGCGCCGCCTGGCGCAGGTCACCCCCTTCCCATCGATGGTCGACTTCCCGGCCAGGCTCCTCTCCGGCGGCGAGGTGAACCTGGCCGGGGGGCTGGTGACGATGGCCGCCTGGATGGCCCTGCTCTTGCCCCTCTATCTGCTGCTCTGGCGCGCCGGACTGCGCCGCTACGCGGCGATGGGGGCCTGATGGGGCGCTATGCACGCACCCTGAGGGAGTTCTGGGTCTCGGCGCTGGCGATGGAACTGGAGTATCCGGCCAACGCGTTGATCGAGCTGCTCTCGGTGCTCGGCAACCTGGCCGGCAGCGTGGTGGTGCTGGCGCTGTTCTATGGCCGTGGCCATGGCCTCGGGGGCTGGAGCTGGGATGAGGCCCTGGTGGTGCTGGGGGTCTACACCCTGCTCGATGGCTTCAGCAGCACCCTGCTCCAGCCCAACCTGGGGGCGATCGTGAATCATGTGCGCACCGGCAGCCTCGATTTCGTGCTGCTGAAGCCGATCGACAGTCAGTTCTGGCTCTCGGCCCGAAGCTTCTCCCCCTGGGGCCTGCCAGGTCTGCTGGCGGGGCTGGGGCTGATCGTGCTGGCAGCGGGACGGGCGGGGGCCACCCCATCGCTGCTCACTCTGCTGGGCACCGCTCTGCTGCTCCTGTGCAGCGCCCTGATCCTCTACAGCCTCTGGTTCGCGCTGGCGGCCACCAGCATCTGGTTCGTGAAGGTGTGGAATGCCACGGAGGTGCTGCGCAGCACGTTGGTGGCAGGCCGCTTTCCCGTCAGTGCCTATCCCCCTGCTCTGCGCACGCTGTTCACCCTGGTGCTGCCGGTGGCCTTCCTCACCACCGTGCCGGCGGAAGCGATCCTGGGCCGAGCCACCCTTCCCTGGGTGCTGGCCAGCCTGGGGATGGCTGTAGTGGCCCTTGGCCTCAGCCGTGGCCTGTGGCGCCATGCCCTGCGCTACTACACCTCGGCGTCCAGTTGACCGAGAAGGCGATGACGCGGGGATCAGAATGAGTCTCCGGCCGTGGTTCGGCCTCCCCCCGCCTCGGCACCTCGACACACGTGGCACAGCAGCGAGACGGTTGGTCCCACGGTCACTGGATGCGCCATCAGGAGCAGCACCGCACGTCCCGGGTGGGCTGGCTGCGGGCTGCGGTGCTCGGGGCCAATGACGGCATTGTCTCCACCGCCAGCCTGCTGGTGGGGGTGGCGGCGGCCGAGGCCGACCATGCCGCGATCATGCTGGCCGGAGCGGCCGGACTGGTGGCCGGAGCGATGTCGATGGCGGCCGGTGAATACGTGTCGGTGAGTTCCCAGGCCGACACCGAGCAGGCCGACCTGGCCAGGGAGCGTCAGGAGCTCGCCGATGACGCGGCTGCGGAGCTGGCCGAGCTCACCGGCATCTACGTGCATCGGGGCCTGGAGCCCGCCCTGGCCCATGAGGTGGCGCTGCAGCTCACCCGTCACGATGCCCTCGGAGCCCATGCCCGCGATGAACTGGGCATCACCGACTCCCTCGCCGCCCGGCCCGTCCAGGCCGCTCTGACTTCGGCAGCGATGTTCTCGATCGGGGCGGCGCTGCCCCTGGGCACGGCCGCTTTCCTGCCCGCCTCCAGAATCGGGGTGGTGGTCTCGCTCACCTCGCTGCTGTTCCTGGGGCTGCTGGGCGGGGTCTCTGCCAGGGCCGGTGGCGCCAGACTGAGCACCGCCATCCTTCGGGTCACCATCTGGGGGGCTCTGGCGATGGGAGCCACGGCCCTGATCGGCTTCCTGCTGGGGGTCTCCCCCTGAGCGGCTCAGATCGGTGCGGACACCGATATCGTCCTGCCTGCGACCAGCCTCCGGATCCTTCCATGCCCGCTTCCCACCGTCGCTGGTCTCTGCTCGCTCTGGTGGGTCTGACTCTGCTGGTGATCGGCTCTGCAGCGGCCTTCGGACCGCGGCAGCGGGGCCCTCTCCTGGCGGTGGTGGAGGCACCGTCTCCGCCCGCATCAGAGCCTGAGCCTCCCCCGCCTCCGGTCACGGTTCTGCTCCCTTCGGAGCCGGGTCTGCCCCTGGCGGCCGATGGTCGCCACTATCCGGTCGTGCCCAGCGATCCCCAGGCCGTAGCCGAGCTGCTGGTGTCACTCGAGGAGGCACTGCGTTCGCCCGCCACCTCGGGGGAGTCGTTGCCGGCTCTGGGCCACCAGCACCAGGTGATCCTGCGGGTGCTGGCGGTTCGTGAGAGCCAGGCCCAGGAGGTGCGCCGCCGGCTTCCCCCCCGTTGGCAAGGGGTGCTGGACCATCACCTGGCGGCACGCCGTGCCTTCCTCTCCATGCGCCGCCACGATCCTCCAGGCCGGCAGTGCCACCCTGCCGGCCTGGAGGATCGTGGCGCCTGAGCCGGCGGAGAACCTGCTGCGGTACTACCGCAGCGCTGAGGCGGCCACCGGCATCGACTGGGAAGTGCTGGCCGCCGTCAACCTGGTGGAAACGGGCATGGGCCGCATCGATGGGGTTTCGGTGGCCGACGCCCGCGGGCCGATGCAGTTCCTGCCCACCACCTGGGCCCAGCCTGGTGTCGGCAAGGGGGATATCCGCGATCCCCACGACGCCATCCACGCCGCCGCCCGCTATCTGGTGCGCCGCGGCGGGTTGAAGGACATTCGCAAGGGGCTCTGGGGGTACAACAACAGCGACTACTACGGCAAGGCCGTGCTCCACTACGCCGCCCTGCTGCGCGAGGATCCCGCCGCTTACACGGGTCTCTACCACTGGGAAATCCACTTCGCCTCCACTGCCGGTGACCTCTGGCTGCCCGTGGGTTATGCCCAGAACAGACCCATACCGGTGGCCGTCTACCTCCAGCGGTTCCCCGCCAGCGCACCGCCGGCTGCCAACCGTGATGGCTGAGGCGGCCATGGCGCGATCGGGTGAAGGAGCTTGTCGACCTGGTTCCCCAACGCGGCTTCTGGATCAGGCTGGGTTCCAGGAGCACGGGAAGCCCTATGGCCATGACGGTGAAGTCCCTGGTGCCGGGCGAGGCCGAGTCCGTGGCGGTGTCGTTCAGCAGCCTCATGGCGCTGGTTGTCTGCTTCCTGGTGCTGGCCCTCGGGGTGGGTCAGATCAGTGCGGTGATGCCGAGCCTCACGGGAGCCTCCGCGGACGAGGCCGGCCGGCCTTGACCAGTCGCTCCGGTTGGATCGGCCACCTCGGTGAGGGGCCGGTCTGATGAAGGCTCGTTTGCTGCTCGGTCCCGTGCACGTCTGCCCGCAGGTGCGCGAATGGCTGGATCTCGAGACGCTGCAGCGCCTGGTGTCCCGCCACCGCCGCGGCGACTGGGGTGAGGTCGATGCCCGTGATGCCAGGGCCAACACCCTGGCTGCTTACCACCAGTGCGGCCGCCTGCGCAGTGTCTACAACCTGGGCCAGGGGCTGTGCATCTGGGTGATCACCGACCACCTCGGCACCGACAGCCTGCAGACCACCGTGCTCATCCCCGCCGATGAGTGATCCGGTGCCTCCCATCGTCGACGCCAGCGGGGCACTTACGGCGATTGCCGAGCGCTTCGACCTCGGTGGCCCGGTCAGGGGCATCGAACCCCTGGGCCAGGGCAACGTCAACGACACCTACCTGGTGCGGCTGGGGGAGCCGGCCCGGCCCGCCGCCGTGCTGCAACGGGTGAACACCGGGGTGTTCTCAAGCCCAGAACTGGTGATGGCCAACCTGGTGGCCTTCAGCGATCATGTGGCCAGACGGCTGCTCGAACCTCCCAGGGAACTGGAGGGGCGCCGCTGGGTGGTGCCACGGGTGTTCCAGGCCCGCGCCGATGGCCGGCCCTGGGTGTGGGAAGGCTCCAGCTTCTGGCGTGCTCTGGGCTACGTGGAGCGGGCTCAATCCCTGGAGCGGATCGGTCACAGCGGCCATGCCCGTGAAGTCGGCTTCGGACTGGGCATGTTTCACCGGCTGATCAGTGATCTGCCCGCGGACCACCTGGCCGACACCCTGGAGGGATTCCACATCACCCCCAGCTATCTGCGTCAATTCGACCAGGTGATCGCCCAGCTCGGAACCTCCCCCGACCCAGAGCTCAGCGACTGTCTGACCTTCGTGGAGCAGCGTCGCTCTCTGGTGCCGGTGCTCGAGCAGGCCAAGGCGGCAGGGATCCTGCGTGAGCGCCCGATCCACGGCGATCCGAAGATCAACAACGTCATGCTTGATCTGGAGGGAGACCAGGCCGTCGCCCTCGTTGATCTCGACACCGTCAAACCCGGCCTGGTGCACTACGACATCGGCGACTGCCTGAGATCGGCCTGCAATCCCCTGGGAGAGGACATTGCCGACTGGAGAGCGGTGCACTTCGATGTGAGTCTCTGTGAAGCGTTGCTCGGGGGATACGGCAGCGTGGCCAGCTCCTTCCTCACTCCCGCCGACTACGACCACATCGCTGTGGCGATTCGCCTGATCAGCTTCGAGCTGGGGTTGCGCTTCCTCACGGATCATCTCGCCGGGGATCTCTACTTCAAGACCCGCTACAGAGGTCACAATCTGCTGCGGGCACGGGTTCAGTTCCGGCTCACCGAGAGCATCGAGGAGCAGGAGGCGGCCATTGAGGCCGTTGTGGCGGCGATCCGATGATGGCCTCCGGACCTGAGGACCCTGAGATCGCCTGGCAGTCGTTCGTCCTGCAACCGTTCCAATCCGGAGATCTGCCGCCAGGCCCAAGGCCAGCCGGTTCCGCTTCCCCGGGCACCGGCCTGGAGCTGAGCGGGCGGATCCGCTGCCGGGGTGGGGCCCTGGAGTTGTGTCTGCGCATTGGCGGCGATCTGAAGTCGGTGGCGCTGCCTGAGTCCTCAACCCGGCCCGAGCGCCGCGATGACCTCTGGCGCAGCACCTGTTTCGAGCTGTTTCTGGCAGCGGAGGGGCAGCCGGAGTACCGGGAAGTGAACCTGTCACCGGCCGGCCACTGGAACGTCTACCGCTTCTGCGGTTACCGCCATGGGATGGAGACCGAGCCCTCCCTGCGGGCGTTGCCCTTCGCGATCAGGTCAGGCCCCGGGGTCGTGGAGCTGGAGCTGGCCTGGCCGCTGCCGGATGACCTTCGCTCCTCCCCTTCTGCCCTGGTGGCTGGGGTCTGTGCGGTGATCGAGCAACAGCAGGGACAGCTCAGTTACTGGGCCGTGATCCACCCGGGCAAGGAAGCCGACTTTCACAGGCGTGACGGCCTGGTGCTGCGCCTCTGAGTTGCCTGATCGGCTCAGCGGAGGATTTGTGGGATGGAAGAGCCCAGAGTGAACCACCACCCCAGGCTCCTGCCCTAAGGCATCGTCATCGTGACATGCCGATCCATAAACATCTTCTCACAGGAGGCGAACAGCGAACTCTGGACTGACTCATCCATCTGGAGTGACCGACTGAAGTGACTCATCCATGTGAAATCAGGATCAATCCGGATTCAGGACCTGACTGGATGTCAGCAACCGGATCAGACGTTCAGCAGACGTTCAGCTGTATTCGCCGGGCATGTCCTGCTTGGTGATGGTCACCCTGCCGATGCGCTTGCCCGAGGCCCGCAGCAGTTCGTCTCCGGAGACATCGAAGCCCAGGGAGGTGGCGAGTCTGGCCACGTCATCAGCAGTGGAGGAACCCAGCACCTGCCGCCTGAGCTCCTCGTCGTCCTGGACCCTGGCGAGGAAGGCCCTGAGTTGCTCCTGGGACATGACGGCGGGCCGAGCGCGATGGTGTTCCAGCATGGCGCCCCCAGGGGACCGGACTCACTCTCCCCACTGACGCAGCAGGTTCGTGTAGCTGCGGCTGATCAGATCGAAGATCTCGTCCTTGCCGTCACGCTGGAAGATCGCCCGACGGGCCGTGTCCAGCTCGAACAGCAGCTCCCGCTGGTCCGCCCGGCGCACCCGGCTCTGGATCCAGCCCACCGCCGCCAGGCGCACCCCATCACGCACCGGCTCCACCCGGTGCAACTGGGTGCTGGGGTACACCAGGGCATGACCTGCCGGGCAGCGCAGGGCTTCCTCCCCCGTCGGGCTCTCCAGCACCAGCTCGCCGCCGCTGTAGGTCTCCGGATCACTCAGAAACAGGGTGAAGGAGAGGTCGGAGCGGCCGCCGGTCATGAAGGCATTGTCGACATGGCTTCCGTAGCCTTCGCCCACGCTGCTGCGGCTGAACAGCACGCCGTGAATGGCCACAGGCAGCGCGGCGGCCTGCATCAGGGGATGGGCCAGCAGAGTGGCCTGCACCTGGCTGGCCAGCTGGGCGTGCAGCGGGCTGCGCCGGTCCAGCTGGTGGTTGCGCTTGACGGAGCGGGCATGCCAGCCCGCCGTGTCAGCTCCCGGCAGCCAGCTGGTGTCCTCACGGCTCAGGGCCCTGCTCCAGTCCTCCACCTGGTGGGCCTGGAGCAGGGGTTCGAGGACGAAGCGCATGGTGGATGGTGAACAATGGCCGGATGGCTTCGACACGGCCCATGGACCGCTCCAGCATCGCTCTGTTCCTGGCCACGGCTGGCCTGGCCGCGGGTGTGGCCGGTTGCAGTCATGGCCAGACCCCCAGAACCAGCGCCCCGCTGATGGAGAAGCCGGCGATGAGCAGCCCCGGCGCCGAGTCCTCCAGCAAGGAAAAGCCGGGCAGCCATGACGGCATGAAGCCCCATGAAGGTGGGGAAGGGGGTGAGGGCTGACGTCGCGGTCCTCCCGTTCAGCCCGTCTGGGAGCTCTTGTTCCCGAGCAGCGCCCGGATCTGGTCTTCTCCCACGTCGTTGCGGATCTGCACCTCGCCGATGGCGGTGGGCAGCACGAAGCGCACGGTGCCGCTCCTCACTTTTTTGTCGCTCAGGAGGGTGAGCAGCACCGTCTCAGGATCAAGGGGTGGCAGATGCAATGGCAGGCCGGCCTTGGCGATCAGGGCGCACTGCCGCTGCTGCTCGGCCGGACTCCAGAGACCCATGGCCACGGCCAGGTCACCGGCTGCCACCATCCCCAGCGCCACCGCCTCTCCATGGAGGTACGTGCCGTAGCCGCAGAGGGTCTCCACGACGTGGCCGAGGGTGTGGCCGTAGTTGAGGATGGCGCGCAGGCCTCCTTCCCGTTCATCGGCCGCCACCACGCGGGCCTTGGCCGCCGCGGAGCGCTCCAGCAGCCGTTGCAGCAGGCTGTCGCCCACTGCCTCCAGACTGGAGAGGTCGCCGGCGGCCTCCAGGTCGTTGAACAGCTGGGGATCACCGATCACCCCGTACTTGATCACCTCGGCCATCCCCGCGCGGAATTCCCGCGGCGGCAGTGTGGCCAGGGTGCTCGGATCGATCAGCACCAGCCTGGGCTGGTGGAAAGCCCCGATCAGATTCTTTCCGCCGGGATGGTTCACCCCGGTTTTGCCGCCGATGGAGGCATCCACCATCGCCAGCAGGGTGGTGGGCACCTGCACCACCGAGATCCCGCGCAACCAGGTGGCGGCGGCGAACCCGGCCATGTCCCCCACCACTCCGCCGCCGAGGGCCACGATCAGTGAACTCCGCTCCAGATGCCGGGCCTGGGCCGCGTCATGGATCAGGGCCACGCTGGCTGGCGTTTTCTGATCTTCCCCGGCGTCCAGCACCAGCAGGCTGGGTTCCAGCTCCGCAGCGCTGAGGCTCTCGAGGGCCCTCTGGCCGTAGAAGCCGTCCACCACCGGGTTGGTCACCACCAGCACCTTGGTGGCGGCCGCCACTCCCCTGGAGCGGATCAGCGGACCGAGCCGGGCGAGGCTGCCCTCACCGATCAGCACGGGGTAAGGCTGACTGCTGAGGGCCACCTCGATCGTATGGACGGGAAGGTCCACGCCGGAGGGGCCGGCGGTCCCGGTGGGCTCGACCGAAAGCGCGGGGATCATCGCTGGGACCGGCGTGACGAACACATGGGCCAGGCTAGGCCTGGGCTTCCCAGCCCTGGATCACCGCCAGCACCGCCGCGCCATAACGCTCCAGCTTGGCCGCACCGATGCCGCTCACCTGTCCCAGCTCCACCAGACGGGCCGGTCGCCTGGCCGCCAGCTCCAGCAGGGTGCGGTCGTGGAAGACCACATAGGGGGGCACCCCCTGGTCACGGGCCTGTCCCCGGCGCCAGTCCCTGAGAGCGCTGACCAGGCCCGTGTCGGCCTCCGCATCAGCCCCGGTCGCCACCGTCAGCTCCGCCGCCGGCCGGCCGCTGCGGCTCCGTTCCGCGGCCCGCCTGCGGTCCTGGCGTGTCGGGGTGGCGGGCAGCTCCAGGGTCATCTCCCCCCGCAGCAGGGCCCGGACCCGGGCCTCCTGCCCCCAGCGCAGACCGCCGCGGCCATCGGGCACCGGCTCCAGCCATCCCTGGCCGGTGAGCTGCCGCAGCAGGGTCCGCCACTGGTCGCGGTCCAGCTCCTTGCCGATGCCGTAGACACTCAGGCTCTGGTGGCCCAGGGACCGCACCCGGGCGGTGTCGGCACCCAGCAGCACGTCGGTGAGGTGGGCAGCCCCGAAGCGCTGGCCCGTGCGGAACACGGCCGAGAGGGCCTTCTGGGCCGCCACGGTCCGGTCTTCCAGGACCTGGGGCTCGAGACAGCGGTCGCAGTTCCCGCAAGGCTCAGCCAATGTTTCGCCCAGATGGGCGAGCAGCACCTGGCGACGGCAGCCCGGTGCCTCGGTGAAGCCCACCAGCGCGTCGAGCTTGCCGTGCTCGATCCGCTTCTGGGCGGCCTCGGCCTCGGAGTCCTCGATGAAGCGCCGCAGCTGGGGCACATCCCCCGGCCCATGCACCATCCAGGCGGTGGCCGGAAGTCCGTCGCGTCCCGCTCGGCCGGTTTCCTGGTAGTAGGCCTCCAGGCTCTTGGGCAGATCCAGATGGGCGACGAAGCGCACATCCGGTTTGTCGATGCCCATTCCGAAGGCGATCGTGGCCACCACCACCACGCCGGCGTCGTTGCGGAAGCGACTGAGGGCACGGGAGCGCTCTCCGGCGTCCATCCCGGCGTGATAGCCCACAGCCTCGTGGCCGGCGGACTGCAGCAGGGCGGTGAAGCTGTCCACGCGGCTGCGTGAGCGGGCGTAGACGATGCCGGCTTCACCCCGGAACCCCTCCAGGAAGGCCAGCAGCTGCTCCCTGGCCTCCTGCTTGGGCCGCAGCAGGTAGCGGATGTTGGGACGATCGAAGCTGGCCAGGAACACCCGCCCCTGCTCGAGGGCCAGGCGCTCGATGATCTCGCCACGGGTGCGTGGATCGGCTGTGGCCGTGAGGGCCAGCCTTGGCACCTGCGGGACGCGCTGGGCGAGGGCCTCCAGCTGCAGGTAATCGGGGCGGAAGTCGTGGCCCCACTGGGAGACGCAGTGGGCCTCATCAATGGCGAACAGGGCCAGGGGTCTGTCCTGCAGTCGCTCGAGCAGATCTCCGCCCAGCAGCCGCTCCGGTGAGACGTAGAGCAGATCCAGTTCACCCCTCTGGAGGGTGCGCCAGAGGGTGCCGGTGGCTTCGCTCGTGAGACCCGAGTGCAGCGCCGCCGCCCTCACCCCGGCCTGGCGCAGGGCCAGCACCTGATCGTCCATCAGAGCGATCAGGGGCGAGACCACCACCGTCAGGCCCTCACGGCAGAGAGCGGGCACCTGATAGCAGAGCGATTTGCCGCCACCGGTGGGCATCAGCACCAGACCGGAGCCGCCGGCGATCACATGCCGCACGATCGCCTCCTGCGGACCACGGAAGTCGTCGTAGCCGAACACCTCCCGCAGCACCAGCAGCGGATCGCTGCCCTCGAAGCGGCTCGGCATGACCGTGGACTTCGTCATGGTGCGTCCCACAATGGCCCCATGGATGGTTCCCCCGCTGCCTCGCCGTCGTCCTCCCGCCGTGGCGCCAGGGTGGGCCGCAGCGCCACGGCCTGGGGCTTTCTGGCTCCGGCGCTGCTGCTGTTGAGTGTTTCGGTGCTGATCCCGGCCGCGATGGCCCTGGTGATCAGCTTCACCGCCACCGGGCTCGACGTGAGCGAACCCTTGCGCTTTGTCGGCCTGGCCAACATCCGGCGGCTCCTGGCCGATCCGGTGTTCCTGCAGGTGCTGGGCACCACCGTCCTCTATCTGATCGGAGTGGTGCCGCCGATCGTCCTGGGATCCCTCACCCTGGCCGTCCTGGTGAACCGCCAGCTGCCCGGCATTCACCTCTTCCGTGCCGCCTTCTACACCCCGGTGCTGGTCTCGATCGTGGTGGCGGCCATCGCCTTCCGTTGGCTGTATGCCGAAAACGGTCTGATCAACGGTTGGCTGACCGCCTGGCTGGGGGAGGCGTTCACGCCGATCGGCTTTCTCACCACCCCCTGGCTGGCGCTGCCGGCCGTGATGCTCGTGACCCTCTGGAAGGGCCTGGGCTACTACATGGTCATCTTTCTCTCGGGTCTCCAGGGCATCTCGCCGGAGCTCTACGAAGCCGCCGCCCTCGATGGCAGCGAGGGCTGGCGGCGCCATCTCGACATCACCCTGCCGTTGCTTCGTCCCTACATCACCCTGGTGGGGGTGATCTCCGCGATCGCCGCCACCAAGGTGTTCGAGGAGGTGTATCTGATGACCCAGGGGGGACCGGCCGATTCCACCCGCACCCTCGTCTATTACGTCTACGACCAGGCGTTCTCCGAGCTGGACATCAGCTACGCCTGCACGGTGGGTCTGGCCCTCTTCCTGATCGTGCTGATCTTCAGCCTGCTGCGTTTCCTGGCGGTGGGAGAGAAGGGCTTCAGCTGAGGGAGCCCAGGCTGAGGAGGCCAGCCTGATGGTCAAGGGAATGGCAAGCTTCTGAATTGGCGCGCGCCCTGGTGTCGCGTGGTCCGTGAGGTCAGGGATGGGCAGCAGCATCGGCGTGGTGGGGGGCGGCCAACTGGCCTGGATGCTGGCGGCGGCGGCCCGGGAGCAGGGCATTGAACTGCACGTGCAGACCCCGGAGCTCACCGATCCCGCCGCACGGCTGGCCACCAGCGTGGTGCGGGCGCCGCTGGGCGATCTGGCGGCCTCCCGCCGTCTGGCCGAGAGGGCTTCGGCGATCAGTTTCGAGAACGAATGGCTCGACCTTGAGGCCCTCGCCCCGCTGGAGCAGGAGGGGGTGGTCTTCATTCCCCGGCTGCAGTCCCTGGCGGATCTGGTCTGCAAGCGCCGACAGCGCCAGTTGCTGGAGCGGTTGCACCTGCCCTCGCCGCGCTGGTTCCCGCTGGAGCAACTGCTGACTCCCCCGCCTGTGCTTGAGCCGGAGGATCCGCCGGTGGACGGAGCCGAGGACCGCGCCGCTGAAGCGGCTGAGCCAGAGACGCCTCAGCCACCCCAGCTCCCGCCGGGGTTCGACTTTCCGTTGATGGCCAAGGCTGTGCGGGGGGGCTACGACGGACGCGGCACCCGGGTGATCCGCAGCCAGGCGGAACTGGAGGCCCTGATCGAGACTGAGGATCCAGGCCTGTGGCTGCTGGAGGAGTTCGTGGCCTTCGAGCAGGAGCTGGCGCTGGTGGCCTGTCGCGATCACCTCGGGGCGGTTCAGTGCTACCCCCTGGTGGAGACGCACCAGCATGATCAGGTCTGCGAGTGGGTGCTCGCGCCCGCTGCCGCCAGCCAGGCGGTGGAGGCCCGCGCCCGCAACGTGGCGGCTTCGCTGCTGGCTGCGCTGGATTACGTGGGCGTGCTCTCGATTGAATTCTTCTACGGACGCTCGGGCCTCCTGGTCAATGAGCTCGCCCCGCGCACTCACAACTCCGGCCATTACACGATCGAAGCGTGTCGCACCAGCCAGTTCGCCCAGCAGGTGCGCATCGTCGCCGGAGAGCCCCTCGGAGACACCTCCATGCAGCTCAGCGGCGCGTTGATGGTGAACCTGCTGGGTTTCGAGACCTCCACGGCGGCCTACGCCAGGCAGCGCCAGGCCCTGGAGTCCCTGGCCGGCGCTCACCTGCACTGGTACGGCAAACGTCTGGCCCTGCCCGGACGCAAGCTGGGTCACATCACCCTGGAGCTCAAGGCCTCAGCTGCGGCCGAGCGGGCCAGGGAGGCAGCCCTGCGTCTGGCTGAAGTCCGGGCGATCTGGCCGCTGCCACCCGCTCGTACCCCTTAGAGTTTCTGCGGACTGCTGTGTTGGTGACTGCCTTTCACAGTTTCTGATCTGACTCCCTCTTCGACGTGGGTGGTCTGTCGTGACGGTGACGTACACCGGCCTCGTTGCCGGAAACCGAGCCCCACTTTGACCGCTCCTCTGGTACTACCAGGTCGAACACTGGGGCAAGACGGCACGGCGGTTCACCCTTTTCAATCCTTGAGACAGAGCAGCTCCAGGCGTTTCTGGAGCTGCTCCCGGGGCCAGGTGGTCAGCACGAACACCTCCTGGGCCGTGCTGCCCCGCCGGGCCAGCAGCTTGTATCCCCCGTTGATCGGAACCGACACCCGCAGACGCAGGCGTGGGCTGTGTCCCTTGACACGGCTGATCACGGCCGGGGTGATCGTCTCGATGCCTTCGTCCCGGGCCAGGGCTTTGAGCACGGGAATCAGACCTTCCACGTAGGTGCTGTGGGTGATCACCACCCGGCCCATGGGTATTTCTCTCAGGTGACCAAACCTAGGCAGGACCGCTAGGACGATGAAGCCCTTCGCCGATCCGCGGTGGTTTTGACACGCGCGTCGCTCAGTCTCGAGCTCAGCCGCCACCTCGGCGAAGCCGTTGAAGTGCTCACCCTGGTTGAGCCCTTGCGGCGCCAGGTGCGCGGCCTGGAGGTCTGCTCCGGACGGGTGTTCAGCTACGTGCTCGACCGGGGCGCCCTCACGCTGCAGGTGCGCAACCTGCTTGTGTTCAGCGTCTGCCCTCAGGACGATGCCCTGATGGGACTGGCCTGAGTCCCGGAGTCGATCCGCGTCGGTGTCCCGGCCGCCCCTGCGGGGATCACTCCCGCTCGAGAGGTGCCATCGTCAGCCCTTCCTGGCTGAGTTGCTGGTGGTACAGCTCAGCCTGCTCCTGGGGCCCGCTCCAGACCACGGCGGAACCCTCGGAGTCGATCTGATGGGCCAGCTCCCAGGCCCGGTCGGGTCCCATGCCCGGCAGGTAACGCACCAGGCAGTTCACCACGTGCTGGAAGGTGTTGACATCATCGTCGAGCACGACGACCCGGAGATGGGGATAGTGCTGGCGTTGCCGGATCCCCGCCGGGATCGTCTGAACTCCCGGTGCTGCCATCGTTGGACTGCGTCTGGGACAGCCCCATCCTAGGTAAAGTCTGAATCACTGTTGCTTGGGCGATCCCATGCTCATCACCCTTGGCTGGGCTTCCCTGGCTGCGTTGTTCAGCTTTTCGATCGCCATGGTGGTCTGGGGCCGCAACGGCGACGGCACGATCAATTTCTGATCGCCCCAGGGCCCACTCCACACCCGGATGCCTGACTTTCCCCTCTCCAGCACCAATGCCCTGGCACTGACCGCCTCGGTGTTGCTGGTCTTCGTCACGGGAGGGGTGATCTACCTCTCTGCGGTCGAGTGGCGTGACCGTCGCCGGGCCAGGAGACCTGCCCGCTCGCCTTCGGGTCGTCTGTCTTCCGGGCGACGGTGACTTCAGTACGGCCAGAACCCCTGGCCCCGTGGTCCTGGAGCGAGTCTGCCGACGTCCTGATCCCTCCACCGGACGTGGCTGCTCACCAACCTTGGCGAGAGACCTCACTCGCAGATCTGCTGCAGGCGTTGGCATCCTCCAGCCCGCCGGCAGCTTGTTCGGGGTGTTTTTCTTCAGCCGATGGTCGCCTGGAGCCGGGTCTGGCCCTGGCGTTCTGTCTGGCCACGGATCTGACCGGAGATCCAGCCCCAGCACACGCCCCAGCATCACCCGGTCCCAGACCAGAGCCCTGGGCGGAGGACGCCATGGCCGCCTCCCTCGAGCCGTTGCGCCTGGCCGCTGACGAGAGGCGCCGGCAGCTGGCCGGCGACACGGTCACCTACGTGGTCAACCGCAATCTCAATGTCAGCAACCACTGCGTCAAGCACTGCGGCTTCTGTGCCTTTCGCCGCGACGCCGGCAGCGCAGGGGCGTACTGGCTCGATCTCGACACCCTGCAGGAGCGGGCGGCAGAGGCCCAGGCACTGGGGGCCAGTGAACTCTGCCTGCAGGGCGGGCTCAATCCGGAGGCCCGGCTTGAGGGGAGCTCTCTGCGCTATCACACCAGGCTGCTGGAGGCCCTCGGGCAGGCCGCCCCGGGACTTCACCTGCATGCCTTCTCACCCCAGGAGCTGCTGTTCATCGCCGAGCAGGACCAGCTGCCGCTGGACACCGTGCTGGAGGAGCTGGAGGCCGCCGGACTGGGTTCGATTCCCGGCACCGCCGCCGAGGTGCTGAGTGAGACGGTGCGCCGGCAGCTGTGCCCCGAGAAGCTCTCCGCCCGGGCCTGGTGCGCCGTTGTGCTCCAGGCCCATCGCCGCGGGCTGGCCACCACCGCCACCCTGATGGCCGGTCATCTCGAGACCAGCGCCGATCGGGTCGCCCATCTGCTCACCCTGGTGGAGCTGCAGCGACGGGCCTGGGATCGGCACCAGCCCGGGTTCAGCGAATTCGTGCTCCTGCCCTACGTCGGTGAGGCGGCTCCGGCCCCCCTGCGCCATCGGGTTGGACGCGACCAGCCCGATCGCACCGAGATGCTGGTGCTCACCGCTCAGTCCAGGCTGTTGCTGGGCTCCTGGTTCAGGAATCACCAGCCCAGCTGGGTGAAACTGGGCCTGGATGGCGCCTGTGAAGCTCTGCGCTGGGGATGCAACGACCTGGGTGGCACGCTCATGGAAGAGCACATCACCAGCATGGCCGGAGCCCGCGGAGGCACGGCCCAGTCGCCGGAACGACTGGAGGCTGCCGCCCGCTGCCTGGACCGCCCGGTGCGGCGACGCACCACGCTGTACGCCATGACCTGCCCCCCACCATGACCCTCTCCCTGCCGCACTGGAAGGGTCTGCCGCCTGCACCCCGTCTGGGGCCCCTGCCGATCACGACAGCGCTGATCGCCCTGCTCGTGCTGGCTCCCGCCAGCCAGCTCCGCCGCTTTCCCCGCTCCAACGCCGAAGGGCTGGAGCGGGTGGTGGGCGTGGCCACCCTGGTCCAGAGCTTCCAGTCGGATGAGGCCCGGCCGGTGCCGCTGCTCTGGCAGGAGCGTCTGGGCGCCGAGCCGGCTGCCCGGCTCTGGGCCCGTCAGCGCGGCAGCTGGTGGCAGTTCTGGGGTCGGGAAGGGTCGGCGCACCTGGTGGTGCCGGCCAGATTGTTCGGCCCCCAGGCCGGTGCCGTCCTGCCCGGCCGGGCCGTGCGGGTGGACGACCTGGTGGTGATCGCTCCCGATCCCCTCTCTCAGCAGACACTCCAGCAGCAACTGCGTCGCACCACCCGGCCGCCCCGGGGGCTGGAGCAACGCTGCGTCAACCTGTTGCGCAGCCGCCAGGCGGTGGTCTGGACCAAGCTCGCTCTGGCGCAGATCTCCGGTGATCTCGCTCCGTTGCTGCAGCGCTTCCAGCAGGGCTGCCTCACGGTGAACGCCGAGGCGGACGGTCTCAGCTGGCAGGGGGAGGCCAGCGCCAAGCCCGATCCAGCGGCTCCAGCACAACCGCTGCCGCCGCAGCCGGCCCCCAGCCGGGATCCCCTTCCCGCTGATCTGCTCCTGGAGGTGGCCGGGGCCCGTCTGGATCAGCTCCTCGACGCCCTGCTCAGCAATGCTGTCATCCGTCAGCCGCTGATGGACCGCTATGGCCTCGACCAGGCCGCCCTGGAGCGTCTGCAGGGGACTCCGTTCCTTCTGCGCCTCAGACCCCAGCCCAAGGGTCCATTCCTGGCGTCGCTGGAGTTGCAGCTGGCGGTGGGTCAGGACCGCTCCGGCTGGACCCGCTGGTTGTCGGCCCTGAGCCAGGCCCTGGAGAGCCAGGGTCTGAGCGACCAGCGCTCCCCCACCAGTCCCGGACCGGCAGCGGCGGCCAATGCCGTGCAGGCCAGGTTGCCCAGCAGCCTCTGGCTGCGCGAGGACGGCACCCCCCTGGGGGGCTGGCGCTGGGTGGTGCCGGCCGCCGGTGGAGCCCCTGAGCTGTTGTTCGTACTCGGCGCCGCTCTGCCCAGCGCTGAACGATTTCCGACGGCCAGGCCCCCGGCGGGGGGTGGACTCAGTCTGCGCGCCAGGCCGGAAGCTCTCGCGGCCCTTGGGCTTCTGCCTCCTGATCTGCCGGCCGTGGCACGGCGCTCCACCCAGCTGGAACTTCGCTCGGTTCCTGTGGCCACCCCCAGGACACGGGCCACCTCTGGAGGCGATGCGGGGTTGTCGTGGTTGTGGGGTTCACTGACGCTGAAGACTCCCCAGACTGAGGAGCCTGGATCCGGCAGAACTGCTGGGGCCGGGCGCTGAGCTGGATCCTGAGCCGGTCAGCCCCCCTGGGAGGCGGCCGGAGGGTTGGCTTCGGGAACCACGGAGGGTTCGGTCTGGACTGAGTCGCTGGCGGCAGCGGAGACCTTGGTCTGCTGGGTCTGACGTTCGCGCCGGCGACGTTCAGCGGCCAGGGTCTCCTCCATCAGCTCGACGGCCTGGGCCATCTTCTCGAGGGTGCTGGCATAAAGGGTCAGATCCTTGTCGACACGCTCTTTCAGCAGACCCATGGAGTCGCTGATCTCATGGGCGGCTTCCCGGAGGGCCTGGGGATCCACGGCATCGGCACCGCGGGCCTGCTGCAGCAGGCTTAGCAGCCCAACAGCGAACAGGCGCGAGTAGTGAAAGTCGGGCCTGTCGATTCCGGCAAGCACCCCGGCGATCGGCTCAGGCGCACCCTTGCCCCGCTGGGCCAGCCACTGCTTCACCTCCTCCAGGCTGTGCTCCCCGACGGCCTGCACGGCGGCGTCGCGCTTCGCCCGAATCTCCTGGGCATCGAAGCCCGAGGAGGCGCAGAGGGCGGCGAACAGGGGTTCTCTCTGCTCCGGCGGCCGGTAGCCCTTGGAAAACCCGTCAAAGACCTGGGTGAGGCCCACCGCGAACAGGCTGTCGCTGCGGAACCCGCTCTGCCGGCTGAGCAGATGCAACTCGACGAGCAGTTCATCGACCATGCGCCGGTACAGGGGTCCGATCACATAGGGAAAGGCTGCGTGGAAGACACGCTTGCTGTCAGCAACGGTGAGGCAGGCGCTCACACTCATCCGCTCGAATGCCTGGACCTTAGCGCTGCACCCCCCCGTGGCGATCGGGCGCTGGGCTCACTGTCGTCGGTAGGATCGACCGAGTTGCTTTGCCGTTGCCGATGATCCCGATCGTGATTGAGGATTCGGGCCGGGGTGAGCGCGCCTTTGATATCTACTCCAGGCTCCTGCGCGAGAGGATCATCTTTCTGGGCGAGCCAGTGACGGCAGAATCCGCCAATCGGGTGGTGGCGCAGCTTCTGTTTCTGGAGGCGGAAGATCCTGAGAAAGATATCTTTCTCTACATCAACTCCCCCGGCGGATCCGTCTACGACGGACTCGGCATCTTCGACACGATGCAGCACATCAAGCCCGACGTCCAGACGGTCTGTGTGGGCCTGGCCGCGAGCATGGGTGCCTTCCTGCTCACGGCTGGAGCCAAGGGCAAGCGCAGCAGCCTCCACCACTCACGCATCATGATTCACCAGCCCCTGGGCGGGGCCCGCGGGCAAGCCAGCGACATCCGCATTCAGGCGGACGAAATTCTCTACCTCAAGGACAAACTGAACCGGGAGCTCTCCGATCGCACCGGCCAACCTCTCGATCGCATCCAGCTCGACACTGACCGGGACTTCTTCATGTCACCGGCCGAGGCGGTGAGCTACGGGCTGATCGACAAAGTGATCGAAAAGCGTCCTGTCCGGCCGGTCTAGCTGAATTCAGGGGCGAGGTGGAGGGCCCAGCCGTCATGGCTGGACCTGCTCGCAAAACAGGCCGAACAGTGAATCGACCGGGATTGATGGTCAGGGCTGGTGATCTTCAGTCCTGGCCGGTGATCTCCAGACCATTCTTGCTGCCCTTGAGTTCCTTCCAGAGCATGCGGATCTCGTCGTACGCCTGTTCCTGGTTGAGCTTGCCGTTGCTCTGAAGACCGACGATCAGGCCGACGCGGTCGGCGAAGCGTTCGAGATTCTGATGAAAGGCCAGCCGCTGTGGACTCCAGTCATCGCCGTGGTAGGCGCTGAAGGACTCCATCGGAGAGCGGGTGCTGCTCAAGACCTGAACGCATTTTGATGCAGGCTAAACACTCAACCGTGGCTGGCGGGAGAAGGTTCGGTTAAGGACCCTCACCCGCCCATAGACCCTACGACGGGAACCCAATTCAGGGTCAGGCCGCCGGCAGAAGGGGTGAGAAGCGGTCCTTCTCAGGAATCGTCGTGAACTCGGCCACCACGGCCCGGAACTCATCTCCATCGAGGGTTTCCTTCTCGATCAGCATCTCCACCAGGCGGTCCATGCAATCCCGGTGGCTGGCCACCAGAGCCTGAGTGTCGCGATAGCAGAGATCGACGATGCTGCGGATCTGCTCGTCGATACGGCGGGAGATGGAATCGGAGACATCACTGCGGGTCATGAGGTCACGACCGAGAAACACCTCCTGATTTCCGGCCTCCAGCGAGACCGGTCCGAGATCGCTCATTCCGAAGCGGGTCACCATCTGGCGGGCCATGCTCGCCACCTGCTGAATGTCACCGCCGGCTCCGGTGGTGACCTCGGCGTGGCCAAAGACCACGTCCTCCGCCACGCGTCCCCCCAGGGCTCCCATGATGCGGGCCTTGAGCTGGGCACGGCTGACGAGCATCTGCTCTTCGTCCGGTGCGAACCAGGTGAGTCCCTGGGCCTGGCCGCGGGGGACCAGGGTGACCTTCTGAACAGGATCGTGATCCTTCACAAGGGTACCCACCAGAGCATGGCCCACTTCGTGGTAAGCGATGAGGCGCTTGCTCCGGCCATCGGTCAGGGGCTTGCCTTCCATGCCGGCGATCACCCGGTCGACGGCATCATCGATCTCGGCGAGCGTTGTGGCCTCCTTGCGGCGCCGGGCGGTGAGAATGGCCGCTTCGTTGAGCAGGTTGGCCAGGTCGGCTCCGGTGAATCCGGGAGTGCGGCGGGCGATGGCCTCGAGGGAGACGTCCTGGGCGAGCTTCTTGTTGCGGGAGTGAACCTTGAGGATCGAAAGCCGTCCCTTGATGTCCGGAGCATCGACGCTCACCTGGCGATCGAAACGGCCCGGCCGCATCAGAGCCGAATCGAGCACATCGGGGCGGTTGGTGGCGGCGATGATGATGATGCCGCTGTTGCCCTCGAAACCGTCCATCTCGGTGAGCAGCTGGTTGAGGGTCTGCTCCCGCTCATCGTTGCCGCCACCGATCCCTGCTCCGCGCTGGCGGCCCACCGCATCGATCTCGTCGATGAAGATCAGACAGGGACTGTTTTCCTTGGCTCGCTTGAACAGATCGCGCACGCGGCTGGCTCCGACGCCCACGAACATCTCCACGAATTCCGAACCGGAGAGGGAGAAGAAGGGCACCCCGGCCTCGCCGGCGATGGCTTTGGCCAGCAGGGTCTTGCCGGTTCCGGGAGGTCCGACCAGCAGCACACCCTTGGGAATCTTGGCGCCCACGGAAGTGAAGCGTTCCGGCTGCTTCAGGAAGGTGACCACTTCCTCGAGATCTTCCTTGGCTTCCTCGACGCCGGCCACGTCATCGAACATCACGCCGGTTTCCGCTTCCATGGCGAAGCGGGCCTTGGTCTTGCCGAACTGCATCGCCTGACCAGGGCCACCGGGCATGGATGAGGAGCGGCGGGCCAGGAAGATCAGCGAGCCGATCAGCAGCAGGGGGAACAGCAGGTTGCCGAGAATGCCCAGTGCGGGTGGTGTGGTGCGGGGTGGGTGAATGTCGAAGCTGATGCCCTGAGACTTCAGGTTGTTGATCAGTTCAGGTGCGAGGCCGGGCAGATCGACCCGAAGGCGCTGCACGCGGTTGTCGAGATCGGGATCCACCGCTTCAATCACCGCGCTGCGGCCCCCGTCGAAGATGTCCACGGCCGTGACCCGTCCGGCGTCGATGTAGTCGAGGAAACGGCCATAGCTCATCCTCGCCACCGCCGCGTTGCGGGGGGCCACCGTGTCGGTGCGTCCCTCGGGAGTGAAGCGGCTGGCGCCTCCGTTCCCCAGCACCTGCCAGCCGAGGAAAAGGGCCACTCCGAGCGGGAGCAGCCAGAGAGCGAAAAGACGCCAGCGCTGATTCATGGCTGAGGGGAATTTTTAACAAGTGTAAAGCGCACGACCCGCAGCCGGGGGCCTCCGGCCGCAGCGCCAGCGTTTTCAGCTTGTCATGGCTGCCCCGAGTGGTGCTCTCCGGTGACAGAGCTTCAGCGGATCGTCAGCCAGGCCGGGTCGTCTCTGCCCTCGACGCTGTCGAGATCGGGGGGTTCGATCAGGAGCTCGGCACTGGGCAGGGTTTCGAGAAGTTCCGGTCCCCCAAGGCCGTGGGTCCAGATTTCCAGTTCCGCGCCCTTGGGAGCCTGGAAACTGAGGAGCTCGAAGGGGAAAATGACCCGCTCCAGGTAGAACTCACCGGGCCCGGAGGAGCGCAGGATCACCATGCGGTCGCTGGAGTTGCGATAGCCGCAGGAGAGCATGGCCAAGGGAGGAGTCTCGTCGGGGTTCCACCATCAAGCCACCATCGACCGTGGGCTTTGGTCACGGTCAGCACCAATCAGCTTTCTTAAGGTTTTTTTGATATTAAGGAGGGTGTCCGCCCGCCGGCCCCAGCACGCCTGGACCCTGGCCTCAGAGGCTGCGCAGGGCCACGATCGGATCCAGCCGTGAGGCCCGACGGGCCGGCACCACGCCGAAGAACAGGCCGATCGATCCTGACAGGGCCACGGTGAAAAGCACACTGCCGCTGTCGATCGCGGCAGGCAAGGGGGTGAAGCGGCTCACCGCCGCCACCGTGCCAAGCCCCACCGCGCTGCCGATCAGGCCGCCGAGGCTGGCCAGCACCAGGGATTCCACCAGGAACTGCAGCAGCACGTCGCCGCTGCGGGCCCCCACGGCCTTGCGCAGGCCGATCTCCTGGGTGCGCTCGCTCACCGACACCAGCATGATGTTCATGATGCCGATGCCGCCCACCAGCAGCGAGACGCCCCCGATCGCACCCAGCATCAAGGTCAGACCTCCGGTGATCGTGCCGACGATCGAAAGCGCGTCCTGCTGGGAGCGCACGGCGAAATCATCCTCTCTGAGGATGCGGTGGCGCTGGCGCAGGAGGTTGGTGATCTGAAATTTGGCGGCGCTGGTGCTGGCCTCGTCGCGGGCTTCCGCGCTGATGAAGGTGAGCACCACCCCGTAGGTGGGGTCACGCCCGCTCAGCTTGCTGACCATCGTCGAGAGGGGGATGTAGGCGGCTTCGTCCTGATTGGTGCCAAAGGCGGCGCCCTTGGCGGCCATCACGCCGATCACCTCGAAGGTCTGATCACGGATGCGCAGCGTCTGGCCGATGGCGGAGCCCGCAGGGAGCAGCTTCTGCTTGAGATCCGGGCCGATCACGGCCACGTTGCGGGCCCCTTTGATGTCGTCGTCGCTGAAGAATCGCCCCTGGGCGATCTCGAAACGCCGCACCGGAAGGAAGTCGGGCGTGATGCCGGACACCGAGGCGTTGGAGCTGTTCCCGCCTGACTGCACCACCGCGTTGATCGTGATCTGGGGGGCGACCCGGCGCACACTCGGCACCTGCTCGGCGATCGCCTCGGCGTCCTCCAGCACCAGGGTGCGCGGATTTTCGATTCCCTGGCGGCGTGTGTCGTTGTTGCCCGGCACGACGAAGAGCACATTGGCCCCGAGGGTGTTGAGCTGGCCCTCCGCCAGGTTCTGGGCCCCTTTGCCCACTCCCACCAGGGTGATCACCGAGGCATTGCCGATCACGATCCCCAGCATGGTCAGCAGGCTGCGCAGCCGGTTGGCCCTGAGGGTGTTGAGAGCCATCCCGACGGTTTCCGCCAGGGGCAGTTTCGAGGCCATGGCCGCCTGCAGCGTTCAGAGCCGCATCATGGCCAGCGGCGGCTGCCCCTGGCGCGGGCCTCAGAGGATGGTTTCGCTGCGGTCGGCCTGAGTGTGGTTGCGGGCGCCGCGGTGCACCACGCCCTCACGCACTTCCAGGGTCACGAATTCCCCCAGGCGCAGGTCGGCGGTGGCGTTGGCCACCCCCACGATCACCGGCACCCCCAGCCGCTGGGCAATCACCGCGGCATGGCTGTCGCAGCCGGCCTCTTCGGCGATCACGCCCTTGGCCTTGCGGATGGCATCGAGGTAGGCGGCGCTGGTTTCGCGCACCACCAGGATCTCGCCGCTCTCCAGCCGTGCCGCCTCCTCGGCGGTGATGGCCACGCGCACCCGTCCGCTGACCGAACCATTGCCGATGCCAAGGCCCCGTCCCAGGACGGCGGAGACAATGCCCACCTTGACCAGATCGGTGGAGCCGCTCACTCCCGAGAGGGTGCCGGCGGTCTGGACCACCAGATCACCCTCCTTGAGCAGTCCCCGTTCCTGGGCGACACCCATGGCCAGGGTGAAGGTGCTGGTGGTCGACTCCTGATGGCCGATCAGCAGGGGGTTCACCCCCCAGACCAGCTGCAACTGGCGGGCCACCCTCACCTCGCTGGTGATCGCCAGGATCGTGGTGGAGGGGCGGAACTTGCTGACATTGCGTGCCGTGGCCCCGCTCTTGGTGAGCGGCAGGATGGCGGCAGCCTGAAGCTGCCGGGCGATGGTGCTCACCGCCTGGCTGATGGCGTTGGGGATGGTGGAGGCCATGTGGCTGTCCACGACCCTGCGGGGGTAGTCGCGCTCGATCCGGCGGGCGATGCGAGCCATCGTTTCCACCGCCTCCACCGGGTAATCGCCCACGGCGGTCTCGTTGGAGAGCATCACCGCGTCGGTGCCATCGAGAATGGCGTTGGCCACGTCGCTGACCTCGGCCCTGGTGGGACGCGGGCAGCTGGCCATGCTGTCGAGCATCTGGGTGGCCGTGATGATCGGGATGCCCAGGGTGTTGGCCTTGCGGATCAGTTCCTTCTGCAGCAGCGGCACCTCTTCGGCCGGCATCTCCACCCCCAGGTCCCCCCTGGCCACCATCACCCCGTCACAGAGGGGCAGGATCGCGTCGATCTGATCGATCGCCTCGAACTTCTCGATCTTGGCGATCACGGGGGTGCTGTACCCCTGAGCGCTGATCAGCTCACGGATCTCCTGCATGTCGGAGGGGTTGCGCACGAAGCTCAGCGCCACCCAGTCGACTTCCTGCTGGAGGCCGAAGCTGAGGTCCTCCCTGTCCTTGGTGGTGAGCGCACGGATCGACAGCTGCACATCGGGGAAGTTCACCCCCTTGTTGTTGGAGAGCACCCCACCCACCACAACGGTGCAGTGCAGAGTCCGCTCGGGGATGTCCACCGATTTGACCACCATCTCGACGCGGCCGTCGTCGAGGAGAATGCGGCTGCCGGCGGTCACCTCATCGGCCAGGCGGTCGTAGGTGATCGTGGCGATCGACTGGTTGCAGCTCACCGGCCGGGAGGTGAGGGCGAAGGGGTCGCCGTTGGCCAGGGTGATGGGACCGCCCTCGAAGCGGCCGAGACGGATCTTGGGACCCTGGAGATCCTGAAGGATGCCCACATGGATCCCCAGCTCATGGGCCACCTGACGGATCGTGGCGATCCGGGCGGCATGTTCGGAGTGGTCCCCGTGGGAGAAATTGAGACGGAACGTGGTGGCCCCAGCCTGGATCAGGTCCCGCAGTCGCTGGGGGGACTCCGTGGCTGGACCGATCGTTGCCACGATCTTGGTGCGACGCGACAGATCGGGCTGGGCCATCGGGAAGGCCGAAGGTTCAGGCGGAAACTACCATCCGGTCCCGCCCTTCCCCTGCCGCCGATGGTGCTGAACCCATGGATCTGAACGACTACCAGCTCCAGGCCCGCACCACGGCCCGCTACCCGGACGTGGGTGCCAATCCCATCTATCCCACCCTCGGACTCTGCGGTGAGGCCGGTGAGGTGGCCGACAAGGTCAAGAAAGTGCTGCGCGACCGTGGCGGGGTGTTCGAGCCCCAGGTGGTGGAGGATCTGGCCCTCGAACTCGGCGACGTTCTCTGGTACGTCTCGCAGCTGGCCAGCGAGCTGGGGCTTGGGCTCGACGACGTCGCCCAGGCCAATCTGGCCAAACTGGAGGGACGGGCCCGGCGCCGGACGCTCGGCGGCAGCGGCGATCACCGCTGAAAGCCCCGCCAGGGTCACCCCGAGCAAGCCAGTGCCGGAGCTAGTCAGAGCCACCCCCGATGTCCTTGAGCCCCAGGTCAGCCATACCCCAGTCCGGACCGTCCTGGAGGTGTCTTCCCAGGGTGCTGGCCCTGCTGCTGGCCTTGCTGCTGCTGGTGGCTCCCGCTGCGCCCGCCTGGGCTCTGGATCTGGCCGTGACGGACATCAGCCTGGAGCCCTGTCCGGTGGATGATCCCGGCTCCCAGCCGGAGCTGAAGCGCCCGAGCGGGGCCAGTTGCTATGCCCTGCGCGGAACGGTGACCAATCCCCGCTCCCAGCCGGTGATCGACACCGATCTGTTCGCCGTGATCAGTGATCGCAGCGGTGAACCGGTGCTGCATAACCGCACCCGGGTGGGCTCGATCGGGGACGTGCCCCCGGGGGAGTCGAGCTTCGCCCTGCGGCTAGCGGTGCCGGCCGGTACCCCAGGGCCGCTGCAGGTCAGCCATGCCAAGGCCAGAGGCTTCAACGCCCCGGTGCGGGTGCGGGCCGGGGCCGACGACGAGCTCCTGCCGCTGGAGCAGGCCCTGCTCGACCCCCTCTGACCGGCTTCAGCTCAGCCCCTCAGTAGCCGAACCCCCCCATCAGGGATCCGCTGAGGTTGCCCAGCAGCCCCTGAACCAGGCTCAGGGAGATGAAGGCAATGATCGCCGAAAGGTCCAGGCCACCCAGGGGGGGGATGAGGCCGCGAAAGGCGTTGAGGTAGGGATCGGTGATGGAGCTCACCGTGCTCAGCACCGGGTTGCTCCAGTCGAGGTTGGGGAACCAGCTCAGCAGCACCCTCACCAGCAGCACCAGGCTGTAGATGCTGAGGGTCTGTGCCAGCACAGCCAGGATCTGGCTCAGGATCATCATGGGCAAAGCCTGAAGCAACTCGATCCGACTCTATGCAGCTGTGTTGCCCTTCGCTTGCCCGGCCGGCGAGGGGGACGCTTCGGGCACCTGGGTGACGGCGAAGGTCCGGTGGAACTTGTCGCTGAGGCTGATCCAGTACGAACGGCCATCGCTCTGGCGCCGCCGCTCGATGAAGTCCTGGGCCAGCAGTTCCTTGATGTGGTCGTAGGCGCCCGATCCACGCAGCTCCACCAGGTCCGACTGCAGGATCCGGCGCTTGAGGGCCACGGTGGCCAGGGTTCGCAGGGTGGCGGTGGAGAGGTCCACCGGCAGCAGCGTCTGCACCAGATCGGCGTGGCTTTCACGCAGCTGCAGACTGAAGCGCTGGCCGTCCTGGCGGATTTCCAGGGCCGTGTCCCGGTGGGCGTAGTCGGCCATCAGGGTGATCAGCGCCAGCTCGACCGCGTCGCGCTCGATCGGCTCACTCAGGCCGACGGAGGCGATCTCGGCCAGCTCGGCGAGGCTGAGGGGCCGGCCCTTGAGGTACAGAATCGCCTCGAGCCTGGCCGGCAGGGATAGGGAAGCGCTGGACATGCTCTCAGCCGGCCCATCGTCGGGCGCAGAGTACCGCAGCTGATCAGGGCAGGCTCAGGCCAGCGCCGGCACAGGCTGGCTGGCCGGGCCGAGGAACAGCCGGTACGCCGGGTTCTGGGTCTCGTCCCAGTGGCGGTAACCCAGGCCTGAGAGAAAGAGCTCCCAGGCGCCGGAATCCTGCTCCTCCACCTGCACCCCCACCACGATGCGACCCACGTCGGCCCCCTGGTTGCGGTAGTGGAAGATGCTGATCGACCAGTTGGGGTGCAGGGCGTTGACAAAGGCCATCAGCGCGCCCGGCCGCTCGGGAAACTCGAAGCGGTAGAGCAGCTCCCGCGGCGGCTCGGCTCCGGCGTGGCAGGCCGCTTCGGGCAGGCGCCCACCCACCATGTGGCGCAGGTGCAGCTTGGCCAGTTCATTGCTGCTGAGGTCGAGGCACGGGAAGCCGCCGGCGCCCAGCTGGCTGATCAGGGCCTCCGTGTCGCGATGCCCGTCGATCTGCACTCCCAGGAAAATGTGCGCCAGGCGGTGATCCGCCATCCGGTAGCTGAATTCGGTCAGGCTGCGGGAGCCCAGCAGCTCGCAGAGCTGGCGCAGGCTGCCCGGACGTTCGGGGATCTCCACCGCCAGCATCGCTTCACGCTCCTCCCCCAGCTCGGCCCGCTCGGCCACGAAGCGCAGGCGATCGAAATTCATGTTGGCGCCGCAGGCCACGGCCACCAGGGTTCGCTGTTTCAGACCTCGTCGCTGCACGTCGGCCTTCATGCCGGCCACCGCCAGAGCACCGGCCGGCTCGAGGATCGAACGGGTGTCCTCGAAGACGTCCTTGATCGCCGCGCAGATCTCATCGGTGTCCACCGTGACCATGGCATCCACATAGCGCTGGGCCAGGGCAAAGGTGTGCACCCCCACCTGGCGCACGGCCACCCCATCGGCGAACAGACCCACCTGCTCGAGGCTCACCCGCCGGCCCGCCGCCAGGGAGCGTGTCATGGCATCGGCATCCACCGGTTCGACACCGATCACCTCCACCTGGGGCCAGACGTTCTTGATGAAGGCGGCGATGCCGGCGATCAGCCCACCGCCGCCCACCGCCACATAGATGGCATCGGGGGGAGCCGAGCACTGGCGGAGGATTTCGAGGCCCACGGTCCCCTGGCCGGCGATCACTTCCGGATCGTCGAAGGGATGGATGAAGGTGAGGCCCCGCTCCTCCTCCAGCACCCTGGCCTGCTGGCATGCCTCGTCGTAGGTGTCACCGTGCAGGATCACTTCGGCACCGCGGGCGGCCACGGCCCCCACCTTCATCGCGGGTGTGGTGAGCGGCATGACGATCACCGCGTGGCAGCCCAGCCTCTCGGCCGCCAGGGCCACGCCCTGGGCGTGGTTGCCGGCGCTGGCGGCGATCACCCCACGCTCCAGTTCCGCCGGCGTCAGCTGGGCCATGCGGTTGTAGGCCCCGCGCAGCTTGAAGGAAAACACGGGCTGGAGGTCCTCGCGCTTGAGCAGCACCGTGTTGCCGAGCCGCCGCGACAGGTTGGGAGCCTCATCCAGTGGCGACTCGATCGCCACGTCGTAGACCCGCGCGCGCAGGATGCGCTGCAGTGTGTCGTCCATGCCTCCAGTGTGCCGGGCAGGAGAGCGGGCGGCTTCCGAAAGGTGACCGTTGCCCCCATTCCTCCGAAGGCAGGTCCTAGATTGAATTCTCAGATCTGATCAGGGTATGCATCTCAGCGAGCTGAGCCATCCCAACCAGTTGCATGGCCTCAGCATCGGCGAGCTTG
Organism: Synechococcus sp. CBW1107; assembly: GCF_015841355.1. Taxonomy (NCBI): domain Bacteria; kingdom Bacillati; phylum Cyanobacteriota; class Cyanophyceae; order Synechococcales; family Synechococcaceae; genus Synechococcus; species Synechococcus sp. CBW1107. Next base: position 2,641,618 of record NZ_CP064908.1, read on the forward strand.
AAGCCATAGCTCGTCAGATCCGTGAGAAGCATCTGGAGGTGGTGTCCACCAGCGGAGGTCATCTCGGCCCTGGATTGGGCGTGGTTGAACTCACCCTGGCCCTCTACCAGACTCTCGACCTGGAAACGGACCGGGTGGTCTGGGACGTGGGCCACCAGGCCTATCCCCACAAACTGGTCACGGGCCGCTACCACCAGTTCCACACCCTGCGCCAGCAGGGCGGGGTGGCCGGATATCTCAAGAGGAGTGAGTGCCGCTTCGATCACTTCGGCGCAGGTCATGCCTCCACCAGCATTTCGGCGGCCCTGGGCATGGCCCTGGCCCGCGACCGCCGCGGCGAGGACTACAAGTGCGTGGCCGTGATCGGTGATGGCGCCCTCACCGGAGGCATGGCGCTCGAAGCCATCAACCACGCCGGGCACCTTCCCAAGACCCCGCTGCTGGTGGTGCTGAACGACAACGACATGTCGATCTCGCCGCCGGTTGGAGCCCTCTCCACCTACCTCAACCGCATGCGGCTGAGTCCGCCGCTGCAGTTCCTCTCCGGCAGCGCCGAGGAGGCCTTCAAGCATCTGCCCTTCATGCACGGGGAACTGCCGCCCGAGCTGGAGCGGCTCAAGGAGAGCATGCGCCGCCTGGCGGTGCCCAAGGTGGGCGCCGTGTTCGAAGAGCTGGGCTTCACCTACATGGGGCCCATCGACGGCCACGACATCGCCGAGATGGTGCGGACGTTCACGGCCGCCCATCGCTGCGAGGGCCCCGTGCTGGTGCATGTGGCCACCACCAAGGGCAAGGGTTACCCCTATGCCGAGGCCGATCAGGTGGCCTACCACGCCCAGTCGGCCTTCGACCTCAAGACCGGCAAGGCCTTTCCCTCCAGCAAACCGAAGCCTCCCAGCTACAGCAAGGTCTTCGGACAGACCCTGGTGCGCATCTGCGAGCAGGACCCCACCGTGGTGGGCATCACGGCGGCCATGGCCACCGGCACCGGCCTCGATCTGCTGGAAAAGGCACTGCCCAACCAGTACTTCGATGTGGGCATCGCCGAGCAGCATGCCGTCACGATGGCGGCGGGCATGGCCACGGCGGGCCTCAAGCCGGTGGTGGCGATCTACAGCACCTTCCTGCAGCGTGCCTTCGACCAGCTCATTCACGACGTGGGCATCCAGAAGCTGCCGGTGACCTTCGTGCTCGACAGGGCCGGGATCGTGGGAGCCGATGGACCCACCCACCAGGGCCAGTACGACATCAGCTACCTGCGCGCTGTGCCGAATTTCACGGTGATGGCGCCCAAGGATGAGGCGGAGCTCCAGCGGATGCTGGTCACCTCGATCGGCCACGACGGTCCCTGCGCCATCCGTTTCCCCCGCGGCGAAGGCGAGGGTGTGCCCCTGATGGAGGAGGGCTGGGAGCCTCTGGAGATCGGCCAAGGCGAGCAGCTGGCCGATGGAGATGATCTGCTGATCGTGGCTTACGGCGCCATGGTGGCGCCGGCCATGGCCACGGCCGGCCTGCTTCAGGAGCAGGGCATCAGGGCGGCGGTCGTGAATGCCCGCTTCCTGCGTCCCCTCGATGAAAGCCTGATCCTGCCCCTGGCCCGCCGCATCGGCCGCGTGGTGACGATGGAGGAGGGCGCTCTGCCCGGTGGCTTCGGGGCCGCCGTGGTGGAAAGCCTCAACGACCACGAGGTGATGGTGCCCGTGTTCCGTATCGGCATCCCCGATCAGCTGGTGGACCACGCCAGCCCCGAGCAGAGCAAGAAGGCTCTCGGGCTGACACCACCCCAGATGGCCGATCGCATCCTGCAGCGCTTTGCCCTGCTGGGAATCCAGCGGCAGCCGGTGGCCGTCTGAGCTTGGCAGAGGTCCGAGTCTGGGGCTCGGAATCGGAAGCTCAGCACAACAGGCGGGTGTGCGGCCCGCCTGTTGTCGTTGGTCTGATGGTTGTTGATCGGGTCGCGGGTGCTGGTGGGCTCGGGCCTTTGACGTTCAGGCCCGAGCCTCGGCCCTGGATTCAGAGGACGCCGCGGGAGGCCAGACCCTGGATGGCGCCGATGCCGAAGATGTGACCCAGGCTGGTGGTGGCCAGCAGGGAGGCATGGCTGAGGCCACCGAAGAACTGGGCGTTGGGAAGCTGGGCACCTTCGGAGGGGTACTTGATGGTGGCCTTGCCGATGCCAATGGCGATCACGTTGCACACGATCATCACCAACGCCACCTTCGGCGACCAGGTCAGCGAGGCGGGCGCCATGGCGAGAAGAGGAGCGATCATGGTGGATCAAAAACTGACGCCCCATCCTGCGGGGGAACCGCGGGCTGTTCGCCGGCGCTTAAGACTTGTTCACTGCTCCGGTCCGTCGTCCAGGGTCATGGCATCGCTGTCAGCCTCCGGAGCCGATGGCTCACGGCCGCCACGGCTGAAGCCCCAGAGCACCAGCAGGTTGGCCAGCGTCAGGAAGGACTCCGCCCCCCCATGCAGGGCGTCCACATCGGCCAGCTTCCGGCCATAACGCTGCTCCGCCACCACTGAGGCGGCGATGGTGACCGCCACGAACACCAGGGTGAACTGGAAGCCGCGCAGGGCCAGGGGCGGGAAACGCCTGCTGGCCGAGGCCCAGCGCAGGAAGGCCAGATAGGGCAGCAGCGAGAGCACGAACAGGGGTCCGGGATCAACAGCCGCGAGGGAAGCCAGCCAGCCTCCGGACGGTGAGGCGGCGGCGATGGGCCCCAGGAGGGCAATCACGAGCGGCTCCTTTCGGGCAGCAGCGTCCACGCGGCTGCCGCCAGGGCCACATTTCCGAGCAGGGTGGTGCCGGCCTGGAACACCACCAGACCCTGAAGCTCCTCTGGATTGTCGAACAGGTGCCAGGTGCAGGCCGCCATGGCGCTGACCAGGGCCGGAAGCATGGCCAGGGCGATCCAGCGCCATTCGGTTTCGCCACGGCGCTCACCCCAGTGGATCACGGCTGCCATGGCCAGGATCCACTCCAGGACCGAGGCCACATGGATCCACCAGGTGGGCAGTGAAAGGGCATGCATGGCGCCCGGCACCCACGTGAACCAGCAATGTACGGAACCCAGGGCTCAGGTGGAGAGTGGGAGAGGCCTTGTTCCTCAGGGGTGCTGGACCTGGTCAGCCATGAAAAAACCCCGTCCGGACTGGCGGACGGGGTTGCGGGGATGCTGATCGTCGCAGGTCAGCCGAGGCCGATCTGGCCGAGGATGCCCTGGCCGGTGAGCAGTTCGGTGGCCAGGCCGATCACGAAGCCGAGCATGGCCAGACGGCCATTCCAGGTTTCAGCGAAGGAGACGAAGCCGAAGCGGGAATCGGAGCTGGACATTGCATGTGAAGCAGTGTTGCGAGAATTGTAACAGGAGGTAACCCGTCTTGTCATGGTCCTGGAGGCGGTCCCGGGTTCCCATGGCCCCTGGTGCATCGTCCCTGCTCCCGTAGCCTCCGTGCAGATCGAATCGGGTGTGCGGTGGCGCCAGCGCGGAAGGGGGTTCGACCGCTGCTCTGCGGCTACTACGGCGAGCACAACCTTGGCGACGACGCCCTGCTCGCCGCCCTTCTGGCCCAGCTGCCCGAGGGCTGCGATCCCCTCGTCACCGCCTTCGACCAGGGGGAGGTGCAGCAACGCCTGGGAGTGTGCACCTGTGCACGGCGGGATTTCGCGGCGGTTCGCCGGGCTCTCGATCGCTGTGATGCGCTTGTGCTCGGGGGCGGCAGTCTGCTCCAGGACGCCACCAGCTTCCGCAGTCTTCTCTATTACGCCGCGCTGATCATCTCGGCACGGCTGCAGGGCAAGCCCGTGCTGCTCTGGGGCCAGGGACTGGGGCCCCTGCGCCGGCGCCGCAGCCGCCTGCTGGTGCGCCGGCTCCTGACCCTGGTGCAGGACAGCAGCTGGCGTGATCCGGGCTCGGCAGCGCTGGCCGCTGCCTGGGGACGACCTGGCCAGCTCGGCAGTGACCCGGTCTGGTCATTGGCCACACGGCTCTGGCATGGGCATGGAGGTCCACTGGTGCTCTGCTGGCGTCCCACCCCGCTGCTGGAGGGCGAGCGCTGGAGGCCCCTGCTGGAGGCCCTCGATGCCGTGGCGGCCGCTGCGGATCGGGAGGTGATCTGGCTGCCGTTTCACCGGGACCAGGACCGAGGATTGCTCCTGGAACTGGATCGCCAGGGGCTGGTCCCCCGGCGGCTGGCCCTGCGCAGCCGCGAGCAGCTGGTGGCCACTCCCGAGGCGGCGATGGAGATCTTCAGCGGCGCCAGCCTGGTGCTCTCGATGCGGTTGCACGGACTGATCGTGGCGGCCCTGGCGGGTGCCCCCCTGGTGGCCCTCAGCTACGACCCGAAGGTGCGAGCCGCCGCCCAGGCGCTGGACTGCCCCTGCCTTGATCTGGAGCATCTCCAGGACGCCCGCGCCCTGCAGCAGGAGTGGCTTGAGCAGTTGGAGAAGCCCCCCCAGCCGCAGGTGGTGGAGGTGCTGCGAGAGGACAGCCGCGTGCATCGTGAGCTGCTGAGGCGCTGGCTCGGTCGCTGAGCGAGGCTCAGTTCACACCCGCCGTCGTCGCGGCAGTGGTTCCTGGGGCTGCCATGGCCACGGGAATGCGAGGCACGGGGAAGCCGTTCGCCCCGAGCACGTCCACAATCATGCGGTTGGTGTCGAAATAGACCTGCCAGTAATGGGCGGTGTGGGTGTAGGGCCGCACGGCCAGCTTCGGTCCGCGCTCGGTGAATTCCAGCACCTCCACATCGCCGGCCATGCCCTCGAACTGATTGGGAACCTTGGCCAGACCTGCCTTGAGCAGGGTGATCGCCTTGCCCACATCGGCGCTGTTGTCGAGCTGGGCCACCAGTTCCACCCGGCGGTACTCGTGCACGGAATAGTTCTGGATGGTGTCGCCGAACAGCTTGCCGTTGGGCACGATGTTGCGCACGTTGTCGGGGGCCAGCAGGGAGGTCACGAACATGCCGATCTCCTCCACGGTTCCGGTGACACCTGCGGCTGTGATGAAATCACCCACGCTGAACGGCCGGAACACCTGAAGGAACACCCCGGCGGCGAAGTTGCCGAGCATGCCGCTCCAGGCTGCCCCGATCGCCACGCCGGCGCCGGCCAAAAGGGCGGCGAAACTCGCCGTCTCGATGCCGAAGAACCCGAGAATGGCCACCACCAGGATCACCCTCAGCACAGCGGCGAGGATGTTCAGCAGGTAGGAGATCACCGTGGCGTCAAGGGTGCTGCGGCGCAGGCCACCCCTGATCAGCTTTAGGGCGAACTGGATCAACCAGCCACCGACGATCCAGAGGGCGACGGCCCCCACCAACTTGAACAGGAAGGGAACGATCGTGGAGGCGATCAGATCAGCGATGACCGGCACGGAACTCAGAAACAGGCCTGCTCACCATCGGCGCTGATCGGACCGACGTCAACAACGCTGTCGGCAAGCACAAACCTGCCGCGGCTCAGGCCTGCAGACGGTTGAGCTCCTCGAGCACCTCGTGGCTGTGACCCAGGGGGCGCACCGCCACCCAGCGGGCCCGCAGCACCCCGTCAGGGTCGATCAGAAAGGTGTGCCGCTGGGAGAACGGTGCCAGCCAGGATCCATAGCGCTGACTCACGGTCCCGCCGGGATCGGAGAGCAGGGGAAAGACCAGTCCTTCGCTGTCGCAGAAGGAGGCGTGCTCGGCGACATCATCAGCGCTGATGCCCACCACCTCGGCACCGAGTTGATGAAACTGCTGGAGGTTCCGCTGAAATCCACTGGCCTCCAGGGTGCAGCCGCTGGTGAAGTCCTTGGGATAGAAGTAAAGCGCCAGCCAACGGCCCTCGAAGTCGTGAAGCCCCAGAGTGCCGGAGTCATCCAGGCCGGGGCCGAATCCAGGCAACAGAAAATCCGGCGCGGGCTGGTCGAGCGCAGGCAGGGTTCCTCCGAGGGCGTCAGCCTTTCCGGGCCGGCCCAGGAGGGGAGCTATAACTGCGGGAACCACCAGAGCGGCGGCGACGTGAACGAGCGCTCCCTCGAGGAGTTGGCGGCGATTCACAACGACGGAGCTCTGAGGGATTTTCAGAGTTTGGCCAGGTTGACGCCCAGTTCGCGAGCGTAGGCATCGAGGCCCTTTTTCTGGATGGTGCGCAGGGTGCGGGTGGCGACCCGCAGCTTCACCCAGCGGTTGCCTTCAGCCCACCAGAGGCGGCGTTCCTGGAGGTTCACCTGCTGGAGTTTCTTGGTGCGCACGTGGGAATGGCTGACAGCCATGCCGTTGTTGGCGCGCTTGCCGGTGAGCTGACAAACCCGGGACATGGAAGCAACCGATACGCAGGGAACGGGCAGCCACCAGAGGGCTGGATGGTGCCAAGAGGACATCTTAACAAAGGGCTGGCCGTTTCTCAGCTGATTCAGGTTGGGGGATCGTCAGCGGTCAGGGCTTGATCAGCTGGCCAGCGGGGTTGATCGTCGCCCGATCGATGGCCTTCCCGTTGGAATCCCAGGCTTGAATCAACAGCCGGTCCCTGCTGGCTGTGAGCTCGGCGAAGCTGTGGACGCTGATGGCGCGGGCGCTGCTGGGGCCAGGGGTGACAGCGCGCAGGTAGGCGCCGCCACCGCCCACCACCAGATAGGTGGTGCCGTTGATCGGCTTGCTGCGCTCGTAGTTGTGCTCGTGGCCGTTGATGTAGAGCTGCACCCCGAACTGTCGAAACACGGGGGCCAGTCGATTCCTGGCGACGACGTCGTCGCCGTAGTGCCCGGAGGACTGGATCGGATGATGAGCCACCACCACCTTCCAGGGGGCCTTGCTGGCGGCAAGGGCCCGTTTCAGCCAGGGAAGCTGGCGTCCCCAGTCGGCGTTGACGTTGGAGTCGAGCATGAAGAACTCCACCGGCCCCCTGGCCAGGGTGTACCAGCGTCCCTTCATCCCGAAGGGGCGATAGGCGATCTGGGGATCGCCATTGGCCGTGCGGATGTCGTGGTTGCCCAGCACGGCATGGAAGGGCACGCCGGCTTCCAGGAGGGCTTTGTAGGGGATTGTGAACTTGTCGTTCACCTGGCTGATGTCGCCCTTGGGATAGATGTTGTCGCCGCCGAGCACCACCAGATCCACCGGTCGGGCGCGATGGACGGCCGCCATGGCCCTGCCGACCGCCCTCTGGGCCTCGTTGCCGCCGCCGGTGTCGGCCACGGCCAGCCAGTGCAGGCGACCGCCTTCAGCCCCGGCGGGCCCTGAGGCCTCGGAGAAGGTCGGCTGCTCCAGCAGCACGGCTCCCGCCAGAGCGGCGCCGAACAGAACCCCCATCATCCGGCGTCGGCTGACACGCCTGGAATCCATGGGCGGGGATGGGGTGACGGTGACTCACGCTACCCGTCAGACCCGACCCGTGACCTCTCAGCCCGGGTCTGCTCGGATGGTCGGCAAGTGGCTGGCTGAGGCGGCCCCAGCGGCTCAGAGGCCCCTCTCCATCAGCCGTCCCATCAGATCAGCGCTGCGCTGCTGGAACCCGGCCAGCTGGTTGGGCTCGAGGCCCCCCACCGCCAGGCGTGCCAGTTCATAGATGTGGCAACTGAGCTCCTGGGCCAGCTGCTGGCTGGGGGAGCTGGTGCCCGCACCCGTGAGCACAGCGCCACTGGAGAGTTTCTGCAGGCCTTCCACCAGGGGGTGACGGCGGTTGACCACCAGCACATGGTGGTCGGGCAGTCCGGGCAGGCGCTGCTCCATCAGGGCGCCGATGTCGTTGAGGCGGCGCATCTGCTCCGGCAGCAGAATCAGGGCCGCCGGGGTGTTCTCCCCCTTGAGCGCCTGGACCTGGATGGTCACCTTCTCGTTGCCCAGAGCACCCCGGAACAGCTCGCGCAACTTCTCGGAACTGTCGGTTCCGTCTGCATCGCTCAGGCTGCTCTCCTGCTCCTGGATGCTGGCGTCGAGTTCGGCGTCCACCCGCTGGAATTTCAGCTCGTCGTGGCGGTCCTCCAGCCAGGGGATGAACTGGGCATCGATCAGGGTGTCGGCCAGGAGCACCTCCTTCCCCTGCCCCCGCCAGAGGGCCAGCGGCCCGGCCTGGGCGGCTTCATCGGTGCAGTACAGGACGCGCTGCTGCTCATCGCTGCCCTGGAGGCGGCTGCGGTAGCCGGAGAGCGTGGTGTAGGCCTTGTCACCAATGGCGATCGGGTCGGACTCCGCCGCCGCAGCGGTGGTGCCGAACAGGATGAGCTCGGCTACCTGATCGGCGAACTTCTCGTCTTCCATCGCGCCGATCTTGATGAAAGGGGCGATCCCCTCCCAGATCTCGGCATACCGGGCTGGCTCATCGCGGTGCAGCTCCTTGAGCCGGTCCCCCACCTTCTTGGCCACGAAGCCGCCGATCGAGCGCACCCGGCGATCCGTCTGCAGAGCGCTGCGGCTCACGTTGAGCGGGATGTCGGGAGAATCGATCACGCCCCTCAGGGGCAGCAGGTAGCGGGGAACCACCTCCTTGATCGAGTCGGAAACGAAGACCTGGTTGCAGTAGAGGCGGATCTCGCCCTTCTCCCAGTCGGACCGGCCGGTGATCCTGGGGAAGTAGAGGATGCCCTGAAGGGTGTAAGGGTAATCGGTGTTGAGGTGCACCCAGAGCAACGGGTCGCCCTGGAAGGGATAGAGATAGCGGTAGAGGGCGATGTAATCGTCGTCGCTGAGATCCCGCGGGCTCTTGCGCCAGGGCGCCTCCCGCTTGTTCACCGTTTCCCCCTCCAGCTGCACCTGCACCGGCAGGAAGTCGCAGTAGGTGGTGATCAGCGAGCGGATGCGGGCCGGTTCGATGTATTCCAGCTCCTCCTCCTGCAGGTGCAGGATCACATCGGTGCCTGGCTCGGAGCGTTCTCCAGATTCCAGGCTGAAGTTGGGGGAGCCGTCGCAGCTCCAGCGCACAGGCTGGGCTCCGGGAGTCGCGCTGAGGCTGATCAGCTCCACCCGGGCCGCCACCATGAAGCTGGAGTAGAAGCCGAGGCCGAAATGGCCGATGATGGCGTCGTCTTCACGCTTGTACTTCTCGAGGAAGTCCTCGGCGCTGGAGAAGGCCACCTGGTTGATGTAGCGCTTCACTTCATCGGCGGTCATGCCGATGCCGTTATCACTGATGGTGAGAGTTTTGGCCTCACGGTCGATCTTGATGCCCACCAGCCCTTCCGGACCTTCGCTGCAGTCGCCAGCCATGGCCGCCATGCGGCGCTTGCTGATGGCATCCACCCCGTTGCTGACCAGCTCCCTGAGAAACACCTCATGGCCGGAATAGACAGCCTTTTTGATGATCGGGAAGATGTTTTCGGTGTGGATCTGAATCTGACCCTGTTCCAGCACCGTCATGATTCCGTCAGCTTGTAAGGACTTGCGCTTGACCCTAGGCTCAGCCGTTAACCGGGCTCAAGCCGCGGCGGGGAGGGGTGACCGAACCTCACGGGCCCTGCTCTGACGTTTTGGTCTGCTGGCAAGCCGACCGCTACGCGCTGCGCTGCAGATCGGCTCGCTCCTCAGGCAGGATCGCGCCGCTCACCGGGCAGACCTGCAGGCAGATGCCGCAGTCGATGCAGGTGTCGAAATTGATCCAATAAAAGGATGTGCCCTTGGCGTTGGCTCCCTGGCCGGGGTGGATGCAGGCCACGGGGCAGGCATCGACGCAATCGGCCACTCCCTCACAGATGTCAGTGACGATGCTGTGGGCCATGGCTGCGGAGTCCTGCGATACCTGATCCTAGAAATCCACCCCCTCTGGCTGAGGCGCCTGATGGCGGTGGGCCGGGCCTGGGTTCAGGGGAGCCACTCCAGGGCTGAGCAGCCCCGGCGCTGGGCAGCCGCTTCAGCCTCAGTCCGGCTGGGACAGGGGTCGGGGAGCAGTTCGGCACTCTGGCCCTGGCCGTGCAGGCGGGAGAGGACCTCCAGGGCGGCGGCCAGGCTGGAGCACGGGCCGTGGGCCACCAGCACCGGCCGGCCGGCCGGGTCGCGGGCACCGGGTCTGAGCAGCAGGTCGCGGATGTTCTCGATCGAGAAACCGAATCCCACACCGGCAGCCTCAGCGATCTCGGCTCCGAAACGGCCCACCAGGGCGTCGTAACGGCCGCCGCTGGCGATCTCCACCGGCGCCTCGGCTCCCAGGCAGACCAGCTTGAGCACGATCCCGTCGTAGAGGTCGAAGTGAGGCTGGAAACTGGGATCCAGCTGCAGGCCGATGCCCAGGCGGTCAGCCGTGGGGGCCACGATCTCGAGGGATCCCGCCAGCTCATCGAGCAGAGAGCACTCCCCGAGATGACGGCGCAGCTGGCTGAGCACAGCCGCCGGTTCCCCGCGCAGACGCATCAGCTCCTGGAGCCGGTCGATCTGGACCTGGGGCAGGGGCAGGCGGGCGATCGCCAGGGGATCGAAACCGGAAAGAGCCTGGCGCGCGCTGGAGCGATGGGCGGAGGGCAGCTCATCGAGCAGGGCGGAGAGCACGCCGTGGTGGCCCACCAGCAGCCTGGGCTGATGGCTCGCCTGCAGACCCAGGGTCTCGCTGCAGGCCAGCAGCAGGGCCATGAGTTCGGCGTCCGCCGCTGCGGAGCTCACCCCCAGCAGCTCCACGCCGCTCTGGAGCCGCTCGCTCAGGCGCTGGCCTCCGCTGTCCCCGGTGAAGGTGCGGAAGGTGCTGCCCTCCGCCCACAGCCGCAGTGGACGGGGGCGATCCGCCAGGCGGGTGCAGGCGGCCCGGGCGATCGAGGCAGTCAGCTCGGGCCGCAGTCCCAGCGGTTCCTCTGCGGTGAGGCGCGCCACCTCCCGCTCGGCGATGCCGCCGCCGGCCTCAAGGGTGTCAAGCCGCTCCACCATCGGCGGCGCCACCTCCTGGTAGCCCCACAGCCGGTAGACCTCCGCCAGCCGCTGGCAGAGCTGGCGGTTGCGGTCCACCTGGCGGGGGTGCAGATCCCTGGCGCCGGCGGCGGGTTGCAGGGCCATGGGGGCGGAGGGGCTGGAGGACGGGAGACGCTGGATCCTATGGAGCGGTTGGAGCTAGAGGTCGAGCTCCGGAGCCCCGAACAGGTGGCCGGGCAGTGGGCGGCAGTGAGCGAGGCCCTCGATCAGGGCCGCCTGCAGACCTGGTGTGCAGGCGATCAGCCGTCCCTCGGCCAGGGTGGCCGGACTGCCGTCGTAGCGACTGACCACACCGCCTGCCTGCTCCACGAGCGCCACCCCCGCGGCCAGATCCCAGGGGGAGAGGCCCCGCTCCCAGTAGCCATCCAGCCGGCCTGCGGCCACGAAGGCCAGATCCACCGCCGCCGCCCCGCCGCGCCGCACGCCGCGGCTGCGATGGGTGAACCAGCAGAACTCGGTGTAGTTGGTGTCGGGCTGGGTCTGGCGGTCGTAGGCGAAGCCCGTGACCAGCAGCGAAGCGGCAAGGTCGTTGCAGCCACTCACCCGCAGCGGACGGTCGTTGCACCAGGCCCCCAGGCCAGGGGCCGCCCAGTAGAGCTCCTCGAGCGCCGGCACGCTGATGGCCCCCAGCAACGGTGCACCCTTCCAGGTGAGGCCGATCGAGGTGGCGAAGAAGGGATAGCTGTGGGCGTAGTTGGTGGTGCCATCGAGGGGATCCACGCACCATTCCAGCTGCGAGCCGGTGCTGCGGCGTCCGCTTTCCTCCGCCAGCACGCCCAGCTCCGGTGTGCGGGCTTCGAGCACGGTCAGCACCGCCTGTTCCGCCGCCAGATCGGCCTCGGTGACCAGATCTCCGGAGCGGCCCTTTTCGCGGATCGACTCGAGCTGGCCGAAGTGGTGCGTCAGCACCTTCGCGCCGGCGGCGGCGGCGTCCCGGGCCACGTCCACCAGCCGTTCAACCTCGGAGGGCGTCAGGGCTGAATCCAGCAGTGCCTGTCCGGAGAGGCTTGGCACGGGCTCCATCACTCGTCCTCCAGGGGCAGGCCTGGCGTCACCCGACCCCGGCCGAAATAGCGCCCGAACTGAAGCTCATAGACCTCGTCCTCGTCCTGGGTCTCCACCTCCAGGGGGCCAGTGGCCCGGGCCACGCAGAGCAGGCCGTACCCCCGCCGCCGCAGATCCTGGGAGAGGCCCAGGGCCTCCTGCTGATCGATCTCACCGGAGATGACGCGCACGGCACAGGTGGTGCAGCAGCCGTTGCGGCAGCTGAAGGGCAGTGGCTGCCCCTGGGCCTCGAAACTGCGCAGGATGTACTCCCCTTCGGGGACCTCCAATCGGATCAGCCGTTGTTCCTGCCGCCAGTGCACCGTGATCGGGAAGCGTCGTGTCATCGGATGGAATTGGAGCCTCTGGGCTGACTGCTACATTGCCATCTGCCCCATGACAGCCGCTGGAGAGGTGGCCGAGTGGTCGAAGGCGCAGCACTGGAAATGCTGTATAGGGGCAACTCTATCGAGGGTTCGAATCCCTCCCTCTCCGCTTCCAACCATCGAGCCGGCTCCTGCAGCCGGCTTTTTTATGCGCGGTAGGTTCTGATTCGCCTGTGATCGACAGCGATTGCTGAGTGGCGCCGTAGAGCTGGACCGGTGGCAGGACCAGACCACCGGCCTGCAGGTCGGAGTGCGACATCCTCCAGTCACGCTGAGGATTCCCTGGTTCCAGGCCGTTGGCCCGACTGAGTGCCCAGTGGGGCGTCAGCCGAAGCGACCGGTGACGTAATCCTGGGTGGCCTGCTGCACCGGGGCGTTGAAGATTCGCTCGGTATCGTTGAACTCCACCAGATAACCCACCTTGCCGCTGCCACCTTCCACGGCTTCGGCGTTGAAGAATGCTGTGTAGTCCGACACCCGCACGGCCTGCTGCATGTTGTGGGTGACGATCACGATGGTGAAGCTCTTCTTGAGCTCATGCATCATCTCCTCGATCTTGAGCGTGGAGATCGGGTCAAGTGCCGAGCAGGGTTCATCCATCAGGATCACTTCCGGCTCAACGGCAATGGCGCGGGCGATGCAGAGCCGCTGCTGCTGGCCGCCGGAGAGGGCATTGCCACTCTCCTTCAGCTTGTCTTTGGTTTCATCCCAGATGGCGGCCTTGCGCAGGGAGCGCTCCACCAGTTCATCCATGTCTCCCTTGTAGCCGTTGATCCTGGCCCCGAAGGCGATGTTCTCGTAGATGCTCTTGGGGAAGGGGTTGGGTTTCTGGAACACCATGCCGATGCGACGCCGCACTTCCACCGGATCCACCTCCCGGGCATACATGTCCTGACCGTCGAAGACCACGCGACCACGCAGGCTGCAGCCCTCGATCAGATCGTTCATGCGGTTGAGGGACCGCAGGACGGTTGATTTGCCGCAGCCGGAGGGGCCGATGAAGGCCGTCACCCGATTGCGGGGGATGTCCATGTAGACATCGCGCACGGCTTCGAAGCTGCCGTAGCTGATGGTGACGTTCTCCAGGCTGAGGCAGCTCGGCAAGGTGGAGCTGGTGCTGGGTGCATTCAGGGTGCTGGTCATGGCTGGGTGAGGAGCAGTGGTGGTGTAATCCGGACGATGGGAGCTAGCTGGAGGCGAACCGACGAATCCAGCGGGCAAGCAGATTGGCGCCAAGAATGAGGATCACGAGTACAAACGACGCGGCCCAGGCCAGAGAGTTCTGCGCTTCGTAGGGCATGATCGCGAAGTTGAAGATCAACACCGACATCGAGGCGATCGGGTTGAACAGACCCTCGGGCCAGAAGGGTGAGAACAGGGCGGTGAAGATCAGGGGCGCCGTTTCACCGGCAGCCCGGGCGATGGCCAGCACAACCCCTGTGGCGATCGGAGTGAACGCGCTGGGCAGAGTGATGCGTGTGATCGTCACGAACTTCGAGGCACCGACACCGATCGCTCCCCAGCTCAGTTCCTGGGGCACCAGCTTCAGGCCTTCATCGGTGGTTTTGATCACCGTCGGCAGCATCAGCACAGCCAGGGCGATGCCACCGGCAGCGGCGGAATACGACTGGCCGAAGAACAGCCGGGTAGCCACGATCGCGCTGTACACGAACACGCCGCAGATGATCGAGGGCACTCCGGCGAGGATGTCGTTGCCGACGCGGATGAACTGGGCGAACCAACCATTGCTGGCGTATTCCGCCAGGTAGACGCCTCCGCCCACACCCACGGGAATGGCAATCAGGGAAGCCACCAGGGTGACCACGAAGGTGCCGATGATGGCGTTGGCGATGCCGCCACCGTCCAGGCCCGGGGCCGGAGGAAGCTGGGTGAAGAGACTGACGCTGATCAGCTTGCCCCCCTGGATGAGCACGTAGACCAGCACCAGCACGAGAGGGAGAACCGCGATCAGGCTGAACAGCCCGGCGATGAAGGTGAAGAGCCTGTCGGTGCGGTTGCGCCTCAGCCCCGGATTGAAGTGAAGCGAGCGTGCTGCACGGGCTGGTGTGGCCAGAGTCATGGTGGGTTGCTCAGTTGTAACTCAGGCTGAACTTGCGAACGATCCATTGGGCAAGGATGTTCACGGCAAAGGTGAGCAGCATCAGAATGAGGGCTGCATAAAGAAGGGCCGAAACCTGTATGCCATCGGCCTCGCCGAACTGATTGGCCAGCATGGCGGAGATGGTGTTTCCGGGAGCCAGCAGCGACCAGCTGAAGTTCATCGAGTTGCCGATGATCATGGTCACGGCCATGGTTTCTCCCATGGCACGGCCCAGCGCCAGCATCACGCCGCCGATGATCGAGGAGATGGCTGCCGGCAGGATCACATTGAAGATGGCGATCCAGCGGGTGCTGCCCACCCCGTAGGCCCCCTGGCGCAGCTCCTGAGGCACCTGATTGAGGGCATCCCGGGAAATGGCGGTGATGATCGGCAGGATCATCACCACCAGAATCAGCACTGCTGGAGCCATACCGGGACCCTTGGGGGCCGTTGAGAACAGGGGAAACCAGCCGAGGCTCCTGTACAGGAAATTGAGGAATGGCCTGAGCAGGGGCTCCATCACGAAGATGGCCCAGAGACCCAGGACCACCGAGGGGATCGCCGCCAGCAGTTCCACCATCACGCCGATCAGCTCGCGCCAGGTGCGTGGAATCAGATTTTCGGTGATGAAGATGGCGGTTCCGACTCCCAGCGGCACGGCAATGACCAGCGCCAGCAGAGACGAAACAATGGTGCCGTAGATCGCCGTGAAGGCTCCGTACTGGCTGTTGACCGGATCCCAGCCCGAGGTGATCAGAAAGGACAGGCCGAAGGTGCCCATCGCCTCCCTGGCCCCGCTGAACACCGTCAGGAAGATGCCGAGCAGCACCACGGCCACGAGGGAGGCCAGCACAATCGTGAGCAGCTTGAATCCGCCATCGATCGTGCGTTCGGCCCAGGGGCGGTTGCGCAGGGTGAACTGATCCTGGCCCGATTCAGATCGGATCACCATGGAGCTACGGACGAGAAGACGAGTAGCCCGTGCAGGCTGCCCACTGTAAGAACCTAGATTGTGAACCAGGCTCGCGACCACTAAGAACGCCTTAACACCGTCACAGATCGAGCGGTCCAGGAGGCAGCCACGCCTGCGGCTTCTGGCCGGGAAGCCGGTAGTTTGGGGCTTCGCTTTGGGGATGCATGGGCCGGATCGTTGGCATTGACCTGGGCACCACCAATTCGGTGGTGGCGGTGCTGGAGGGCGGTCGGCCCCAGGTGATCGCCAATGCCGAAGGAGGCCGTACCACCCCGTCGGTGGTGGGCTTCAGCCGTGATCAGGAGTTGCTGGTGGGCCAGCTCGCCCGCCGCCAGCTGGTGCTCAATCCCCGCAACACCTTCGCCAATCTCAAGCGTTTCGTCGGCCGCAGCTGGGACGAACTGGACGACGCCAGCCTGGCCGTGCCCTACACGGTTCGGGCCAATGACCAGGGCAACGTCCGCATCGTCTGCCCTGCCACCGAACGGGAATATGCCCCCGAGGAGCTGCTCGCCAGCATTCTGCGCAAACTCGTCGACGACGCCGCCACCTATCTGGGCGAGGCTGTGGAAGCGGCGGTGATCACCGTGCCCGCTTATTTCAATGATGCTCAGCGTCAGGCCACCCGTGACGCCGGCCGCCTGGCGGGGCTCACGGTGGAGCGGATCCTGAATGAACCCACGGCCGCCGCCCTGGCCTACGGCTTTGATCGCAGTGCGGTCAAGCGGGTGCTGGTGTTCGACCTGGGCGGCGGCACCTTCGATGTGTCGGTGCTGCGGATCGCCAATGGCGTCTTCGACGTGAAGGCCACCAGCGGCGACACCCAGCTGGGGGGCAATGACTGGGACCTGCGGATCGTCGACTGGCTGGCGGAAGCCTTCGAGGCCCGCCATCAGATCGATCTGCGCCGGGATCGTCAGGCTCTGCAACGGCTGAGCGAGGCGGCTGAAAAGGCCAAGCAGGAGCTCTCCGGCGTGACCACCACCCCGATTTCGCTGCCGTTCATCGCCACGGGCCCCGAGGGCCCCCTGCACATCGAGACCAGCCTGGAGCGGCGCACCTTCGAGTCCCTCTGCCCCGATCTGCTCGATCGCCTGATGCGTCCCGTGCAGCGGGCCCTGCGCGATTCCGGTCTCACGGCCGAGGACATCGATGACGTGGTGCTGGTTGGCGGCAGCACCCGCATGCCGATGGTGCAGGAGATGGTGCGCACCCTGATTCCACGGGAACCCTGCCAGTCGGTCAATCCCGATGAGGTGGTGGCCATCGGTGCGGCGGTGCAGGCCGGAATCCTCACCGGCGATCTGCGTGATCTGATGCTCAACGACGTCACGCCCCTCTCCCTGGGTCTGGAGACGATCGGTGGGGTGATGAAGGTGCTGATCCCCCGCAACACGCCCATCCCCGTCCGCCGCTCGG
This sequence comes from Synechococcus sp. CBW1107, assembly GCF_015841355.1. Taxonomy (NCBI): domain Bacteria; kingdom Bacillati; phylum Cyanobacteriota; class Cyanophyceae; order Synechococcales; family Synechococcaceae; genus Synechococcus; species Synechococcus sp. CBW1107. Next base: position 2,658,413 of record NZ_CP064908.1, read on the forward strand.
ATGTGTTCAGTACCTCCGAGGCGAATCAGTCGGCGGTGGAGATCCACGTGCTTCAGGGTGAGCGCCAGATGGCCGCTGACAACAAGTCACTGGGTCGTTTCCGCCTCTCCGGAATTCCACCCGCGCCGCGCGGGGTTCCCCAGGTACAGGTCTCGCTCGACATCGACGCCAACGGCCTGCTGCAGGTGTCCGCCACCGACCGCACCACCGGTCGTCAGCAGAGCGTCAGCATTCAGGGTGGATCCAACCTGAGTGAACAGGAGATTCAGGCGTTGCTGGAGGAGGCCCAGCGCAAGTCCGCCGAAGACCGGCGCAAGCGGGTGGCTGTGGACCGGCTCAACCGGGCCCAGACCCTGGTGGCCCAGGCGGAGCGCCGTCTGAGGGATGCCGCCCTCGAGCTCGGTCCTTACGGTGCGGAGAGGCAGCAGCGCTCCGTGGAGATGGCCCTGCGCGAGGTCCAGGTCCTGCTCGACGATTCCGACCCGGCTGAGCTCGATCTGTCAGTCAGTCAGTTGCAGGAGGCCCTCTACGGTCTCAATCGCCGTCTGATCAGCGAACGCAAGACCGAATCCGGCCCGCTGCAGGGGCTCAAGAACACCCTCGGCTCGATCAAGGACGACCTCTTCTCCGACGAGGACGACTGGGATGAGTGGGACCGTTCTCGCCCCGGCCCCTCGGAGCGCTGGGGAGGGGATCCCTGGGCGCCCCCCTCCCGGTATGGCGGCTATCAGGAGGAGGGTTACTCCTCCTATGAAACCCCACGGCTCGAGCGCTCCAGGCTCGAACCTCCTCTCCGGGAGCCTCCTTTCCGGGAGCCTCCTTTCCGGGAGCCCTCAGGACCTGATCGCTACGAACCGGCGGCCGGTCGGGCCCCCTCACCCTCCCGTCGCCGTGGAGGTGACTGGCCCTCCGAGGGGCGCGCTCGCCCCAGGGCCGACGATCCCTGGGCAGAGGACTGAAGACCGTGAACCGGAGTCCCACCCCCGCGGTCGGCGAGGACCACTGGGCGGTTCTCGGGCTGAGCCCGGGGGCCGACGCCGCGGCACTCAAGCGCGGCTTTCGCGCCCAGGCGCGCCGGTGGCACCCGGACCTCAACGGCAATGATCCGGTGGCCGAGGAGCGCTTCAAGCGGGTCAACGAGGCCTATGCCGTGCTCTCGGATCCACGCCGTCGCCAGGCCTGGGAAACCGGGCGGGATCCCGGATCGCTGAGGCCCGAGCGCGACGATCCCTTCGCCAGGGGTTTCCCCGAATTCGACGACTATCTCGACGCCCTGTTCGGTCGACAGTCCCGTTCGGATGAACCCGGGGAGACTGAGCCCGATCTCGAGCAGGAGCGGCCCCAACCCTCCGGACCTCGGGAGGATCCAGGGGTGGAGGTGACCCACGCCCCGCCTCCACCACCGCCGGTGCAGGCCGCCAGCGACCTGGAGACGGTGGTGGATCTGAGCCCCGAGCAGGCCCTCGCCGGCACCCGCCTGGAGCTTGAGCTTCCCGGTGGCCTGGCGGTGGAGCTCTGGACACCGCCCCTGGCCGGAGATGGCTGGCGCCTGCGCCTGGCAGGGGTCGCCCCGGGCGGAGCCGACCATTTCCTGCAGCTGCGGGTACGCCGTCCCGATGGTCTGCGCATCGACGGACTGCGGGTGCTCTACGACCTGGAGCTGTCCCCAGCCGAAGCGGCCCTGGGCTGCAAGGTGGTGGTGCCCACCCTCGAGGGGCGGGTGCAGCTCACGGTGCCGCCCTGCTCCTCCAGTGGCCGGCTGCTGCGGCTGCGGCGTCTCGGCCTCAGCCAGGGGGAGCAGCGGGGCGATCAGCTGGTGGAACTGCGCATCGTGCTGCCCGAGCAGCTCAGCGATGCCGAAGTGGCGCTCTACAGACGCCTGGAGGAATTGTCCCGCGATCGCTGAGAGGCTCCCGGTCCGGGCGACAATCAATGGGACACTGAGCGGCTGGGATTGGTTCGGTTCATGCCCGTCCATGTGCTGCTGTTCGAAGCCGGCACCGACAACGAAGGCATTCACTCCCTGGAGCTGAATGGCCGCACCGTCGTGCTGCTGTTCGAGGAACGGGACGATGCCGAGCGCTACGCGGGTCTGCTCGAGGCCCAGGATTTCCCCGTCCCCAGCGTCGAGGCGATCGAGCGGGAGGAGATGGAGCTGTTCTGCGGCCAGGCGGGTTACGAGGCCCGCTTCGTGCCGTCCGGCTTCCTGCCCAGCTCCCCCGAGGAGCGGCTGCTGATTGCCCCGCCGGAGCGGAACATGGATCTGACCCACTGGAAGGATGAGCTCGCCCGCTCCGCGGCTCCCCTCGACAGTGGCGATGAGAGCAGTCCCGAACGTGCCGAACTCGAAGCCTTCCGACGCCGTCTGGAGGGCCTGCTGTGAGGCCCTCGGAACCGGGCGCTGCCCCGGCTGGATCCGCCGCCCCCGACCGGGGTCATCTGCTCACCGAGCAGGCCAACCCCGCCAGCGCCAGCCTCGATCAGCTCAGCTCCAGCGAACTGGTGGATCTGTTCTGCCGGGAAGATGAGAAGGCTCTGCTGGCGACGGAGGCGGCGGCCCCAGCCCTGGCTGAGGCCGTCGAGGCCATCAGCGATTGCCTGCGCTCCGGTGGCCGCTTGTTCTACCTCGGTGCCGGTACGTCCGGACGCCTTGGCGTCCTCGATGCCGCTGAGTGTCCCCCCACCTTCTGCACCCCCCCCGAGCTGGTTCAGGGGGTGCTGGCCGGAGGCGCGCCCGCACTGCTGCGCAGTTCCGAAGGACTCGAGGATCTGCGCGAAGCCGGCCGCCATGATCTGATCGAGCGGGGTTTCTCATCCGCCGACGCCTTGGTGGGCATCGCCGCCGGTGGCACCACCCCCTACGTGCTCGGCGGCCTCGAGCATGCCCGTTCCCTGGGTGCCCTGGCGATCGCCATGGCCTGCGTCCCGACCGAGCAGGCACCGATGCCCTGCGCCATCGACATCCGGCTGGTCACCGGGGCGGAGCTGCTCACCGGCTCCACGCGCCTCAAGGCGGGCACGGCCACCAAGATGGCCCTGAACATCATCTCCACCGGCGTGATGGTGCGGCTGGGCAAGGTGTACGGCAACCGCATGGTGGATGTGGCTGTCACCAACAGCAAGCTGGAAGACCGCGCCCTGCGCATCCTCAGGGACCTGGCCGGCGTGGAGCGGGAGCGGGGCTATGAGCTGCTCGCCGCCGCCGGCGGCTCGGTCAAGCGGGCCCTGCTGATGGCCGCCGCCGGGTTGAGTGCCGAGCAGGCCGATCAGGCCCTGAGCGCTCACGATGGCCAGGTGCGACAGGCCCTGGAGCAGCTCGGGGCTCAGCTGGCCTGAACGGCTGAGGCTGTCTCGAAGGGCCCCCAGTAGGGGGAGGTGAAGAGATCGAGCTTGCGGCGGGTGTCAGCCGGCACCTGCTCCTTCGGGGTCATCAGGGCATCCCGCAGGGCGCTGTGGGAGCTGCTGAGCGGCCTCTGCGCATCGATCCGCTCCGCCGCCACCATCACGATCTGCTGCGCCAGGGCCGCGTTGGCGTGCAGGTTCTCGATCACCAGATCCACGGTCACCGAGGCGTGATCCCCGTGCCAGCAGTCGTAGTCGGTGACCATGGCCAGGGTGGCGTAGGCCATCTCGGCCTCCCGGGCCAGACGGGCCTCGCTGTGGTTGGTCATGCCGATCACCGAGCAGCCCCAGCTGCGGTAGAGGTTCGATTCGGCGCGGGTCGAGAAGGCAGGACCCTCCATGCAGAGATAGGTGCCGTGGCGGTGCAGCTGGCGTCCCGCCGGCATCAGGCTTTCAGCCACGTCCGCCAGAAGTCGGCTGAGGCTCGGGCAGAACGGATCGGCGATGCCCACATGCGCGACGGCGCCGCCGCCGAAGAAGCTCACGGGTCTGGCGTGGGTGCGGTCGATGAACTGATCCGGCACCACCATGTCGAGGGGCCGCAGCGGATCCTGCAGCGATCCCACGGCCGAGCAGGAGAGGATCCAGCGCACGCCCAGCGAGCGCAGGGCCCAGAGGTTGGCCCGGTACGGCACTTCCGTGGGCAGGTGGTTGTGGTGGCGGCCATGGCGAGCGAGAAACACCACGTCCAGTCCGCCGATCCTTCCCAGGCGCAGGCTGTCTGACGGAGGCCCGTAGGGGGTGTCCACCGTGAGTTCACGGACGTCCTCGAGGCCTTCGATGGCATAGAGCCCGCTGCCACCGAGGACCCCCAGACGTGCACGGCTGAGGTCGAGGCCCTGGCTCGTGGCAGCGGCGTTGGGGCTCATGGGCTTGACCGACTGTGGGGAAAGCCCCGTTCAGGACCGGGGTCTGTTCTACCCGAGAATCGATACAGTCCGCTTTTGATCCGAACCCCATGACCAAAGCTTTGATGGAGACCGAGGCCGGCACGGTGGAACTCGAGTTGTTCGATACCGATGCCCCGGGCAGCGTCGCGAACTTCGTCAAGCTGGCTGAATCGGGCTTCTACGACGGCCTGGCCTTCCATCGCGTCATCGATGGCTTCATGGCCCAGGGCGGCTGCCCCAACACCCGCGCCGGCGCCAGTGGCATGCCCGGCACCGGTGGCCCCGGATACATGATTCCCTGTGAGATCAACAGCCGCAAGCACCAGGCCGGCACCCTCTCGATGGCCCATGCCGGCAAGAACACCGGCGGCAGCCAGTTCTTTCTCTGCCATGACGCCCAGCCTCACCTCGATGGGGTCCACACCGTGTTCGGTCAGGCCAGCAACGTGGATGTGGTCCTGGCGATCCGCAAGGGCACCCGCATCACGAAGGTGACGATCCTGCCCTGAGGGGGCCTGTCCCGGCCCAGGCTGCGCTGGGTCTGAATGTTCAGACCCAGCGCACGAAGGCCCCGGGAGTCGTCGCCAGCCGGGGGCTCGCCTGAGTGAGCTCCTGCAGCGGTCGGCACTCGGGCTCCAGGGTTGCGCTGGGGTGGGCGCTGCGCTGAGCGTCGGGACTCAGCAGCAGGCTCACGGCCCTGGTGCCGGACCAACCGGCCATCAGGGTCAGGGCTGAGAGCAGATCAGCCTCGGTCAGGCGCTGGTCTCCTCCGGGCGGCTGGGCGAGCAACAGCGCCAGCTGCGGTTGACCCAGCAGAGCCAGCAGGCGGGGATGTTCCTCCCGCAGCAGCTCCAGCCCCCGCTGGCTGGCCCACTGCCGCAGCTGGGGCCAGTGCTCGGCTTCCGCCAGCTCCGGCGCCACGGTCGTGGCGGTCCAGGAGATCACCGCCGTGGGCCCGCCCGCCCCCGTGTGCTCCCTGACCGGGCCGGAGTGCATCAGATGGCCGAGCTTGGTCTGTTTGGTGAGCAGGTAGGCGGCGTTGTGCTGGCCCGGATCCATCACCAGCGGCACCCGGTCTTCCACCCGCAGCCCGTAGCCGCCGAGGCCGGCGATCTTGCGCGGGTTGTTGGTGATCAGGCGCAGGTGATGAACCCCCAGATCACTGAGAATCTGCGCCCCGACGCCGTAGTTGCGCAGGTCGGCGGGAAAGCCGAGGCGCTCATTGGCTTCGACGGTGTCCAGGCCGCCATCCTGAAGGCTGTAGGCCCTGAGCTTGTTGATCAGGCCGATGCCACGACCCTCCTGGCGCAGATAGACCACCACGCCTTCGCCGGCGGCTTCGATCATGCGCAGGGCCGCCTCCAGCTGGGGCCGGCAATCACAGCGCAGGGAGCCGAAAGCATCGCCGGTGAGGCATTCCGAATGCACCCGCACCAGCACCGGTGCGCTGGCCAGCTCGGGGTGCCCCTTGACGATCGCCACATGCTCACTGTCGTCGAGCTCATTGCGGTACCCGATCGCCCGGAACTGCCCGAAGGCACTCGGCATCTCGGCTTCGGCCTGGCGGCGCACGAAGCGTTCCGTTTCGAGCCGGTAGCTGATCAGGTCGGCGATGTTGATCAGCCGCAGGCCATGGCGCCGGGCGTAGCTCACCAGCTGGGGCAGGCGGGCCATTGAACCATCGGGATTCTGGATCTCGCAGATCACTCCAGCCGGATACAGGCCGGAGAGTCGGGCGAGATCGACGGCCGCCTCGGTGTGCCCGGCCCGCTTGAGCACTCCTCCCTGGCGTGCCCGCAGGGGGAAGATGTGCCCCGGCCGACGCAGGTCCGACGGGCGGCTGGCCGGATGGATCGCCACCTGAATCGTGCGGGCCCGGTCGTCGGCGCTGATGCCCGTGCTCACGCCGTTTTCGGGCCCTGCATCGACGCTGACCGTGAAGGCGGTCTGGTTGCTGTCCGTGTTGCGGTCGACCATCAGGGGCAGCTCGAGCGCGTCGAGCCGCTCCCCTTCCATGGCCAGGCAGATCAGGCCACGGGCTTCGGTGGCCATGAAGTTGATCTGCTCGGGCGTGGCGAACTGGGCCGCGCAGATCAGATCCCCTTCGTTTTCGCGATTTTCGTCATCGACGACGACGATCATCTCGCCGTTACGGATGCCGGCGAGGGCATCGGCGATCGAATCGAAAAGGATCGGGTCATGGCCCGGATCAGCCAGAGGGGGGGCGTCAGAGGCCAAGGCCGGGGGAGCGGAATGCTCGGAGCGAACAGTCAGAACAGCTGGACCAGGTATCAGGCATTCTCTATCAGTTGCGGTCTCAACGTGAGCGGGGGCCCGGTACGATCAGCGCCCCAGATCCTCCGGCATGGTCAGCCCCACAGCAGCCCGGCGCGTCGCGGTGATCGGCGCCAGCGGCTATGGCGGCCTTCAGACTCTGCGCCTGCTCCAGGACCACCCCGAATTCGTGGTCAGTTATCTGGGGGGCGAGCGCAGTGCCGGTCAGGCCTGGAGCGAACTGGTCCCCTTCCTGCCCCTCGAGGGCAATCCGGTGGTGCGGGTCCCCGATCCCGATGCGATCGCCGCCGAGGCCGATTTCGCCGTGCTCAGCCTGCCCAGTGGGCTGGCCTCCCAGCTGGTGCCAGCCCTGCTGGAGCGGGAGGTGAAAGTGGTGGATCTCTCCGCCGACTACCGCTACCGCTCCCTGGCTCAGTGGAAGGAGGTGTACTCCGGCGAGGCCGAACGGTTCGAGCGTCAGGATGACGCTCTCTGCGCCGAGGCGGTCTACGGCCTGGTGGAGTGGGACGAGACGCGCATCAGTGCGGCCCGCCTGGTGGCGGCCCCTGGCTGCTTCCCCACGGCCAGTCTGCTGCCGCTGCTGCCCTTTCTCAAGCAGGGACTGATCGATCGCAGCGGCATCATCATCGATGCCAAGACCGGCACCTCCGGCGGTGGCCGCGCCGCCAAGGAGACTCTGCTCCTGGCGGAAGCGGCCGAGGCCGTGGCTCCCTATGGAGTGGTGGGGCACCGCCACACCAGCGAGATCGAGCAGACCGCCAGCCAGGTGGCCGGCCAGCCGATCCAGCTGCAGTTCACACCGCATCTGATGCCGATGGTGCGGGGTCTGCTGGCCACGGTCTATGGGCGGCTGCGGGATCCGGGACTGACCGCCGAGGACTGCACCACCGTGCTGCAGGCCGCCTATCGCCACAGTCCCTGTGTGGAGGTGCTCCCTGTGGGCACCTACCCCTCCACCAAATGGACCCGCCAGACCAACCGGGCCCTGCTCTCGGTGCAGGTCGACAGTCGCACCGGCCAGCTGATCCTGATGAGCGCCGTCGACAATCTGATCAAGGGCCAGGCGGGGCAGGGGGTTCAGTGCCTCAACCTGATGGCCGGCCTGCCGGCGCCGATGGGTCTGCCGCTGCTGCCGTTCTATCCCTGAGCCTGGCGGCGGCGAGGGCCACCGCCAGGGGCAGCAGGCGGTGCTCCTGCTGGTGAATCCTGGCCGCCAGGCTGTCGCGATCGTCGCCGGGGAACACCGGAACGGCAGCCTGGGCCAGGATCGGACCTCCGTCGAGGTCCTCGGTCACCAGGTGGGCGGTGCAGCCGCTGAGGGTGACTCCGGCCGCAAGGGCCTGCCCCACGGCATCGAGCCCGCGGAAGCTGGGCAGCAACGATGGGTGGATGTTGATCAGGCGCGAGGGGAAGGCGCCGATCAGACGCGGGGTGACGATCCGCATCCAGCCGGCCATCACCACCAGATCCACGCCGGTGGTCGCAAAGGTTTCGATCAGGGCGCCATCCAGCTCCTCACGGCTTCGGTGCCGGCGGTGATCCACCAGGGCGCAGGGAATCCCCAGCCGATGGGCCCGTTCCTGGGCGCCGCAGCCGGGATTGTTCACCACCAGCTGGAGCACACGCCCCCTCAGGGGGCCTTCGCGGCAGGCCGTCACCAGCGCTTCGAAATTGGACCCCTCTCCGGAGGCCATCACCCCAAGCCGCAGATCGCCGGCCTGTGGGGGCCAGGGCTGTGCCAACGGCCACTGGACACAACCGGGCGGATCGCTAGGGTCTGGCGAAGCGGGCATTGGCGTCTTGTCCCATCTCTCCATCCTGCCAACGGTGATCCGCGATCTGGACCTGCTGGCAGCATCCCTGGCCGACCTCGGCTGTGACCCGATCCGAGCCGGCGTGCTTGAAGGCTTTGCCGGGGAGCGCACAGCGGTGGATCTGAGGGTCCGTCTGGCCGGGGAGCAGTGGATCGGTTGGCACCGGCAGCCCGACGGCAGCCTGGCTCTGCTGGGTGATCTGCAGCGTCTGAGCCGCTCCCGTTCTCTGCAGACTTTCCTCGGCCGCCTCACCCGGCGCTATGCCGCCAGGCTCGCCCTGAAGGACGCTGCCCTCGTACTGCCGATGGCCTCGATCGAACTGGTGTCCTGAAGCCTGGGTGGTTGACCTTTTCCTGGACCTGAGCGAGCCTCATCGCCACCTGGTCCATGTCAGCCTCCGCTGCACGCCGGCCACTCCGGTGCTGCGGTTGCGTCTGCCGTCCTGGACACCGGGGTCCTACCTGATTCGCGACTACGTCCGTCACCTGGAAGCCCTGGAGATTCTCCAGGGAACGGAACGCCTGCAGCCGAGCCGAACGGATCCCGCCGGCTGGAGACTGGATCTGTGCTCTCAGGAGCCGCTGGAGATCCACTACGACGTGCTGGCCGCCGACCTGACCGTGCGCACCTGCCACCTCGACGGCGATCATGGGTTTCTGGCCCTTGCGGCCCTGGCACTGCAGGTCGAAGGGGAACGCTGGAGGCCCCACCGCCTGAGTCTGCGCCTGCCGGCGGGCTGGCGGGCTTTCGTTCCCTTGCCGCTTCAGGCCGACGGCACCTGGCTGGCGGCCGACTTCGATCAGCTGGTGGATACCCCGGTGGAAGCGGGTCCCCACCGCGAGCACCACTTCAGCGTGGCGGATGTGCCCCATCGCTGGGTCTGCTGGGACGCCACCATGCCCGCCAGGGCCGCTGAGTCGGATGCGGCTGTTCCGGACAGCCTGCTCAGAGACCACCCCACGCTGCTGAAGGACGTGGCGGCGGTGTGTGAGGCCTGCTGCCGGTTGATGGGCGAGTCCGCCCCGGCCGCTCCCGAGTACCTGTTCGTGCTGCATCTGCTCGATCAGGGCTACGGCGGTCTCGAGCACGACAGCTCCACGGTGCTGCAGTTCGGTCGCGAGGCGCTGCGCAAGCCCGAGGGGTATCGCCAGCTGCTCCAGCTGGTGGCCCACGAGTATCTCCACCAGTGGAATGTGCGCCGGCTCAGGCCCGCGGCACTCTGTCCGATCGACTACGACCGGCCCGTGATCGTGCCCGGACTGTGGTTCGCCGAAGGCGTCACCAGTTATTTCGACCAGCTCCTGCCTCACCTGGCTGGTTTATCGGGCGAAGATGACGTGATGCATGATTTCGGCACTGATCTCAGCCGTTATCTCCTCACCCCGGGGCGCCTGGGTGGCCAGAGCCTGCGTCAGAGCGCCGAGGAAGCCTGGGTGAAGCTCTACCGGCGCGAGGCCAACAGCGACGACAACCAGATCAGCTACTACCTCAAGGGCTCCATCCTCTCCCTGGTGCTCGATCTGGAGTTGCGTCGCTCGGGATCGTGCCTGGCCCAGGTGCTGCGGGATCTCTGGGACCGTCTGGGACGCTGGGGCCGGGGCTACCGGGAGCACGACCTGCTTGAGGCCTTCAGCGCCCGCTCGCCAGGCCTGGGTGATCGTCTGCCGGCCTGGTTGGATGGGTTTGAGGATCCCGATCTGCCCGCCTACCTCCAGGATGTGGGGCTGAAGCTGGAGCCCCGGCGGGCCCCGGCAGCCGATCCCGGCCTGAAGGCAGCGCTCCAGGGGGGAGTCCTGGAGGTGGTTCGGGTGGTGCGCGCCGGGCCCGCCCAGGAGGCCGGCGTCATGGTGGGCGATGAGCTGATTGCCCTGGATGGTCTGCGCCTGCGCAAGCCCGAAGACCTGGCGGCAGTCCTGCAGGCCCAGCAGCGCCAGACGATCACCATCAGCCGGCGGGGGCTTCTGCGCACTCTGCCGATCACTGCCGCGGAGCCGCAGATCGAGAGCTGGCGGCTGCTGGTGGATCCTGCCGCCGGACCGGAGGCCGGGGAGCGCCGCCGCCAGTGGCTGGCCGTGGTGCCATGTTGAACACCCTGATGGAGCGCCTGCGCGGCAAGCCCCTGGCCCTGGGTCTTCTGGGTGGTGCGGCGATTCTTGGGCTGGGCTGCCTGGGCTGGCTGGCCCGTGATCTGACCGCCAGCTCAGAGGCCGCCAGCCGTCCGTCGCTGCTGCAACTGCTCGAGCAGGTCACCCAGCCCCAACCCTCTCCGGAACCTCCAGCCCGGCGCCCGTCACCCCTGCCGCCACCACGGCCGGCCTGGGTCAGCCCCCTGGCCCGTCAGTGTGTCGATCTCGATCCGCGGCTGCGCCTGCGGCTGGAGCGGGAGCTCGAGGCGTTGCCCGTGCGCCGACGGCGGCTGCAGATCGATCCCAGCAACTACGGGGTCCGCTTCGAGAGGGATGCCTTCGGCCATCCGGTCGATCCCACCCCCCAGGTGGTGGTCCTGCATGAAACCGTGTATGGCATCGGCTCAGCCCTGCGCACCTTCCAGACCCCCCATCCCAGGGATGAAGACCAGGTGAGCTACCACACGCTGATCAGCCTCGATGGCCAGGTGATCGATGTGCTCGATCCCGGCCAGCGGGCCTTCGGGGCCGGTAATTCCGCCTTCAACGGCCGCTGGGTGGTCACCAACCCACGGGTGGGGGGCTCCATCAACAACTTCGCCCTGCACATCAGCCTGGAAACCCCCCTGGATGGGGAAGACAACGACAGCGGCCACAGCGGCTACAGCAGCAGGCAGTACGACGCCCTGGCCCTCGTGCTCACCGACTGGATGCGCCGCTTCCCGATTCCCGCCGCTCACATCACCACCCACCGGCAGGTGGATCTGGGTGGAGAGCGCGCCGATCCGCGCAGCTTCGAGTGGGGAGCGCTTCAGAGACGGCTGGCGGCCCTCGGTCAGCTCTGCTGAGGCTGAAGCTCGGGTCTCAGATCAGGGGGGAGAGCTGGGGCTTGCGCTCCGAATAGATCAGGGCATGCAGCTCTGGGTCCTGCATGTAGCTCAGGATGCGCGCGGGATAGTCCAGCTTGCCGTTATGGAGGTAGGCGAGGGTGGCGAGCGCCTTGGCATCGCGAGGGCTGCGGCTGGCCTGGAGCTGGCGGTCGGTGGGCAGCCCCAGTTCGCGGCTCAGACGGGCGAACTTACCGACCAGGAGGGCCACGTTGCGGCTTGGATCGAGCAGCTCGAGGCGGGCGGTCTGGATCTGTTCGGCCGTGGGTTCGGCGGGGAGCAGCCCCTGATGGATGAGTTCGCCGATGCCCAGCTGGGCGGGTCCATGGGTGCTGAACAGCCCCGATTGGGCCGCCAGAGGAAGGTCCTCGCCGGGCTTGGCGTGCTGGATCTCATCAAAGAGGACGGCCGCCACCAGCATCGGGTTGATGCGGTGCCGACGGCTTTCCTGAAGGATCGTGGGCCGCAGCTCCTCGAGCCGTTCCACGGTGCGGGCCCTCAGCGGGGTGAGTTGATCGAGGCCACGGGTGAACAGTTGAGCCAGAGGAGCCTGGGGTCCGTGCACCCCGAAGCGGCGTTGCAGCTCCTTCAGTTCGCCCGGGGCGAAATCGATGGGATCGGGACGCTGCCCCTCACTGGTGAAGGCTTCCGGGTCACTGCTGTCCGTGCTCAGGCTGGCCGTCAGGCCGGGCTCGGTGAGCAGTGCGGAGCTGGAGAGGTGGCGCTGGGGGGAGCCGGAGGCGAGGCTCAGGAGCGACAGGGCGGCAGCCAGGGACACAGCCCAGCGGTTCGGCCCACCCCGGGGGGAGAACGAAACCATCGGAGGGCGTGTCGTCAAGAAATTCCGCCAGTCCAAATATTTCTTGAAGATTAACGGCTCCGTCCGGCCATCCCTGCTCCCGGGGTCGTTTGTGTTTCCGTCCATACCAATCACCCGCTTCTGGCCGGCTTCGGTGTGGCCTGCCACCCCTGTGCTTCCTTGGGGGCCCTTCCACAGATAAGTTCAGCCTCGGCAGCCGATTCGTGAAACCCGCCCGCATGACGACGCTTCCGGATTACAGCTTCCATGAACCCCTGGTGCAGTGGCAGCGCTTCTGCGACCTGCTCTGGCATCACGACGACCTGGGCTTCTGGGTCGATGTCAGCCGGATGGCGCTCAACCTGGCCGATTTCGAAGCCCTTGAGCCTGCCTTCGATCGGGCCTTCGCGGCCATGCAGGCCCTGGAGGACGGCGCCATCGCCAACCCCGACGAGGGGCGTCAGGTCGGTCATTACTGGTTGCGTGCCCCCGAACTGGCACCGGATCCGGAGGCGGGAGCGCACATCCAGGCGGAGGTGGAGCGGATCGATGCCTTCGGCCGGCAGGTGATCGAGGGAGCCTGCCCGGCTCCGTCCGGCAAGCCCTTCACAGACGTCCTCTGGATCGGCATCGGCGGGTCCGGTCTGGGTCCATTGCTGATCCTGCGCGCTCTCAAGGAGGAGGGGGTGGGGCTGCCCTTCCACTTCTTCGACAACGTCGATCCCCAGGGAATGAGCCGCACCCTCTCGGCCCTGGGGGATCGGCTGAGCACCACCCTGGTGGTGGTGGTGAGCAAGTCGGGCGGCACTCCCGAGCCCCGTCTGGGCATGGAGCAGGCCAGGGCCCGCCTGGAGGCCCTCGGCGGATCCTGGGCCCGGCAGGCCGTTGCCGTCACCATGGTGGGCTCTCAGCTGGATCAGCGGGCCGAAGCCGAAGGCTGGCTCGCCCGCTTCGACATGTTCGATTGGGTGGGGGGACGCACCAGCATCACCAGCGCTGTGGGCCTGCTGCCGGCGGCCCTGATCGGCGCCGATCTCCACGGGTTCCTCGAGGGGGCGGCGCGCATGGATGCCGCCACCCGGGTGCCCAGCCTGCGCGCGAACCCCGCGGCCCTGATGGCCGCGGCCTGGCATGTGGCCGGCGGCGGTGCCGGAGGGCGCGACATGGTGGTCCTCCCCTACCGCGACCGGCTGGAGGTCTTCAGCCGCTACCTGCAGCAGCTGGTGATGGAATCCCTGGGCAAGCGGCTCGACCGGGAAGGCCGTGAGGTGCATCAGGGCATTGCCGTCTACGGCAACAAGGGCTCCACCGATCAGCACGCTTACGTGCAGCAGCTCCGTGACGGGGTCGACAACTTCTTCGTCACTTTCATCGAGGCTCTCGATGACCCCGCCGATGTGGCTCCCATTGGCGGGGACTACCCCGGAGACTTCCTCGATGGATTCCTGCAGGGAACCCGCTCCGCCCTCACCGAAGGCGGGCGTCAGAGCCTGTCGATCAGCCTGCGCCACTTCGATGCCCGCAGCCTGGGGGCGCTGGTGGCCCTGTTCGAGCGGGCCGTGGGGCTCTACGGCGAACTGGTGAACGTGAATGCCTACGACCAGCCCGGGGTGGAGGCGGGCAAGAAGGCCGCTGCCACGATCCTGGACCTTCAGGGTCGGGTGGAGGCTCTGCTGGCGGATGGGCAGCCCCGCTCCGTGCAGGCGATCCGCGAGGAGCTGCAGCTCCCCAGTCCCGAGGCGGCCTTCTGGATCCTGCGGCACCTCTGCGGCAATGACCGCGGCTTCAGCGCCCGAGGCGACTGGGGCGAACCGGCCGGTCTGGTGTTCCAGAAGGGGTGAGTCGCCTCAGCCGGCCCGGGCGGCGTTGCTAGGTTCCGCTTCTTTGCGGTCATGATCCGTTCCCGCGCAGCCGTGGCCTGGGCCGCGGGCCAGCCTCTGGAGATCACGGAGATCGAGGTGGCCCCGCCGGCGGCCGGTGAGGTGCTGCTGCGGGTGGTGGCCACCGGTGTGTGCCACACCGATGCCTTCACCCTCTCGGGCCAGGACCCGGAGGGCCTCTTCCCCGCCGTGCTCGGCCATGAGGGCGGCGCTGTGGTGGAGGAGGTGGGTCCCGGCGTGACCTCCGTGGCGGTGGGGGATCACGTGATTCCCCTGTACACGCCGGAGTGCCGTGCCTGCAGCTTCTGCCTCTCCGGCAAGACCAACCTCTGTCAGGCGATCCGCGGCACCCAGGGCAAGGGGCTGATGCCCGACGGCACCAGTCGCTTCTCCCGTGGCGGCCGGATGATCCACCACTACATGGGCACCTCCACGTTCTCGGAATACACCGTGGTTCCCGAGATCGCCGTGGCCCGGATCAGCAAGGACGCGCCCCTGGAGAAGGTCTGTCTGCTGGGCTGCGGGGTCACCACCGGCATCGGAGCGGTGCTCAACACCGCCAAGGTGGAGGCCGGCAGCAGCGTGGCGGTCTTCGGACTCGGCGGCATCGGTCTGGCGGTGATCATCGGTGCGGTGATGGCCGGCGCCAGCCGCATCATCGGCATCGACACCAACCCCGGGAAGTTCGCGATCGCCCGTCAGCTCGGCGCCACCGATTGCCTCGATCCGGGCGACCACGATGCTCCGATCCAGGACGTCGTGATCGATCTCAGTGATGGTGGCGTGGACTATTCCTTCGAGTGCATCGGCAACGTGCAGGTGATGCGTGCCGCCCTGGAGTGCTGCCACAAGGGCTGGGGCGAATCCACGATCATCGGCGTGGCCGGTGCCGGTCAGGAGATCTCCACCCGCCCCTTCCAGCTCGTGACCGGCCGGGTCTGGCGTGGCTCGGCCTTCGGTGGGGTGCGGGGCCGCACGGAACTGCCGGGCTATGTGGAGCGCTTCCAGAGCGGTGAGATTCCGCTCGACACCTTCATCACCCACACCATGCCCCTGGAGGAGATCAACCGGGCCTTCGAGCTGATGCACGCGGGCCAGAGCATCCGCTCGGTGATCCACTTCAACCCCTGAGGCCCCACTCCGTGCTCACACTCCTGAGCGAGAACCGCAGCTTCGCCGGGGCCCACCGGCGCTACCGGCACCACTCCGCCCTGCTCGACTGCGCGATGACCCTGGCGGTGTACCTCCCGCCCCAGGCTCTGGCCGGTGCGTCCGTGCCGGCGTTGTACTGGCTCTCCGGCCTCACCTGCACCGACGAGAACTTCATGCAGAAGGCCGGGGCCCACCGCCTGGCCGCCAGCCTCGGTCTGGCCCTGATTGCTCCCGACACCAGCCCCAGGGGGCCCGAGGTGCCGGGGGACCCGGACGGGGCCTGGGATTTCGGTCACGGAGCCGGGTTCTACCTCAATGCCAGTGAGGCCCCCTGGGCGCGCCACTACCGCATGCACGATTACGTGGTGGAGGAGCTGCCGGAGCTGCTCGAGCGGGAGCTGCCCCTGAACGGCCGTCGCGGTGTCAGTGGCCATTCGATGGGGGGGCATGGCGCCCTGGTCTGCGCCCTGCGCCATCCCGGCCTCTACCGATCCGTCTCGGCCTTCGCGCCGATCAGCCACCCCAGCCGCTGCCCCTGGGGGGAGAAGGCCTTCAGCCGCTATCTCGGCCCGGATCGCTCCCGCTGGCGTGAGTGGGACGCCTGCGAGCTGATCGTTTCAGCGCCGGAGCGGCTGCCCCTGCTGATCGATCAGGGGCTGGACGATCCTTTCCTGGAGAGTCAGCTGCGGCCCGATGACCTGGAGGAGGCGGCCCGATCCGCCGGCCACCCCCTGGAGCTGAGGCGCCAGCCGGGCTACGACCACAGCTACTTCTTCATCGCCAGCTTCATCGACGACCACCTGCGCCACCACGCGGCGGCCCTGCTCCCGCCCGCCTAGGGCACCAGGTTGACGAGCTTGCCGGGCACCACGATGACCCGCCGAGGCGGCTGTCCCTCCAGCCAGCGCAGGGCGATGTCACTCTCCAGGGCCAGCCGCTCCAGGGTGGCGGCATCGGCATCGGCCGGCACCTCCAGCTGGCCGCGCACCTTGCCCTTCACCTGGATCACCAGGGGCACGGTGTCCTGGATCAGGGCGGAGGGATCGGCCACGGGCCAGCGTTGGCGATGCACGCTGCCGCTGCCCCCCAGCCGCTGCCAGAGCTCTTCGGCCAGGTGGGGAGCGAAGGGGGCCAGCAGGATCACCAGGGCGCTCAGGGCTTCGATGGCCACGGGCTCGGCCACCATCTCCAGCTGGGCCGTCATGGCGTTGCTGAGCTTCATCAGCTCCGAGACGGCGGTGTTGAACTGGTAGTGGCCGGGGGCGAGGTCATCGTCGATGGCGGCGATGGCGCCGTGAACGGCGCGGCGCAGCTCCTGCTCAGCCGGGGTGCTGGCTCCTGCGGGGGCGTCCGGTTGATCCGGCAGGCGGAGCCCCCGGGTCACCGCCACGTCCACCAGCCGCCACAGCCGCTGCAGGAAGCGGAACTGCCCCTCCACATCGGCGTCGTCCCACTCCAGGTCCTTCTCCGGCGGTGCCTTGAAGAGGATGAACATGCGGGCGGTGTCAGCCCCGTAGCGGTCGATCACCACGGCGGGATCGACGCCGTTGTACTTCGACTTGGACATCTTCTCGTAGAAGGTGTCGAGCCGCTCGCCATCGATCGGATCGCGGGGATCGGTGGGATCGGCCACCTCGGCCGGGGCCACGTACCTGCCGGTCTGCGGGTTCTTGTAGGTGATGGCCTGCACCATGCCCTGGGTCAGCAGGCGCTGGAAGGGTTCGTCGAAGCCCAGCAGGCCCCGGTCGCGCAGCACCTTGGTGAAGAAGCGGGAATAGAGCAGGTGCAGGATGGCGTGCTCGATGCCGCCCACGTACTGGTCCACGGGCAGCCAGCTGTTCACCGCCTCCTGGCTGAAGGGCAGCTGCTCGTTCTGCGCATCGCTGTAGCGCAGGTAGTACCAGCTGGAGCACATGAAGGTGTCCATGGTGTCGGTCTCGCGCCGGGCCGGTCTGCCGCAGCAGGGGCAGCTCACCGTCACCCAGGGCTCCAGCTGGGCCAGGGGTGAGGTGCCCTTGCCGCTGAAGGCGACATCGCGGGGCAGCTTCACCGGCAGCTGATCGGCCGGCACCGGCACCACACCACAGTCGTCGCAGTGGATCATCGGGATCGGGCAGCCCCAGTAGCGCTGGCGGGAGATCAGCCAGTCGCGCAGACGGAACTGCACCTTCTCGCGGCCCCAGCCCTCGGCCTCGGCAGCCGCGCTGATCGCGGCCTTGGCCTCGCTGTTGGGCAGGCCGTCGAAGCGGCCGGAATGGATCAGCACGCCGGATTCCGTCCAGGCGCCACCTTCGAAGGCGTGTTCATCGCTGCCTTCGGGAATGATCACCTGCTGCACCGGCAGCTCGTACTGGCGGGCGAACAGGAAGTCGCGCTGGTCGTGGGCGGGCACGCCCATCACGGCGCCGGTCCCGTACTCGGCCAGCACGTAATCGGCGATCCAGATCGGGATCAGCGCGCCGTTGGCGGGATTGCGCACCTGGGTGCCGATTGGCACACCGCGCTTGGGCTTGTCCTCCGCGGTGCGCTCCTGCTCGCTCTGGCGCGAGACCAGATCGCAGAAGGCCTCCACCGCGATCTGGTGCTCAGGAGTGGTGAGCGAGGCCACCTGCGGATGCTCTGGGGCCAGCACCACGTAGCTGGCGCCGAAGATCGTGTCCGGGCGGGTGGTGAACACGGTGATGGTCTCCGCCGTGTCGTTGCCCCCGGCATCGACCACCGTGAATCGCAGCTCAGCACCGGTGCTGCGGCCGATCCAGTTGGCCTGCATGGTGCGCACCCGCTCCGGCCAGCCCTCCAGCTGGCTGAGGTCGTCGAGCAGCTGCTGGGCGTAGTCGGTGATCTTCAGGAACCATTGGCGCAGCTTGCGCTTCTCCACCAGGGCGCCCGAACGCCAGGAACGGCCTTCGCTGTCCACCTGCTCGTTGGCCAGCACCGTCTGATCGATGGGATCCCAGTTGACCGTGGCCTCCTTGCGGTAGGCCAGGCCCGCCTCGTGGAACTGGAGGAACAGCCACTGGGTCCAGCGGTAGTAGTCGGCGTGGCAGGTGGCCACCTCCCGGTCCCAGTCGATCGAGAGGCCGAGGCGCTGCAGCTGGGCGCGCATCTGGGCGATGTTGGCATCGGTCCAGTCGCCGGGATCCACACCCCGCTCGATCGCGGCGTTCTCCGCCGGCAGACCGAAGGCGTCCCAGCCCATGGGGTGCAGCACCTTGCGGCCGCGAAGCCGCTGCACCCGGGCGATCACGTCGGTGATCACGTAATTGCGCACATGGCCCATGTGCAGGTTCCCCGAGGGATAGGGGAACATCGAGAGCGCGTAGAACGTGTCGTCGCTGCCGTTGTCCTCGCCGCCGTCGCCGGGTTCGGGGGTCCGGTGGAGCCCCTGCTCCTGCCAGCGCCGTTGCCAGACGGTTTCGATCGCGTCGGGTCGGTAGCGGCTGCTGTCCGTGCTGATTCCAGGGCTGGATCGGTGGTCGGACTCGGCCATGTTCCGGGGTCGGCCGGTTCGCATCAGCCGTTGAGTGCGTGGCTGTGATCGTGCCACACCCCCCAGGGGTGCTCCATGCGCCGTCACTCCAGGGGCTGGATGGTCTCGAGTGCGGAGCGGCGGATCAGCACCGGCTGCTGGGCGCTGGCGGGCCGGAGGGCCAGGAACTCGGGGTCCTGCCAGTCGAGGCAGCCTTCGAGCTGCTCGCCGCCGGGGAATCGAATTCGCAGGGGCGTGCGCTGACGGACCCAGTTCTGGAGGAGGCGCACCCCGGGCAGGCTCGTATCCAGATTCTGAGTCTCCATAGGATTCAGGTTATGTGGATCGGGAATGGGGCCGTGCTGGCATTCAGCAAGTACCAGGGGCTGGGCAACGACTTTCTCCTGCTCGACGGGCGTGAGGCGGCCGATCCCCAGGACCTGTTCGGCCTCGACCCTGAACGGGTGCGCTGGATCTGCGACCGGCGCTTCGGGGTGGGCGGTGATGGGGTGATCCTCGCTCTGCCTCCCGAGGGGGATGGGGAACTGCGCATGCGCATCTTCAATGCCGATGGCAGCGAGGCGGAGATGTGCGGCAACGGCATCCGCTGCCTGGCCAGGTTCCTCGCCGACAGCGACGGTGATGCGCCGGGGAGGACCTGGCAGGTGGAGACCATGGCCGGGCGGATGGTGCCCGAACTGCTCGGGGATGGCACGGTGCGCGTCGACATGGGGGAGCCGTTCCTGCTGCCCGAGCAGGTGCCCACCACCCTGGCGACCGGACCGGCGGGGCTTCCCCAGGGCGAACTGGAGGTCGAGGGTGCCCGCTTCGCGTCGGCAGCGGCCGGCATGGGCAATCCCCACCTGGTGATCCCGGTCGACGACGTGGAGGTGGTCGACCTGGAGCGGTTCGGTCCCCTGCTCGAGCGGCATCCCGCTTTCCCGGCCCGCACCAATGTCCATTTCGTGCAGGCGCTCAGGCCCGACCACCTCGTGATGCGCGTCTGGGAACGGGGCGCCGGCCCCACCCTGGCCTGCGGTACCGGTGCCTGCGCCACCCTCGTGGCCTGCCATCGCCTCGGCCTCGCTGAGCGCTCGGCACGGCTGGATCTTCCCGGCGGCTCGCTCTGGATCGACTGGGACTCCCGCTCGAACCATCTGTTCATGACGGGGCCTGCCGAACCGGTGTTCGACGGGGTGCTGGCACCGCCAGCGGACAGGGCCGTCGAACCGGTGTCGTCGCGACCGGTGGAGCCGGACGACATCAATTGCGCCATCGCCTGTGCGCAGGGTTGCCAGCGGCCCGACAACTGCCCCAGCGCCGAGGCCCGCCGCCGGGTGGAGGCTCTGCTGGAGAGCCGCTCGCTCGATGAGCTGGTCTCCCTGGCCGCTCAGTCTCTGGAGGCCCGCACCCAGGCCCGCTTCAGCCGTGACAGCGCCGGCTCCGATCGCCCGGCCGAGTGATATCGGCTGCTCACTCCGGCGGTACGGCGCAGCCGCTCTACCTCGATGCCTCGGCCGGTGCACCTCCGGCCGAGGCGGTGCTGGAGGCCATGGCTGCCGCCACGCGAACCGCCTGGGCCAATCCCTCGAGCCTGCATGGCTTCGGGCTGGCGGCGGCCGACAGTCTCGAGCGCAGCCGCCAGGCGATCGCCGCTCTGCTCGGCGCTGAGCCCAGGCAGCTCACGTTCTGCTCGGGTGGCACCGAGGCCGCCCACCTGGCCCTGCTCGGAGCAGCGGCGGCGCTGTCTCCCGGTCGGCTGCTGATCTCGACCGTGGAGCATCCGGCGGTGGAGGCCGCCGCCAGGCGCCTGACCGGCTCGGGCTGGACCCTGGAGCGCCTGCCGGTGGATCACCTGGGCCGGCTGAGGCTGGATCGGCTCGAGAGCCTGCTGGAGCCCCCCACCCGGCTGGTGTCGGTGATCTGGGGCCAGAGCGAAGTGGGCACGCTTCAACCCCTGCGGGCCATCGCTGAGCGCTGCCGCCGCGCGGGCGTGATCCTGCACAGCGATGCCGTGCAGGTGGTGGGCCATCTTCCCATCGATTTCGCGTCGCTGGAGGTGGATCTGCTCAGTTTCACCGCTCACAAGCTGCAGGGACCCCGGGGGATCGGTGCCGTGCTGGCCCGGACTGGCCTGGAGGTGCGGCCGATGATCGAAGGCGGCGGTCAGGAGGGGGGGCTGCGCTCCGGCACCGAACCGGTGGTCCTGGCGGCGGGATTCGCCGAGGCCCTCCGGCAGGCTCAGCGGCGGCTGGAGCTGAATGCCGGCCAGGACCCCCTGGGGCCATGGCGTGACCGCCTCCTGCAGGCTCTGCTCGCCCTGGGCGGTGTGGAGCTGACCGGCTGTCCATCCCAGCGCCTGCCCCACCACCTCAGCCTGCTGGTGCGGGATGGGGCCGGCCGCCCCCTGCCAGGCCGACGCCTGGTGCAGGCTCTCTGGCGCCAGGGCCTGGCCGTCAGCAGCGGCAGTGCCTGCCAGGGGGGGCGCGCTGGCGCCAGCCCAGTGCTGGAGGCCATGGGGTATCCCACCGAGCTGGCCGCCAGTGGACTGCGCCTCAGCCTGGGCCCCTGGCTGAGCCAGGAGCAGCTCGACTCGGTACCTGCCCGCTTCGAGCGGGCCCGTCAGGCCCTGGCGGCGGCAGAGCCTGGGTAGGGTCGCTGGGCTTCGCCGAGATGTCGCGTGCTCCCAGCTGATCTGCGCAGCGCCGAAGCTGAGGCCCTTGTGGCCCTGAACGAGGCCCTGGCGGACAGCCCCAGTGGTCGCTGGAGCATGGAGCTGCGCTTTGAGGGGCTCAAGCTGCTCCCCCTGGCGCTGAGGCTGCTGGCGGCCCTGAATCCTGGCGAGCGTCCGGTGCGGTTGCTCTTCCCCGATGCCGGGGCCGCCGCCCTGGCCCGCCGCGATGCACCTGACCTGGCCGCCGAGCTGGGTTCCCTGGGTGATCAGCTGCGCCGTCAGGAGCAGGACAACGATCTCTCCGCCGGCGACCTGCTGGTGCTGGTGGAACCCGCCCAGGCCGAGTACGAGGAGGTGGAACGCCTCTGCCAGGCCCACCGCGGCGGCGTGGTGCTGTTGAACGGACGCCTCGAGGATGCCGCTGTGGGCATCGGCAGCGTGGCCCGCGAGCGGCGGCGGGGGTTCCTGTCCACCTGGCGACCGGCCTATGCCCTGCAGCCCCAGGAGAACGGTGCGTTGCGCTTCGCCTGGCCCGGCCCCTGGGAGCTCTACCGCCGGGATCCCGATGGCTACCGCCTGGTCGCCTGCTTCGATCTGAAGCCCGATGCGGAGCAGCAGGCGGAAGCCCTCAGCCCGGAGCAGGGCCCTGATGTGGTGGCAGGCCTGCAGGCCCTCGACCGCTTCATCGGCAGCCTGCGCAACTGAAGCCCCCTGGCCGGAGCGGGAAACCCTCCTTAAAGTTGCGCGTCTGCCCCCTGCCCATGCCCTCTGAGTCCACCCCTACAGCGCCGAGCGGTTCGCCCCGCTGGGGCCTGGTCGACATCGGCGCCGCAGCCGCCGTGCTGCTGGCCATCGGTGGTGTCATCTGGAGCCCCAAGCTGAGTGGTGCGGTGGCCACCGCCACCGGCGCGATGCAGCCGGTCACGGTGATCGTCGATGTGCGCGGCATCCCCTCCGCCGATCCCGAAGGACTGATCGCCGCGGCCCGGGAGGAGGGAAAGGTGAGCATCGTGATCCGCAACCAGCCTCACGGCACCGTGAAGCTCAAGGATCTGCAGCGGCTGCAGCGCAAGCTGGTGGCTCTGCAACCCGATGGCAGCGTCGTCACCGCCGACGATCCGAACCAGGCCCTGGTGGGCTCCCTGGATGCCCGCTTCGTGCTCGAGGGGCAGGGACGGAAGACGGATGGCGGGGTCGTCTTCGGCAACCAGAACCTCAAGATCGGTGCCCCGATCGAGCTGGAGGGTCGCAACTACCGCCTCAACGGGTCGGTCAGTGGTCTTGTCCTTGGTGAGTCCTGAGATGGTGATGATGTCCCAACCCCGAATCCTCCGGGCCCCGCGCCCTCTGGTCAGGACCCTGGCCCTCGGCCTGGCCCTGGTGCCTGGCTTGCCTGTGCTCGCGGCCGATCCCCTGGCCCGCCTGCCTGGTTCCCCGGCGGCGGCCGGCCTGCCGCTGCTGCAGAGCCAGGTGAGCTGCCCGGCTCTGCAGCAGCGGGTCCAGTCGAGCCTGGGGTCGGAAGCCAGTGTCTGGAGCGTGTCGGTGGCCGATGGCAACGGCCGCCTGCTGGCCGATGTCAACGGGCTGCAGCCACGGATTCCGGCCTCCAACCAGAAGCTGCTGAGCACGGCCTTCGCCCTCGATCGTCTCGGCCCCGACTACCGCCTCACCACCCGTCTCTGGCGCCTCCCCGATGGCACCCTGCGGCTGACCGGGGAGGGTGATCCTGATCTGGCCATGCCCCAGTTGCAGCGCTTCGCCAAGCTGGCCCTGGGATCCGGTGGTGCCGACGGAACTCCCCCCAGCCTGGTGAGGCTGCAACTGGCCGAGGAACCGCCCCAGGCCTGGTGGCCCCAGGGCTGGCATCCGGAAGATCGCGCCTATGCCTACGGCGCTCCGATCACCCGCCTGGCGCTCACGAGCAATGCCATCGACATGGCGGTGTCCAACCCCACCTCCCGCCTGCGCACCCTGCTCAACCGGGAACTGGTTCGACAGGGCGGTAAATCCGTCGAGCTGAGTGTGGTGTCCCCCCTGACCCCCATCGCCCGGGATGCCGTGCTGATCCATGAGGAGCCCTCGGCTCCCATGCACAACCTGCTCAGCCTGGCCAACACCGAGAGCCACAACTTCACTGCCGAAGTGTTGATGCGGCAGGCCAGTGGCAGCTGGGACCTGGCCGTCAGCCGCCAGGCCGAGATGCGGTGGCTGGCTGAGCAGGGCCTGCCCCTGCAGGGTGTCCGGGTGGCCGATGGCAGCGGCCTCGACAGGGCCAACCGGCTCACCAGCCGTTTCCTCACCGCCCTGCTGCTCACCATGGGGCAGCACCCTTATGCCGGCTACTACCTGGCCTCGATGTCGGTGGCCGGCCAGCGCGGCACCCTTCGCAACCTCTACAAGGGCACCAGCCTGGAGGGCCGCTTCCGCGGCAAGACCGGCACCCTCACGGGGGTGCGATCCATCAGTGGTGTGCTCAGCACCAGCGATGGACCGCGGTACGTGAGCCTGATCTCCAACGGGGCCGGAGCACCCAACACCACGATCGGTGCGGTGCTCCGCCAGGTGCAGAAGGTCAGCCTCTGCCAGCCACCTGCCTGAGGCGTGAGGCGGCCCGCCGGGCGCGGCTGATCGGCACCGCCGCCTGCTCACCGGCAGGTGGTGGGGTCGTGGGGTTCCTCTCGGCCGAGGCAGATACCTCGGTGCTCTGGATCCGCCCAAGCTCGCGCCGGCCGGCCAGCACCACTTTGCTCAGCTCGCCCAGTCGTCCTTCCAGCTCGGTGAGCACCTGCTCGGCATAGCGGTTGGCTCCGTCCTGCACGGTGGTGGCCTCCTGCCTGGTCCGGCTGATCAGCGCCTCGCACTGCTGCTGGGTCTGCTGGCGGAACTGCAGGGCATCGTTGTGCAACCGCTCAGCCTCGCTCTGGCTTTCGCGCTGGATGCGCAGTCCCTCCTGGCGGATCTTCTCCAGTTCCTGAAGGCTCTGCTGACGGGAGCGCTCGTGCTGTTCGCTCAGCTGGCGCTTCATCTCCACGAAATCCTGGTCGAGCTGCTGACGCCGCTGCATGGCCTCCTGCTCCAGCTGCTGGCGGCGGCTGCTGAACTGCTGCTCCGTCTGGGCCAGGCGGGTCTGGTGCTCCTGTTCGGTCTGGGCCACCTGCTGCCGGGCGGAGAGCAGCAGTTGCTCGCACTGCTGGCGGGCCTGCTCGCGCAGCTCGGCGACCTGCCGCTCGGCCTCCTGGCGGACGGCGGCAGAATTGATCAGTTGCTCCCGCTCCTGACGGGCCCGGCTGATGATCTCCTCGGCCTGCTGGCGGGCCTGGGCGATGAAGCTGTCCCGCTGGCGCAGCAGCTCCTCGGCCTGTTCGAGCTGGGAGGGGATGGCGTCCCGCACCGCATCCATCAGCTCGATGGCGTCCTGCTCATTGACGAGGCGGCCACCACTGAACGGAATGCGGCTGCCTTCCAGCACGATTTCTTCGAGCTGATCGATCTGATCCAGCACGCTGATCCGAGTGTCGGCCATCTCAACGGGGCAGGGGACTACCGATTAAAGAGCCTGGCGAGGTCATCCGCCACTCCTGCCGGCACCATATGGCGCACATCCCCACCGAAGCGGGCCACCTCCTTGACCACGCTGCTGCTGAGAAAGCTGTGGTGGGCTGCGGTGACGAGGAACAGAGTTTCCACCTCGGCAGCCAGGCTGCGGTTGGTGTGGGCGATCTGAAGCTCGAACTCGAAATCGCTCATCGCCCGCAGGCCGCGCAGGATCACCGCCGAGCCGCAGCTGCGGGCGAAGTCCACGGTGAGACCGTCGAAACTGCTCACCTCCACCCGCTCCAGGTGGGACGTGGCCTGGCGGATCTGGTCGAGCCGCTGCTCCAGGGGGAAGCTGGCCTGCTTGCTGGGGTTCTGCAGCACCGCCACCACCAGGCTTCCGAACAGCCGCTCAGCCCGCTCGATCAGGTCCAGATGGCCCAGGGTGAGGGGGTCGAAACTGCCGGGATAGAGGGCCTTCATGGGCGCTTGGTCATGGAGCCCCCCGCGGGGAAGCGATGGCGCGGATCCTATGGATGGTGCCGCCGCCGCTGACCACACTGCCTAAAGTCGGGGTATCGATTGCGACAGGGCTGATGGCCAACGATGCACCCGCCAGCGCAGCCAGTGACGGCCTCGATGCCGCGGCCAAGAAGACGCTGCTGCGCAAGATCCCCCACGGGCTGTTCATCTGCGGGGTGGCCGAAGGCGACACCGTCAACGGCTTCACCGCCAGCTGGGTCACCCAGGGCTCCTTCGAGCCCCCCCTGGTGGTGCTGGCCGTGCGGGCCGATTCCACCAGCAACGGCATCATTCAGCGCACGCGGCGCTTTTCGCTCAATGTGCTCGCGTCCGATCAGAAGGACCTGGCGGCGGTCTTCTTCAAGCCCCAGAGCGGCATCGGCGGCCGCTTCGACGCCGCGCCCTACAGCCTAGGTGCCCTGGGCCTGCCGATCCTGCAGGACGCCCTCGGCGCGGTCGAATGCGAGCTGGTGGGTGAGGTGGTCCATGGCGATCACACCGTGTTCGTGGCCGAAGTGAAGACCGCCGTGCTGCACCGTGACGGGGCGGCTCTCGAGCTGGGACCGACCGGCTGGCAGTACGGAGGCTGAGTCGGGTTCCGGGATTCAGCCAGCTGCCATGGGCCGCCTCGCCCAGCCCCTTCTGAGCGATCCCGATCGCCTCAGCCAGCGACTGAAGGAGCTGCCCGCCGAGCCGGGTTGCTATCTCCTGCGCGACGTGGAGGACCGCATCCTCTACATCGGCAAGTCGAAAAGCCTGCGCAGCCGCGTGCGCAGCTACTTTCGCGAGTCCCACGACCTGAGCCCGCGCATCAGCCTGATGGTGCGACAGGTCTGCGAGATCGAATTCATCGTCACCGACAGCGAAGCCGAGGCGCTGGCGCTCGAATCCAACCTGATCAAGGCCCATCAGCCGCACTTCAATGTGCTGCTCAAGGACGACAAGAAATATCCCTATCTCTGCATCACCTGGAGCGAGCCCTACCCGCGCATCTTCATCACCCGGCGGCGGCGTCTGCGCAGCCCGCTGGATCGCTTCTACGGCCCCTACGTGGACGTGGGTCTGCTGCGGCGCACCTTCTTTCTGGTGAAACGGGTGTTTCCCCTGCGCCAGAGGCCCCAGCCGCTCTATCGCGACCGCACCTGCCTCAACTTCGACATCGGTCGCTGCCCCGGAGTGTGCCAGGAGAAGATCAGCCCGGAGGCCTACCAGCAGATCCTGCGCAAGGTGGCGATGGTGTTCCAGGGCCGCAGCGATGAGCTGCTGGACCTGCTGCGTGCCCAGATGGGGCGCTATGCCGAGCGCGAGGATTTCGAGTCGGCCGCACGGGTGCGTGACCAGCTGCAGGGCCTCGAGCAACTCACCGCCGAGCAGAAGATGACCCTTCCCGACGCCTCGGTGTCCAGGGATGTGCTCGCCCTGGCCTGCGATCAGCGGCTGGCGGCGGTGCAGCTGTTCCAGATGCGGGCCGGCAAGCTGGTGGGCCGTCTGGGCTACACCGCCGACGCCAGCATCGCCGCGCCGGGCGAGATCCTGCAGCGGGTGCTGGAGGAGCACTACAGCCAGGTGGAGCCCGTGGAGATTCCCCCCGAGGTGCTGGTGCAACACCCCCTGCCCCGCCAGGAGCTGGTGCAGGAGTGGCTGAGCGAACGACGGGGCCGCAAGGTGCGGCTGCGACAGCCGCAGCGGCAGCAGAAGGCGGAACTGATCGAGCTGGTGGAGCGCAATGCCGCCTTCGAGCTCAGCCGGGCCCAGCGCAGCGCCGAGCAGCACCAGCTGGCCACCGAAGACCTCGCCCAGCTGCTCGACCTCCCCCAGCCGCCTCGCCGCATCGAGGGCTACGACATCAGCCACATCCAGGGCAGCGATGCGGTGGCCTCCCAGGTGGTCTTCGTTGATGGGCTGCCTGCCAAGCAGCATTACCGCAAGTACCGGATCCAGAGCAGCAGCATCAGCGCCGGCCACTCCGACGACTTCATGGCGATGGCGGAGATCATGCGGCGGCGCTTCCGCCGTTGGTCTCAGGCGAAGGTGGAGGGGGCCGACCTGGCGGAGCTGCGCAGGGCGGCCGGCACGGCCCTGCACACCGGAGGGCTCAACGACTGGCCCGATGTGGTGATGATCGATGGCGGCAAGGGCCAGCTCTCAGCCGTCATGGAAGCCCTGCGCGAACTCGATCTGCATGAGGAGCTGGTGGTGTGTTCCCTGGCCAAGCAGCGGGAGGAGGTGTTTCTGCCTGGCGCCAGCCAACCGCTGGAGAGCGAGCCCGACCAGTTGGGGGTGCTGCTGCTGCGGCGTCTGCGCGATGAGGCCCACCGCTTCGCGGTCAGCTTCCACCGCCAGCAGCGGGGCGAGCGGATGAAACGCTCCCGCCTGACGGAGATTCCCGGGCTGGGTCCCAAGCGAGTCAGGGATCTGCTGGCCCACTTCCGCTCGATCGACGCCATTCAGCTCGCCAGCCCCGACCAGATCGCCGCGGTCCCCGGCATGGGTCCGGCCCTGGCCCGGCAGGTGTGGACCTACTTCCACCCCGGCGATCCCGAGGAGTCGCACGACGGCGAGACGTCCGGCGAACCGCTGGCGGTGCGATGAGGGCTGAAGGTCCGAGCAGCCCCTCCGCCACCCGGCCCAGGCGACACCAGCACGGATGGGCAGCTCCCCTAGTTTGAACACCCTTCCCCCCCCTCTCCCGATGACGCTGCCGGCCCTGCCAGCGGAGGCCTATCTCTGGTTCAAGACCCTGCACATCGTCGGGGTCGTGGTGTGGTTCGCCGGGCTGTTCTACCTCGTGCGCCTGTTCATTTATCACGTGGAAGCCGAGGCGCTGGAGGAGCCCCTGCGCGGGGCCTTCAAGCAGCAGTACAGCCTGATGGAGCGGCGTCTGGCCAACATCATCACCACCCCGGGGATGGTGGTGGCCGTGGCCATGGCGGTGGGGTTGCTGGTCGCCCAGCCCATCTGGCTGAAGCAGGGCTGGATGCACGCCAAGCTGGCGGTGGTGGTGGCTCTGATGGCCTACCACT
This sequence comes from Synechococcus sp. CBW1107, assembly GCF_015841355.1. Taxonomy (NCBI): domain Bacteria; kingdom Bacillati; phylum Cyanobacteriota; class Cyanophyceae; order Synechococcales; family Synechococcaceae; genus Synechococcus; species Synechococcus sp. CBW1107. The sequence goes on from NZ_CP064908.1 coordinate 2,686,880, forward strand.
GGTTCTGCTATCGCCTGATGGGCCAGCTGCGGGAGGGGCGCTGCCGCTGGAGCGGTCGGCAGCTGCGGGCCCTCAATGAACTCCCCACGCTGATGCTGGTGCTGGTGGTGATGCTGGTGGTGTTCAAGGGGCAGTTCCCCACGGGTGCGGCCACCTGGTTCCTGGTGGCCCTGGTGGTGGCCATGGCCGGCTCGATTCAGTTCTATGCCCGCTGGCGCCGCCTTCGCCTGGAGCAGGAGGCCCTTGCCGGTGGCGCCTGATGGACATCCGCTGGTGCCGGTGTTGCAGGGGGTGCAGCCCTCCTGTTGCCCCGGGCGGCTCAACTTCCACTGTCACACCACCTGCAGTGACGGCAGCCTCAGGCCGGAGTGGCTGGCTGACCAGGCGGTCGACCGGGGCCTCGAGCACCTTGCCGTGACCGACCACCACAGCACCGCTGCCCTCGAGCCGCTGCAGCGTCGGCTGGCGCAGTATCGGGAGCGCGGTCGGACGGTGCCCAACCTCTGGAGCGGTGTCGAGATCAGCTGCCTGCTGGAGGGATGCCTGGTCCATGTGCTCGGGCTCGGATTCGACCCGGGCCATGCCGCCCTGGCTCCCTACCTCGAGGGCAGTGCGGTGGTGGGCCCGGCGCTACGGGCCGGGGCCGTGCGCCGCGCGATCCATGCCGCGGGCGGACTGGCCCTGCTGGCCCACCCCGCCCGCTACCGCCTTCCCCATCACCTCCTGATCTCGGCGGCGGCGGACCTGGGATTCGATGGAGCCGAGGCCTACTACGACTACGAGCAACGGGAGTCCTGGCGCCCCTCGCCGCTGGTGTGCGACGCGATCGCGGCCCAGCTCGATCGGCTGGGGTTGCTGACGAGTTGCGGTACAGATACCCATGGGCTGGGCCTTGGCGGCCGCTAGGCTCATTATCAGGTTTCCGTTCCCTGACCATGGGTCTGTTCGATCGTCTGCTCGGCAACCGCTCCGAAGGAGCCTTCTCCTCCAAAGCCGCCAAGGACAAACCGGCGAAGGCCAAGCAGGACGAAAGCTTCTACCTCGATGCAGACACCTCCAGCAGCCTGGGCGACGTGAAGTTCATGCGGCGTTCGAACACGATCCGCCACACCTTCCCGGGCAGCGCCGACAATCCCGGAAACAAGGAAATGATCCAGGAAGTGGATTCGATGGCGGCCCGCCTCGCCAAGGCCAGCACGGGCATCCCCGGCACCGAGGTGAAGGCCGCCAGCACCGGTCTCGGCGGCGGAGTGCCCAAGCCGGTGAAGAAGACCTTTGCCGAGAAAATGAGCTCGGCTGAGCTGAGCAATCGGCTCAGGGGTGCTGCCGTGGGCGGTGTGAACTCCGCTGGCGGTGCCGCCGCCGGCCGCAAGCCCGACGGCGGCACCGCCGAGGGACAGCCGGGCATCAGCCTCAAGCAGGCCAAGCCCGGCACCATCGATCCGTTCAAGGACATGGCCAAGGAGATCAACTCCTGATCGAACCTCGAATCCCGAGTTCCTGAGCACTCAGGGTTCTGAGACCTCAGCCCTCCACCAGGCTCTCACTGCTGAGCACCAGCTGCCTGAGATGTTCCAGCTGCTCGGGGCTGGCCCCTTCCCACAGGCGACGGTTGTGGGCCTCCAGCAAGCGTTCGGCCATGTCACGCAGGGCCCAGGGATTGGCCTGGCGCAGGAACTGCAGCAGGCTGTCATCTCCCAGCCAGGTGTCACAGATGGCGCCATAGCTCCAGTCCGGCACCCGGCCGGTGCTGGCGTCGTAGGCGAAGAGGTAATCGAGGCTGGCGGCCAGCTCGAACCCCCCCTTGTACCCATGGGCGCGCATCCCCTCGATCCAGCGGGGATTGAGCACCCGCGAGCGCAGCACCTTGTCGAGTTCCCGCTCCAGCCGATGCAGGCGCGGCCGCTGGTGGCGGGAGTGATCGCCGAACCAGAGGGCCGGAGCCGAGCCCCGCACGCGCTCCGTGGCGGCACTCAGACCTCCCTGGAACTGGTAGTAATCGTCGGAATCGAGCAGGTCATGTTCCCGGTTGTCCTGGTTGTGGAGCACCACCTGAACCTGGCGCAGTCGCTGCTCCAGGCCGCTGCGGTCGGCGATCGCCTCTCCGCTGCCCTCGTAGCGCCAGCCGCTCCAGTTGAGGTAGGCCTCACCCAGGTCGCTGCGCTCCTCCCACTGGCCGCTGTCGATCAGGCCCTGCAGTCCAGCCCCGTAGGCTCCTGGCGCTGAGCCGTACACCCTGGCGCAGTGACCTTCGCGGATCAGCGCCGCCGCCAGGGGATTGTCGGATTCCGCCTCGTTCAGGGCCGCCACCAGGGCCGTGGCCCGGTTGATCCAGCCCACCAGCTGGGGGAAGGCATCCCGGAAGAGGCCGGAGATGCGCAGGGTCACATCCACCCGCGGGCGCCCCAGCAGCGCCAGCGGGATCACCTCCAGGTCCACCATCCGCCGGGTGGGGCCGTCCCAGACCGGTCGCACCCCCATCAGGGCCAGGGCCTGGGCGACGTCCTCACCGCCGTTGCGCATCGTTGCCGTGCCCCAGACCGACAGGGCCAGCTGGCGCAGGTCGTCGCCCTCCTCCTGCAGGTGCAGCTCCAGCAAGAGCTCGGCGCTGCGCCGGCCCAGGTCCCAGGCCGCTTCGCTGGGGAGTCCGCGCAGATCGACGCTGTAGAAGTTGCGCCCGGTGGGGAGCAGGTCGGGCCGTCCGCGGGTGGGGGCACCGGAGGGACCGGCGGCAATCCGCTCCCCCGCCACCCCGGCCAGAAAGGCCTCCCGTTCCGCCTCGCCGCAGCGCAGCAGCCGAGGGATCAGATCGCCGCTCACCCGCTCCAGCACCGAGCGGGTGATGGTGCCGCAGGGAGGGGCCTCGGTCAGGGGCTCCAGCAGGGGGCGCAGCAGCTGCAGCGCCCGCTCCTCCAGCAGGGCGACGCCATCCCCGATCCGCCGGCAGGCCTGGGCCGAGTCCGCCGCTGTGAGGCCGGGCGTGGGTCTGCCGGGAGACAGCGCTGTCAGCAACAGCTGACGGTCGCGTGGATCCAGGTGGTCCTCCTCCGGATCGGCCCAGGGGTCGAGTGCCAGCCCGAGATCCCTCGCCAGGGCCTGGGTCAGTCCGGGTCCCTCGGCCAGGGGCGGGCGCGCCAGGCAGAGCAGCAGCTCCAGCAGCGGTTCCGGGCCGGGCAGGTGGCCGTAGGTGTGCAGACCCGTACGGATCTGGGCTTCCTTGAGCTCACAGAGGTAGCCGTCGGCGCGATCGATGCGGCCTTCCAGGTCGCTGGCCTCCAGCGGCAGCTCGAGAGCCTCGAGGGTCTCGGCCAGGCGCTGGCGCAGGGGTTCCACCCGTCCGCTGCCCAGTTGGCAGGCCTCCCAGTATTCATCCAGCAGGGCCTCGAGGGTCTGGAGCGGTCCGTGCAGTCCCGCCCTCCCGAGGGGTGGGGTGAGGTGGTCGAGGATCACGGCCTGGGCGCGGCGCTTGGCCTGGGAGCCTTCGCCGGGATCGTTGACGATGAAGGGATAGAGGTGGGGCATCGGCCCCAGGGCCCATTCGGGAAAGCACCGGTTCGAGAGACCCAGTCCCTTGCCGGGCAGCCATTCCAGGTTGCCGTGCTTGCCGACGTGCACCACCAGCTGGGATCCCTCCACCTCCCGAAGCCACAGGTACTGGGCCAGGTAGGCGTGGGTGGGGGGCAGGTCGGGGCTGTGGTAGCTGAGGCTCGGATCGCGGTCGTAGCCCCGCTCCGGCTGGATCAGCACGTGGATGTGGCCGAAGCGCAGACCCCGGATCGGGAAACCGTCTCCACTGGCGGTGCGCTCCAGTCCGCTGTCCTGATCGGGTGAACCCCAGCGCCGCTCGATCAGCTGCCGCCCCTCCTGCGGCAGGCCGGCGTACCAGCGCTGGTAGACGGCCAGGGGGAGGTGATCGAGCGGCGCACGGTGGCCGCTTTCGGCGTCATTGCTGCGGCCGGTCAGCAACCGGCGGATCAGCTCCTGGCCATCCGGCGGCAGTGCCTCCGACTCTCCGAGGTCGTAGCCGGCGGCGGTCAGCCAGTGCAGCATCGCCGCCGCACTCGCCGGGGTATCGAGGCCCACGCCATTGGCCAGGCGGCTGTTGCGGGTGGGGTAGTTGGCGAGCACCAGCGACAGGCGCCGCTGGGCCGGGGGAGTGCCGCGCAGGTTCACCCAGGCCTCCACCAGCTGGGCGATCCAGTCGAGACGCTCCAGATCCGGCTCGTAGCGGTGCAGGGCTGTCGTGAGCCGTTCATCGGCGCAGCCCGCCGCTTCCTTGAAGGCCCCCACGCGGGTGGTGAGGCGACCATCCAGCTCCGGCAGCGCCACCTGAAGACTCAGATCCAGGGGGCCCAGCCCGATGCTGCTGGTCTGCCAGCGACGGCGGCCGGCGCTGCTGCAGAGCAGTTGCAGCACCGGCACGTTCAGGGCTTCCCAGAGTGGGGCGCCCAGCCCCGCCTCCTCGAACTGCACGGAGGCAAAGGACGTGGTGCAGAGCACCGCCTGAACCTCTTCACGCCCCAGCAGGTCGGCCACGCCCCGTTGCACCCCGGCCTCGCGCAGGCCGCTCACCCACAGGGCCCTGGGACAGAGGCCGCGCTGGCGCAGGGCCGCCAGGGTGGCCTCCGCCAGACCGGTGTCGCCTGCTTGTTGCAGGGCGCGGTAGAGCACCAGACCGACCCGGGGTCCGGGATCCGCCCGCCAGTCGTGGGGGGCAGGATCGGGCAGCGGTTCCGCCTGGGGCGGATCGGGCTGCTCCCCCGCCAGCAGGGCCACGAGGCTGAGGAGCACCCGGCGCAGGTTGGTGCGCCCCCCCTCCCGCAGGCAGCGGCCGATCGCCAGGGCCAGGTCCGGCGCCACGGTGCCCAGACCCGCCAGGTCGCTCTCTTCTTCGCTGGTGCCGGCCACCACCACGAGCTGGCGGCCAGGGCCCTCGGCCCAGCGGCGCAGACGCTCCAGGCCATAGCTCCAGTGGCCACGGCCCCCCAGCAGCCGCACCAGCACCAGCTGGGTGTCGTCCAGGCTGCTGGCCAGATAGTGGTCGATCACGGCCGGATGATCCAGGGCCGCGAGGTTGAGAGCGCGCACCTCCTGCCTGAGCAGCGCCGGTTCGTCACGCAGCAGGCCCGCGAGGGAGCTGAGGTCGGTGTCGGCGCTGCTCAGCAGCAACAGGGGCGCTGAAGCCTGCTCCACATAGAGGGGACCATCCGTGTCGCCGGTGGCGCCGGGAACTGCCGCAAGCCGATGCATCGGCCCATCTTGGGTCTTGACGGTGAGAAGATCGTGGCCCGATCACGGTGCGGTGCCGCCCGCTCCACACCCTTTCCAAGCGACCCTGCATGCAGAAGTTTCTTCCCTACGCCTGGTTCCAGGGCGGTTGTGTTCCGTTCGCGGAGGCCACCCTGTCGGTCGCCACCCATGCCCTCCACTACGGCACCGGAGCTTTCGGCGGGATGCGGGCCCTGCCCAATCCCAGTGATCCGGGCGAAATCCTTCTGTTCCGTGCCGACCGCCATGCCCGCCGGCTCAGCCAGAGCGCCCGGCTTCTGCTGGCGGAGCTGGAGGAGAGCACCATCCTCACGGCGATCGATGCCTTTCTGCAGGCCAATCGCCCCACCACGCCGATCTACCTGCGACCGTTCGTTTACACCAGCGACCTCGGCATCGCGCCCCGGCTGCACGACATCGAGACCGACTTTCTGATCTACGGCATCGAACTGGGGGATTACCTCTCCCCCGACGGAGTCAGCTGCCGCGTCAGCAGCTGGACCCGTCAGGAGGACCGCTCCCTGCCCCTGCGCGGCAAGATCAGCGGCGCCTACATCACCAGCTCCCTGGCCAAGACCGAAGCGGTGAAGAGCGGCTTCGACGAGGCGCTCCTGCTCAACAGCCGCGGCAAGGTCAGCGAGGCCAGCGGCATGAACCTGTTCATCGTGCGCGATGGCGTGCTGATCACCCCCGGGGTCGACCAGGACATCCTCGAGGGCATCACCCGGGCCAGCATCCTGGAGCTGGCCCGGGATCTCGACATCCCGGTGATCGAGCGCGCTGTGGACAAGACCGAGCTGTTCGTGGCCGACGAGGTCTTCCTCAGCGGCACTGCGGCGCGGGTGACCCCTGTGCGGCGTGTGGAGACCACCGATCTGCCCACGCAGCGCCCCGTGATGGAGCTGCTGCGGGAGCGGCTCACCCAGATCACCGTGGGCAACGACCCCAGCTACGACCACTGGGTCACCCGCATCCGACTGCGCGACTGATTTCTAGAGTGATCGCTGGCACGGTCACGCGATGACGGCACTGGTTGGCGGGACGGCGGAGGCAAGGACAGGGACCCGCAGGATCGGGTTCCTGGAGCATCTGCATGGCCCCGGCCGGCCCGTGGTCGTGTTCGACGGCGCCACAGGCACATCGCTGCAGCAGATGGATCTGAGCGCCGAGGATTTCGGTGGCGCCGCGCTTGAGGGCTGCAACGAGAATCTGGTCTTCACCCGTCCCGACGCCGTGCAGGCCGTGCACCGTCAGTTCCTCGAGGCGGGCTGCGATGTGATCGAAACCGACACGTTCGGGGCGGCCTCGATCGTGCTGGCGGAATACGGGCTGGAGGATCAGGCTCTGGCCCTCAACAAGCGGGCCGCTGAGCTGGCCCGTGAGATGGCCGATCGCTACAGCACCCCCGCCAAGCCCAGGTTCGTGGCGGGCTCCATGGGCCCCACCACCAAGCTGCCGACCCTCGGCCACATCGACTTCGACACGATGAAGGCCTCCTTCCGCGAGCAGGCGGCGGGGCTGCTGGCCGGGGATGTCGATCTGTTCATCGTCGAGACCTGCCAGGACGTGCTGCAGATCAAGGCGGCGCTCCAGGGCCTTGAGGAGGCCTTTGAGGCTGCAGGCCAGCGCCGGCCCCTGATGGTCTCGGTCACGATGGAGACCACCGGCACGATGCTGGTGGGCTCCGATATCGCCGCCGTCGTCTCCATCCTGGAGCCCTTTCCGATCGACGTGCTCGGCCTGAACTGCGCCACCGGTCCGGAGCAGATGAAGGCTCATATCCGCTACCTGAGCGAGCACAGTCCGTTCGTGATCAGCTGCATTCCCAATGCCGGACTTCCCGAGAATGTGGGCGGTGTGGCCCACTACCGGCTCACGCCTCTCGAGCTGCGCATGCAGCTGCTCCACTTCGTCGAGGATCTGGGCGTGCAGGTGATCGGTGGCTGCTGCGGCACCACCCCCAGCCACATCGCGGCTCTGGCCGAGCTGGCGGCAGACCTGAAGCCCAGACCCCGCCCCGTGCGCCTGCCGGAGCAACGGCTGCAGAGGCCCGCCCTGCAGTGGGAGCCGGCGGCGGCCTCGATCTACGGGATCACGCCCTACCACCAGGACAATTCCTTCCTGATCATCGGCGAGCGGCTCAATGCCAGCGGCTCCAGAAAGGTGCGCGATCTGCTCAACGCCGAGGACTGGGACGGGCTGGTGGCCCTGGCCCGCGGCCAGATCAAGGAAAACGCCCATGTGCTGGATGTCAACGTCGACTTTGTCGGCCGCGACGGCGAGAAAGACATGCATGACCTGGTCAGTCGCCTGGTCACCAATGTGAATCTGCCACTGATGCTGGATTCAACGGAGTGGCAGAAAATGGAGGCCGGGCTGAAAGTGGCCGGCGGCAAGTGCATCCTCAACTCCACCAACTATGAAGACGGTGACGAGCGCTTCTTCAAGGTGCTGGAGCTGGCCCGCCGCTATGGCGCCGGTGTGGTGGTGGGCACGATCGATGAGCAGGGCATGGCGCGCACAGCCGAGCGCAAGTTCGCCATTGCCCAGCGGGCCTACCGCGACGCTTTGGAGTATGGAATCCCGGCCCATGAGATCTTCTATGACCCCCTCGCCCTGCCCATCTCCACAGGCATTGAGGAGGACCGCCGCAATGCCGCCGCCACGATCGAGGCCATCCGTCTGATTCGTCAGAATCTTCCCGGCGTTCATGTGGTGCTGGGGGTGAGCAATGTGAGCTTCGGGCTCTCTCCTGCTGCAAGGATCGTGCTCAATTCCGTCTTTCTGCACGAGTGCTGCGAGGCCGGTCTGGATGCCGCCATCGTCAGCCCCGCCAAGATTCTTCCCCTCGCCAGGATCACCGAGGAGCATCAACAGGTCTGCCGTGATCTGATCAACGACAGCCGCCGTTTCGAATCGGAGGAGCAGGGGGCGATCTGCACCTACGACCCCCTCACCGTTCTGACCGGACTCTTCGAGGGGGTGAGTGCGAAAGAGGCGAGGGCATCGGGTCCGAGCCTGGCTGATCTTCCTGTGGAGGAGCGGCTGCGTCAGCACATCATCGATGGCGAGCGCATCGGACTGGAGCCCGCCCTTCAGGAGGCCATGGCCAGCCACCCGCCGCTGCAGATCATCAACACCTTTCTGCTCGATGGCATGAAGGTGGTCGGGGAGCTGTTCGGCTCCGGTCAGATGCAACTCCCGTTCGTGCTGCAGAGCGCTGAAACGATGAAAGCGGCCGTGGCTTTTCTTGAGCCCTACATGGAGAAGGTCGACGGGGTGAGCAGCGCCAAGGCCAAGTTTCTGATCGCCACCGTCAAGGGTGACGTGCACGACATCGGCAAGAACCTCGTCGACATCATTCTGACCAACAATGGTTATGAGGTGATCAATCTTGGCATCAAGCAGGGGGTGGAAGCCATCATCGAAGCCCAGCATCTTCACCAGGCCGATTGCATCGCCATGAGTGGATTGCTGGTGAAATCTACCGCCTTCATGAAGGATAACCTGCAGGCTTTCAATGAAGCGGGCATCACCGTTCCAGTGATCCTTGGGGGGGCGGCTCTGACACCGCGTTTCGTCCAGAAGGATTGTCGCTCTGTTTACAACGGTCAGGTGATCTATGGCCGCGATGCCTTTGCCGATCTGCGCTTCATGGATGCGTTCACGGAAGCGCGAAAGGGCGGCCAGTGGGATGACCGTCTCGGATTCCTGGCCGGCGCCCCCGCGGGCCTGGGCCTGGATACCGACCCCGGGCCAGCCGCTGAGCCCGACGCTGCCGCCGCCGAGGTGGTGAGCGCGGTCGATCAAGCCTCACCAGCGACAGCCAGCGCGCCCGAGCCCAGCAGCCATCGCTCCGAGGCGGTGCCCGAGGAGCCTGCCGTGGTCCCCCCCTTCCTGGGCAGTCGTCTGATCCGGGACGCCGAGATTCCTCTCGATGAGGTGTTCGCCTATCTCGATCGCAATGCCCTGTTCGCCGGCCAGTGGCAGCTGCGCAAGAGCCAGGAGCAGAGCCGTGAGGCCTACGAGGCGATGCTGGCCGAGAAGGCCGAACCGGTGCTGCAGGCCTGGATCGAGCGCTGCCGTCAGGAGCACCTGCTCACCCCCAGGGTCGCCTACGGCTATTTCCCCTGCGGCCGCGAGGGCAATGCACTGGTGGTGTTTGATCCCGATGGCCAGCAGCGGGCGCTCGGACGCTTCGAACTGCCGCGCCAGCGGGGCGGCAACCGCTACTGCGTCGCCGATTTCTTCCGCGATCTCAGCGATGGCGGGCCCAGTGATGTGCTGCCGATGCAGGCGGTGACCATGGGAGAGCGGGCCAGTGCCTATGCCCGGGAGCTGTTCGCCGCTGACCGCTACACCGACTACCTCTACTTCCATGGCCTTGGCGTGCAGATGGCCGAGGCGCTGGCGGAGTGGACCCATGCCCGCATCCGCCGGGAGCTGGGCTTCGCGGCGGAGGAACCGTCGGCTCTGCGCGATGTGCTCGCCCAGCGGTACCGCGGCAGCCGCTACTCCTTCGGCTATCCGGCCTGCCCCAATGTGGCCGATTCCCGCCAGCAGCTGGCCTGGCTCGATGCCGGCCGCATCGGCCTGACCATGGATGAAAGCGATCAGCTCGAGCCCGAGCAGAGCACCACCGCCCTGGTGGCGGTTCACAGCCGGGCCCGCTATTTCAGCGCCTGAGGCCGATCACGGCGGGGCCGTCGGGTCCGCTCAGCGGGGGCGGTGGCAGGCTGGGTCGTTGTTTCCCTGATCTGCCATGGCGATCGCCGGTCCTGATGGTGTCGATGCGGCGATCGCCGCCGGAGTCGATCTCGATGGGAGCCCCATCCCTGCCGAAATGCTCAGCCTCTACAACGAGGTGATGGCCCTGGAAGCCCAGCGGGCCCGCAGCGGCGTGCGCAAGTCGATGCGCAACCGCGTGGTCAAGACCGGCTCCAAGCATCTCGATCAGGCCACTCTCGATGCCCGTCTCAGGGCTGCCGGCTGGGACGGCCTCAAGGCCAAGGAGATCGACTTCTTCTACAGCTGAGTCTTGCCTTGCACGTCTGAGTCTCAGAGCGATTCCAGGGTGTCGATCACCTCCTGCTGGAAGGCCTCGAGGTCGGTGGAATCGCTCAGATCAAACCCCTCTCCAGCGGCGTTCTGGGTGAGCTCCTGAAAGTGGAAGGCCCCCTCCCCATGGGCGAGAAATTCCATGGCGGAGGTTTCACCGCTTTCCTTGAAGGCGTCGTACAGGGCCATGAAGGCAGCGTCTTCGGCGAAATCCCAGCTCATGAAGGTGTTGAAGGCAAGGCGGAAGGGCGGCAGAAGGAGGCCTTCCAGCACCACGGCTCAATGACCTTTAACGCCTGCCCCCCCGAATCCGTCAACCTCCCCGCTGGATTTCGTTCCCGCCGCTGGTCAGACTCGGGTCTCTCTGCAGGGATTTCGCGTGGATCAGTCGACGACACCCCCCAGCCCCACGGCGTTGAATGTGCTGGGTCAACCCCTGGTCGTCTGTGGTTGTGAGCCGATGACCGGCTGGTACCGCGACGGCCACTGCCGCACCGATCCCTCCGACCTTGGCCGCCACACGGTCTGTTGCGTCATCACCGATCTGTTTCTGCGCTACTCCCTCTCCCAGGGCAACGACCTGAGCACCCCCAGGCCCGCCTATGGGTTTCCGGGCCTCAGGGCGGGCGACCTTTGGTGCGTCTGCGCTCCCCGCTGGCTCGAGGCCCACGACGACGGTGTGGCTCCGCCGGTGAGGCTGGAGGCCACCGAGGCCTCCAGCCTGGAGCTGATCCCCCTGGAGCTGCTTCAGGCCTTCGCCCATTCCGCCTCCCCCCAGGCCTGAGGTCACATCAGTCGCGGCTCACCAGGGAATGAGTGTCCCGTCCCAGGCCAGAAAGCGGCCGGAGTGGGCTGGTGTCTGGGCGGCGATCACAGCGAGCAGGTGGTGGGCGGCCCGCTCTGGAGTGAACAGCTGCTCGGCCGGCACCGAGCGGCGGAAGGGTTCCGAGAGCGCCGTGGCGGTGGTGCCCGGATGCAGCAGGCTCACGCAGGCCAGGGGCAGACGCCGCTCCCATTCCAGGGCCAGGCAGCGCAACAACTGGTTCTGGGCGGCCTTGGCGGCTCTGTAGCCGTACCATCCCCCCAGGCGGTTGTCGCCGATGCTGCCCACCCGGGCCGAGAGGCTGGCGAAGTGCAGCGGTTTCTGGCGGGGCAGCAGGGGCTCCAGGGCCCTGGCCAGCAGCACCGGGCCATAGGCATTCACGCTGAACAGGCGCTGCAGCGAGTCCCGTCGCAGCTGCTGCAGTCGTTTCTCCGGCTGCAGCGCGCCGTCGTGGAGCAGACCGGCGGTGTTGATCACCAGCCGCAGGCGCACGTCTTCATCCTGCAGCCGGCTGGTGCAGGCTTCGAGGCTGGAATCGTCCGTGAGATCGAGGTCAAGCACCCGTTCGGGCGGCACCACGCTCCCGGCCGGCCAAGGCCGCCGGCTGGTGGCCCACAGCCTCAGGCCGGGCGCCCGCTGTGCCAGAGCCTCGAGCAGGGCCAGGCCGATCCCGCCGCCGCCCACCACCAGGGCATCCCCCTGCCAGTGCTCAAGCCCCTGGGGCTCCTCAGGGGCTCCAGCTCCCGAGGCTGGGGTCGACGACATGGGCAGGTCCAGAAGGGGAATGGCTCATGATGGCCCGATGGCACTGAGCATCGGCATCTACGGGCAAGGCGCTTGGGGCCGCGCCCTTGGCCAGGTGTTCCAGCAGGGCGGTCACCGGCTCAGGACCTGGTCGCGCCGTGACGGCGGTGAACCTGCCGCGCTGCTGGCGGATCAGGATGTGATCGTCTGCGCCATCGCCATGGCCGGCGTTCCGGAGCTCTCCCAGCGGCTCTCGTCCCACTGGCCCCCGGGGCTGCCGTTGATCAGCTGCACCAAGGGACTGAATCTTCAGCAGCGCCTCACCGCGTCCCAGCTCTGGCAGCGCTCGATCCCGTCGCTGTCCAGCCTGGTGCTCAGTGGACCCAACCTGGCCGGTGAGCTGCAGGGGGGGCTGCCGGCGGCCAGTGTGCTGGCTTCGCTTCACTCGGATCTGGCCCGGTCGCTGCAGCAGGACCTCAGCAGTGATCAACTCCGGCTTTACACCAACACCGATCCGATCGGCACCGAACTCTCCGGTGCCCTCAAGAACGTGATGGCCGTGGCGGCCGGTGTCTGCGATGGCCTGGGCCTCGGAGCCAATGCCAAGGCCTCCCTGCTCACCCGTGGGCTGGCGGAGATGGGCCGCCTCAGCCAGCAGCTGGGCGGCGACCCCGACACGCTCTACGGCCTGGCCGGACTGGGGGATCTGCTGGCCACGGCCAACAGCCGCCTCAGCCGCAACTATCGCTTCGGTCTGCACCTGGCGGAGGGACTCTCCGCCGAGGAGGCGATCCGGGTCATCGGGGCCACGGTGGAGGGCCCATCGACGGCCGTCGCGGCCCTGGCGCTGGGGGAGCAGGGCGGGGCCCGCCTGCCGATCTGCGCTCAGGTGGTCGGTCTGATCGAGGGACGCATCACCCCCTCCGAGGCGGTTCGTGCCCTGATGGAGCGGGATCTGAAACCCGAGGAACGATGAGCGACGGCGCTCTGCCGGCCGTACTGATCACCGCGTTCGCCGAGCGGCCACTCCAGGGCAACGGTGCCGCGGTGGTGGCCCTGGAACGTCCAGCCCCGGCCGACTGGATGCAGGCGGTCGCAGCCCAGCTGCGGCAGTCGGAAACGGCGTTCCTGCTGCCCCTGGAGACCCTCGTGCCTGCTGGTGAAGCCGCGGGCGGCTGGGCCCTGCGCTGGTTCACGCCCAGCTGTGAGGTCCCCCTCTGCGGCCACGCCACCTTGGCCTCCGCCCTGGCCCTTGGCCACTGGGGGCTGCTGGGGCCGGGGAGCTCCACCCGCCTGCACAGCCGCTCAGGGCCACTGCTGGTGAGTCTGAGCACGTCGAGTGGCGACCGCGCCCAGCTGGTCCTCCCCTCGGCGGGTCTCGAGCCTTCGCCCCTGCCCGTTGAGCCGGGTCCGTCGCTGCGGGGAACGCCGCTGCGCAGCTGGCGATCGAACCTGGGCTACTGGGTGGTCCTGATGCCACCGGACCACGACCTGGCCGGTCTTGATGGTGAGGCCCTCGCCGAGGAATTGCCCCCTGAGCTGCGGCGGGGCCTGGTGCTGATGCAGGCCTTGGCGGCCAGCGGCCGCTCCCCCTCGGTGCAGGGGTTGCCGGCTGACTACCAGTTGCGGTTCCTGGCACCGGGCCTCGGCATCCGTGAAGATCCGGTAACGGGATCGGCCCATGCCCTGGTGGCCCCATGGTGGTGTGATCAGCTGGGGCGCGAGCGGGTGGTGGGCTGGCAACCCTCCCCCCAGGGGGGCGGGATGGTGTGCGAACGGCTGTCTTCAGGCATGATCCGCCTGTCGGGTTCGGGTCAACTGCTGTGGGATGGCCGCTTGAGCGCTGGTGTCGACGCTGGAGAAGCCGGGGACTGGAGCTGCTGTCTGCCCGGCCCGGGCTGAACCGTGTTCTGGTCACCGCACCGCTGAGCGTTGTGGCCCTGGGCCTTGGCTTCCTGGCCCAGCAGGCGTTCACCGAGCCTCGCTCCAGCCTCGATGCGAAGGTGATGGAGGCTCTGTTGCCGGCCACCGCTGCCGACGACCCCGACCGTCAGGCCGAGGCCCGGCAGCTGCAGGAGATCCAGGCGCGCCGAGCCGACGCAGCCCTCTCTCCACCCTCCTCCGGGACGGCCGCCGCCGGCGACCTGGCCCTGGCCGAGCCAGCCGCTGGCCGGCCCGTTCCTCTGGAGGCGCGGGTGGCTCTGCTGCGTCAGGCGGGACGGCCCACGCTCTCGGCCATGGGCCCCTGGCAACTGCTCGACGGCGAGGGCCGGGTGCTGCTCCGCGGGGGCGCCGGTGAGTCCGTGGACTGGAGTCGTCAGACCAGCGCTGATCTCTGGCTGGAGAGTGCAGGCGGCCAGGCCTTGCTGGTCAACGGATTGCCCTATGAAGGCCGACTGCGGCTGCTGCGGGAGGGTGGTGGCATCACACCGATCAACCATCTGCCGCTGGAGCGGTACATCGCCTCGGTGGTGGGGGCTGAAATGCCCAGTTCCTGGTCGATGGAGGCGCTCAAGGCCCAGGCGGTGGCCGCGCGCTCCTATGCCCTGGCCCATCTGGCCCGGCCCGCCAACCGCTACTGGCATCTGGGCGACACGACCCGCTGGCAGGCCTACCGGGGACTGGAATCGGTCACGGCCCGGACCCGGGAGGCCACCGAACGCACGAATGGCCTGATCCTGAGCTATCAGGGGGGCATCGTCGAGAGCCTCTACGCCGCCAACTCCCAGATCACCCTGGAGGCCCATGGGCACCTGGGGGCCAGCATGAGCCAGGAGGGTGCCCAGCAACTGGCCAGTCAAGGCATGCGCTACAACCAGATCCTTGGTCACTACTACCAGGGGGCATCCCTGGCGCGGTTGCAGATCGGTGGAGCGAGCTGAGCGCTTCTGGGCCGAAGCTCTCGAGCGCAGCCGTCATGCTCTGGTGAGCGGCAGCCTCGTTCCCCTGGAGACCGAGCTGATCCCCCCCCGGGGCTGGGAACCCTTCCAGCTCCGCCGCCTGCTCTCCGCCACCCCGAAGCACCTGGGGGCCCAGGGGCCGAAGCCCAACCCCTTCCGACCCTGGGATCCGCACCTGCAGGTACGCCTGCTGGGACGCCGTCATCTGCTGCTGCTCAACAAGTACCCCGTTCAGGCAGGCCATGTTCTGCTGATCACCCAGGGCTATGAGCCCCAGTCGGGCTGGCTCGGGGAGGGCGACTGGGCGGCGGTGGCCCGGGTGGATGCCGACACCGGCGGGCTCTGGTTCTTCAACAGCTGTGCCGAGGCCGGGGCCAGCCAGCCCCACCGCCACCTCCAGCTGCTTCCGCGCCATGGAGACGAGGTGGTCTGTCCGCTGGATCAGCTCCTGCGGGCCCAGCTGGCTGGAGAGGACCGGCCCTGGCCCTGGGCCTACAGACTCAGCCCCCGCATGCCCGGCGATGGGGCCGAAGCCCTGTTGTCCACTTACCACGCCCATGCCCAGTCCCTCGGTCTCGGCGAGCCCGCCAGCGACCCCAGGCCCCGCCATCCCTACAACCTGATCTTCACGGATCACTGGTTCCTGACGGTGCGGCGGGTGCGGGAGCACGTGGCGGGCTTCAGCGTGAATGCTCTCGGGTTCACCGGTTACCTGCTGCTCAGCGAGCGCTCGGAGTTGGCCTGGCTGCAGCGTGAGGGGCCCTGGGCCCTGCTGCAGGCGGTGGCGGCGAGGGGCTGAGACCCCAGACCCCAGACCGGACGCTGGCTCGCATCGCCTCCGAGCCGATCAGATCGACTCGGCCCGGGTCGGCTCGCCGCTGATCGGTCGCCGCGAACGTTCCGTGATTTCACGGTTGCCGGACCCTGCCGATGGGTCCGTATCTGGAAAGGGGGCAGCGACCGACCGTCGGCGCTCCCTGATCCGGCTCCCTCTACATCCACCTGTCTCGACTGCGATGACCAGTGCTTCCCTGCTTCGACCCCGCTCCAGCCGCCCTGTCCTGAGCCGCGCTCTGCGCCAGCGCAACGACAGGGTGGCCCGACACCTGGAGCTGGTGCGACCGATCGCGCACCACTACAGCTCCCTCTGTCGTGAAGGTCGCGACGATCTCACCCAGGTGGGTCTGCTGGGCCTGCTCAGGGCGGCCGAGTTGTTTCAGAGCGACCAGGGCACACCGTTCGAGGCCTTTGCCCGCCATCACATCCGCGGGGCCATCCTCCACTACCTCCGCGACCAGGCGCCGGTGATCCGGTTACCCCGGCGTCAGCGGGAACTGGAGGACCGTGTGCGCCGGCTTCAGCAGAGCCAGTCCCTGGCCAACGCCAGCCTGCACACGCTGCTGGGCCTGAGCGAGGTCCAGTGGCAGCGCTTCGAGCAGCTGCGCCAGATGGACAGAACGGTGAGCCTGGAAGGGGAGGAGGAGCGACTCGCCGCCGCCGAGCCCGAGACGGAGGAGGTCCCCGGAGACGGCGAGGCCGGTGAGCGGATCATGGCGCTGCTGGCCCAGCTGGAGCATCGCCAGCGCACCGTCGTCAGGGAGGTGGTGCTGGCGGGAGCGAGCCTCAGGGCCACGGCCCGCAAGATGCAGGTCAGCCCGATGACCGTTCACCGCCTGCTGGCCCGGGCGCTGGAGACCTTGAGACAGCGCCTGGACGGGGAGGGGTTGGGCTTCAGCCCTGCTCCTGGCTCCCATCGCGGACCATCTGCTTCTCCAGCGTGCTGATCGCGGCATTCACCGCAGCCAGTTGCCGCTCGACCCCGTCCCGCCAGTAGGTGAGCATGTGCAGCTTGCGCTCCTGATGCTGACGGCGGCTGGCTGCGGGGTCGCAGCCGGAAGCACCGAAGCAGGGCAAGGGAGGAAACATGAGAAAATGTCACGTGTACGGAGGACGGTTCTAGCGAGCGGTCCACCCCTGATGCGCCGTCTCCTGTTCACGGGGCCGCGACGCAGGTGCCGGCGAGACCTCCCTCCAGTCAAGGGCCCTGCCCCAGCGGACTCAGGAGCGACGTCCTCAAAACCGCAACGCAGTCCCAGTTGAGATTCAGAGTGCGAACATTAGGTCCCATTGGTCTCACTGCAGTTGCCGCCTTCTCCGGCACGGCCGGCGCGGTTCTGGAAGCACCTGTTGCCAGGGCCACCTACGTCCCGCTGATGGCTGGACAGGCCGCGCGTCCCCTCCAGGGGCGTTTCAACTCCGTGCCGGTGCTCCACTCCAACCAGCCGGAGGAGGTGTTCGGCCCCGGCATTCTGGTGAACACGGCCCCTGGATCGGCGGTGGCCAGGGAAACCGGCCAGAGACTGCGCAATGCCGACTTCACCTTCAACGGTGAATTCGGTCTGCACATGCATCACAAGTATTACCCCGAGGATGCCACCCGCCTCGGCTACGGCCTGGTGCGCGGACAGCTCACACTGGCCACGATCGTGATGAACCCCGGCTCGAGGCCGGTCACGCTCGAATTCGACCGCGGGGCCGTGCGCAACAGCTTCGAGGCGCCCTACCTCGCCAACCATCTGATGGGGGTCAAGCCCCTGGGCCCCAGGCCCTGGAACACGGGGCCCGGCGACGCCACTGCGGTGATCATGCTGCGCAACCAGCTCGACTCGAAGCTGCCAGAGCGCATCACCATCCCCGCCAACAGCCGGGTTGTTCTGTTCCACACCCAGCTTCCTGCCCGTGGCATCGCCAACGGCCTGCTGAGCGGACGCAGTGATGGTCCCTTCCAGATGGCGGTGGTGGCCGCGGAGGACCCCCGCACCGAGGCCGATCTGTTCGCGGTTCTCGATCAAGGGGTGCTGGCCCCGGGCCGCACCTACCTGAGCATGCTGCCTCAGATCCAGAACCGGCAGGTGTTCTCCCGCGTTGGTGGAGTGGCTCTCGGCGATGCCTTCCAGGCCAGCATCAGCCACGATCTGAGTCAGGCCTCCCTGCATGTGCCCTTCACCAGCACCAACCGCCACCATTTCGGCACCGGTGAGATCCAGGTGAATGCCCTGGCCAGCCGCATGATCGATTCGTCCCTCGACAACGTGGGCACCTACGGCGTGCGCTTCGCCGTCGAGCTGAACCTGAAGGGCTCAGGACCCTATGAACTGGTCTTCAGCCACCCCACGGCCAATGGCCGTCAGTTCACGGCGTTTCGCGGATCGATCGGCATCGAAACCGACGAGGGGTATCGCGAAGTCCATGTGGGCATGCGCTCCGGTGAAAGCCTCTCCCTGACCCCGTTGGTTCTGCGCCCCGGCGTCAACAACCGCGTCAAGGTGAGCATGGTCTACCCAGCCGATGCCACCCCGGGTCACCTGCTCAGCGTGGTCCCGGCCTATCAGCTTGCCCAGCTGCGCGAGCGTGAGCGCCAGGTTGAGATCGCCCGCTTGGCCGCTGCCGAAGCGGCGGCCGCCAAGCGCAGGAGCACTCCTGCCGCCCCCCCGCCGTCGGTGGCGGGTGCTCAGCGCGCTCCAGTTCCCGCCGCCGCGGTCCCACCGGCCACCCCCGCCCGTCGCCCCACCAGACCAGCCATTGCCAGGCCCACTCCGCCCCCGCCGCTGCCCAGACCGGCGATCGTGCCGGCCTGGTTGCCTCCCCTGCCTCCGATGCGGCTGCTGAACCGGGCGCCTGCGGGCCCGCCTGCCGTCGCGGAAGTGCCCGTGGGCACATCCGCCCCGGCCCTCCCCCCAGGAGACTCGAGTTCTGCGGGATCGCTACGACGAGGCCGCCGATGCCCAGCAACGCTTCCTCAGGCAGTTGATGGGCCGTTAAGCCCGACCTGATCAGGTTGCCGTGCCTCCCGACGACACGAAAGCGGATCGCCAGAGAATTCAGCTGATCCTGCCCGTCGCGCAGGTGGCTCAGATCGATGAGCTGTGCAGACAGCTTGGCCACCGCAGCCGCGGTGCCCTGCTGGAGCGTCTGCTGGATGATCTCTTCCCCAGCGCCGATGGTCTGGACGAGGAGCGGGATGAGGAGGGCTCCGGCGAGGAGGAGGAACTGGATGCCTGCCGGGCCCTGGTGCTGGTCACTGGGCAGGGGGGCGAGCTTCTCTCCGGCGATGCCGCGGATCGGCAGCCTGATCCAGGCGATGAGCCCTTGCCGGAGCTGCTGGCCAGGGTCCCCCGTCGCGAGCAGCCGAGGGAGCCGCGAGAGGCCGCGGGGGGGGGGACCGGGATCGATCTGCCTGGCTTCGTGCGGCAGTCGTCGGCGCGCCTGAGGCGCAGCCTGCACCCCCGCCCCACCGCGGCTGGTGAACCGCTGCCTTCGGTGGAGGCCGCCGAACTGGATCAGGCCTTGCTCGCTGCCGATGAGCATTGGCTCAACCTCTACGGCACGGCGGCGAATGAGGCGGTACTGGAAGCTGCCATGCTCTGGCTGGCCCGCGACATCTGGGCCCAGTCGGATCAGTCGGAGGGGCGGCCCTTCACCTGGGCTCTGATGGAGCAGTGGATCAGCGGCTTCGTGAGTGGCTGGCCACCGGGGCCGCCCGGGTTCAACCGAGTGATCGTGGCCGCTGGCCTGCTGGAGGATCCCTTCAGCACCGGCACACTCACCCTGCGGGTCCCCACCTTGATTCGCCGGTTCGTGCACCGCTTTCGCCGGCGTCGCCAGGGAACGTCCTTCCAGACTCTCGAGCACACGATGACGCTGCAGGGAGCCTTGAAGGTGCTGGCCCTGCCCACGGCGCCGGGTCACCAGCTCAGCCTCAACCAGATCCGGGAGGCCTACCGCGAACAGGCCATGAGCCACCATCCCGATTCAGGCGGGAGTGCCGACGCGATGCGCCGCCTCAATGAGGCCTATCAATTGCTCAAGGAGCTCTACCGACGGTCGGCCTGAACAGCACATCCTGGTGTTGCAGCTGTCTCATATCAGACTCTTAATAGGACCTATCTAGAGTCCAGAATGAGATACAAGATCCGCTCATTGTGGCGATGCGCCTGAGCCGGGAGAGCCATCTCAGGCTGTTGGTTCGTTTCGCAGTCGTCGCCGGCTCGGCGGGCGCTCGATCGATCGGTACCGCTCAGGTCGGCAGCGGCTCTTGTCCAATCACCTCTGGACAGGAAGTCCAGGGCCCCTCATACCGCTGAGATGGCAGTGACAGCCTTGCCTGGTCTTTTTGCGTACCTGCTGCAGACACAGGTACGCCATTGATTCTGTCTGCAGGCGACCTGCAGCTGTCCTGAGGTGGCGCCGAAATCACCTGTTTCGGGGCAGACAGGGTTGTTCGTCCTGCCTGTCGCTGATGAGAGCCATCACCAGACCAGAAACGGGTCTCAGTCCGGTCGAGAGAGTCCATTTCAGGACGCAAGACAGGTCCTGCTGCTGGACATAGACGAGAGTCATGAGTCTGGTTTGGGTGCGGCTGAGCCAGGTCGCGGCGTGCCCGTTGAAGTCGGCTTTGGGTCCCGGGCGCCGACGCCTTCCAGCCCTGAGGTCACCCCGCTGAAGCGGTTGCAGGACTCATGCCTGTGTCTCGCGGTAAGACCTGGTTTTGATCTCAGGCGAGACAGTCTCGACAGATCTTGAGAGGGTGCCGTGGAGACAGCTGGCCTTCCCGCACTGGCTGTCGTTGGTGTCCCGCTCTCATGGGACGTCCGGCCCGGAGGGGCGGAAATCAATCTCTTAAGTCGCTTTTGGGTCCATGTACGGGACTCAGTAATGGACCAGAGTGAGACATATTCGTCGACTCCATCGGCCTCAGGTCTGCTGGCCAAGCCACGGTGCCTGTTCCGGGCTTCAAGTCCCTTGGTCAACCGACACTGGCGTTGTCGTTCCGATCGCCGCTCAGAACGGGCTCAATCCAATGGGGAACCAGTTTCGGACAACGGTTCAGTCGAACTGGTCCGGCACAACCGTTGAGGATTCGAGTCCGAACGAAGACCGTGGGCTCCCTCCGGGCTCAGCCTGGTGTCTGCATGCCCTGGATCAGGTAGTCGAAGTAGGGAGCGGTATTGGCGGCATCATCGGTGCCGAGCAGGGCCAGGGAGGCCTCTTTGAGGGTCCGCATGCTCTCGACCATGCCAGCCATGGGGACGCCGAGGCTGTTGTACATCTCGCGGGCCCCGTTCAGGCCGATCTCCTGGATCTTCTCGGTGCTGCCGGCCAGCACGCCGTAGGTGACCAGGCGCAGATACCAGCTGAAGTCACGAAGGCACTGGGCCCGTTGCTTCTGACCGTAGGCATTGCCCCCCTGGGCAACGTATTCCGGTTTGCGGGAGAAGAGGAGGCGGGCCGCCTCGTCGACGATCTTCTTCTCGTTCTCCGCCAGGGCGCGGGCCACGCGGATGCGCTGAGCACCGCCGGCGAGGTACTGCGCCATCGAGCGGAGCTCTCCGCCGCTGGGATACCGCAGCTGATCATCGGCTTGGAGGATCAGATCCCGAACGACGCTCATCGAGGACACCAGGCGCCAGATCAGTTTATCGATCCGGGAACCCCCTTGCCGAAGGACGTCTTCAGATGTAACGCCCCTTTGCATCTAGGGTTTGCTCAACGTCCAACAGTGCTCCGATCCCCATGGGACTTCCCTTGCCGGTCCCAGGTACGGACCTGGATCTGTGCATCTCCGGCCTCAACCACCACGGTCAGGGGGTGGCGCGCATCGCCGCCACGGAGGATTCGGCTCCCGACCTGGTGGTCTTCGTTCCCGATGCCCTGCCGGGGGAACAGGTGCGGGCCAGGGTGCACCACAAGGCCCAGCGCCATCTGGTGGCCCACCCTCTCGAGCGGCGCAACGACGCCCCCGAGCGGCGGCAGCCCCCCTGCATCCTTGCCTCCGACTGCGGCGGTTGCGGCGTGCAGCATCTCAGTGACCACGCCCAGTTGGTCTGGAAGCAGGATCTGGTGCAGCAGGCCCTGCGCCGCATCGGTGGCCAGAGCCTGGAGGTGGAGCCGATCCTGGCCTCAGCCACTCCCCTGGGCTACCGCAACCGCACCACGATTCCCCTGGAGCGCTCCCCGGATGGGCAACTGCGGGCCGGTTTCTACCGCAGCGGCACCCACCGGATCGTGAACATGAACCGCTGCCCGGTGCTCGATCCCCGCATCGATCGCCTGATCGCCCCACTCAAGCGCGATCTCGAGCAGAGCGACTGGCCGGTGGATGTCGATCTCACCGAGGGTGGTGGCCTGCGCCACCTGGCCCTGCGGGTGGGGCACCACAGCGGTGAAGTGCTGCTGACGCTGATCAGCAGCCACAGCGACCTGCCTGACCTGACGGCCATGGCGGAGATCTGGATGGAACGCTGGCCGGAACTGGTGGGCGTTGGCCTCAACATCCAGCCCCTGCCCACCAACACCCTGATGGGGCCGCGCACCCTCGAGATCGCGGGCCGCCCATGGCTGACCGACAGCTTCGCAGGCCTCGAACTGCGGATCGGTCCCGACACCTTCTTTCAGGTCCACACCGCCCAGGCCGAGCGCCTGGTGCCTCTCCTGATCGAAGCCCTCCGTCCGGCCCCTGGCCGTCGTCTCGTCGATGCCTACTGCGGCATCGGCACCTTCAGCCTGCCCCTGGCCGCCGCCGGCGCCCGGGTGCTGGGCCTGGAGCAACATCCTTCCAGCGTGGATCAGGCCCGGCTCAATGCCGGCCTCAACGGGCTCAATGGCCTCACTCTCGAAGCCGCCGACGTGGCTCAGGCCCTGCCCGATGCCCTCGAGAACGCCGACGGGTTGCTGCTGGATCCGCCCCGCAAGGGTCTGCCTGAGCGGGTCTGTGATGCGATCCTGGCCGCTCCGCCCGAGCGGGTGGCCTACCTGAGCTGCAATCCCGCCACACTCTCGCGTGATCTGGCCAGGCTCACGGCAGCGGGAACCCTGCGCCTGCTGCGGGTTCAGCCGATCGATTTCTTCCCCCAGACCCAGCACGTCGAAGCCCTCGCCGTGCTGGAGCGCACCTGGGAGACCCCCCCTGAGTCCTAGGAGCGTCTGGCGGCCCCGAACTGCTTCTGAAGGGCGCCGAGGATCGTCGTGTGGGCCTGCTCCACCTCCGCTTCGGTGAGGGTGCGGCGAGGATCGCGGTAGCGCAGGCGGAAGGCCTGGCTGGCGTTGCCCGCCTCCACCTGGCTGCCCTGATAACGATCGATCAGCTCAGCCGATTCCAGCAGGGGTTTGCCTGCCTTGCGGATCGCATTCAGCAGTTGAGCTGCGGTGACGGCATCGGGAACCACCAGGGCCAGGTCTCGCTCGGAGGCCGGCACGGTGGCGAAGGGCGTGAACGACGGCTGCCAGCGGTTGCGCCGGGTGGCCGCGCTCAGCAGCGGCGCCAGGGTGAGCTGGAACACATGGGTGGCCTCAGGCAGATCAAGGTCGTCGGCCCGCTGCGGATGCAGCTGGCCGAACCAGCCGGTCACCCGGCCCTCCACCAGCAGCTCCGCGGCCCGGCCCGGATGGAGCAGGGGATGACCACTGCTGGCCCTGTCCTCGCAGGGAATTCTCAGGGCGGCCAGGGCCCGCTGCAGGACACCGCGCGCTTCGAAGTAGTCGAGGCTGCGCGCCTTGCCGGCGCTGCTCCAGAGTTCCGAGCGCCGCTCGCCGCAGATCACTCCGGCCAGCTCGGTCCGCTCGAGCAGGTTCTCTGCCTCGCTCTGGAAGACACGACCGATCTCGAAGGCCCAGAAGCCCGGCATCGAGGCCTGCAGGTTGCGCCGGGCCGCCAGCAGCAATTCATCGAGCAGGCTGTCGCGCAGGTGGCCGTAGTCGGTGAGCAGGGGGTTGGTGAGCCCCAGCCGCGGAGCGTGCTCGATCAGGCCCTGGGCCGGCACCAGGGAGAAGGCACAGGTTTCCTGCAGGCCCGCGTGGCAGAGGGCCTGCCTCAGCCAGCGCTCCGCCTGCTGGCTGGAGTCGAGCCCCCCCGGTTCGATCGGATCGGGCAGATGGCTCGCGAAGTGGTCATAGCCCACCAGGCGGGCCACCTCCTCGATCAGATCCACCTCCCTGGTGAGGTCCATCGAGCGGGAGGGGGGCACGGTCACCAGCCAGCCCTCGCCGTCGGTTTGCAGACCGCAGCCCAGGGCCGTGAGGGTCTGCTCGATGCGGCCGTCATCGAGGTCCTCGGCCTGGCCGTCCACCAGCACCGGACCGAGCAGGTTGTGCAGGGCATCCCGGCGCAGGCGCAGGGGAGCGGTCGGCTGCTGGGGGCGCTGGTGCAGCCAGCGGCCCTGCACCCGGGCGCCGGTGAGCTCCTGGAGCAGCTGAACGGCCCGGTCGGCGGCCGTCAGGGTGACTTCCCGGGGCAGGCCCTTCTCGAAGCGGGCACTGGCCTCGGTGCGCAGGCCGACGCTGCGGGCACTGCGCCGCACGGCCTCGGGGCTGAACATCGCCGCCTCCAGCCACAGGGCCTCGGTGTCGGCCTGCACCGCCGATCCGGCGCCGCCGATCACGCCGGCCAGGGCGATCGGCTGACCGACGTAGGTCACCACCAGGGCTTCGGGGCCGAGTTCATGGCTGGTGCCGTCGAGGGCAGCAAAGGGTTCGCCTGCCTCGGCGGGGCGCAGTCCGAGGGCCGCCGGGTCGGCCGGCCGACCCCCTGGAACCGTCAGGCGGTCCTGATCGAAGGCATGCAGGGGCTGACCGGTTTCCAGCATCACCAGATTGGTGATGTCGACGACGTTGTTGATCGGCCGCAGGCCGGCCCGCTCCAGGCGGCGCTGAAGCCAGGCGGGTGACGGCTCCACCCGCACGCCGGAGAGGGCCGTGAGGCTGTAAAGCCCGCCGGCTTCGATCGCCGCGGCGCTGGCCGGATCCACCGGCAGGGGGTCGCTGGGGATCACCGGCGCTGCGGGGGGGAGGCTGAGATCGCCGCCGGTGAGGGCCGCCACTTCCCTGGCGATGCCCAGCATCGAGAGTCCGTCGGGGCGGTTGGCGGTGATCGCCAGCTCCAGCACCTGGTCGTCGAGGCCGAGGGCCGCCGCCACTGGGGTGCCCAGGGCCGGCACCTCCTCCAGCAGCTCATCGAGGACGGCGATGCCCTCGGAACTGTCGGCCAGACCCAGTTCCCTGAGGGAACAGATCATGCCGGTGCTGGCCACCCCCCGCAGTTCACTGGCCTTGATGGTCAGATCCACGGCGCTGAGATGGGCGCCCACCAGAGCCACGGGCACGTGGATGCCGGCGCGCACGTTGGAGGCCCCGCAGACCACCTGCAGCAGCGTTCCGGCAGGACCGGTCGGAGTCACCCTCAGCTGACAGACGCTCAGCCGGTCGGCATCGGGGTGGGGGTGCCTGTCTTCCACATACCCCACCACCACACCTTCGGCCTGGCTGGCGAGGTCGTCGATCGCCTCCACCTCGAAGCCGGCGATCGACAGACGCTCAGCAAGTTCCTCGACTGGACCATCGCAGGAGACCAGTTCCCGCAACCACTGGAGCGAGACCCGCATCCGCCTGCATCGATCAAGGCAGAGATCCTAAGGATCGGAATGCCGGAGGCCGGGAGGGTAAGGTGTCGGATTGTCATTACGCCTCGCCTCAAGCGGCGCACGTCCTTCCCATGGCCAAGAACAAGGGCGTCCGGATCGTGATCACTCTCGAGTGCACCGAATGCCGGTCCAATCCCGCCAAGCGCTCTCCTGGAGTGTCCCGTTACACCTCCCAGAAGAACCGCCGCAACACCACGGAACGGCTGGAGCTGAAGAAGTTCTGCCCTCACTGCAACAAGAGCACGGTCCACAAAGAGATCAAGTGAGGTCCCCGGGTCGCCGTCATCGGCGCTGACCCCTGCAGCTCGTCCTTCATTCCCCTGTCCGTTTTCGCCCACTCATGTCCAGTTCCTTTTTCAAGAAGCGCCTCTCACCGATCAAGCCGGGTGATCCGATCGACTACAAGGATGTCGATCTGCTCAAGAAGTTCATCACCGAGCGCGGCAAGATCCTTCCCCGCCGCCTCTCGGGTCTCACCGCCAAGCAGCAGCGCGATCTCACCAACGCGGTCAAGCGGGCCAGGATCGTGGCTCTGCTTCCCTTCGTGAACCCCGAAGGCTGAGCGACCCTTTCCCTGCCCCAGCGGAGCATGGCGTTTGCAACCGGGTGATCTCGTCGGTCTGATCGGCTCGAAGGGGCCCGAACTGGCTGTGATCGAGGCCATCAACGGCAGCCGTGCCCGTCTGAGGGCCGGCTGGGACGCCAGGTCCCAGGTCATCCCCATGCGTCAGCTCGATCTGCTGGCCTCGCTGCCGGGAGTTCACGAGCCGCCCTCCCGCCTGGATCAGCCCCCCTGGCACCTGGCCCCTTCCGACCTGGTGGCCGCGGCTCCCGTCCGCCGCGACCTGGGAGCGGCCTGGCTTCTGCTGGTGGAGGCCCCCCCGGAGGAGGGGGTGAGTCTGGAGGAGTTCACCGAACTGGTGGCCGGCGGCGACCGTCCGGCCGCCCGGGCCGCCTGCTGGTTCTGGTTGCATCAGGGTGAGCAGCACCTGTTCCGCTGGCGCCAGGGCCGGGTGCACCCCCGTTCCCTCCGCGATCTGCGCCAGCTGCGTCATGACCGGCACCGTCAGGCGCTGGACGAGAGGCGGGTGCAGCACTGGCATCGTCTCCTGAGCCAGCGCAGCCCCTTCGATCCCTCCGCGCTCGATCCAGCCCAGACCCAGCAGCTGCGGCAGTTGCTGGCCTTCGCCGCCGGGGAGATCGAGGAGTTGCGCGATCCGGAGCTCCGCCGGGGCCTGCAGGCGGCGCACTGCAGCGCCGAACCCGGTGCAGTCCGTCGCCTGCTCGTGGACCTGGGCCAGTGGCAGCCCCATGCCCTGCCGTCGCTGCGCAGCACCGTCTGGGAGAAGGGGTTCGATCCTGTTCTGCTGGCCGAGGCCGAACGCTTGCTGGCTCAGGCCGACCTGGAGCAACCCGGCGACGAGAGCCGCCGCGATCTCACCGCCCTGCGCAGCTACACCATCGATGACGCCGACACCGAGGAGATCGATGACGCCGTCTCGCTGGAGCCCCTGGGCGGGGGCGGCCTGCGGCTCTGGGTTCACATCGCCGATCCCGGGAGACTGGTGGCGAGCGGCTCTCCCCTCGACCTGGAGGCCCGGCGGCGTGGCTCCAGCCTGTACCTGGCCTCCGGGGTGGTGCCGATGTTCCCCCTGCCCCTGGCGGTCGGGCCGTTCAGCCTGCGCCAGGGACAGCGCTGTCCCGCCTGGAGCTGTGCGGTGGAGCTGTCCGAAGACGGCAGCGTGGCCCGCCATGAGCTCGTGCGCAGCTGGATCCGCCCCACCTACCGCCTCACCTACGGCGACGGCGATGCCCTGATCGATCTGGCTCCCCCCGAGGAACCCGATCTGGCCCGGTTGCAGGGGTTGCTGGAGCGCCGCCGCCGTTGGCGCGAGGCCCGCGGCGCCCTCTCGATGGAGCAGAGCGAGGGGCGGATCCGCTGCCGGGGCGACCACCCCGAACTGGAGATCACCGATCCCTCTCCGGCGCGGGCTCTGGTGGCCGAAGCGATGATCCTCGCGGGTTCCGTGGTGGCCACCCACGCCGCCGACCTTGGGCTGGCGATGCCGTTCCGCGGCCAACCCGTGAGTGAGTTGCCGCCCGAGAGTGAGCTGGAGGCTCTACCGGCAGGACCTGTCCGCAACGCCGCCCTGCGCCGCTGCCTCAGTCGCGGCAGCACAGGCGCTGCGGTGAGCCCCCATTTCAGCCTGGGGCTGCCGGCTTACGTGCAGGCCACCTCGCCGATCCGCCGTTACGCCGATCTGGTGGCCCAGCGCCAGCTGGCCGCCACCATCTCCGCTGAGGAACCCCTGGATGAAACCCAGATGGGGGAGTTGCTCGAGGAGCTCGACCGTGTGATCCGTGAAGGCATTCAGATCAGCCGCGAGGATCAGCGCCACTGGCAGCAGGTCTGGTTCGAGGAGCATCGCGGCGAGCACTGGCCGGCTGTGTTCCTGCGCTGGTTACGTCCCCAGGATCGCCTGGCGCTGGTGCATCTGGAGTCCCTGGCGATGGACCAGGCCGTGCGCGCTCCCGAGTCGTGTCAGCCGGGGGATGCGCTCACGGTTCAGGTCCAGCTGGTGGACTCCCTCTCCGATCTGCTGCGGCTGGAAGCCCGTTAGGTCAGACCCGATTCCGGCACCAGCCGTGACACCCGCAGCCAGGGGCCCCAGGGATTGGCGACACCGACCAGGCGTACGCGCCGGGGCGACTCCTGAAGGCGCAGCCAGTGGTGCAGGCCTGGCTCCAGGGTGATCAGCGGCCAGGGACGGCCAGGGCCCTCGAGGCTGTACCCCCCGGTGCCATCAGGCACCAGGGTGCCCGCGAAGACCTGTTGATGGGGTTCGGCCGGGGCCTGGAAGGGGCCCGGAGGCTCACTGCCGGCCAGGGTCCCCCGCGGCAGCAGCAACCCTGGATCCTGCAGGGCACGGCGCTGGCGGTCCTTCCATTCGGGATGGTGCCAGGGGGTGTCCCACAGGGGCATCGGTCCTGCCGGCGCCGCGGGATCGCTGATCAGGGCCTCCTGCAGG
This sequence comes from Synechococcus sp. CBW1107, assembly GCF_015841355.1. NCBI lineage: Bacteria > Bacillati > Cyanobacteriota > Cyanophyceae > Synechococcales > Synechococcaceae > Synechococcus > Synechococcus sp. CBW1107. The sequence continues at coordinate 2,715,177 of NZ_CP064908.1, forward strand.
AGCCGCACGTCGAGGGCGGCCGGCGCCCTTCCGGAGCTGACGCAGAGGGCTGCCGCTGCTCCGGCGGCCTGGCCGATGTTGAGGATCAACGGTTGCAGACGGGTGGCGCCGTTGGCCATGTGGCTGCAGCTGATGGCCTTGTCCGCGGCCAGCAGGTTGTCGCACTCGGCGCTCACCAGCGCCCCGTAGGGAACCATGAACGGGGTGCCGCTCCAGCGGCCACCCCAGCGACAGCTCTTCGGGGCCAGGGGCCAGTCCTCGCCGGGGTAGTGGTGATCATTGGCGTAGTTGCCCACCGCGATGGCGCTGCAGCGGCCCTCCTGATCGAATGGGATCGGCCCGATCCAGGCCCCGTCGTCGTCGGAGGTGTTCTTGGCGCCGGCAGGGATCAGGGGAAGCAGATCCTGCTCCAGCACCAGGCGCTGGCCCACCAGCCGCCGGCCTTCCCGCCAGTAGGGCATCAGGGCCAGGGCCGATGGCCCAGCCAGCGCCGAGCGGTCCCCGGTGCCATCGGGGAACACTCGGGCCGGTTGCAGCCAACCGCCGGAGGCTTCGCTCAAAGCAGCGAGAAACGCCAGGCTGTGCTCCTGCATGGCTCGCTCCAGCTCGGCCTGGCCGGTGCAATCGGCCTGGAAGGCACGCTCCAGGCCAACGTGCCAGTCGTTGCCGTGCAGGGGCCAGTTGAGCATCACCAACCCGCCGGGCAGGCGGCCGTAGCTGAGGGTGCGCTCCAGGCCGAACGACTCGGTGGCCCGCTCGAACGGGGCGGCCGGCACGGCTCCGTCCTGGCAGGACCCGGCCGATTCCTGGCCCAGCACCACCCAGGTGGGGGACTGAACGGGCTGGTGGCGGAAGAAGGGGTCCGTCTTCAGACGCTCGCGGGTCGGTGCGCTGGGCTCACCCCAGTCGTCGCTGGCCTCCCAGCCCAGGCGGAAAGGCACCTCCGCCAGGGGCAGAAGATCGCCGCGATCACTGCCGTCGATGGCGAGCTGCAGGGCCAGCCGCACCCGCTCCCCCTCGTGGTCCAGCACCATCGCCGTGAGCCGGGAGCCGGAGCGCTCCAGCTGTCGCAGCCGGCAGCCGCTCCACCAGCGCAGCCGGGGCTCCGCCGTCACCCAGTTCCGCAGGACCCGCTCGGCGCTGGCGGGCCGCCAGCCGAAACAGCTGACCCAGTTGTGGTCGAGACCCTCGGGCTCCTCGCGCTGCAGGGCCCGCAGCAGCGCACCCCAGAGGCCGCTCTGCCAGGGACTGAGTTCATTCCCATCCGGGGCGCAGACCCCTGCCGCACTCACCATGCCCCCCAGCCAGGGCCCCGGGGTGAGCAGGAGGGTGTCGGCGCCGCCCCGGGCGGCCTGCAGGGCGGCGGTCACCCCGCCACTGCCGCCACCCCAGACCACCACGTCCGCCTGATCGTCTCGTGCTCCCATCGGGGTGGCTGTCTCCACGACCCCGATTGTGCCGATGCACCGGTCCGCCGCTGACCGGGGGAGGATCCCGGAGAGGCACTCGGTAGGATCCGGCCCCGGCGCAGGGCCGCTCTGGCGGCGCAGCGGGCCCTTCACCACCGCCGATGACTTACACCCTCACCACTCCGCTCTATTACGTCAACGACAAGCCCCATCTCGGCAGCGCTTACACCACGCTGGCCTGTGATGCCCTGGCCCGCTTCCAGCGACTCATGGGGCGGAAGGTGGTGTTCATCACCGGCTGCGATGAGCACGGCCTCAAGATCCAGCGCACCGCCGAGGCGGCCGGGCTCACCCCCCAGGCCCACTGCGACCAGGTCAGCGATCAGTACCGGGCCCTGTGGCAGCGCTGGCAGATCAGCCATGACCGCTTCATCCGCACCACCGAGCCACGTCACCGTCTGCTGGTGGAGCAGTTCTACCGGCGGGTGGAAGCGGCCGGTGATGTGGTGGAGGGGCGCCAGCGGGGCTGGTACTGCGTGGCCTGCGAGGAATTCAAGGACGACCCTCCCGAGGCCCGCACGCCCCAGTGCAGCACCCACCAGCGGCCCCTGGAATGGCGTGACGAACTCAATCTCTTCTTCCGGCTCTCCCGCTACCAGCAGGCGGTCGAGGACCTGATCCAGCGACCGGGCTTCATCGCTCCCGCCAGCCGCCGCAGAGAGGTGGAGAACTTCGTGGCCCGGGGGCTGCGCGATTTTTCGATCTCCCGGCTGGATCTGCCCTGGGGGATTCCCGTGCCCGGGCATGAGGGCCACACGTTCTATGTGTGGTTCGACGCCCTGCTCGGCTACCTCACGGCCCTGCTGGAGCCAGGCGATCCGCCGGATCTGGGTCTCCTGGGCCAGCGGGGCTGGCCGGCGAGCATCCACGTGATCGGCAAGGACATCCTGCGCTTTCATGCGGTCTACTGGCCTGCGATGCTGCTCTCGGCAGGGCTCGACCTGCCCGAGCGGGTGTTCGGCCACGGCTTTCTCACCCGGGAGGGACAGAAGATGGGCAAATCCCTGGGCAACGTGCTCGATCCCGGGGAGCTGCTGGAGCGCTGCGGCCCCGATGCCGTGCGCTGGTATCTGCTGCGCGACATCCCCTTCGGCGACGATGGCGACGTGCAGCAGCAACGCTTCAGCGATCTGGTCAACAACGACCTGGCCAACACGATCGGCAACCTGCTCAACCGCACCTCCTCGATGGCCCGGCGCTGGTTCGATCAGGCTGTTCCCACTCCCAGTGAGGCCGTGGGCAGCAGCCATCCGCTGGCCCAGGCGGCTCAGCTGGCCCGCGAGCAGGTGATCGAAGGCATGGAACGGCTGGATTTCCGCCAGGCCGCCGTCGCCGCCCTGCAGCTCGCCATCAGCGCCAATGGCTACCTCAACGACCAGGCTCCCTGGAGCCGGATGAAGCAGGAGGGTCAGCGGCAGCAGGTGGCCGACGATCTCTATGCGGTGCTGGAGGCCTCCAGGCAGGTGGCGTTGCTGCTGGCCCCGATCCTTCCCGATCTCTCAGCCCGCATGCTGCTTCAGCTGAATCAGACTCTGGCCCCCAGTGGTGCCGCGGCTGGGGGTCAGAGCGGCCCCGATGGCGCTCGGCTCCCGTGGCAGGAGCGCCTGACCTGGGGATCCCTGGCGGCGGGAACCCCACTGCCGGAGCCTGAGCCGGTGATGGCCCGCCTGGACCTGGACGGCCCGCTGTGAGGACCGCGCTGGCACGGGCCCTGATCGTCGGACTTCCCCTGGTGGCCTTGCTGGGCTGCGAGCGCAAGGCCATCAAGCCCAAGGACCCCCAACCCTTCGTGTTCCGTTCGCTCAACCTGCGCCAGCAGGATGGCAAGGGTCGCCCCGCCTGGGAGCTCATCAGCCCGCAGGCCCGTTACGACCTGCAGCGCCGCGTGGCCCGCGCCACTGAACCCCGCGGGGTGATCTATGCCGCCGGCAAGCCCCGCTACAAGGTGGAGGCCACCAGTGGCCTGGTGATCAACGACGGGGAGGTCATCCAGCTGGAAGGCAAGGTGCGCATCGTGGTGCTCGGCCCCAGGGGCTCGGTGATCAGTGGTGACCGGGTGCGCTGGACACCGAGCCGGAGCCTGATGGAGATCGACCGGAAGCCTCTGCTCACGGAACGCCAGAGCCGGCTGAGCGCCACCACGGCCCGTTTCCTGCTCGACAAGGACAAGCTGGAGCTGCGGGGCACGACCCGCCTGCAGCAGCCGGAGATCGATCTGCGCGTGAGCCGGGCCGATTGGCTGGCCGACACCGGGGCCCTGATGGCGGCAGGCCCGGTGAAGGGGGAGCGGCGTCCGGCGGGCGAGAAGGGCACCGTCCAGACCGTCACCGGCTCCGCGCTGGAAGGAAACACCCGTGAGGAGGTGGTGGATCTGCTGGCCCCCGTCCGCTTCGTCGATCCCTCCCGCAAGGCGGTGCTCGAGGCCCAGCGCACCCGCTGGAACTCCAAGGAGCAGGTGCTCAGCACGGCCCTGCCCTTCACCGGCGTGGTCGATCAGCTGCACGTGGCCGGCGACTCCCTGAGGATGCTTCTCGGGGAGAAGACGGCGATCATTCCCAGCGGCTGCCGCCTGAAGCAACCCGGCGAGCGGCTTCAGGCCAGGGAATGTCGCTGGAACTGGGGTACCCAGGCCATCGAAGCCCGCGGCTCCGTTCAGCTGGAGCGGGATCAGAACCAGCAGATCACCCGCAGTGAGCAGCTGTTCGGAAAGGTCGGAGACAAGGGCCAGGCGGAGTTCACGACCCCGGGGGGACGGGTGTTCTCGGAACTGAAGGTGCCTCCTCCTTCGAAGGAGCGGCGCCAGCCTGCTCCAGTGACGTTCTGAGCTTCTCGGCCCAGCCTTCGATCCAGAGCTCATCGCTGCGGCTGAAGCAGCGCGGCGACCAGCCTCCGGCCAGCAGCCAGCCCTCGCCGCCCAGGGGTTGCACCAGCACGGCGGGCGTGCCCTCAGGCAGGCAGTGGAACTCGTCGCGGCCCGGGTAGAGCTTCAGGTTCACCAGGGAGATCGCCCGGCCGCAGCTGGTGGCCCGACGGCAGATCTCCCCGGGCTCGAAGGGAGAGCTGCCCAGCAGACCCCGCCGCAGCAGGGTCCTGCCCCGCCAGTGGATCAGCAGGCTGGCGGCCGGGGTGGCGGTGAGCAGCAGACGGCTCCCCCAGGCCAGTTCCAGCCCGAGGTCCTGGGCCATCTGGGGATCCAGCTCCAGCCCCTGCTCCCCCTGCAGCTCCACCCGTTCGGGGGCGAGTGGCACCGCCCGGGTCCAGAGGACGGCCACCAGCATCAGGCCCACCGCCATCAGGCTGGCGAGCACCCCGGCGCGCTCCAGAGCCGGGTTCAGCTCAGTCGCGGTGAGCTGATTGAGCAGACAGAGCCCCAGTCCGACGACCCCTGCCGCCAGGGTGAAACGGGCCGGGGTGGGCATGGCCGGGGGGGACGGTCTGGGGTTCAGCATGAACGCTGACACGGATTCGAGTCGCCAGCCTGTCCACTCCCCGGACACCTTGCTGAAATGGGAGGCCCCCTGCCCCCGCCCCATGGATGCCAGTCAGGCCTTTGCCGCCATCGCCCTGGCTGCGGTCGCCTGCGACGGAAGCCTGGGCCTCGAGGAGGCCAAGGCCCTGCGTGGGGCCCTGCAGTACCGCAGTCCCTACGCCGACCTCTCCGATCTGGCCATGGGTGAACTGTTCGATTCCCTTCTGGCCGACCTGCGCCAGGGGGGAGTGGAGGAGCTGGTCAGGGCCGCCGTGCCGGTTCTGACCGGCGGGCAGCGCGAAACGGCCCTGGCGGTGGCTGCTCAGCTCGTCCACAGCGACCGGGTGGTCAGCTCCAGCGAGCTGGTGTTTCTGCAGAGCCTGGCGGTTCAGCTCGACCTGCCCGGCGGCAAGGCCGGACAGATCCTCGCGGCGATTGAGGCCCTGAACCGCGACAGCCTGGCCAGCTGAGGGCAAACTGTGGGGCAACGACCAAATCCTTCGCTGCCCGTGCGTCTGCCGATCCGAGTCCTGGCTTCGCTCACCGCCCTGGTGGTGTCCCTTCTGGCCGCTGTCCCCGCCGCCTGGGCCGTGGGAATCCGCGACCTGCCCACGCCACCGACCTCGCAGCATCTGATCGATACGGCCGGGCTGTTCAGCCGCGCCACCTCGGCGGAGCTGGAGCGTCGCCTGGCCGATCTGGAGAGTGCCCACGTGCAGGCCCGGCTGCTCACGGTTCCCCGCCTCGACTACGGCCTTGAACTCGACGCCCTCGGCAGGCAGGCGCTGGAGACCTGGTCGGCCGAGGAGCCCAGTTCCGGTGCTTCGCTGCTGGTGCTGATCGACGCCCAGACCAACACCGCCGCCGTGGTAGCCAGTCCCGAGCTGCTGGAGCAACTGCCGGCCTCACTGTTGCGCGACACCGCCGCCAGCACCATGGCCGTCCCTCTGCGCCTGGGCACCCGCTACCGCCAGGCCTCCCTCGATGCCCTCGACCGCCTGGGCACCGTGCTGCAGGGCGGTGAGGATCCCGGACCGCCCGTGGAGGAGACAGCCGCCCCCGTGGTGAGCAACATTCCCACCCGCGAGGAGACCGCCAACAGCAACGGTTTTCAGTGGGTGATCGTGCTGCTGGTGGTGGGGACGATCGTGCCGATGCTCACCTGGTGGGTTTTCTCCCGCTGATCACCGATGGCCCTGCGCGACTGGATGGGTACGTTCGGCAAGGCGCGCAGCAGCGATCTTGTTCACCGGCTGGAGAGTGCCTATGAAGCTGCACTGCTGATCCAGAGCATCGAGATCGAGTTCTTCGCCGATCGTCCCGTCCGCACCGATCTGGACCTGAGCGTGCCCCCCCAGGTGCGCAACCAGATGCTGCGCCGGTTCCGGGCGGCCCTGCAGGTCTGCCGCGAAAGCCTCGAGGAGCTCCAGCCCCGCCGCCATGAACTGGATTCCCAGCAGCAGCGTCAGCTGCAGCTGGTCGAGTCCGTCGAAGCCCGCTACAGCTCGCGACAGGACACGATCAGCCTCAGCCGCAGACCGGACCTGCTTCCCCGCAGCCTGGTGGGTGCCGTGGAGCGGGTTCGCCAGCAGCTGGATCCTCAGGCCGAGGCCACCGTGGTGGCGGGTTTCAGGCGCCGGCGCGACACCACGCTGGTGTCCCTGCGCATCCTGCTGCTGCTCGTGCTGGTTCCCCTGCTGATGCAGCAGGCCAGCCGTTCCTTCGTGATCTCCCCCCTGGTGGATCGCTTCGCGCCCGATGTGCCTTTTCTGAGTTACACCAAGCCACAGCTGGAGGAGGTGGCCGTGGAGAAGCTGCGCATCTACAAGGAGGAGATCGAGTTTGCCGCCCTGCTCAAGGGCTCGGTGCTGCCCACCAACGAGGAGCTGCACCAGGCCCTGGCGCTCCGGGCCGAGGAGCTCAAGCAGGAGGCGGACAGTCAGAGCACTCGTGCCATCAAGAACGTGATTTCCGATGTGTTCGCCTTGCTGGGTTTCGCTCTGGTCTGTGTCTTCGGCCAGGAGGAAATCCGTGTTCTGCGAGGGTTCCTCGATGAACTTGTCTATGGGCTGAGCGACAGTGCCAAGGCCTTTTCTATCATTCTATTCACCGATATCTTTGTGGGGTTTCATAGCCCAGAGGGGTGGACTGTTCTGCTTGATGGTGTGGCCAACCACTTTGGTCTGCCGCAGCGAGAGAACTTTATTCTTCTGTTCATCGCCACGTTTCCAGTGATTCTTGCGACGATTTTCAAGTATTGGATCTTCCGCTATCTCAACCGTGTTTCGCCATCCTCTGTGGCCACTCTCCGCAACATGAATGGCGGTGGTTGAGCAGCCTGCCGGGGCCGGACTGACTCTGGTGAGTGGCCCCAGCCGCAGTGGCAAGAGCCGCTGGGCCGAGCATCTGGCGGCCGGCAGCGGCCGTCCGGTGCTCTACGTCGCCACAGGAGCCCTGGCTGCGGATGATCCCGCCTGGCAGCAGCGCCTGCAGCTGCACCGGCGACGCCGACCCGGGCACTGGATCACCTGGGAGGTGGAAGGGGAGCTGGAGTCGGCCCTGGGTCGTGCACCGGCGGATCACCAGGTGCTGATCGATTCCCTCGGCACCTGGCTGGCTCATCATCTCGATCTCGAGGCCGAGGCCTGGGAGCAACGGCAGCTGGGCCTGCTGGAGGCACTGGTGAGCTGCTGCGCCCCCCTGCTGATCGTGACGGAGGAGACCGGCTGGGGTGTGGTGCCTCCCACCGCGATCGGCGGCCGTTTCCGGGACCGGCTGGGCGGCCTGCAACAACGGCTCCAGCCCCTGGCCCGGGCCAGCTGGCTGGTGATCCAGGGTCGCGCTCTGGATCTGCACGCCCTGAGCCAGGCGGTGCCGGACCGTTGAGCGCCCTTCCCCGGGTGGTGCTGTATCAGCCGCAGATTCCGCCCAACACCGGCAATGTGGCCCGCACCTGCGCCGCCACCGGGGCGGAGCTCCACCTGATCGAACCGCTGGGGTTCAGCCTCGACGACCGCCAGCTCAAGCGGGCCGGTCTCGACTACTGGCCCTGGGTGCCGTTGCACGTCCATCCCGGCGTCGAGGCCCTGCGCGCGGAGCAGCGGCGGCGGGGAGGACGGCTGCTGGCGTTGAGCAGCCAGGCCGATCAGCCCTACCAGCATTGCCGTTACCGCAGCGACGACTGGCTGCTCTTCGGCCGGGAGAGCGACGGTCTGCCGCCGGAGCTGCTGGAGCAGGCCGACCGGCGGCTGACGATCCCCATGCCCGGCTCCGTTCGCCATGGCGGCGGGGTGCGCAGCCTCAATCTCTCCGTCTCGGTGGCCGTGGTGCTGTTCGAGGCCCTGCGCCAGCTGGAGACAGGGGTCTGAGCGATCAGCCGCTTCCTGGATCGTCCATGACGATCCAGGGGCTGGCCCCAGAGGCTTGTGCCCGATGGTTCATGCCGCTACCCTCGGCGCGGCTCGGGGATGGTGGCTTCTCCACCGGGCCTTGTCCGACGGGTGAATTTCTGCATGAAGCCTTCGCATCTGATCCTGCCGCTCCTGGGAACCATGCCGGTTCTCTCCCTCGTGGCTGTCGGCGCCATCCCTGGCATCGCCGACGCGCGTCGGCCCGGTTTCGAAACGATGCCCGAGCGCCTCGATTTCGACCCTGCGACGGCGGCGCTGCCGCCAGCAGGCCAACCCCAGCTGCTCGCCTCCCTGCCCAGCTCGTTCACCGACAAGCTCTGGGTGCGCGTTCGCGACGACATCAGTCTCGAGGAGCTGGCCAGCCAGCTGCGGGTTCAGGAAACCCCTCTGGCCAAGCTCAACGACGTCAATGAAGACCACGGCTTCAGCCGCGGCGACTGGGTGGTTCTGCCTTCCTCCAAAGCTTCGACGGCCAAGCAGCTCGCCTCCCTCGACACCAGCGAGCTGCGGCGCTCGGCTCCCCTGAGCGAGCCGCCCCCTCTGGAGTCCACCGGTGTGGTGCGCTTCGGCGACAACCTGGTGAAGCTCGCCCAGCGCTACAGGCTCAGCATTCAGGATCTGCTGCGGCTCAACCCCGGCCTCGAAGCGGCCCGTCTGGTTGAAGGAAGTCAGATCCGCGTCTCCAAGGCCGGAGCGTCCCGCTCGCGCATGGTGCTGGGTCTCAAGCCGGTGGGCAGCGGCGGACTCAGCTGGCCCGACCTCCCTGGCTTCAACCGTCCGGGTGAGCCGCGCACGGATCCCAACCAGATCGGCAGTGGCTGGATCTGGCCGGCCCGCGGCGTGTTCAGCTCGGGCTACGGCTGGCGCTGGGGACGGATGCACAAGGGGATCGACATCGCCAGCAACGTGGGAACGCCGATCGTGGCGGCTCAGGGCGGTCAGGTGACCTACGCCGGCTGGCACGACGGGGGTTACGGCTACCTGGTGGAGATCCAGCACCCTGACGGCAGCAAGTCGCTCTACGGACACAACAGCCGTGTGCTGGTGCGGGTGGGCCAGCAGGTGGCCCAGGGCACCCAGATCTCGGAAATGGGCAGCACCGGTCGCAGCACCGGTCCCCATCTTCATTTCGAGATCCACCCCCCTGGACGTGGTGCCACGAATCCGCTTCAATTCCTCCCCGGCAGAGCCTGATCTCCATCTTTGCCACCTCCCTCGTCCTGCCAGGGATGAGGGAGGTCGATCGTTTAAAGTCCTTACAACCGGGCTCGGTAGCTCAGCTGGTTAGAGCGTGGGATTCATAACCCCAAGGTCGGGAGTTCAAGTCTCCCCCGAGCCATTCTTGGCGTCCAACTCGGTGACGCCGTCCTTCCGACCGTTGTCACGCTCCTGACGAGCGATTTCGGGTTCTTCCCAGGCTGCACGTGCCAGCGCACGTGCAGCGATCTGGATCAGGCTGAGCTCAGCGCATCTCGATGGCGTTGAGGCGCTCGCGGAAACTGGCGGAGGACGAGCCCCCTTCAGGGCCCGGGGCGGGGGGCAGATTGGGCGCCGGGGCCGGCCCCGCATAGCGTCTGGCACGGCCGTAGAGCTGGGGCCGCACATCCACGGCACGCACCAGGGTGCCGGTGCGTGAGCGGCCGCCCCCGTCCTCGGCGCCGGGCTCCTCCCGGTTGAGGGGGCTGGTTTTCAGCTCGCTGCGCAGCTGGTTGAGCAGGCGGAAGTGACCGGTGTTGTTGTACTTGCGAAGCAGGACAGGGTCCCAGGACATCAGGTGAAGGCTGTGGATGGGGGCGGGGCAGGTGCCGTCGTCGCCAGATCCATCGTAGGAGCAGCTCCTGCCAGAGTTCCGTGATAAATTGTTGCGGTCGCAAGTGGTAGTCGGTCCGAGTTCGGACTGAGTTCCCTGCCCTGCCCTGCCCTTCCCTTCGTCACCCCTTTTCAAGCATGTCCCGGCTCGTCGGTCTGAAGGCCCCTGAATTCACCGCCACCGCTGTCGTGGATCAGGAGTTCCAGACAGTCACCCTCTCCCAGTACCGCGGCAAGTACGTGGTGCTCTTCTTCTATCCCCTCGATTTCACCTTCGTCTGCCCCACGGAAATCACCGCGTTCAGCGACCGCTACGCCGATTTCACCAGCCGCAACACCGAGGTGCTGGGTGTGTCGGTGGACAGCCAGTTCTCGCACCTGGCCTGGGTCCAGACCGATCGGAAGCAGGGTGGCCTCGGGGACATCGCCTATCCCCTGGTGGCCGACCTCAAGAAGGAGATCGCTTCTGCCTACAACGTTCTCGATGAAGATGCCGGTGTGGCCCTGCGCGGTCTGTTCATCATCGATCCCGACGGTGTGATTCAGCACGCCACCATCAACAACCTGGCCGTGGGCCGCAACGTCGAAGAGACGCTGAGGGTCCTTCAGGCCTTCCAGCATGTCAAGGCCAACCCCGATGAGGTCTGCCCCGCCAACTGGACACCGGGCGAGAAGACCATGAATCCTGACCCCGTCGGCAGCAAGGAGTTCTTCGCCGCGGTCAACTGATCGATCGGCGCCGCTTCAGCGGCGGATCATTCCTGGGGGGCCATCGGCCCCCTTTGTTGCTGCCGGCCTGAAGCGAACGGATCAGCTCAGCAGGCTGGCGAACAGGCGCTGACCGTCGATCCCGCCGAGTCGGGGATCGCAGGCCCGCTCCGGGTGGGGCATCAGTCCGAGCACGTTGCCGGCGGCGTTGCACAGACCGGCCACATCGCCCACGGAACCGTTGGGATTGTTCTGGTAGCGCAGAACCACCTGGCCGGCCTGTTCCATGGCCTCGAGAGTCGCCGGCTCGCACTGGTAGCGACCTTCGCCATGGGCGATCGGCAGGGTGATGACTTCGCCCTCCCCATAGCCGGAGAGCCAGCGGCAGCTGCCGGGACGGACCGAGAGGGCCGTGGGTTCACAGAGGAAGTGCAGACGGCTGTTGCGGGTGAGGGCACCGGGGAGCAGGCCCAGTTCGGTGAGCACCTGGAAGCCGTTGCAGATGCCCAGCACCGGGCCGCCCCTCGCGGCGTAGTCCGCCACGTCCTCCAGCACCGGAGCGAAGCGGGCGATGGCGCCGCAGCGGAGGTAATCGCCGTAACTGAAGCCTCCGGGCAGCACCACCGCATCCAGCCCGCTCAGACCACGATCCTCGTGCCAGAGGAAGCGGGTCGGAAGTCCCAGGCAGCCTTCGGCCGCCCAGCCCACGTCCCGGTCGCAGTTGGAGCCGGGGAAGACCACCACACCGATCGTCATGCCGGCTGACCCGCCCCGTCGGCGGGGATCTCGCTGAGCTCCAGTTCCCAGTTCTCGATCACGGGATTGGCCAGCAGCCGGTCGCTGAGCAACTCCACCCGGGAGCGGGCCGTGTCGGCATCCGCTGCTTCGATCTCCAGGTCCACCGCCTTGCCGATGCGCAGGCGATCCACCCCCTCCACCCCCAGGCGGATGGAGGCGGCTCGGGTGGCCTCTCCGGCTGGATCGAGAACCGAGGGCCTCAGAGAGATCAGCACACGGGCGTGAAAGCGTGGCACCAGGCAGCCGGGGCGTTTGTTAAATCTTGACAGCCCATGTTCCCCCTCCGCTTCGCGCCGCTCCAGCTTGAAAGGGTGAGACGGAGGAGACCAAGGCCATGCAAGCCCCACCCCTGGCGTTGACCCTGGCGGCGGCCGTGGTCTTGGGGCTGGGCATGGTCCCGCGGCCGGCGCTGGGGGCTGAGCCGCCGGCCTACAAGCTGGAATGCCGTCTGGAGAATGGCCCCTGGCACCCCTGCGTGATGACGGTGGAGGCGGTGGGGGAGCGCTGGCAGATCGACCTCGAGGGGCTGCGGGTCGTTTTCCGCCATGACGGTCGCGGCACGGTCGAGATGCGTCGCTCCAGCGGCCCCTGGCAGCCGGTGAGCAGCCGCTGGCAGGACGACCATGCCCTCTGCTGGGACGGTGTCTGCGCCAAGGGCTCCTTCCCGCTGGATTGAGGGTCGCTTCAGACCCTGGGGCTGAGGGCCGCGCCGCCCAGGGCTTGCTCCAGCCGCCCCCGGTCCAGGTGCAGCCCCAGCACCACCAGCTCCAGGCCCGGGCGTTCACCGCCGGTGGCAGCGACGCTCTGACGGTCGTACCAGCAGTCGAGCCGCGGACCGACCGCCTGGATCTGCAGGGGCCTCGGCTTGCCGCTCTGACGCAGCCAGCCCTTGAGTCGCAGGATCCCCTGCTCCACGATCTGCTCGCTCAGAAGGCGTTCCAGCGCCTGCCGCTCGAACTCCCCGGGCAGCTGCAGCGCCAGTGACTGCATCGGCACATGACTGTGGTCGTGGTGATGGTCGTGATCACCGTCGTGATCCGGGTCGTGCCCGTGGAGGGCCGGCTCCAGGCGCTGCAGGCCGAGCATGAGCTCCGCGGACACCTCTCCGCGCACCATCGGCAGCACCTGCACTCCTGGACGGCAGAGCGGAGTCAGCTGCCGCTGAACGGCCTCGCTGCGGGAGGCCTCGAGCCGATCGGCCCGGCTCATCAGCACCAGGTCCGCCGCCGCCAGCTGATCGCGGAAGAGGTCCTCAAGGTCACTGAGGTGGTCGAGGCTGGGGTCGGCCGCCCGCTGGCGCTCCAGGGCCGCCGGATCGCCCACCACACTGCCCTGAGCCAGGGCTTCGCCATCGACCACCGCCACCACGCCATTGACGCGGGTGCGGGTGCGGATCTCGGGCCACTGAAAGGCCTGCACCAGCGGCTCGGGCAGGGCCAGACCGCTGGTCTCGACCACGATGCCGTCGAGGCGATCGGCCTGGGCCAGCAGGATCTGCATGGTGGGCAGGAACTCGTCCTGGACGGTGCAGCAGAGGCAGCCGTTGGCCAGCTCCACCAGCCGGCCGTCGAGCTCGTCGTCGGGGCAGAAGCCGCAGCTGCGCAGCAGGGCTCCATCAATGCCCACCTCGCCGAACTCATTCACCAGCACCGCCAGACGCTGTCCACTGTGGAGCAGCAGCTGGCGCAGCAGCGTGGTCTTGCCGGCGCCGAGAAAGCCGGTCACGACGGTGACCGGCAGCCGCCGGCCGGGGAGCGGGGCCGGCGGGACCGCGGTAGGGATCGCCATCGTCAGGGCACCAGCTGGGTCCAGGCGAACGTGGCGCCGATGCCGATCAGCATCCCGGCCACCAGCCGCAGGTTGGCGGCCTGAAGCCCCCGGGCCCAGGAGCGGACCAGGGTGACGGCCGTGATCAGCAGGGCCCCCTGGCTGATCAGCAGGCCCGCCAGATACAGAACCTGGGCCGAGATCGACCAGCCCAGCACCGGCTGGCTCAGGACACTGCCGTGCAGGGCGATGGCGGGCAGGAGGATCCAGCGGGGCCAGCGGCCCAGCACCACCAGACCGGTGGCCACGAGCGAGAGGGCCACCAGCAGTTCACTGCCGGGCGGCAGCGGCAGCACCAGGCCGAGGGCAGTGGAGCCCAGTCCGATCGCCAGCAGGGCGATCACCCAGCGCAAAGGCTGTTGCAGCCCCACAAGGCCGAGGCTGAGCAGAAAGAGGAGATGGTCAGGGCCGAGCAGGGGATGCCCCAGGCCGCTGAGGAAACCGGCCAGGCCACCTTCCTTCAGTCCGAAGGCCTCCATCAGGTGGTGGGCCGAGGCGGGTGCAGCCAGCAGCGAGAGCAGCAGCAGGGGCGCCAGCCCCACCAGGCTGATCAGACTCCTGGGGATGGGCCTGGCGCTGGTGGGCTCGTGAGCGCTGGTGTGGCCTGATCGGGAAGCGGGACTGGTGGGCCGTGCCGGCTGACGCAGCCGGGCCGGATCCCTGGACAGGAAGGTCATGGTCTGGAATTCCGGTCCGCGCCGGCACGAGAGGGAGAACCGGCGGGTGTTCTGACTGGCTCGTGCGGCGGCTGCTGACCGGAGCACGGGCTTCACAGCTGCGGGACAGCGCCGGACTCACACCGGACTTTCCCCCTTGCCCCCGGTGGCTGCTCACCACCGGAACCGGACCCGAATGCTACCGGCAGCCCAGGCTTTCGACCGTGGACACCCCGGTGCTCGGGTTGACGCCATCGGCGCGGGAGCAGAGGGCCTTGACCTGGGAGAGATCCAGCACGGCGTCGCTGAAATCGGCTCCATCGATCCGGGCACCGGTGAAGCGGCTCTGCATGAGCATGGCGTTGCGCAGCACAGCACCACTCAGGTCAGCCCCATCGAAGCGGGTGGCGAAGGCCACGACGTCTTCGAGGTCGGCCGCGCTCAGGTTGGAGTTGGTGAGATCACTGGAGTTGAACACCGCCCCGCGCAGATCGCTGCCGCTGAGGTCGTAGCCGCTCATCGACGCCTTGAGGAACTCCTGCTGGCGCAGGTCACGCCCGTGCATATCGGGCTGCAGATCCTGCAGGGCGCGCTGACCCCGCAGCTCCGGCGCGGTGATCGCCGCGGCGCTGCCCACACCCACGAGCAGCGAGCTGCCGATCAGCAGGATCAGCCCCGCCAGCAGCGACCACCAGCGCCTGTGAACGCGCTGCCGGCAGGAGGCGAGGGGCCCGGACACCCGAAGAGCAGACGGCACGGCGCACGTAGCGTGACGGCTCAAGCTATGGCACATGAGCATGTCGCTGCGGGTGGTCGTTCCACCCCATCCCCTGATCGCCCACTGGCTCACGCTGCTGCGGGACCGGAACACCCCCTCGCCGCTGTTCGCCACCGCCATGGCCGAGCTGGGGCGCTGGCTCACCTACGAGGCCGTGCGCGACTGGCTGCCCCAGAGATCCCTGCAGGTGCAGACTCCCCTGGCCGTCACCGAGGGGATGGTGGTGGATCCGTCGGTGCCCGTGCTGGCGGTGCCGGTGCTGCGGGCCGGACTGGGGCTGTGGGCCGGAGCCCAGGCGGTGTTGCCCTCAGCCCGGGTGGCCCACATGGGCCTGGTGCGGGATGAGCACACGGGCGAGGCCAGTTGCTACCTCGACACACTGCCGCAGCGGATCGGCGAGCGGGTCGGAGTGATGGTCTTCGATCCGATGCTCGCCACCGGCGGCAGCCTGATCCAGGTGCTGGAGCGCCTGGAGGCCCGGGGTGTGACGGGGCAGCGGTTGCGGGTGATCACGGCCCTGGCGGCCAGTCCCGGACTCGCGGCCCTCGGCAGGCGTTTCCCGGATCTGAAGGTGTACACGGCCTGTATCGATCCCGAGCTGGATGAGGCCTTCCGCATCGTTCCCGGCCTGGGCGATGCCGGGGATCGCCTCAACGGCTCCCAGTCGCCGGCGTTTCCGGCGGAAGCTCAGGCCTAGGCTCCCCCGATTCCCCCTTCGCTCCGCCCCTCCGTCGCATGGCCGTCGCCCCCGCTCCCGGCAGCCCCCTGATCCTGGGCTCCAGCGCCGGGGCTGGCCTGGAGCGCAGCCTGCGGGGAAGGGTGCGGGTGCCGGGCGACAAGTCGATTTCCCACCGGGCCCTGCTTTTCGGCGCCATCGCCGAAGGCGAGACCCGCATCGAGGGGCTGCTTCCCGCCGAGGATCCCCTCAGCACCGCCGCCTGCCTGAGGGCCATGGGGGTCACCATCAGCCCGATCAGGGCCGGTGAAGCGGTGCTGGTGCAGGGAGTCGGCCTCGATGGCCTGCGGGAGCCCGAGGACGTGCTCGACTGCGGCAATTCCGGCACCACCATGCGCCTGATGCTGGGGCTGCTGGCGGGCCGCACGGGCCGCCATTTCGTGCTCAATGGCGATGCCTCCCTGCGCCGGCGGCCGATGGCCCGGGTCGGCCAGCCCCTGGCCGGCATGGGCGCGCAGATCCGCGGACGGGCGGGCGGCAATCTCGCTCCGCTGGCGATCGAAGGCAGCCAGCTTCACGGCGCGGTGATCGGCACACCCGTGGCCTCGGCCCAGGTGAAATCAGCCCTGCTGCTGGCGGCCCTCACGGCCAGCGGGTCCACAACCGTGATCGAGCCGGCCCGCTCCCGCGATCACAGCGAGCGCATGCTCAGCGCCTTCGGTGCCGAACTGGAGGTGGGTGGTGACATGGGGCGCATGATCTGTCTCCATCCCGGGTCCACCCTGAGGGGTCTGCCGGTGGTGGTGCCCGGTGACATCAGTTCGGCGGCCTTCTGGCTGGTGGCCGCCGCCATCACCCCCGGAGCCGAGATCACCGTGGAGAACGTGGGTCTCAACCCGACCCGCACCGGTCTCCTCCAGGTGCTTCAGCAGATGGAAGCCCGGCTGGAGGTGCTCAATCCCCGCGATGTGGCCGGTGAGCCGGTGGGGGACGTGCGTGTCAGCCATGGTCCGCTGAAGGCCTTCGAGATCGGTGGCGACCTGATCCCCCTGCTGGTGGATGAGATCCCGATCCTGGCGGTGGCGGCCTGCTGCGCCGAGGGGGTGAGCCGCATCCGTGATGCCGGGGAACTGCGCGTGAAGGAAACGGACCGGCTGGCGGTGATGGCGCGCCAGCTCGGGGCGATGGGGGCAGCACTGGAGGAAACCGCCGACGGCCTGGTCATCGAGGGTGGCCGTCCCCTCCATGGCGCCGAGGTCGACAGCGAAACCGACCACCGGGTGGCCATGAGCCTGGGGGTGGCCGCCCAGGTGGCCGGCGGCACCACCCGGCTGCACCGCAGCGAGGCGGCGGCGGTGTCCTATCCAGGCTTCTGGGAGGATCTGGCGCGTCTGCAGACCGGTCCCTCCGGTCCCGCGGGGTGAAGCCCGGGGCTCCCGTGGCGGCCCACCTCAGTCCCCGCCTCACCGATGACGGCAGTTTCAGCCTGCACAGCGCCGAGTTCGCTGAAGGATTTCACTGCCGCAGTGGCGCCCTGCTGGAGGCGCGGCGCACCTATGCGGATCCGGCCCAGCTGGAACGCTTCAGCGCCGGGACGGAGCTCCGGGTGGTGGATGTCTGTGTGGGGCTGGGCACCAACAGCGCCGTCCTGCTCGAGCTGGCGGCCCCCCTGGGGTTGCGTCTGCACTGGTTCGGCCTGGAGATCGATCCGGCCCCCCTGGCTCTGGCCCTGGCGGAGCCGTCCTTCCGCCGGCAGTGGCAGCCCGCGCTCGGGCTGGATCTGCTCCGGCAGCTGAGGGACACCGGTCGCTGGATCAGCCCCCACGGGCGGGGAGACCTGCGCTGGGGTGATGCACGAGAGCAGATCAGGTGGGTGACGGCGCAGGCCGCGGGGCGCTGCGATCTGGTGATGCTCGATGCCTTCTCACCGCGCCATTGCCCCCAGCTCTGGAGCCAGGAGTTTCTGGCCGCACTGGCCGCGCTGCTGGCCCCCCAGGGGCGTCTGCTCACCTATTGCTCGGCCGCCGCCCCCCGCCGCAGCCTGGCGGCGGCCGGCCTCCAGCTGGCGGCGCTGCGGTCCGAAGCCGCTGGGACCTCGGCTGCCGGGGCCGCTCAGGCCTGGAGCCTGGGCACCGTGGCGGCCCGGACGCTGGAGGCGTCCTCGCCCTGGTGGCGGCCCCTCTCGCTGATGGAGCAGGAGCATCTGGCCAGCCGGGCCGGAGAGCCCTACCGCGACCCGGGAGGCAACGCCGAGGCCTCCCGGATCCTGGCTGATCGCCAGAGGGCCCAGGCTCTCAGCGGGACGGAGCCGTCGGGTGCCTGGCGGCGGCGCTGGGGTCTTGACGGACGAGGCCGGTAGATTCCGACGCCAGATGCCTTGATCCGCCGATGCTCGCCGTTGCCGTGCTGGCCGCTGGAAAGGGCACCCGGATGAAGAGCGATCTGCCCAAGGTGCTGCAGTCCCTGGCAGGCGTCACCCTGGTGGAGCGGGTGCTGGCCAGCTGCCGCCACCTCGAACCCCAGCGGCAGGTTTTGATCGTGGGCCACCAGGCCGAACGCGTGCGCTCCGTCCTGGCCGGCCTGGAGGGACTGGAGTTCGTGCTGCAGCAGCCCCAGAACGGCACGGGCCATGCCGTGCAGCAGCTGCTGGATCCTCTGGCCGACTTCGAGGGGGAGCTGCTGGTGCTCAATGGGGATGTGCCCCTGCTGCGGCCCGCCACCCTGGAGGCCCTGCTGGAGCGGCACCGGGCGAGCGGGGCGGCGGTGAGCCTGCTCACCGCCCGGCTGGCTGATCCCAGTGGCTACGGCCGGGTGTTCACCGATGACCACGGCCAGGTGGACGCGATCGTGGAGCACCGCGACTGCAGCGAGGAGCAGCGCCGCCATGACCTCACCAATGCCGGCATCTACTGCTTCGACTGGCGTGCCCTGGCGGCGGTGCTGCCGAAGCTGAGCACCGACAACGACCAGGGGGAGCTCTACCTCACCGACACCGTGGCGATGCTCCGCCCCGCCGTGCATGTGGAGGTGGAGGACCCCGCCGAGATCGCCGGCATCAACGACCGACTGCAGCTCGCCCAGTGTGAGCTGGCCCTGCAGGATCGGCTCCGCTGCCACTGGATGGCGGAAGGTGTGAGTTTCATGGACCCGGCCAGCTGCACCCTCAGTGAGGGCACCCGTTTCGGCCGGGATGTGCTGGTGGAGCCCCAGTGCCATTTCCGGGGCAATACCAGCATCGGCAGCGGCTGCCGCATCGGGCCCGGTTGCCTGATCGAGGACAGTCAGCTCGAGGACGGGGTGGAAGTGCTCTACTCCGTGCTCCGCGATGCGAGCGTGGCCGGGGGCTGCGTGGTGGGTCCCTTCGCCCAGCTCCGCGCGGGTGCGCGGCTGGAGAGCGGCTGCCGCATCGGCAATTTCGTGGAGGTCAAGAACAGCCATCTGGCCGCAGGCTGCAAGGCCAACCACCTCAGCTATCTCGGCGATGCCGATCTGGGGACCGGGGTGAACGTGGGGGCGGGAACGATCACCGCCAACTTCGACGGCGTGCGCAAGCACCGCACCGTGATCGGCGCCGGCAGCAAGACCGGCGCCAACTCGGTGCTGGTGGCACCGATCGTGCTGGGTGCCGGCGTCACCGTGGGGGCTGGCTCCACCCTCACTCGCGACGTGCCGGCCGGTGCCCTGGCCCTGGGCCGCGCCCGTCAGCTGATCAAGGCCGACTGGAGCCCGCCGCAGGGCTGAGCCCTCGCTCCAGCAGCGGCAGCAGGCGCTCCAGGGCCACCCCCCGGCTGGCTTTGAGCAGCAGGTGGTCGCCCGGCTCCAGCCAGTCCAGCAGCGTCTGGGCGGCTTCAGCGGGTGAGTCGAGCCGTTGCAGGCGCGGCAGACCGGCGGCCCCCGCCAGCAGGGCCTCCCCTTCGGCGCCACCCGCCACGATCACCAGACCATCGAGACCGAGGGCTCTGGCCCGCTCGCCCACCCGGCGGTGCAGCTCGGTGCTCTGCTCCCCCAGCTCGAGCATGGTGCCGAGTGCCGCGAAACGGCGGCCTGGCTGGGCTCCGAGCAGATCCAGTGCGGCCAGCATCGCTTCGGGGGAGGCGTTGTAGGTCTCGTCGAGCACCTCGATCTCCCCGAGGCGGATCCGCCGGCTGCGTCCTCCCGGCAGGGTCACCTCCAGCTGGCGCAGCTGCAGCGGATCCACCCCCAGTTCACGGGCCACGGCCAGGGCCAGCAGCAGGTTGCGGGCGTTGTGGCGGCCCGGCAACGGCAGCCCGGTGCTGTGCTCGCTGGCCCCAGGCTCCGCCTCCCCCCAGAGCAAGCGGCCGCCGTCGGCGCCGGCCTGAAGGCGGCCCAGCAGCTGGGCCGGCTGAGGGCCCGCGGGGTCGTCGTGGAGGGCGACGCGCATCACCCGCCCGCTCCAGACGGCGGCGAGGCTGGCCTCGAGCAGGGGGTCACCGGCAGGGATCACCACCAGCCCATCGGGGCGCAGGGCTGTCACGATCTCGCACTTGGCGGTGGCGATGGCCTCGCGGCTGCCCAGCCGGCCGATGTGGGCCGTGCCGATGTTGGTGATCACGGTGATGTCGGGTTCGGCGCAGCGGCTGAGCCGCTCGATCTCCCCCAGTCCGCGCATGCCCATCTCCACCACCACGGCCCGATGCTCAGCGCCGGCCTTGAGCAGGGTGAGCGGTACGCCGATGTCGTTGTTCTCGTTACCCACGCTGGCAAGCACCGGCCCGAGGGGGGAGAGCACGGCCCTGATCAGCTCGCGGGTGGTGGTCTTGCCGGCCGAGCCGGTCACGGCGATCACCGGCGCGCTGCCCTGGCGGCGCCACAGACGTCCCAGCTCCTGGTAAGCCGCCTGGGTGTCATCCACCAGCCAGATCCGGCCGCCGCTGGAGCGCACCAGGTCCTCGGCCTGCCCGGCGCTGAGACGGTCCCGCTGGGCCAGGGCGCCCAGCGCCCCCTGCTCCAGGGCCGCCGCCAGGAAGCGGTGGCCATCGAAGCGCTCGCCCACCAGCGGCACGAACAGGCAGCCGGGTTCCAGCTCACGGCTGTCGGTGCCGATCCGGCTGAAGCGGGCCGCCGGATCGGCGGCGGCCGCTTCGATCGGCGGGCCCCACAGCTCCACCAGGTTCGCCAGCTGCATCGCGTCCGCCCGCATCGGATCAATCGAGCAGAATCATGCCGCCGCCCACGACGGCGTCCCGCCCCAGCTCGCCGCCGTCGGGGTCGAGCAGGCGCAGGTGCTCGTAGCCGAGGCCAAGGGCCTGCTGCCACCACTGCTGCGCCAGCCGTTGCCGTTCTTGCTCGGGCAGGCCCTGGAAGGCCTCGGAGATCCGCAGGTTCAGCAGCGCCGCCCCGCCGCCGTTGGGAGCCGCCAGCACCAGGCCCGAGTCGTCACGGAAGCCCTGCGGCAGCTGGATCGGAACGCTGCCGGCGCCCGGAGCCGCCGTCGCGTCCAGGGGTTCCGGGGGTTCCGGAAGTTCCGTGGGTTCCGGCAGATCTGCGGGGGCGTCCACCGGAGTCTGCAGCGGGTCAAGGGCTGGATCCGTGGGCCGCGGAGGCGCTGCAACCGTTGGCGAGGCTCCTGAGCCACCCCGCTCCACGGGGCTCTCGACACCGGCCGGGTGCAGCTGCCGAACGGCCAGTCCTCCGGTCAGGACCAGCAGGACCAGGATCAGCAGCAGCAGAGCGGGCCAGAAGAGGGTGGCCTGACGCCCGGGCCAGAACGGGGGTGTGGGCAGATCCCCCTGCCACTGGCGGCGCCACAGCCTCCTCAGGGCCAGCACGCAGCTGGCGGCCACCGCACGCAGATCCCTCCCCAGGGCCCGCCAGGGACTTTCGTAGACGACGGGCAGCTCGGAGCCCGAGCGCTCCATGCTCAGCCCTGGCCGCGGCGCAGAAGGGCGGAGAGGGGATTGCGGGGGCCACCGCCGCCTTCCGGCCTGGTGGGTTGGGCCGCAGCCTCGGCCTGGACGAGGCTGGGGTCGGCCTCCTGACCAAGGGAGAACTGCTCCACATCGGCGGCCGAGGGGGTGGGCTGCTTGACTCCGCGCACGTCGCGGTACATGGCGTCGTACTCGAGCGCTGAACGGGTCCAGCTGTGGTCCACCGCCATGGCGCGTAGCTGCAGCTCCCGCCAGCTGTGGCTGTGGCGGTAGGCCTCCCAGGAGCGCACGATCGCGGTGTAGAAGTCGACGGGCTCATAGCGATCGAAGCAGAAGCCGGTGCCGCTGTGGTCGGCGGGCACATGGGGCTGGACGGTGTCGACCAGGCCGCCCACCTTGCGCACGATCGGGATGCAGCCATAGCGCATCGCCAGCATCTGACTGATGCCGCAGGGCTCGAAGCGGCTGGGCATCAGGAAGGCATCGGCGCCGGCATAGATCAACCGCGCCAGGGCATCGTCGTAGGTGAGGAACACGGAGAAGCGGCCGGGATGACGGGCGGCCATCTGCCAGAGGCCCGATTCATAGTGGCGGTCGCCTGTTCCCAGCACCACGATCTGGCTGTCGGAATAGGCCAGGACCCGGTCGGCCACCTGCAGCAGCAGATCCACACCCTTCTGATCCACCAGTCGGCTCACCATCCCCATCAGATAGGTGTCGGCGTTGACCCCCAGCCCCATGCGCTCCTGCAGCACCCGCTTGTTGGTGGCCCTCGGAGCCATGTCGGTGGCGCTGTAGCAGGCGGGCAGCAGGCTGTCGGTGGCGGGGTTCCAGGCTTCGGTGTCGATGCCGTTGAGGATGCCGCGCAATTTTCCGCTGATGTAATTCAGCAGGCCATCGAGGCGTTCGCCGTATTCGGGCGTGCGGATCTCCTGGGCATAGGTGGGAGAGACGGCGTTGACCCGGTCGGCATAGAGCAGTGCGGCGGCCATCGTGTGATCCCCCTGCATGTACCAGGGAATCCAGGTCATGCGCTCGAGTTTCCAGCGCCAGGGTCCCTGGTATTCGAGGTTGTGGATGGTGAAGACCGTGCTGATCTCCGGGTCCTGGTGCATCCAGACCGGGATCATCCCGGTGTGCCAGTCATGGCAGTGAAAGACCTCCGGCTTCCAGTGGTTCCAGGCGAATTCGGCGGCGGCGTTGGCAAAGAACGTGAAGCGCCAATCCTCATCTTCTCCGCCGTAGATGCGTTCCGGATCGAACACCGGATGACCGATCAGGTAGAGCGGCAATCCATGGCTGGGATGCCTGGTTTCATAGACGGCGAAGTCGTTGCCCATCGCCCGGCCGCGCCAGACGGGTTCGGTGGGGATCTCCAGGCGACTCCAGAGCTTGCCGTAGCCCGGCATGATCGTGCGCACGTCGTGGCCGAGGGCCGCCACCGCCGGCGGCAGGGACCCCACCACATCGCCCATGCCCCCCACCTTGATCATCGGGGCGCACTCGGCGGCGGCGAACAACACGCGCATGGGGAGAACGCAGGGGAGGGCCGAACTCTACGTTTGCTGCCCCGGGTGACCCCTTCAGGGCAGCACGGTCACCACAGTGCCCATGCGCACCAGTTCAAAGAGGTCACGCACGTTCTCGTCGTACATGCGCACGCAGCCGTGGGAGACCGCCCGGCCGACGGTCTCGCGCTGGGGTGTGCCGTGGAAGCCGGCGGTGACGCAGCCCTTCACCTCCAGGTGCTGCTGACCGTTGAACCCGCGCTTGCCGGCGCAGTCGCGGTGGAAGCCGATCCAGCGGCTACCCAGGGGGTTGTTCGGACCGGGGGGGTAGAGCTTGCCGCTCACCGGGTGCTTCCAGACCGGATCGGGCGCCATCTCGATCACCTGGAAGCGGCCAAGAGGCGTTTCCCAGCCGGGCATGCCCACGGCCACCGGGAAACGGCGCAGCTCTCGGCCATCCTCGATCACCACCACCTGCCGCTTGCTGCGGTGGAGCACCAGGCTGCGCTCAGGACCCGGGGACGCGATTGCCAGAGTGGCGCTGGAACCGGCCTGCGCTGGTGTCTGGGTCTGTGCCGGTGGCTGCTGGGTCGGCTGTGGTTGAAGGGCCGGGGTGTGGGGGAGCTCGATCGGCGGATGCCACGGCCGTGGAGCGGAGACAAGGGGCTGCACCTCTGCCAGGGCACCGGCCGGTGACAGCAGGCTGCCACCGAGCAGCAGGGTCGCCAGCGGGATTGTGAAGCGGAAAGGCACGGCCGGGCGTTGGGTCACAAGCTCTTCAGACCTAGGCTAACCATCGCGGTCTCGACAGGACCGTGATGGCCAGGACTGCGATTCAGAGGATGCAGAGGAAACAATGGGCTGGCGCCCCGGAGAGTCCTTGCTCTCTCTGGAGACCATGACCCCCTTCCCCGACTATCCGACTCCCGCCGATGAGGAAGAGCGGCTGCGGTCGCTGGAGAGGACCCTGCTGCTCGACACCGAATCGGACGCGGACCTCGACCGCATCACCACCCTGGCCTCCGAGACCCTGGACACACCGATCGCCCTGATCTCGCTGGTGGATCGGGAGCGTCAGTGGTTTCTGTCCAG
The DNA here is from genome assembly GCF_015841355.1 of Synechococcus sp. CBW1107. Taxonomy (NCBI): domain Bacteria; kingdom Bacillati; phylum Cyanobacteriota; class Cyanophyceae; order Synechococcales; family Synechococcaceae; genus Synechococcus; species Synechococcus sp. CBW1107. The sequence goes on from NZ_CP064908.1 coordinate 2,739,265, forward strand.
AGTGGGTCTCGAGGCCTCCCAGACACCCCGGTCCATGGCGTTCTGCGCCCACGCGATCACCCAGTGCTCGACGCTGGTGGTGCCTGACGCCCTGGACGACCCCCGCTTCAACACCAATCCGCTGGTGGTGTCTGAGCCGAAGATCCGCTTCTATGCCGGCGCCCAGCTCAGGCCTCAGGACGGGCAAGCCCTTGGCACCCTCTGTGTGATCGATCGGGCACCCCGCCAGTTCAGCCCACGGCAGCTGCACTGGCTCCAGCTCTTCTCCGAACAGGTGAGCCGGGAAATCGAGCTGCGCCAGCGGCTGGCGCGTTGTCCCATCACCGGGTTCTTTCGCCGCAGCGCATTCGAAATGCTCTGTCAGAAGGAGTTCGAGCGGGCCTGGGCCAGCTTGATGGAGCCCACCAGGGCACCGATGCCGCTGCTCTCGATCACCACGGTGTGGCCGAAATCCCGTACAACGGCCTTCAACTCCGGTGCAGAGAACCAGCTGGGGAAGTCATCGCTCGAGCTCAGCGGCTGGAGAGGATCTTTCACTGAGATGGGAGTCTGTAAATCCCGTCCGCTGCAGCTGATTGTTTAACGATCAGATTTTAACGCAGATCAGACTCCCTCGGAACTGCAAGAAATTCCCCTACCATGTTATAAGACATAGAATGCAGAGATAGCCGATGATTGTCTGTCCCTATTCATAGGTGAGCCCAAAGACCGTATCCGCCATCCAATGGCGGAACGACTCGTTGTCCATGAATTGCTTGAAGAGTTCCATATCGTCTTTGAGCACATCCGTCATCACACGGGTCAGTGCCTTGTCATGTTCGATTCGCGCATTCTGCTTGTCGGAATTCTGGCGGGCATTCTGGTAGGCCGGGTCCGCTGAAACGCGCCTGGGGATGTCTTCGGTGATCAAGCGGTTGACTCGATCCTCGTCGGTCCACTCGATGTTGCCGAACTGGTCATTGAACACCTTGAGGATGTTCGAAAGTCGATCGAGCTCAGGTTCGGGTCTGCGCCCGCCGCCAGCGGCGGGAACCGGTTCGATCTCGGCGTCCTCGTCGGGCAGTTGAATCCTTACGGCCGCCTGTTTCTCCACGCGGTAACTATCCATGTCGATCGCTTCCAGAATGCCCGCTGAGAGGTCTTCCTCAATCGGAGCCGGAAGCTTGGAGATGAGGAAGTTCAGCAGGATCGAGAGCTTCTCCCAATCGGCGTTGGTGTAGGGGAGAATCGATGAGAGGAAGCCGTAGGTGCGGGTGAAGGCCTTGGCCTTGCCCTTGAACTCCACCTGGCCATCTTCGTCAAGCTGCTCTCGGTAGGCCGCCACGCAGGCATCAAGGATGGGATCGAGTTGATCGCGATCCGCACCCCCTAGATACAGTTCCACCAATTCGTCAACCTGCGGCTGATCGTAGACCTGATAGCCATCGAGAGCGGCTTTCAGATCGTGGAGCTTGTTGGGATCGGTCTCCTCGGCGAGGATCGTGGTGCGGTAGTAGTCAGCGAAAGCCTGCTGAATGGTGTCGACGTCGTTCATGAAGTCGAGCACGAAGACGTCATGCTTCTTGGGGTGGGCGCGGTTCAGCCGTGACAAGGTTTGCACCGCCTTGATACCCGACAGCACTTTGTCGACATACATCGTGTGCAGCAGGGGTTCGTCGTAGCCGGTCTGGAATTTGTCGGCACAGATCAGAAAGCGATAGGGATCTTCCTGGATCTTGTCGGCGATCTGGCTCGATGGAAACCCGTTGAGGGAGGCTTCGGTGACTTTGGTGCCACCGTACTCGTGCTCGCCGGAGAAGGCGACGATGGGCAGGTATCGGCTTTTCCGCTCGCTGAGATAGCTACGAAAGGCATGGAAATACTGGATGGCCCGTTCGATGCCGCTGGTCACCACCATGGATCGGGCCTCGCCGCCAATCTTGCTTAGGGAAAGCACCTGCTCGTGGAAGTGATCCACCATGATCTCCGCCTTGAGCTGGATCGCATGCTCATGGCTCTCCACGTAGCGGCGGAGCTTCTTCTTGGCGCGCTTGCTGTCGAACTCGGGATCACTCTCCACCTTTTTGATGAGCTTGTAGTAGCTCTCCACCGGTGTATAGTGGCGCAGCACATCGAGGATGAAGCCCTCCTGAATGGCCTGCTTCATCGTGTAGCTGTGGAACGGAAGGTGGTGCACGGTTCCATCGGCCTGGGGGTCGGGATGCCCGAAGATCTCCAGGGTCTTGTTCTTGGGTGTGGCCGTGAAGGCGAAATAGCTGGCATTGGGCAGCAGCTTCTTGGCCCCCATCAGCCGATTGATCTTGTCTTCAGTGGACTCCTCTGCTTCCTCCGCCCCAGTGCTGGAGAGGGCCAGGGAGAGGGCCGCCGAAGTGCGTCCGCCCTGGCTGGAATGGGCTTCGTCGATCACGATTGCAAAGCTGCGGCCGCGCTGCTCATTGCCGATTTCGTCAAGGATGTATGGAAACTTCTGAACCGTGGTGATGATGATCTTCTTGCCTTCGGCGATAAAGCCACGCAGATCCCCGGCTTTATCGGCATGTCCAACCGTGGCACCCACCTGGGCGAACTGCCTGATGGTGTCGCGGATCTGCTGATCGAGGATGCGGCGGTCAGTGACCACCAGGATCGAATCGAAAACGGCGGTGTTGTTGCGCTCAAGGCCGATCAGCTGGTGGGCCAACCAGGCGATCGAGTTGCTCTTCCCGCTACCGGCGGAGTGCTGGATCAGATAGCGGCGGCCGGCGCCGTGCTCAGCGGCATCAGCGAGCAGGCGACGCACCACATCGAGCTGGTGGAAACGTGGCCAGATCTGCACGGCCTTCTTCCTGCCTGTCTTCTCGTCTTTGGTCTCGACCACCTGGGCGTAGTTCTCCAGGATGTCGGTTAGGCCCTCTCGGGTGAGGATCTGCTTCCAGAGATACGCAGTCTTGAGGCCGTCCGGGTTCGGGGGGTTGCCAGCACCATCGTTCCAACCCTGGTTGAAAGGCAGAAACCAGGAGGCCTTGCCTTTGAGCTGGGTGCAGAAGCGCACCTCGTGATCGTCCACGGCGAAATGGGCCACGCAGCGGCCGAATTCGAAGAGCTTCTCCCGAGGGTCACGGTCGAGCTGGTATTGCTTCACGGCGTCAGCAACCGTCTGCTTGGTGAGGCTGTTCTTGAGTTCAAAGGTGGCCACCGACAGGCCATTGATGAACAGGCCCAGGTCCAGAGCTCGCTGGGTTTCATCGCGGCTATAGCGGAGCTGGCGGGTCACGCTGAAGCGGTTGGCGGCGAAGCGCTCGATCGCTGTGGGGTTCCCTGGTGAAGGCGTGCCGCAGAAGAGATCGAGGTGATGGGGCCCGTGCTTGAGGCCGTGGCGCAGCACGTCGATCGTGCCGCGCCTGGAGATTTCACCCTGCAGTCGCGCCAGGAACTTGCGGCGGGTGGGTCCATCGACCTCCAGCGCCAGGGAATCGAGGGCATCGGGCTGGGTGGCCATCAGGAAGCCGCGCAGCTGCACGAGATCGATGCAGTAGTCGCGGTCGTAATGGGTGGGATCTCCCAGCAGCCACCCGGTGCCACCAGCCACCGGCACGCTGGTTTCGGTGGCGGCGTGTGTGGGCACGAGCACGTCGGTGCGGCCGGTCATGGCCCGCACGATCAGGGCTTCCAGTCCCTTTTCGGTGGTGTCGGTGGTCATGGGGGCGCCTCGATCACGTACCCGTCACGTAGGGATGATGCGGCAAAAGGATTGCAGCGCCGGGGATTCCGGGCTGCGGAGGGGACCCGGGCACTTCTCCTGATCAAGTACCCATCAAGTGGCAGGGTCATGGCTGCCCATGGGGGCCAGCAGCAGCCCAGAACGGCAGGTACCGCATGAGTTTAGGAGCTGCCTCCGGATCGGCCGGCAGGATGGCCCCCGCTTCCACGGCCTCCCGAATCATCCGTGAGACCGCAGCCCGGTTGTGGTCCTCCACGCCAAAACGGGCCCGCAGGGTGGTGTTGGTCATCGCCTTTCGGGTCACGTAGCAAAGGCAGGCGTGGAGATAGCAGGCGCGAATCCGTTCCGCCTTGTCCATGGCGGCAAGCGGCTTGTGGGCGAACAGGACGGAGCGTGTGAAGCCTTCCGGGCTCTCGAACAGCGGCGCCGGCAGCTGGAACACCTCCACCTGGGCCACCACCTTGTCGATGCCGCTGCCCCGTTCCTCGCAGATGCGGAAGCGTCGCATCAGGGAGGCCAGTGCCTCATTGCGGGAGCGTGGCGGGGTGTCCACGAACCGATCGGTATGCACGAGCGGCTCGCCCGGGTTGGTGATTTCAATGCGGTCGTCGAAGATCTCCACCATCGGCCCGGCGCCTGTGATGAAGAAGTCCTGGTGGATGAGGGCATTGGCCACCAGTTCCCGCACGGCCAGCTCCGGGAACATCGGGACAGAGGTCCGCAAGGCCTGCCCGATGATTTCGTTGGACGGCAGCAGGCCGTTGATGAAGCCGATCAGCCCCTCGAACCCACAGGCATAGCCCTTGCCGCCTTCCTGTTCTTTCAGGGTCTGGGTGCGGTCACAGGCGCGGTAGTGGATCACGCGCACCGCCTTGCGGCGCAGGGAGCGAAAGGTATCGAGGCGCTTGGCGAACAGGATGGCGCCGAGATTGGTGATGTCCCAGCCGCCCGCATCGCTCTTGCGGATGAGGCGATCGGCGGCCAAGGCGGCGAGGATCCCCTCACGGTTGTCGGGCAGGGGCAGTTCCAGCAGATCGAAGTAGGCCGGGTAATCAAGCAGCTGAAGTACCTCATCAGCGGTGGCACGATCGATGGCGAGGCCGTCTTCAAACGGGGTCTGATCGAAGATGCGCCACAGGGCCCGTTCCTTCTCTGGGGCACCCTCGAGCCTTTTCTTGTAGCTGCCCACGCGGATGAACTTCTGCTGCTTGAAGCGCACGGGATGCCGAGCTGCCCGTGCAATCTCCAGCACTACCACTGGTTTGCCATCGATGGGCACCTTGAAGAAGCGGAAATCAATCTTGGGCTCCAAGAGCCTCAGCAACCAGCTCTCCAGTTCTTCGTTGCCGAGCTTGGTGGCAAACGGATCGAAGCGGGTTCCCACGATTGCGTGATCGGCGTCGCGCACGCCCCACACCAGATAGGCGAAGGCTTTGCCCTGAAGGGCTGCCGCGTTAGCAAGGGCGGAGATGTACTCGCCGATCTCCTCAGGGTTGTCGTTGTTTTGCTTGAACTCGACCCATTCGGTTTCCTTGGGCAAGGCACAGAGCTCGTGCACCAAGCTGATCAGAAAATCAATGGGCCTTTCGGAGCTCACTTCTAGGGATCCTCTGGTGCAGTATCGAGATCATCAAGAGCGGCTTCCTCGGGATCGCTGATTTCATCCAAGTCATCTAGTAGTTGAGGCTCCTGCTCCTCGTCGGGAAGCTGCGCCGCTGCCTCCCGCACATCGAGCTTGCCGGTAACCACATCAGCGATCAGGCGGGTACGGTATTCGTGTAGAAGATTGATTTCACGCCTAACGCAAGCAACAGCCTGCTCAATACCTGTTGTTGCTTCATCCAAGTAAGCGACGATTACACCCTGCTCGCCATCAGGCGGCAACCCCAGACGGATTCCTCCTACGGTATCGGTATTCAAATTCAGCTGGGTGCCGAGCTTGCCTAGGCGCCCAAAAGGGGCGCCACAGGAGAAAACACGGTACAGGAAATCAGCATTGCCATGATACTGGGGGAAATAGACAAAGCCATCGTGGATACAGCACTTGATCTTGGTAATGATTGGCTTTCCAACTGAGCCTGCAATACTCAGAAGCAAAGCGCCAGGTTGCAGTCGCACGCTCATCGACTCCCCAAGCACAGAGAGCCTCTGAGTAGTCTCTTCAAGATATTTGCGACTTGCCGACACGTCAGCGATGCGAACCCATGCGTACTCGCCACCTTCGTCGAAGTACTTCTGGTCTGCAATGGGTCGCGGAGAAGCCCCTCGTTTGACCAATGAGAGGCTTTTCACCCTCCTAATCTCCCAATGCTCCGGCACATCGCCCAGCCACTCCTCCCCGGAGGGCTTGAGGCGCACGTTGGGATCAAGGCCACCGGTGACGGCGCGGTGGATGATGACCTGCTTCTGCTCCTCCAGCAGCTTGATCAGCGTCTGCTTGGCGCGGATGTAACGGCGGATCTTGCGGTCGGCGTGGTCGAGGAAGCGGACGATGGCGGCTTGTTCTGCAGTTGGAGGGCATGGTGTTTGGATTTGTTTGAACTGCTCCCAATACAACCGATTACGATCCTTGACAATCCCGCGTGAGTAGTTGTCCACCTCGCCCATGTAGGCATCCGTGCGAAAGAGGTAGGCGAAGTAATGCGGCAAGACCCCAGGGAGGGGCCTAGCCACGACATACGCTGGGCTGACCAAGCCATCAACTGGAGCAACTCCAACAGCGCCTTGCCACATACGCATCATGTTGTAGGCCACGTCGCCACATGAAGCTCGCTTGTACTTTGCGCGATCCTCCATGATCTGCTTACGCGACGAGCCCCCGAATTCACGAACTCGAACTCCGGTCTTTAGAGAAACCTCAAGGATGGCTAGATCGGCGAATCCTGTCTCGATTCTCTGGACGAAGAGACTGCCGTTGCGACAAACTGACCAGCCTGCAGGCAACTCCTCCAGCCAGGGAATGCTGGTGCCCTTCATTTCTGGATAGGGCTTGAGATCGCAAATCATGAGCTCTCGCTCAAGCCTGTGGGCACACATTGATCAAGCTTGCGATGCAGGAGAGAGATCAGGGAAAGGTAGTCGGCCGCATCATCCTCTCCTTCCCACATAATCTTCGGTTCATGGGCCAAGGGATTGCGAACGGCCGCGAAGCAGCCCTTCAGCAGGGCTGAATATCCTTTGTGCTCACTCTTCTCGGTTTCGGTCTTCAGTGTGTTCAGGGCTAGCAAGGGACGTTCGATTGAAAACACACGATCGATCAGCTTGGGTCCGTCCGCTTGAACTCCCGTCATATCGCGAATCCGCTGGGCGAGGCCTTTACTGGCTTCAAAGACAGCGTGGAAATAGTTGTCCTGCATCAACTCGGAGCGACAATACTTTACAACCTCAGGATGAATACGCCGGCCTTGGAACTTCGAGCGAATTGTTCGCACCCGCTGTTCCGCCTCCTCAATCGTTGCGGCAGGTTCAACTCTGCGAAACTGGCCGTCAGCTCCGTACTCCAGCCCAGAGAATGCCAGAATTGTGTTGAGCTCCTGCCGGTGCGCTTCAAACTCTTCACTTCGCCCAACGAATCGTGCTGGTATCAGGCAAGCTCTAATGAAGTCAACGATCTGATTGGCGCAGCCGTGACGCCTCTGGGAATCCAAGAACACTGAGTAGATTCTGCGCCACTTGGTGGATTGTCCAGAATTATCGGTCAAGCCGCGATCCAGAAAGATGCGGCTGATGTCCGACCCTGAGCCGCACTCTCCGAGTAACTTTGCTATCGCTTCGATCTGCCCTTCTGGGAATGAAGGTACGGGAGTCATCACACATGGCCTCCTATGAGCTCGCCTAATAGCCCCTCCGTCTCCTTCTCCAGCGCCAGGATCTCCGCCCGAATCTCCTCCAGCGACCGCAGCGGCTTGGGCTTGTAGAAGTACCGCGTAAAACTCACCTCATAGCCCGTTTTCACGCTGCCGGGGTCATACCAGGCCTTGGAGGCATAGGGCAGCACTTCGCGGGCCAGGAAAGCATCGATGCCGCCCTCCTCCAGCAGTGGCACCTGTTCGGTGTCCCGCAGTTCGGGGTCCGGCTCGTACTGCACTACCCGTTCGCCCTCCTCCAGCTCCACTGGGAAGAACCCCCTCAGGGGATCGGCCGCCTGCTTGCCCGGCTTGAACACTTTGGCGATCACTGGGGCGGCTTTCTCGTTCCGTTCGCCCAGATGGGAAAGCAGCAGCTTGGTTTTCTTGGCCGTCCAGCGCAGCCCCTGCCCCTTGCCTACCCGTTCCGCTAGCTCCAGCCACTGGTTCGCATCTTTGTGGGGGCCCTCCCCCATCACCTCATCCACAGCGTCAACCACACTCTCCAGGCCTGCCTCCCCAGCCTCCACAGCAGCTTCGGCCAGGGCCGCCAGGTGCTCGGCATCGCTGTGGATGGCCAGCCGCAACGGCCGCTCCACCGTCACCTTCCAATAGCCGAACGCCTGGTTCGGGAAGATCTTGCTCTGCTCGGTTTCCTCGAACGCCAGAAACGTGTCGACAATGCGCTGGATGTCGTCGTCTGAGAGTTCGCAGTTCTTTTTGCCGAGGTTCTTGCGCAGGGGCTTGAACCACGTTGTGGCATCGATCAACTGCACACGCCCCTGGCGATGGGGGGGCTTGCGGTTGCTGAGCACCCAGATGTAGGTGGCGATGCCCGTGTTGTAGAACATGTTCAACGGCAGGGCCACGATCGCCTCCAGCCAGTCGTTCTCGATAATCCAGCGGCGGATGTTGCTCTCGCCCTGGCCGGCATCACCGGTGAACAGCGAGCTGCCGTTGTGAACTTCGGCGATGCGGCTGCCCAGGGGCGTGCCGCTCTTCATCTTGCTGATCAGGTTGGCCAGGAACAGCATCTGTCCGTCGCTGGAGCGGGTGATCAGCGAATACTCCCCATCGCCATCGTGATCAATCAGAAACCGGGAATCCTTGATGCCGCCCTTGCCGCCCATGCGCTCCAGATCCCCCTTCCAGCTCTTGCCATAGGGCGGATTGGACAGCATGAAGTCGAACTCGCGCGCCGGGAAGGCGTCGTTGGCGAGGGTGGAGTGCTCCGGTCCGCCCACGATGTTGTCGGCCCCGTCGCCCTCGCCCTTGAGCAGCAGATCCGCCTTGCAGATGGCATAGGTTTCGGCGTTGATCTCCTGGCCGTAGAGGTGGGTGGCCACCTGCTTGCCCTGGGCGGTGGCCAGCTCCTTGAGCTCCTCTTCCGCCACGGTGAGCATGCCGCCGGTGCCGCAGGCGCCGTCGTAGAGCAGGTAGGTGCCGGATTCGATCTCGGAAGCGATCGGCACGAAGATCAGCTTGGCCATCAGCTTCACAGCGTCCCGTGGCGTCCAGTGCTCGCCGGCCTCCTCGTTGTTCTCCTCGTTGAAGCGGCGCACCAGCTCCTCGAATACGGTGCCCATGCCGTGGTTGTCGAGGCCGGGGTGCTTCTCACCACCGTTCCCATCGTGAACGGGATTCGGGCTGAGGTTGATGTCGGGTGAGAGGAACTTGCCGATCAGGGTGCCGAGGGCATCGGCTTTCGACAGGCGCGGGATCTGGTTGCGGAACTCGAAGTTCTCCAGGATGTCCTGCACATTCGGCGAGAAGCCATCGAGGTAGGCCTCGAAGTCGGCCCGCAGCTTCTGCTGGCTTGCGCGGGCCTGCAGATCGCGGAGGGTGAATTTGGAAGTGTTGTAGAAGGCCTGGCCTGCCGCCTGACGCAGGGCGGGATCCTGATGGACGATCTGGGCGGCATCCAAGGAGGCCTTCAGGTCGAGCACCGCCTGCTTGGTGGGCTCGAGCACCGCATCCAGCCGACGCAGCACCGTCATCGGCAGGATCACGTCGCGGTACTTGCCGCGCACGTACAGATCCCGGAGCACGTCGTCGGCGATGCCCCAGATGAAGTTGGCGATCCAGTTGAGCTGGCCCTGTTCCATGTCCCTCTGTGACTGCCGGTTGTCCGGCCTTCAGGCCCAAGGATGCCCGACGATTTGACATCGCGTTGTGGTTTGCAACGTCTTCGCAGCGACCCTCAGGGCTACCAGGCTGAATTCCCGATGTCAGGGTCGCACTTCTCTAGGAAGGCGTTGCCGCCCGCCAGCTCCAGCAGGCCGGCCAGGCCATCGGGGTCGGCGTGAAGGAGGTCTTGAGGTAACGGATCGCCGTGGGCTGTACTGGTCCGCCTGGAGAACAGCGTGCCTGGCGTGGCTCCAGGGGCCACTGTGTCAGGGCCTTCCGCTGCTCAATCCCATGGCTGCCGCTCCCTATCTGATCGCCCTGGCCCTGCTGGAGCAGGGGGGGCAACGGGCGATGCCACTGCAGGGGAGATCGTTGCCTGAGCCCGTGCCGGCCGATGGTGATCCGGGTGATGTCGGCCGGCAGCAGGCCCTCGAGCTACTGGTGAGGGTGTGGCAGCGCAGTGAGGAGGGTGCGCTGCGCCGGGCGGCTGGCGAGCACAGCCTGCTGCTGCTGGAGTTGCCGATCGAGTCTCTGCAGGAGACCTTGCCCGCCCTCAAGGCCCAGTGGATCGCCACTGGCGACAGCACCCTCTTTCTGAAACGGCTCAAGGAGCTGGCGGGCGGTCTCTGGATCCTGGGCCTGGAGCGCCGTGAGCCGCTCTGCTTCCGGCGGCTTCAGTAGGTGCGCCAGCCCAGTGGCGTCAGGGCAACCAGGGGGAATCACTGAAGTCGGGATCACGCTTCTCCAGGAAGGCGTTGCGCCCCTCCTGACCCTCGGCGGTTCGATAGAAGAGGTGGGTGGCCTGGCCCGCCAGCTCCTGGATGCCAGCCAGGCCATCGGTTTCGGCGTTGAAGGAGGCCTTGAGGCAACGGATCGCCGTGGGGCTGTGCTGCAGCACCTCCCGGGCCCAGCGCACTCCCTCCGCCTCCAGCTTCTGCAGCGGCACCACCGCGTTCACCAGGCCCATCGCCAGGGCCTCCTCGGCGTTGTAGCGGCGGCAGAGGAACCAGATCTCCCGGGCCTTGCGCTGGCCCACCAGGCGTGCCAGATAACCGGCGCCGAAGCCGCCATCGAAGCTGCCCACCCGCGGACCCGTCTGGCCGAAGACAGCGTTTTCCGCGGCCAGGCTGAGGTCGCAGAGCAGATGCAGCACCTGGCCGCCGCCGATGGCGTAGCCCGCCACCAGGGCGATCACCACCTTGGGCAGAGAACGGATCTGGCGCTGCAGATCGAGCACGTTCAGGCGGGGGAGCCCGCTTTCATCGAGGTAGCCGCCATCGCCGCGAACGCTCTGGTCACCGCCGGCGCAGAAGGCGTAGCCCCCGTCGGCCGCCGGGCCCACGCCGGTGAACAGCACAACCCCCACCCGCGGGTTGTCGCGTACCCGGCTGAAAGCGTCGTAGAGCTCCACCACCGTGCGCGGGCGGAAGGCGTTGCGTTTGGACGGACGGTTGATGGCGATCCGGGCGATCCCCTCCCCACAGAGGTCGAAGCGGATGTCCTCGTAGCTGGCGGCCGAGCTCCAGTGCACGAGGCTCTCCCCTGGCAGCACCGGGCCGGGGCTTGGGGCATCAGCCGGGTTGGGATCGACGCTCATCGCGGCGGGGCCTGGGAAGGTGTCATTCTGAGCCGCGGGCGCGGACAGTCCTGGCGCAGGCGCTGGCGCAACAGGGCATCGGCCCGGCGGTCGGTCCTCACCTCCAGCAGGGCCACCGGCTGCTCCAGGGCCCAGTCCAGGGCCCCCTCCAGCTCGGTCAGGGCCGCCACCCGCCGCCAGGGCACGCCATGGGCGGCGGCCAGGGAGGTGTGATCCAGGGGCTGGCCCATGGCGAAGAGGCGTTCGAAATCCAGGCCTGCCGTCGCCCGGATCGGCAGCTGCTCGAAGATGCCGCCTCCTCCGTTCTCGATCAGTACCACGGTGAGCCGGCCCCGCAGCTGGTGGTGCCAGAGCCAGCCGTTGGAGTCGTGGAGCAGGGCCAGATCTCCGCTGAGCAGCACCAGCCCTCCGAGGCTCTCCGCCAGCCCGGCCGCCAGCGACAGCGTGCCGTCGATGCCCGAAGCCCCGCGGAAGCCATGGACGGGCCTGGCGGGGCCGCTGGGATCGGCGAAGCTCTCCCAGTCGCGCACGGGGCTGCTGCTGGCCAGCATCACCGCCAGACCAGGCGGCAGGAGCTGACTCAGGGCCCGGGCCAGGCTGGGTTCATCGGGCCGGTGGCTGGCTCCCTCGTGGGTCAGCTGGGTGTTCAGCCAGCCCTGGGTGCCGCCCTCGGCGGCCTGCCACAGCGTCAGGACCTCCTGGTTGGCCGTGAGCCCGGGCCCTCCCTGCCAGAACGAGACCGGCAGGGCCTGGCACCAGGTCGAGAAGCCGTGGCCGCAGCTGGCCTGGACCGTGCCCAGGGGATCGAGCGGGCGTGGATCCCCCTCGCTGATCAGCACCTGATGGCCGCCGCAGGCCGCCAGCCAGCGCTGCAGCCTCCGGCTGGCGGGCAGGGGACCCAGCCTCAGCACCTGGGGGGGGGCCAGAGCGGGGTCGGGGTCCTCGAGGACCAGGTCATAGCCAGCCACCAGGTCCAGACCGGCCTGGCCCCTGAGACCGGAGAGACCATCGGCCAGCAGCGGCCAGCCACAGCGCTGCTGCCAGCGCTGCAGAGCCGCCACGAAGGCGGGCCACTGGTCGGGGCTGCCCCGCCACGGCCCCGCCACGATCACCCCGGGGCGATCGGGATCCAGGCCCAGCGGATCGCCTCCGGCCGTGGCCGCGCCGCCGCCATCGCCATGGCCGGGCACCTCGGTGGCCGCGGCCATGGCGCCGAACTCCCGGGCCAGACGCTGCAGCGCCTCCGCTCCGGCATGGAGCGGTTCGTCGAAGGGCAGGTTCAGATGCACCGGTCCCATCGGTGCGCTCAGGGCCATCCGACAGGCCCTGCGGGCCAGGGCCTGCAGGGCAGGGCGAGCCATCGCGGCCAGGCCCCGGCTGTCCCCCTGCGCGGACCAGCGGCAGCAGGGGGCGAGGAACTCCTCCTGGTTCACGGTCTGGTTGGCGCCGCAGTTCTTCAGCCGCTGCGGTCGGTCGGCGCTCAGCAGCAGCAGCGGAATCGTGCCGCTGTCGGCCTCCACCACGGCTGGCAGCAGGTTGGCCACGGCAGTGCCGGAGGTGGTGATCACCACGGTGGGTGTGCCCTCGGCCCTGGCCAGGCCCAGGGCGAAGAACCCCGCCGATCGCTCGTCGATGGCCGTGTGCAGTTTCAGTCCCCGCTGGAGCAGCAACCCGGCCGCCGCCGCCAGAGGCCCCGAACGGCTGCCCGGACAGAGCACCACCCGCTCCACCCCCCGGGCCATCAGCTCCAGCAGCAGGTCCACCGCCGCCCTGAGGTTGGCCTCAGCCCGATCAGCCTGCCGCTGGGGCAGCTCCTGGCTCACTGGGTCCGCCACCGCTTCAGGATGGAGCGATCATGCCCAATCCTCCTCTGTCCCCTTCGGCCACGACCCCATCCGGTGCCAGCCGCCGCTGGGGGGTGGCCCGCCAGCTGATTCCCCTGCTGCTCTGGGTGGGGGTGGCCCTGCTGCTGCGCTGGCAGGTGATGGAACCCCGCTGGATCCCCTCGGGCTCGATGCTGCCCACGCTGCAGCTCGAGGACCGGATCCTGGTGGAGAAGCTCAGGCCCCGGCTGGTTCCGGTCCTGCCGCGCGGAGCGATCGTCGTGTTCCGTCCGCCCGATCCCCTGCTCGCCGCCGGCTACGACCCCCGGGCCGCATTGATCAAGCGGGTCGTGGGGGTGCCCGGCGATGTGATCGAAGTGGCGGGTGGTGACCTGCTCCGCAATGGCGCCCCGGTACGTGAGCCCTGGCGGCGCGAGCCGATGAACTATGAGCTCCCGCCTCTGACCGTACCGGCGGGTCACCTGCTGGTGATGGGGGATAACCGCAATGCCAGCCTCGACTCGCACCTCTGGGGCCCCCTGCCGGCCGACCATGTGATCGGCACCGCCGTGTTCCGTTACTGGCCCCTGCGGCATCTCGGCCCGATACGGTTCTCACCCACGGCGGGGAGAGGTTGATCTGAAACTCTGCGTTAGGGTTCCTAACCAGAAACGGATCACGCCGGAGGGGCATGTTCAACCCGGAGTTCCTGACCACCGACAGCGAAGCGATCAGCGGGAATTCCCTGATTCAGTACCTGCAGGACCAGTCACCCGATGTGCTTCAGCGGGTGGCCCGCTCCGCCAGCGGTGACATCCAGGACATCATTCGCCACAACGTCCAGGGATTGCTGGGGATGCTTCCCGGTGAGCAGTTCGAAGTGAAGATTCAGACCAGCCGCGACAACCTCGCCGGTCTGCTCGCTTCCGCGATGATGACCGGCTATTTCCTGCGCCAGATGGAGCAGAGGATGGAGCTGGAAACCACCCTCTTCGGCGAGGGCGGTCTCGACGCCGATCCCGGCGAACTCAGGCTCTGAGTCCCTCGGGGTCAGGCCCCTGGTTCGCTGGGCACGACGCCCCAGCGCACCAGGGCCCGATCGATCCCCGCCAGATAGGCCCAGGAGCCCTCGGACGCCGCCCAGGGCCGGTCTCTGATCGACCTCGCCAGGGCCATCAGATCGTCGCCGGTGCAGGCCACGGGGGCCTCGTAGTGGGCGGGCACCAGCCAGCGAATCTGCTGCAGCGCGGCGAGGCTCTCCAGCCAGGTCAGCAGGGCCTCGCGGCAACGGGGGAACACCAGCCGCTCCAGCACCGGTGCCACCTGCAGGCGAGGTTCGCCGCGGGGGCTCAGAAGGGCCTTGAACTCCTCCTCCCAGCCGGGTGACCAGCGGAAGGGGTACAGGCCGAAATAGGTCCTGGGCCGGCGCAGGCCGGGCTTGAGCGCCTGACTGAGAACCTCCATCAGACCGGCAACCTCCAGCGACCCGGGGCGCAGGTAGGAGGCGAACAGCACGGTGCGCCACCAGCCGATCCGCCGGTGCTCAGGGGTGTCGATCAAGGGCTGATCGCCCCGGTCGCGGCCATGAAAGAGCAGCGGCGTGGGATCGGCCTCGAACAGCTGGGGGGGCTCCGGCGCAATCGCCACCAGGGCATCGGTGACCAGCAGGGCTCCACTGGCCCGGTGCAGGCAGGCCACCTCCAGAAAGGTGCCGGTCCCCAGGTCGAGGGGACCGAGCGGATGCCAGCTGAGCTCGTCGCCATGGGGCAGCCCATCCTCCAGGAGCACCCGGGTGCGGGAGCGGGGAAACCCCAGCCAGGGGAGCGGCAGGGACAGCGGAAAGCTCCATTGCTGCGGGCTCACCCAGACCTCGGCTGCGGGGAAGGCCCGGGCCATGGCCGGGACCGGCAGCTTGTGCTCCAGACCGGAGCTGGTGGGCAGCACGATCGTGCGCACCGGTCCGTAGCGATGCTCCAGGGCGCGCAGCTCCTCCAGCACCTCCTCGGTGGGGGGCACCGGCGCATGCAGCAGCAGCCCCCCGCTCAGACGCAGCACCGTCATCCGGATCGGGACCGCCACATGGAAGATCCCCTGCAGCTGCTCGAAGCTCCAGACCTGTGCGGGGATGAGCGTGCGCACCAGGGTGCGGCGGCAGCCGTAGGGGTAGAGGGGAAGAAGGGGCCACCAGGGCCAGCGCTGACTGGGGCGTCGCTGCTCCACCGGCGTCAACGGCGCTGCTGGGCCAGCAGCCCGTGGCGGGGGGCAAACAGGAAACTGAGCAGAAACAGTCCCGTCTGCACCAGCACGATGCAGCCCGCCGTGGAGGCATCCATCCAGTAGCTCCAGTAGATGCCCAGCACGCTGGAGAGCACGGCCGAGCCGATCGCGATCCAGGTCATGCGGTCGAAGCGGTCGGTGAGCAGGTAGGCCGTGGCGCCCGGCGTCACCAGCATCGCCACCACCAGGATGATGCCCACGGTCTGCAGACCGGCCACCGCCGCCAGGGACAGCACCGAGAGCAGCAGGTAATGCAGGAATCCGGTGTTCACGCCGATCGAGCGGGCGTGGGTGGGATCGAAGCAGAACAGGATCAGGTCGCGGCGGAACAGCAGCAGCAGCACCAGCACCAGCAGGCTGATGAGCACGGTCTGGCGGATGTCATCGCCGCTGATTCCCAGCACGTTGCCGAAGAGGATGTGGGTGAGATCGATGGTGCTGCGCACCTTCGAGATCAGCGTCAGACCGAGCGCGAAGAATCCGGTGAACACCAGGCCGATCACGGTGTCTTCCTTGATCCGGGTCATCTGTTTGATGTAGCCGATCACCGCCACCGAGCCCACCCCGAACACGAAGGCCCCCAGGGCGAAGGGCAGGTTGAGCGCATAGGCGATCACCACTCCCGGCATCACCGCGTGCGAGACCGCATCCCCCATCAGGGCCCAGCCCTTGAGGGTCATGAAGCAGGAGAGCAGTCCACAGACGCCCGCCACCAGGGCACTCACCAGCAGCGCCCGCACCATGAAGTCGTGGCGCAGGGGCTCCAGCAGCCAGCTCAGGGGATCCATCAGGGCTCGCTCCGCCAGGGGTCGTGTCCCGGCTGGGGGCCCGGTTCGAGACCCGGGCTGGTGAGCAACTGGGCGGGGCTGCCGCCGAAGGTGCGCGCCAGGTTCTCCTCGGTGAACACCTCGGAGGTGTCGCCGTAGGCCAGAACGGTCTTGTTGATCAGCACCACCTCATCGCAGAAGCCGGTGACGTGGGAGAGGTCGTGGGTGGAGATCAGCAGGGTGCGGCCCTCGGCGCGGAACTGCTGGAACAACTCGATCATCAACCGCTCGGTGCGGATGTCGACGCCGGCGAAGGGCTCATCGAGCAGCAGCACGGAGGCGCCCTGGGCCAGGGCCCGCGCCAGGAAGGCCCGCTTGCGCTGACCGCCGGAGAGTTCACCGATCTGGCGGTGGCGCAGGGGCCAGAGCTCCACCCGCTCCAGGCTCTCGCGCACGGCGCGGTGGTCGTCGCGGCTGGGAATCCTCAGCAGGTTCATGCCGCCGTAGCGACCCATCATCACCACGTTGGCCACGTGGATGGGGAAGTTCCAGTCGACGCTCTCCATCTGGGGGACGTAGGCCACCGCCTGGCGGCGCAGGGCCTGGCGCAAGGGCAGGCCGTTGATGCTGATCTCCCCCTCGGAGGGCCGCACGAAGCCCATCAGGGACTTGAACAGCGTGGATTTGCCGGCGCCGTTGGTGCCCACCAGACCACAGATGATGCCGGCCTTCACCGTCAGAGACACGTCGTGGAGGGCCACCACACCGTGGTAGCTGACGCAGAGGTGGCTGACGCGGATGCGCTCGGCCCTGGGGGCGAGGTCGGGATGGGCGGCCATGCGATCAGCTCCCCTTCAGGCCCTGGATCAGGGTGCGCACGTTGTGGCGTTGCAGCTTCAGCAGGGTCGGCGCCTCACCCTGGGGGCCGGAGAGCGAGTCGACATAGAACACGCCTCCGAAGCGGGCGCCCGTCTGCTCGGCCACCTGACGCTGCACCTTGTCGCTGACGGTGCTCTCGCAGAAGACCGCCGGCACCTGACGCTGGCGCACGGTGGCGATCAGCCGCGCCATCCGCTGGGGGGTGACCTGGGACTCGGAATTCACCGGCCAGAGGTAGGCCTCATCGAGGCCGTAGTCCTTCGCCAGGTAGGTGAAGGCCCCCTCGCAGCTGGCCAGCACCCGCCTGGGCGCGGGGATCGTGGCCAGCTCGCGGCGCAGCTCCAGGTCGAGGGCCCGGAGCTGGTCCTTGTAGGCCTGGGCGCGGCGGCGGTACTCCTCGGCGTTGGCCGGATCCAGCTCGCTGAACGCCCGGCGGATGTTCTCCACGTAGATCTCAGCGAGGCGGGGGGACATCCAGGCATGGGGATTGGGTTTCCCCCGGTACGCATCTTCGGTGATCGGCAGGGGCGTGATCCCCGCGGTGAGGGTGGACCGCTTCAGGTTCGGCATCCCGGCCAGGAAGCGCTCGCTCCAGCGCTCCAGGTTCAGGCCGTTCTCCAGCACGAGCGAGGCCCCCTCGACCCGGCGCAGATCGCTGGGGGTGGGCTCGTAGCCGTGGATCTCCGCCCCCAGCTTGGTGATCGATTCCACCCGCAGGTGATCGCCGGCCACATTGCGGGCCATGTCGGCCAGCACCGTGAAGGTGGTGATCACCAGGGGACGCTCCTCGGCCACCGGGCCTGAGCCGCGACAACCCGCCAGGACCGGCAGCACCAGGATGGCGAGCAGCCAGCCCACCCTCCCGGCGGGACGGTGCCGGCGTGGGCTCCTGGTCTCTGCACCGATCCGAGTCGTCAAACACCGTTCTCGTCAGCGAATGAATCTAGGAGCCCAGGCAGCAAAAAGCCCCCGCGGAGGCAGGGGCTGAGGGGATCCAGGCGGCGGCCGCGAGGGGCCGGCCGGGATCAGCCGATGGCGGGGGCGGTCAGTGCGACCGGCACGATCTCGCTGGCGGCCAGATCCAGCGGGAAGTTGTGAGCGTTGCGCTCGTGCATCACCTCGAAACCGAGGTTGGCGCGGTTGAGCACGTCGGCCCAGGTGTTGAGCACCCGGCCCTGGGAATCCAGGATCGACTGGTTGAAGTTGAAGCCGTTCAGGTTGAAGGCCATCGTGCTCACGCCCAGGGCGGTGAACCAGATGCCGACGACGGGCCAGGCAGCCAGGAAGAAGTGCAGGCTGCGGCTGTTGTTGAAGGAGGCGTACTGGAAGATCAGGCGACCGAAGTAACCGTGGGCAGCCACGATGTTGTAGGTCTCCTCTTCCTGACCGAACTTGTAGCCGTAGTTCTGGCTCTCGCTCTCGGTGGTCTCACGCACCAGGGAGGAGGTCACCAGGGAGCCGTGCATGGCGGAGAACAGGGAGCCGCCGAACACACCCGCCACACCCAGCATGTGGAAGGGGTGCATCAGGATGTTGTGCTCAGCCTGGAACACCAGCATGAAGTTGAAGGTGCCGGAGATGCCGAGGGGCATGCCGTCGGAGAAGGAACCCTGACCGAAGGGGTAGATCAGGAACACGGCGAAGGCGGCCGAGAGGGGCGCCGAGTAGGCGACGCAGATCCAGGGACGCATGCCCAGGCGGTAGGAGAGCTCCCACTGGCGGCCCATGTAGCAGGCGATGCCGATCAGGAAGTGGAAGACCACCAGCTGGTAAGGACCGCCGTTGTACAGCCACTCGTCGAGGCTGGCGGCTTCCCAGATGGGATAGAAGTGCAGGCCGATGGCGTTGCTCGAAGGAACAACGGCGCCGGAGATGATGTTGTTGCCGTACAGGAACGAACCTGCGACCGGTTCCCGGATGCCGTCGATGTCGACGGGGGGAGCGGCGATGAAGGCAATGATGAAGCAGATGGTGGCTGACAGGAGGCAGGGAATCATCAGCACACCGAACCAACCGACATAGATGCGGTTGTCGGTGGAGGTGACCCACTGACAGAAGTTTTCCCAGTTGCCAGCGCGTCCGCTGCGAACGGCCGTGGTCATTGGAGGAATGAGGACGGGATGGACTCGCCCAGGGATTCAGACCCGGATCAGGCTCAAGAGGCCGACCCTGGACCTGGACATGGTGGGCGCCATTTGACGCTAGGGAATGCCCCCGATCTGGCCAGGGAAAATCTCGAAACGTTTCGTGTCTACAGGGAACTTCATGAACGACTTCATCAAGTCTTCATGAAGAAGTTGTTCGGTGCTTGGGGTCAGCCGGCGGCCTCGAGTCCAGGCGTCCCCTGGCTGCGCCACCAGGCCTGGCCCTGGCTGAGGAATCCCTTCCAGTCCAGCCGCTCCGCCTCGGCGGCCCTGGCCACCAGCAGAGGGGCCTGTTGGCGCAGCATCTGCAGATCCGGTTCGGGCACCCCGCTGGAGAGGGCGAGCACATCGGCCATGGCATGGGCCACCACCCGGGTCAGGTAGGCGGCGCTGAGGGCCTGCAGCGCACCACCCACCAGCCAGGTGGTTCCCTCCAGGCGCATGGCCGAGAGCAGGGCCTGGCTGGTCCACTCGGTCACGCCCAGGGCCAGCGCCGCCTTGGCCAGCTCAGTGGCGGCCTCGCGCAGCTGAGCCAGCTGCCAGGGGCAATCCCAGAGCTCGGCCATCTCCCTGAGCATCAGGCCGTTGGCCACCGCCAGCACCAGCAGATCGACGCTGGGCATCGGGGCCGCGAACACCCCCGCGGCCACCAGCCACTGGGTGCGCCGCACCAGCCCATCGAGACGCCCGCGCCTCAGACTCTCCAGGCTCGTCTGCCACTCCGCGTGCAGGGTCTCGAGGCAGCGCAGCTCGGTCTGCAGCAGCAGGCTCCGCCCGCGGACGCGCAGCAGCCGGCTGCAGGGCTCCAGGGCAGACCCGAGCTGCTCCTCCTCGCCGCTCCAGAGAATCACCTGATCGGCCAGGGTCCCCGGCAGCTGGGCGCGCAACTCCTGGTCCAGCTCCGCCGTCGGCGCCGGCTGGGAGCTCGTGACCAGCAGGGACACGGCCTGACCTGCGGGCAGGGATTCGAGCCAGCGCAGATCCGCGGCCCTCAGGGGGGTCTCCAGGTGAACGAGCAGCAGGTCGCACTGCTGGAACAGCAGGGGCCAACGCCAGTCGGGGCTGTGGCTCGGCAGGGGATGGCCCCAGTGCAGGCAGAGGGGCAGGGGGGCCCTGAGCGCCCGGATCAGTTCCGGCTGCAGGCTCGCGGGCGGCAGGCTGACCCCGGCCAGCCCCACCTGCAGCTGCTGCCGCGGCTGACGGTCGCGCAGCTGCTGCAGGCGCTGGCGCCGGCCCTCCTGCTCGGCGCTGGCGGCGGGATCGTTCTCAGTGGGCTGGAGCTGCTCGAACTGATTCAGCAGCCCTTCGCACCGCTCGATCCAGCCGTTCCAGCTGGAGGGAAGCCTGGGCTGGATCGAGGCCCTGCCGCGGCTGAGCCACCACAGGCCCCCCGCAGCCGCGGCGACCACCACGGCACCGGAGACGCTGCCGTGGAGGCTGTCGCCCAGCAGCAGGCCGCCGGCCAGCACCAGAGCCGCCGGCATCCAGGGCATTCCCGGGCGCCAGCTGTGCGCCCTGGCCCCGGCGTCGCCTGAGCAGGCCTGAGCGGCGCTGAGCTGGGACGCGGCGTTGGCCTTGGGAGCGGCGGGGGTGGTCAAGGGTGGTGCGGCGCTGCCGAAGCAGTGCCTCTCTAGCTCAGCCGCCCACTCCTGCCCAGGCGGCCTGGATCACCCCCACACTGGATGGGTCGAGCGGCCTTGCCATGGTGGAGACGGCCGAGGCCGCCAGTCTGAAGCTCACCCCCCGTCTGGAGCTGGAGCTGGCGCAGCGGCTGCATCACCAGCAGCAGGAGCGGCACTGGCACGGGGGACTGCCGGTGCTGCTGCTGGATCGCTGCTGGCTGCAGCTCCGGGCGGTCCCGGTGGAGCGCCTGACGCTGGAGCTGCCGCCCGATTGCACAGCTGCGGCTCCGGAGCTGGAGGCCTTCCGCCGCTGCTGCCGCGAGGGACTGAGCCCGGAGGCCGCCGAAGCCCACTGCTGGCGGGAGTTCGGCGAGGAGGCCTGTCGGCTGGCCCTGAAACGGCACTGGCAGGCCCAGGAGAGAGGCCATGGGGGTTGGACCCTGCAGATCTATCTGGCCTTCCTTGCCCGGTACCGGCAGTCCTTCTCCGCGGCAGGGCCACGGCCGTTGCCCGTCTTGGTCCTCGCCCGCGCCGGATCAGTTGAACCCCTCCGTCTGCTCTGGCTGGCCGCCCCGTGACCCGTTGATGCGGCACACTTGCCCCCTGATTGAAGGCTCCGGCGATGGCCGACGAGAACACAGCAGCAGTGGCCCGGTCCGAGCAGGACCAGCCCGCCCGTGCAAGGCGCATCGAGTCGGGTCGGGGCAGTGGTGGCGGGGGCGGCGGACGCGAGCGCGAGACCGGCGGCTTTCGCATCCGGCTGAGCGAGAACGAGCTCCGTGCGGCCAATGCCGTTCAGGAAGCCTTCCAGCTCCGCTCCACCGTGGCGGCGCTGGGCTTCTCGATCCGCACCGTGGCCCAGCTTCTGGAGCAGGGCCAGCTCGACGCCCTGCTGGCGGAGCACCGCGCCCAGGGCGGCGCCCCCCGGAACGAAGGCACTCCCCGTGACGGGCAGCGGGCCCGGCGATCCCCCGCCGAGGGCCGTGGCGAGCGGCGCTCCAGCCGT
The DNA here is from genome assembly GCF_015841355.1 of Synechococcus sp. CBW1107. Lineage (NCBI taxonomy): Bacteria > Bacillati > Cyanobacteriota > Cyanophyceae > Synechococcales > Synechococcaceae > Synechococcus > Synechococcus sp. CBW1107. Next base: position 2,761,052 of record NZ_CP064908.1, read on the forward strand.
CCGGATCCGTTCGCACGGCCCAGTCGCCCCCAGGCCCCGGCCCCTGAGCCGGAGGCCAACGAGGCCACCGACGCGGTCGAGGCGGTCGAAGCGGTCCAGACTCCGGATCAGGCTCCTGAGCCGGATCAGGCCCTTGAGGTGGTGATCTCGGAGCCGGAGCCGACCGCTGCCCCGTCCGCCGAAGCGGACGAGACGCAACCGTGAGCGGCAGGCCCAGGGTTCTCTCCGGTGTCCAGCCCACAGGTGCTCTTCACCTGGGGAACTGGCTCGGGGCCATCCGCAACTGGGTCAGCCTCCAGGACGACCACGACACGTTCTTCTGTGTGGTCGATCTGCATGCCATCACGGTGCCTCACGATCCGGCGCTGCTGGCCGAGAACACCCGTCGCACCGCCGCGCTCTACCTCGCCAGCGGCATCGATCCCGAGCGCTCCAGCGTCTTCGTGCAGAGCCAGGTCACGGCCCACAGCGAGCTCACCTGGCTGCTGAACTGCGTCACGCCGCTGAACTGGCTCGAGCGGATGATCCAGTTCAAGGAAAAGGCCCGCAAACAGGGCGAGAACGTCTCGGTGGGCCTGCTGGATTACCCCGTGCTGATGGCGGCGGACATCCTGCTCTACGACGCCGATCTGGTGCCGGTGGGCGAAGACCAGAAGCAGCATCTCGAGCTGGCCCGCGACATCGCCCAGCAACGGATCAATGCCCGCTTCGCCCCTGAGGACGAGCCGCTGCTGAAAGTCCCCGAGCCGCTGATCCTCGCCGAGGGCGCACGGGTGATGAGCCTGGCCGATGGGCGCAGCAAGATGAGCAAGAGCGACCCCAACGAGGGCTCGCGCATCAACTTGCTCGATCCCCCCGAGCTGATCACCCGCAAGATCAAGCGGGCCAAGACCGATCCGGTGATGGGGCTGGAGTTCGGCAACCCCGAGCGACCCGAGGCCGACAACCTCCTGGGGCTCTATGCCCTGCTCAGTGGCGTGGGTCGGGAGGCGGCCGCCCGGGAGTGCGCCCCGATGGGCTGGGGCCAGTTCAAGCCCCTGCTGGCGGAGGCGGCCGTTGAGGCTCTGCGCCCCCTGCAGGAGCGCTACGAGGCGATCCGGGCTGAGCCGGGCTACCTCGATCAGGTGCTGCGCCGTGGCCGCGAACGGGCCAGTGTCGTGGCCGAGGCGTCCCTGGAGAGAGTGCGCACGGCCATGGGATTTCTGCCGGCACGCTGATCGCCGGCCAAGGACTGATCAGTGGATCTGATCATTCAGTCCCGCCGAGAGGGCTTGCCGATCCGGCGGTGTGTGGTAGCTCCAGTGCCTGGGCGGCCTGTGCTGGTGGTCGCTCCGGGCCTGGCCGACCTGTCGGGCTGCCTGGAAAGCACGGCAAGGCCCGTTCTGTCCACCCCATCAGGGAGGCGACGCCGGAAGGATGTGACAACCAGCACAGTTTCCGAATCTTTAAGTTTTTGATTCGGCATGGTTGCCAAGGGAGCATCCCGTGGGCCCGTGGAGGCTCTCGGTACCACCGCCCTGCTGCTGGCCCTGCCGGCGCTGATCTCCAGCCGCTACGGCGCTGCGCTGGCCGCTGTGTCACCCGTGCCTCCCTTCCCTCCATCGCCAGCGCTGGCGGCGCCTGCCATCGCCGTCGCCCGGCCCGCCCCGAGGGCCGTCCGCTATCCGCTCACGCGCCAGCGGCGGGCGTTGCTGGCCACGATCCGCTTCGCCGAGGGCACCTGGGCCGGCGGGTCTCCCGACGGCTACCGGACTCTGTACGGCGGCGAGCTGGTGCCCTCTCTGGAGCTTCACCCCGACATCGTCGTGGTGAAGCGCTACGCCAGTGCCGCCGCCGGGGCCTACCAGATGCTGCCGGCCACCTGGAAGGCGGCCAGCAGCCGCCTCGGTCTGCGCGGGTTCGGACCTGCCAACCAGGACCAGGCCGCCCTCTACCTCGTGGATCAGCGTGGTGCCCTCGCGTCGGTTGACCGGGGCCAGCTCTCCGATGACGCCATGGCCCGCCTGGCTGGCGAGTGGGCGTCCTTCCCGCTGCACCATGGCGGCAGCGCCTACGGCCAGCCGGTCAAGAGAGCCGGGGAGCTGCGCCGCTTCTTCGACGCGCAGCTCCGCGGTCAGACCCAGCCAGCGGCCGCGAGCCGGCTGGGCTGATCTCAGGGCTCCCTGTAGACGACCCGCCCCCGTTCGTCGTTGCCGACGTCCAGCAGGTCGTCGTGCATCAGTCGCTGGATTTCCTCCCGCACCCGCTCCCGCGGGGTGTCCCGCGGCAGCTGGCACTCCAGCAGGGCATCGTTGTAGGTGAAGCCGGCGGCGCCGGCGCGCCGGGCCAGGGCCAGCAACTGACGGTCCAGGGGCGGCAGGGCTTCGCCGGGGCCGCCGGCTTCGAGAGCCTCCAGCGCTTCCTGGAGCAGGAGCGGCTGGTTGGCCTGATCCACCAGCTCCGGAATCAGGAACAGATCCACCAGCTGGCCGATGAAGCAGAGGCCGAAGGTGAGCAGCCAGAGGGTGCCGCTCAGCGGCTTGCGGGCATAGAAGCGCTGCAGGCCGCAGACCCCGAAGAGTCCCAGGGCCCAGAGCAGATAGCCGGGGGCCACGTGGCGCCGTTGCTGGCTGATCCCAGGGGCTGACGGACGTTTCAAGGCCTGGGCGCCGGGGGCAGCTCCGGCAGCGCCACCCCGGCCTGGCGCAGCTCCGCCGACAGGTTCCAGACGCTCAGCACCAGGCGGTGCCAGGGGGCCATGGCCTGCATGTCGAGGGCCATGCTCACCGGTGCGGCCGAGCGCAGGGTTCTGGCGGCGATGAGTTCCTTGCGGGCGGTGTCCAGGCGTTCGCTCAGGGTCTTCTGCTCCGCGGCGCTCAGCACGCTCTCCGGGCAGTGCCGGAGCAGCAGCAGCCCCCGATCGAACCAGAAGTCGAAATCCAGCAGCAGGGACTCCAGCAGCTGGTCGAGCAGCTCACCCGCAGCCCCCGACCTGGGGGCCGAATCCGGTCTCGAGGGAAGATCATTCACCCGTCAACCTTAGGAATCCATCGGGCGGCGGGGCCGAATCCGGTGCGTAGGATCGACCCTGGCCTCGCCTGATTCCGTGTCCCCATCCCCGTCGACGCTCCCGGCCTCTGGCCCTGGCCCGAGTCCGGAGCCGGCGGTCACTCAGGCCGGCGAGGCCCCGAGGATGCGCCTGCCCCGCACGAGCGAGAGCCCGGAGCTGCTGCGCATCCGCCATTCCATGAGCCATGTGCTGGCCATGGCGGTGCAGAAGCTCTTCCCCAACGCCCAGGTCACGATCGGTCCCTGGACCGAGACCGGCTTCTACTACGACTTCGACAATCCCGAACCCTTCACGGAGGCCGATCTCAAGGCCATCAAGAAGGAGATGGGCAGGATCATTGCCCGCAAGTTGCCGCTGCAGCGCCTCGAGGTGAGCCGGGAGGAGGCCGAGGCGCGCATCAGGGCCCAGAACGAGCCCTACAAGCTCGAGATCCTGGCGGGGATCCAGGAGCCCATCACCCTCTACACCCTCGGCGACGAGTGGTGGGACCTCTGCGCCGGCCCCCACGTGGCCAACACCAGCGACCTCAATCCGAAGGCCTTCGAGCTCGAGAGCGTGGCCGGTGCCTACTGGCGCGGGGATGAGACCAGGGCCCAGTTGCAGCGCATCTACGGCACGGCCTGGGAGACCCCGGAGCAACTGGCCGAGTACAGGCACCGCAAGCAGGAGGCCCTGCGCCGTGATCACCGCCGCCTCGGCACCGACCTGCAGCTCTTCTCGATCGAGGATGAAGCCGGTGCCGGTCTGGTGTTCTGGCACCCCCGCGGCGCCCGCATGCGCCTGCTCATCGAAGAGTTCTGGCGTCAGGCCCACTTCGCGGCGGGCTACGACCTGCTCTACACACCCCACGTGGCCGACCTGAGCCTCTGGAAAACCTCCGGCCACCTCGACTTCTACAGCGAGAGCATGTTCGGCCCCATGCAGGTGGATGAGCGCCAGTATCAGCTCAAGCCGATGAACTGCCCGTTCCACGTGCTCACCTACGCCAGCACCCTGCGCTCCTACCGCGAACTGCCGATCCGCTGGGCCGAGCTGGGCACGGTGTACCGATACGAACGCCCCGGTGTGATGCATGGGCTGATGCGGGTGCGCGGCTTCACTCAGGACGACGCCCACATCTTCTGCCTGCCCGAGCAGATCGGCGATGAGATCCTCGGGGTTCTGAACCTCACCGAAACGATCCTCTCCAGCTTCGACTTCCACACTTATGAGGTCAATCTCTCCACCCGTCCGGAGAAGTCGATCGGTGAGGATGCCGTCTGGGATCTGGCCACCGCCGGCCTGATCGAGGCCCTGGAGCGCAAGGGCTGGCCCTACAAGGTGGATGAGGGGGGCGGAGCCTTCTACGGCCCCAAGATCGACATCAAGATCGAGGATGCCATCGGCAGGATGTGGCAGTGCTCCACGATTCAGCTTGATTTCAACCTGCCCGAGCGCTTCGATCTGCACTACGTGGCCGCCGACGGCAGCCGCCAGCGGCCGATCATGATTCACCGGGCCATCTTCGGCTCGCTGGAGCGGTTCTTCGGGATCATGGTCGAGAACTATGCCGGCGACTTTCCCTTCTGGCTGGCTCCCGAGCAGGTGCGTCTGCTGCCCGTCACCGACGAGGTGATTCCCTATGCCGAGCAGGTGCTGGCACAGCTGCGTTCGGCGGGGGTGCGCGCCGCCATCGATCGCAGCGGCGATCGCCTCGGCAAACTGATTCGCCACGGGGAACAGCAGAAGATTCCGGTCCTGGCGGTGATCGGCGCCAAGGAGGCCGAGCAGGGCAGCGTCAGCCTGCGCTCCCGCCGCGACGGTGACCTCGGCAGCGTCGAGACCCCGGTGCTGGTGGCAGCCGCCAGGACCGCCAGTGAGACCCGTGCCCCCGGCCTGGGTCTGGAGCCTGCGCCGGCCTGCGGATGACCACCCTGCTGGCCGGTGACATCGGTGGCACCAAGACTCTGCTGGCCACCTACCGGCTGGAGGAGGGCGCACTGGTGCAGCTGCGCTGTGAGCGATTCGCCTCAGCCGCCTGGGACGACTTCTCCGAGCTGGTGCGACGGTTTCTCGCCGCCGGCGGACCCGGATCCGAGGCCCCCGGCCATGGCTGTCTGGCGATTGCCGGGCCCGTCCAGGACGGCCGGGTCCGGCTGACCAACCTGCCCTGGGAACTCGACGAGCTGGAGCTGGCTTCCGCCTGCGGGCTCGAGCGGCTGGAGCTGGTCAACGATTTCGCCGTGCTGATCTACGGGCTGCCGCATCTGGGCGAGTCCCAGCAGGTGCTCGTGCGGCAGGGACTCCTCCAGCCAGGCCCCCTGGCGATCCTCGGGGCCGGCACCGGTCTCGGCGTGGCCGTCGGGGTGCCGGGGCCCCGGGGGCTGATCGCCCTGGCCAGTGAGGCCGCCCACGCTGAATTCGCCCCGCGACAGGAGCGGGAGTGGCGTCTGAAGCAGTGGTTGCTGCGCGACCTGTCCCTGGAGCGGGTCTCGATCGAGCGGATCGTCAGTGGCACCGGCCTGGGCCATGTCTTCCGCTGGTTTCTCCACGAGGCCGGCGTGCCCCATGGACTGGCGCAGGCGGCGGAGAGCTGGGCCCTGGCCGAGCTCCGCGGCGAGGCGGATCGCCCCGATCTGCCGGCCCTGGTGGCTGCCGCCGCCGCCGGTGGTGATCCCCTGGCCGCCGCCGCCCTCGATCTCTGGCTGGGGGCTTATGGCTCCGTGGCGGGTGACCTGGCCCTGCAGAGCCTGTGCCGCGGCGGGCTCTGGCTGGGGGGTGGCACCGCCGCCAAGCTGCTGCCCCAGCTGCGTTCCCCGGCCTTTCTGGCTCCCTTTGCCGCGAAGGGACGGCTGACGCCGGTGCTGGAGCAGATTCCGCTGCGCGCCCTGATCGACCCGGAGGCCGGCCTGTTCAGCGCCGCCTGCCGGGCGCGGATGCTGCTGGCCTGAGGCCGCTCGGGCGGATGGGACACTGTCTCGAGCAGAACGGTTGTGATGGTGAGGCCCCGCATCGGGCAGGGTGTGCAGGTGGATGTGCCGGCGACCACCGCCAACCTGGGTCCAGGGTTCGATTGCCTGGGGGCGGCCCTGGAGCTGAACAACCGCTTCGAGCTGCGCTGCATCGAGGGGGATGGTGAGCGCTTCGACCTGTTGATCGAAGGCAGCGAGGGGGCCCACCTGCGCGGTGGACCCGACAACCTCGTCTACCGCTCCGCCCAGCGGGTGTGGAAGGAGGCGGGCCAGCAGCCGGTGGCTCTCGAGGCCCGGGTGCGGCTGGCGGTTCCACCGGCCCGGGGGCTGGGCAGCAGTGCCACGGCGATCGTGGCCGGGCTGATCGGCGCCAACGCCCTGGTGGGGGAACCCCTCAGCAAGGAGAAGCTGCTGGAGCTGGCCATCGACATCGAGGGGCATCCCGACAATGTCGTTCCGTCGTTGCTCGGTGGCCTGTGCATGACCGCCCGGGCGGCCTCCCACCGCTGGCGGGTGGTGCGCTGCGAATGGCAGGAGAGCGTCAAGGCGGTGGTGGTGATTCCGGCCATCCGGCTCTCCACCAGCGAGGCGAGGCGGGTGATGCCCAAGGTGATCCCGATTGCCGACGCGGTGGTGAACCTGGGCTCGCTCACCCTGCTGCTGCAGGGTCTGCGCACCGGTAACGGCGATCTGATCGCCGACGGCATGCATGACCGGCTGCATGAGCCCTATCGCTGGGGTCTGATCCAGGGGGGGCGCCAGGTGCGCCAGGCGGCTCTCGACGCCGGAGCCTGGGGCTGTGTGATCAGCGGCGCCGGGCCCAGTCTGCTGGCCCTGGCCAGCGCCGACCATGCCGGGGCCGTGAGCCGGGCGATGGTGTCGGCCTGGGAGCGGGAGGGGGTCGCCTCGCGGGCGGAAGTGCTGCGGGTGCAGCTGAGCGGCAGCCGCTGGCACGGCCTCCCGGACCGCCCCTGAGCAGGCGCTCCTGAGTACAACTACCTAACTGATACATTCAGTGCCCGAACGCCGGATCATCCGGCTACAACCGACCCTTCCGCAGTCTCGAATGGACGCCACACTGCCCCTCACGGTTGCGTCCAGCCTGCCTGCATCCTTTCCCTGGCTCAGTCTGATCGCCCTGTTGCCGGCGGCCGGTGCCCTGCTGATGCCGCTGCTCCCGGGTGACGGCACCGATCCCCGCGCGCCCCGCACCATCGCCCTGGTGGTGCTGCTGGCCGACCTGCTGCTGATGATGTGGGTCTTCAGCCAGCGTTTCGACGGTGGGCTGAGCGGCCTGCAGCTGGTGGAGCGGGTGCCCTGGGTCCCCCTGCTCGGTCTGGAGTGGTCGCTCGGAGCTGATGGCCTCTCGGCCCCTCTGGTGGTGCTCAGCGGACTGGTCACCCTGCTGGCGGTGGCGGCGAGCTGGAACGTCAATCGCAAGACCCAGCTCTATTTCGGCCTGCTGCTGCTGCAGGCCTCCGCCCAGTCCCTGGTGTTTCTGTCCCAGGACTTTCTGCTCTTCTTCCTGGCCTGGGAGCTGGAGCTGGTGCCGGTCTACCTGCTGATCGCGATCTGGGGCGGAACCCAGCGCCAGTACGCCGCCACCAAATTCATTCTCTACACCGCCACCGCCTCCCTGCTGATCCTGATCAGCGGTCTGGCCCTGGCCCTGAGCGGCGATGGCTTCACCCTCAACCTGCAGTCGCTGAGTGAGCGGTCCTACGGCGGCAGTTTCGGACTGCTCTGCTACCTGGGCTTCCTGATCGGCTTCGGCGTGAAGTTGCCGATGTTCCCTCTGCACACCTGGCTGCCGGATGCCCATGGTGAGGCCAATGCCCCGGTGTCGATGTTGCTGGCGGGGGTGCTGCTGAAGATGGGCGGCTATGCCCTGCTGCGCTTCAACGTGCAGATGCTCCCCGACGCCCATGTGCAGCTGGCACCGGCCCTGGTGGTGCTGGGCATCGTCAACATCATCTACGGGGCCCTGAATGCCTTCGCCCAGGACAACGTCAAGCGGCGGATCGCCTGCAGTTCGGTGAGTCACATGGGCTTCGTGTTGCTCGGCATCGGTGCCATCGACAGCCTCGGCATGAGCGGGGCGATGCTGCAGATGATCAGCCACGGCCTGATCGCCGCTTCGATGTTCTTCGTCACGGGAGTGTTCTACGAGCGCACCAGGACGCTCTCGATCCCGAACATGGGCGGCCTCGCCAAGGTGCTGCCGATCACCTTCGCCTTCTTCCTGGCCAGTTCGCTCGCCTCCCTCGCCCTCCCGGGCATGAGCGGCTTCATCAGCGAGATCACCGTCTTCCTGGGGATCACCGCCAACGACGGCTTCACCGTGCCCTTCCGGGTGGTGACGATCGTGCTGGCGGCCATCGGCCTGGTGCTCACCCCCGTGTACCTGCTCTCGCTCTGCCGCCGTGTCTTCTTCGGCCCCAGGATTCCGGCCCTGGCGGTGGTGGGCGACATGAAACCCAGGGAGCTGGTGATCGGGCTCTGCCTGCTGGTGCCGACCCTGGCGATCGGCTTCTGGCCCCGCCTGGCGATCGACTTCTACGGTGCCACCACCACGGCCCTGGCCGAGGGGCTCAGTGCCTCCAGCGTCATGGCGGTGGGGCGGCTTTCCGCTCTCGGCTGAACCGCTGGGGCGGCGCTGATCCGCTGGAATGGGCCCAACGAACCGGTTCACCGCCATGAGCGCCTCCCTGCTTGCGCCCCCGCTGCTTCGCGGCGAGGGTCTGCCCGATTTTCCGGCCATCACCCCTGAGCAGGTGAGCGAGCAGATTCCCGTCCTGCTCGACGAGCTCAACGCCGGTCTGAGCGCCCTGGAGCAGCGCCTCGACCTGGCCCTCGACTCCGCCGAACCCCTTGGCTGGGCCGAGGTCATGGATCCCCTGCATCGCCTGGGCGAGCGCCTGCGCTGGAGCTGGGGCGTGGTCAGCCATCTCAATGGCGTCTGCAACAGCCCGGAGCTGCGCGAGGCCCACCAGAGCCAGCAGGCGGCTGTGGTGGCCTTCGGCAACCGCGCCGGCCAGAGCCGCACGGTGTACCGGGCCCTGGAGCGGCTCCAGGAGCAGCACCGGGCCGGCCACCTGCCCCTCGATCCCACCCAGGAGCGCATCCTCGACGCCGAGCTGCTGGAGATGCGGCTGCGGGGCGTGGCGCTGGAGGGCGAGGAGCAGGCGGCGTTCAACGCCGCCAGTGAGGAGCTGGCCGGGCTCGCCACCCGTTTCGGCAACCATGTGCTCGATGCCACCAACGGCTGGACGCTGGCCCTGAACAGTCCGGAGGAGGTGGAGGGCCTGCCTGAAAGCCTGCGCCAGCTGCTGGCCCAGGCGGCGCGGGATGCCGGCCTGAGCGGCGCCGATGGCCGTGAGGCCAGCGCCGAGGACGGTCCCTGGCTGCTGGGACTGGACATCCCCCGGGCCATGCCCTTCCTGAAGTACAGCCGCCGCCGCGACCTGCGCGAGCGGCTCTACAAGGCCCAGGTGAGCCGTGCCTCCTCCGGTGATCTCGACAACCGCCCGCTGATCGAACGCATCCTCACCCTCAAGCGCGAGCAGGCGGTGCGGCTGGGCTACGCCAACTGGGCCGAGGTGAGTCTGGCCTCGAAGATGGCCGACTCCGTGGAGGCGGTGGAACGGCTGCTGGAGGATCTGCGGGCCGCGTCCTATCCGGCTGCGGAGCGGGAGCTGCAGGCCCTCGCCGCCTGTGCCGGGCGCCAGGAGGCCCCTGAGGCCGGCGATCTCAAACCCTGGGACGTGAGCTTCTGGGCCGAGGTGCTGCGGCGCGAGAGCTTCGATCTCCACGGGGAGGCGCTGCGCCCATGGTTCCCCCTGCCGCGGGTGCTCGATGGCCTGTTCGCCCTCTGCGGCCGCCTGTTCGACATCCGCATCGAGGCCGCCGATGGCGAAGCGCCGGTGTGGCAGGCCGATGTGCGCTTCTTCAGGGTCTTCGACGCCGGCAGCGGCGAAGCCATCGCCAGCTTCTACCTCGATCCCTACAGCCGCCCCGGCAGCAAGCGCGGTGGAGCCTGGATGGACACCTGCCTGGATCGCCACACGGACGCCGCCGGGCGCCCGGTGCTGCCGGTGGCCTACCTGATCTGCAACCAGAGTCCGCCGGTGGGCGAGATCCCCAGCCTGATGACCTTCGAGGAGGTGGAGACCCTCTTCCACGAATTCGGACACGGGCTTCAGCACATGCTCACCACCGTCGAGCGGCCCCAGGCGGCCGGCATCAACCACGTGGAGTGGGACGCGGTGGAGCTGCCGAGCCAGTTCATGGAGAACTGGTGCTACGACCGGGCCACGCTGCTGGGCATGGCCCGGCACTGGCAGACCGGTGAGCCCCTGCCCGAGGAGGAGTTCGCCAAACTCCTGGCGGCGCGCACGTTCATGGGCGGCAGCGCCACCCTGCGCCAGGTTCACTTCGCCCTGGTGGACCTGCGCCTGCACAGCGTCTGGACACCCGCCTCAGGCCAGAGCCCCGAGGATCTGCGCCGCCAGATCGCCAGCACCACCACGGTGCTGCCCCCCATCCCAGAGGATGCCTTCCTCTGCGCCTTCAGCCACATCTTCGCCGGCGGCTACTCCGCCGGCTACTACTCCTACAAATGGGCCGAGGTGCTCAGCGCCGATGCCTTCAGCGCCTTCGAGGAGGTGGGTCTCGAGGATGAGCCGGCCGTGCGCCGCACAGGCCGCCGCTTCCGCGACACGGTGCTCAGCCTCGGTGGCAGCCGCAGCCCCGCCGAGGTGTTCAGGGCCTTCCGTGGCCGTGAGCCCTCGCCGGAGGCCCTGATTCGTCATTCCGGGCTGGTGGCGGCCTGAGGCGGGCCGCCGCCGGTGTTCAGGGGCGCAGCAGCTCCCGACGCAGCACCTCCAGCGACGCCGGCGCGCTGAGCACGTTCTGGTGCAGCCACACCGGCAGGGGCCTGGCCGGGCCGAAGGGCAGCACCGCCTTCCAGCCCGGCACCACCACCTGGTCGGTGGGGGTGTAGAAGCTCAGGCACTCCACCCCCGCCAGGGCATGGGGCTCCTCGTTGAGCCGGCGCAGCAGCGGACTGCCCGGTTTCATGTCGGCGATGCCCCCCAGCAGAAACGCCGGCCAGGGCTGGGCGGTGATCGTGCCCTGCTGAGGGCTGGCCACGCTGATGAACCGGCGGGTGCGCTCCTCGCCCCCCAGCAGCTGCAGCCAGCAGCGGGCGATCACACCGCCCATCGAGAACCCGAGCAGATCGATCGGTTCCTCCGCTCCGAACCGGCGCTCGATGGCCTGGCCCAGCCGCTCGGCCAGATCCAGCAGGGGGGTGGCGCCGAGGCGGTGGCTGAGGTGGGGTACCAGCAACGGATCGCGGGCTCCCGCCAGGAGTTTCTCCAGGCGCCGGAACAGGCGGGGCGAATCCCAGAGCCCATGCACCAGCACCAGGGGGGGGGCCGTCATCGCGTCAGCCGGCCGGGGCCCGATGACGCCAGCGCTCCACCTGCACCAGGCCGCTGAAACCGGGCACGGGGGCGGCGCATTTGGTCAGGATCAGGCGCTGGGTGACGGGGCCGTAGAGCTGCTCGAGGCACTCCATCATCCGCTCGGCGTAGTGCTCGAGGGTGAGGCAGCGGATCGTGCGGGCCTGTTCCTGCAGCGCCCGGATCGCCAGGCTGTAATCGAGGCTGTCGCGGAGATCATCGCTGCGGCCGGCGGGGCCGAGATCGTGCCAGAGGCTGAGGGAAAGCTCGAACCACTGGCCCAGCTCCCGCTCCCGCTCCAGCACGCCCACGTGGGCCCAGAGCCGCAGGGCGTGCAGATGGATCGCCTCAAGGCCGGGCCCTGCGGGAGGCCCCGGGGCAGGCAGTGGTGGGCTGGCCGGATCTGGCATGGATGTGTCAGAGGGGCAGGGAGCGGTGGCTGAAACGGCGCAGGCCGCTGACGTAGTCGGCGGCGATGTGGCCCTCGCCGCGCAGGCGGTAGCGGTAGGTGACCAGCCCCTCCAGCCCCACCGGCCCCCGCGGGGGCAGGGTCTGGGTGCTGATCCCCACCTCGGCCCCGAAGCCGTAGCGGAAGCCATCGGCGAAACGGGTGGAGCAGTTGAGGTACACCCCGGCGCTGTCGACCGCCGAGAGGAAGCGTCCGGCCGCCTCGGGATCGGTGCTGCAGATGGCGTCCGTGTGCCGGGAGCCGTGACGGGCGATGTGGTCGAGAGCCTCCTCCAGGCTCTGCACCACCTTCACCGCCAGGGTCCGGTCGGAGAATTCCCGGCCCCAGTCGTCGTCGCTGGCGGCACGGGCCACCCCGAGGGCGCAGGCGCGGGGACAGCCCCGCAGCTCCACGGATTCGGCCTGGAAGGCGCTGATGACCGCCGGCAGGACCCGGTCGGCCACGTCCTGGTGCACCAGGAGGGTCTCGATCGCATTGCAGGCGGCCGGATACTGGGTCTTGCTGTCGATGGCGATGCGCAGGGCCTGCTCCGGGTCCACCGAGCGGTCGATGTACAGATGGCAGACCCCGTCGGCGTGGCCGAGCACCGGGATGCGGGTGTTGTCCTGGATGAAGCGCACCAGGTCGTTCGAGCCTCTGGGGATGATCAGATCCACCAGGCCGTCGAGCCGCAGCATCCCCAGGCTCTCCTCACGGGTGGTCAGCAGGGCGAGGGCCTGCAGATCCACCGCGCTCGCCGCCAGGCCCTCCTGCAGGGCCGCGAAGATCGCCGCGCAGCTGCGGCTGGCTTCGCGGCCCCCCTTGAGCAGGGCGCCGTTGCCGGAGCGGATCGCCAGCGCGGCGATCTGGATCAGGGCGTCGGGGCGTGCCTCGAAGATCACCCCCACCACCCCCAGGGGCACGGTGACCCGCTCCAGCACCAGGCCGGCATCGAGTTCGGTGTGCAGCTGGCGGCGACCGACCGGATCCGGCAGGGTCGCCAGCTGGCGCACGCCCTCGATCGCGCCGCTGAGCTTGGCGCCGTCGAGTTTCAGCCGGGCGACCAGGGCCGGGGCCAGCTGATCCACCGCCGCCGCCTCCAGATCGGCCCTGTTGGCCGCCGCGATCGCCTCGGCCGAGCGCTCCAGGGCCTCGGCCATCGCCAGCAGCGCCTGCTGCCGCTGCTCATCGCTGCACTGGCCCAGGGCCATGGCGGCACGGCGCACGGCGGCGGCGCGGCTGAGCAGCTCGGGGCTGGGGTCGGGGACTCCGGACGGGGGGAAAGCCATCGGTCCATCATTCCAGCCGCAGTGGCGAAGACTCAGGCCGGCAGGGCTTCGAGGGCCAGCCGCACCGCCCCAAGCCGCCCGGCGCCGTTGCCGAGGGCGCAGCGGCGGATCTCCAGTCCGCGGCGGCTCACCGGCAGCACCCGCTCCTCCACCTCCCGCCACACCGCCGGCAGGAAGTGATCACTGGCGGCGCTGAGGCCACCGCCGAACAGCACCAGCTCGGGCGTCAGCACATAGAGCAGGGAACTCAGGCCGATCCCCAGCCAGCGGCCGTAGCGGGCCCACACGGCCAGGGCCTCGGCATCGCCGGCTCTGGCACGACGGTCGAGCTCGGCGGGGTCCAGGGGGCTGAGGCGGCCCAGGCCGGTGATGCTGCAGTACTGCTCGAGCGAGCCCCGGTTGCCGCTGTGGCAGGGGGGACCCTCCGGATCCACACCGATCAGGCCGGGCTCGATCGCCGCCCCGTCGCGGCCCGTGAACAGCCGGCCCCCCAGCAGCGCGGCCCCGCCGACCCCCGTGCCCAGGGTGAGCAGCAGCACGTCGGAGCGGCCACGGGCCGCCCCCAGCCAGGCCTCCCCCAGCAGGGCGCAGTTGGCGTCGTTGCCCAGGATCACCCGGCGCCCCAACAGGGGCTCCAGCCAGTCGGCGAGAGGGACGTCGTGCCAGCCGGGCAGGTTGATCGACACCCGCGCCACCCGGCCGCTGCGGTCCATCGGTCCGGGCAGGCCGATCCCCACCCGAGCGGCCTGGCGCCCGGGATCCACCGCTGAGATCGCCTCCACCAGCGCCGTGCACACCGCTCCGGGCAGGGCCGGCCGGGGGGTGGGGCACTTCAGTTCGGCCAGGCAGGCGCCGTCGGCGTCGAAGCGGCCGAGCTTGATGGCGGTGCCCCCCAGATCCACGCCGATCAGTTCCATGGTCAGGCGGGCCCCTTCAGAAGCGGAAGAACAGCTGCAGCTGGCCCTGCCAGCGCCCTTCGGTGTCGAAGGATCCCTGCAGGCCCAGGGTGTCATTGGCCTGGTAGCGCAGGGTGAGCTGGGGGGGGATGTCGGTGCGGTTCGGTGCCGCCAGCACCGAGAAGTTGAAGCGTTCGGTGATGTCGAGGCCCAGCTCCGTACCCAGCACCAGCTGGGCCGGGGCGCGGCGTGACTCCCGCCGGGAGCCGGAGGCGTTGCTGCCCACCTCCTGGGTGGAGGGGGAGAAGAAGGTGGGGAAGATCGAGAAACTCACGCGCTGGCCGAAGGCGCTGCTCAGGGTTCCCACCAGGGGCGAGAGCAGCGACTGGCCGAAGACCGTGGCCAGGGCCGTCGTGGCATTGCCGCCGCTGAGGCCGGCCAGGGAATTGCCGCCGATCAGGGCCACCAGCCGCTCCTCCGGCAGGGGAGGGGAGCTGCGGATCGTGAGGGATTCGGCGATCCGGTCGGCCGGGCCGCTCACGGTCACCACCACCTTCACCAGGTTGAGCTGATCCAGCGGTGTGTAGCCACCCCGGAGGTCGACGTCGTTGAGGCCTCCACCGCTCTGCCCCACCCTGAGCGTGTCCGAGACCCGGGTGCGCAGGGCGATGTCCACGTAGGGAACCAGGCCGAGGCTGGGGGTGAACACCGCCACGTTGGGGGCGTCGGGGTCGAGGGTGAAATTGGTGGTGAACAGGCTCAGACGGCCACCGCGCAGCCGCACCACGCCGCTGGCGCTGAGGCTGGGATCGATGCGGCCGTTGAGGGTGAGGGTGCCGCCCGTCCTGAAGCTGGCCACGGGAGGCACCACCACCTCGAGATCGGGACCGAGGCTGAGGCGCAGATTGTCCAGGCGCAGCAGAGGCACCCGCGGGACCGAATCGCGCAGGGACAGGCCCGTGTCGCTTTCCACCTCCGGCCCGAGCAGCACCAGCGGCTTCTCGAAGTT
The DNA here is from genome assembly GCF_015841355.1 of Synechococcus sp. CBW1107. Taxonomy (NCBI): domain Bacteria; kingdom Bacillati; phylum Cyanobacteriota; class Cyanophyceae; order Synechococcales; family Synechococcaceae; genus Synechococcus; species Synechococcus sp. CBW1107. Next base: position 2,776,159 of record NZ_CP064908.1, read on the forward strand.
CCACGATTCCTCCACCAGCCGCCGGGCCGGCTTGGGCTTGAGCACGCCCTTGTCGTCCTCCTGGGCCAGGGTGCCCGGCTGGCCGTTGATCGTGCCCTTGCTCAGGCTGAGCTCGCCGCTGAGCAGAGGCCGCAGCAGGCTGCCGCGCAGGGTCAGGGTGCCGTCGGTGAGGGCGTTGAGGCGGGGCGCGCTGATCCGGGCGGTCTTGACCGTGAGCTGGAGGGGTTGGCGCTGGGGACTGTCGCGGAAGAGGGCGAGGCCGCCGCTGCCCTCGAGTTCGCCGCTGCGGCCCATACGCGCCTTGAACTCCTGCACCAGCAGTTCCTCGAAATCGAAGAGCACCGTGGCCTGCAGGTCCCTGATCTCCTGACCGGCCACCACCACCTCGCCGTCGCGGAAGCGCAGGAAGCCGTTGGCCAGGGGCTTGAGCAGGCTGCCCCGCATCAGCAGTTCCAGATCGGCGCTGCCCTTACGCCAGTCGAGGCCCCGTCCAACCAGGGTGCTGATGAAGCGCAGCCCGTCGCCGCGGCTGGAGAGCCGCAGCCTCAGGCCCTCCTGGCCGGGATCGAGGGGGATGCTGCCGCTGAGGTCGACGCGGCTGCCGGCCCCCTGGCTGCTGAGGGAGGCCGAGAGGGCCAGGGCCTGGCCCTCCAGGCTCACGCTGGTGTCCTCGAGGCGGATCGGGATCCCGTTCAGGCTGGCGTCGTTGAGGCTGAGGCTGGTGCGGAAGGCCCGCTCGCGGCCGGGCGAGGCCAGCTGGTAGGAGCCCTCCAGGTTCAGTCCCCCCCGCAGGCTGCTGGGCACCGGTGTGGCCAGGGCCAGCAGGGCCAGGGGGAGGTTCTCGAGGCTGAAGCGCCCCTGCCCGCCCCGGATCGGTCCGGCCAGGCGCACCTGGAACGGCTCCAGCCGCAGGGCCTCGTCGCGGTCGTCGGCCCGCAGCCAGAGGTGGCCCTTGGCGGCGGCATCCAGCCTGAGGCGCTCCAGATCGGGCCCGGCCAGGCTGATGTCCAGATCCACCAGACCACGCAGGTCCGCGAGCTGCACCCGTGATCCGGTGGTCGCCGGGGGGCGCAGCTCCGCCAGCCGTGCCTGCGCCGCGCGCAGGGCCTGGAGCTGGCCGTCGATCGTCCCGCCCAGGGTGTCGATCATGAGGGTGCCCAGGTCGCTGGCCCGTCCCCTGGGCGGAGGGGTGTCGCCCCGCCAGATCGTCAGCGCCTCCGCCAGCTCCTGGAACAGCTGCAGGGGCAGTCCCCGTCCCTCGAGGCGGCTGCGCAGGCGGCCCTTGCGCACGCCATCGCCGCTGAGGGCCACGGTTCCGCCGGCCAGGGGCATGAACTCCCCGTTGAAGCGGAACTGACCGCCCGCATAGCGGGCCGTGGCGGTGAGCCGCTGACCGCGGACCCCCAGCAGCAGGGGACGGTCGAGGGCCACGCTGCCCTCCATCGCCAGGGGCTGCAGATCGAGAAATCCCTTGCCGCTGAGCAGGCCGTCGAGGGCCCTGGGCCTGGCGTTGCCCCCAACGGCGAGACGCAGTCCCCCGAGGGGGAAGCGTCTCGCCTGCCAGCGGTAGCGGCGCGCATCGCCCGTCAGGCTCAGCACCCCCTGCCGGCGGCGCAGCTCCACCTCGGTGGGCAGCCAGGAGCGGTTCAGCCGGGCCCTGAGGCTCCCCTGCTGGGCCGGGGCCAGCGCCGTCAGGGCCAGGTCGCCGCCGCCGCCGCCCCGGGCGGTGAGCCGTCCTTCCCAGGTTTCCAGGAGCTGCAGGGGGCCGCCACCGGGCTGACGCACCGTCAGCCAGACGTCGGGGCGCAGGGCCGCCAGGGGTCCACGGAGGGTTCCCCGGGCGCTGAGATCCCCCTGGAGCGTGCTGCCCACCAGGGGGCCGAGCCGCGCCAGGGCGTAGGGCCTGAGGTTCAGGTTCAGGCCCAGTTCACCGGCCACCAGGCCGCGACGGCGCTGCCAGCGCAGGGGCAGGCTGCCATCGGCGCTGAGCTCCGGGCTCTCGAAACGGCGCAGGCGCAGGCGATCCTCGAACCAGACCAGGTCGGCGCTGGCTGCTCCCAGCAGCAGGGTGTCCTCCAGCCGGATGCCGGAGGGGGCCGTGAGCCTGGCCTCCAGGCGCCCGAGGGGCCCGGCCCGTCGGCCGCTCGGGCCGCCGCTGGCCTGCACGGTGAGCAGGGTGCTGCCCTGCCGCAGGACCCTGGCGCTGAGGGTCGGCCGCTGCACGGTGCCACCGAGGAGCAGGCCACCCTCCAGCCAGGCCTCGCGGCCCAGCAGGGCCTGGGCTGCACCTCCGGCCGGCTGCCAGAGGGAGGGGTGCAGGCGCATCTGCTGGCTGCGCACGTCGAGGCGCGGCCAGACCTGGCCTCGGGCCGTGAGCGCGGAACGGCCGGAGCGCAGGCGCAGGCTGTCGAGGGTCAACCGCAGGCTGCTGCGCCAGTCGGCACGGATCAGGGCGTTGAGTTTGAGGGGCTGGGGGCTGGTGGGTGTGCCCTTGCCCAGGGGGATATGGCCATCGAGCGCCAGCAGAGGTTGACGCCAGGGACCGCTGAGTCCCAGGCCCAGCCGGTCGCCGCGCTGGGGGTCGCTGGCCGTGAGCCGCAGGTCGAAGCGGCTGCCGGGCACCAGGGAACCGCCCACGGTTCCGCGCCAGTTCGCCATCTGCCAGGGATCCCCCTGCAGCTGGATCCGCTGCCCGCGGCAGCCGACGCCCAGGCGTCGGGCCTGGAGCGGGGCCGGCAACAGCGGATCGCTCAGCTCCACCCCGCCCAGGCGCAGGGAGCCCCGGCAGCTGATCTCGCCGGGACGGCGCTTGAGTTCGAGGCGGCCGTCGGCGGTTCCCTTCAGCGACTGTCGGCGCGGGGGACGGGCGCGGGGAACCAGGGACACCAGAGGGGCCAGATCCCAGCGGCGCAGGTCGAGGCCGAGCGTCACGGCTCCGCTGCCCCAGTTCGCCTTGCCCCGCACCCCGGCACGGCCGCTGCCGGCGCCTGCCCTGGCGGTGGCGCGCCAGTCGACGCTGCGGCGGTGCAGCCTCACCCCCGCCCGGCCCTGCACCTTCAGGTCGAGAGCGCCGGAGCCCAGCTGCAGGCGGGCGGGCTTCTCCAGCAGCAGGTTCAGGGTCAGCCTCGGCGGCTTCCTGGTTCCCGCCGGTCCGAAGACCCAGAGTTGCCCCCTGGCGTTGGGGATCAGGTTGAGCCGGGCTCCCCTGGGCCGCAGATCCAGCACCAGGGCCCGCTCCGCCAGGCTGGCCAGGGGATCCAGGTTCACCCCGGCCCCGTCGAGGCTCAGGTTGGAGCGGTCGGCCGGACCGCTGAGGACACGGCTGGGCCCGATGCTCAGACCCCAGGGCCTGAGCCCTTCATAGGGACCAAGCTGGACGGGGTGCCCCAGCCCACGGCCGATCAGCACCTGCAGCTGGGGCCGCCAGCTCTCGTAGGCCCAGCGAGCGAGATGATCGGTGGCCCACCAGGCTCCGATCAGGCCTGCGCCACCGCCGAGGGCAGCGGCCAGCAGCAGCCGGTGGCGACGGCTCCGGGACTGGGTTCCCGTTCCAGGCGAAGGCGGGGACCCCATCGGCTCGTCGCTGTCACCGCCTGAGGACGCCGCAATATAAAGGGGTTTCCGCTTCCGTCCTGGCCGCCATGCCCGTTGATCCGCTGTTGCTCAAAGCCGGGCTCTGGCTGGGGGCCGCCAGTGGGGTCCTGGCGGTGCTGATGGTGGCGGGCTTCGTGCTGGGCTGGGGAGTCCGCTTCCGGCTGGTGGGGGTCACGAGCTTCACGGCCCTGCTCTCCCTCTCCTGTCTGGCCTTCGCCATCAGCTACTCGCCCCGAACCCAGGTGGAGGGCGCCGTGACCGTGCCGGTGGTGTTCGACAACGGCACCAATCTGGTGATCGCCGCCGCCCCGGAGGGTCTGGCCGCCGAGGCCTACGGCCCCACGGTGGAGCAGCTGGCCCTCAACCTGCGCGGCAGCGGCCGCAGCAGCGCCGATGGGCTGGTGCACGTGCGCCTGAGGCGGGTCGAGTCGGCCGGCGACGGTGTCAGCCGGCCGGTGGTGCTGGCGGAGGCCACCCGCAGCCTCAGTGACGGCGCGGTTCAGGTGCTGCGTTGATGCTGGCTCTTCCCGCGCACTTCCGTGCCGAGCAGAGCCAGCTGAGCCAGGCGGGTCTGACCGACTGGCCGTCGCTGGCCGCCCAGAGCGATCTGGCGCTGCGGCGGCTGGCCCGCTGCGGCGCTTCGGAGCAGCGCCTGATCAAACTGAGGGGCCAGGCCCGGCTGATCAGTGAGCTGGGGCTGGAGCCTGAGCAGGCCGCCCTGCTGTTGTATGCGGGCATCGCCAGCTCGGCCGGACTGGCCGAAGCCTCGCCCCAGCAGCTGCTGCGCCAGCTGGGTCGGTTGCAGCGTTCCCTGACCGGATCCGCGGTGGCCACGCCCGACGCCACGCAGGTGCGCGCCTGGATCGCGGCGGCACGCCGGGCCACCGGTCGCCCACCAAACTGACCAGGACTGCTCCAACCGGTCTCGCCCAGACCCTCAAATGGACAGATCCCCCCTGCGGTGGACGGTCCTTGCCTGTTCTCTCCCTTCTCACCCAACGACGACCTCGGCTGCCTGCACCCGGCCGCATCGCTCTGACGGCCCTGGCCGTGCTCCTGGGTGCCGGTCTGCCGTTCACGCCCGTCGAGGCGGCCTCACCGCTGCTGGAGTCGGTCAAGCAGAACCCGCAGCTGGCCCGGCGCCTCTGCGCCGACCTGCGCCAGCTCAACAGCCGCGGCGTGAGTTCCAACTCCCCGGAAGCGATCGCCATGGTGGCCCGCAGCCAGGGCCTGAGCTCCACCGACGCGGAGATTCTCACCACCTACGTGGTCGGGCTTCACTGTCCTGACGTGCGCTGAGCCGCTCCGCTGGACACCGAGGTTCTCGAGGAATGGATGCCTTGCCCCGACGGCGCGAGGCTGGCCACCAGGGTCTGGAAACCCACGGGGCCGGGGCGCTGGCCGCTGCTGCTGATGCGTCAGCCCTACGGGCGCGCCATCGCCTCCACGGTCACCTATGCCCATCCGCGCTGGTATGCCGCCCAGGGCTACGCGGTGGCGGTGCAGGATGTGCGCGGCCGGGGCGATTCCACGGGGGAGTTCAGCGGCTTTGCCCAGGAGGCCGCCGATGGCGCCGTCGCCCTGGCCTGGGTGCGCAGCCTGGCCTATGCCAACGGCCGGGTCGGAACCTATGGCTTCTCCTATCAGGGGCTGACTCAGCTGCTGCTGGGCTCCGGCGGCTCGCTGCCTGACGCCCTGGCCCCGGCGATGGCCGGCCTGGATGAGCGGTTGCACTGGGCCAGCGAAGGGGGCGCCCACTGGTGGGCTCTGGGTCTGGGCTGGGCGCTGCAGCTGGCGGCCGAATCGGCGCGGCGCGCCGGGGATGACGCGGCCTGGCGCCGCCTGCGCCTGAGCCTGGAGGGGGGCACGTTCCTGCGCGAGGGGCTGGCGCTGCTGCAGCAGCACGATCCCGGCGGCATGGGGCTGGGCTGGCTGCGGCTGGATCCCGCCAGTGCCGCCGGCTGGAGACGCCATGAGCCGACGGAGGGACTGCTCCGCCAGCCGATGCTGCTGGTGGGCGGCTGGCACGACCCGCACCTCGGCGGGGTGCTCGATCTGCGCGCCCGCGCCCATGCCGCCGGCGGCGCTCCCTGGCTGCGCATCGGGGCGTGGACGCACCTGAACTGGGCCGGGGGCCTCGATCGCCTGCAGCTGGCCTTCTTCGACCGGCACCTGCGCGACCGGGAAGGACTGGAGGCCCATCCCCGCGAGTGGGTGGCCGATCTGGGCTCCGGCTCCTGGCGGCGCCTGGCCGATGGCGGCAGCGAGGGGCCGCGCTGGGCGCTGCGCAGCGATGGACTGGCCGCGATCGATCCGGGCGAGGGCCGCCTGCTCCCGGACGGGGTCGGTGGCGGAGACCTCTCCCTGGTGCACGATCCCTGGCGGCCCGCCCCCGGACGGGGAGGCCATCTGGGCCTGGATGCCGGCCTGGTGGACCGCACCGATCTCGACGCCCGCGCCGATGTGGCCTGCTTCACCGCTCCGCCCCTGGCGGGCCCGCTGCAGCTGGCGGGTCGTCCGGAACTGGAGCTGGAGGTCAGCTGTGACCAGGACGGTTTCGATCTCTGCGGGGCCCTCTCGGTGATCCGCCGGGGGACGGTCTGGCAGCTGAGCACCGGGGTGCTCCGGTCGCTGGGGCCCCACTGCCGCCGCCGGCAGCGGCGACGCCTGAGGCTGCAGCCCCTGGTGGCGACCCTGGCGGCCGGGGAGCAGCTGCGCCTGTCGCTGGCGGCCTCGGCCTGGCCCCAGGTGACCGTCAACCCCGGCAGCGGCGACTCCGTCCTGGGTCCCGTGGGCCCGGGCCACCGGGTGATCACCCTGGAGCTGCAGCTCAGCGAAGCCTGCCTGCGCCTGCTGCCGCTTGATTCTCGGGCAGACTGACGCCAACACACTGCCCGCCCCTCCGTGAACCTGCGCGTCCCTCTGCTGGCGATGGCCCTGGCCTGTGGACTGCATGGCGGTCAGGCCCTGGCCACCTCCGCGCTGCAGCCGGCCGAGGCCCGAGCCGCCGGGCAGGTGTTGCTCGATGCCCTCAAGCGGCAGGACAGCCAGGCCGTGTTTGATCGTCTGGCCCCAGATCTGCAGAAGCTGACCACGGTGGAGCGGGTGCGTCAGCGCCTTCAGGATCAGGGGACCATCCTGGGCAGCCGCATCACCGGCGTCTCGACGGGGGTGGATGACAGCACGGTGGACGTGGAACTGAAGGGCAGCGGCGGCAGCCGTCCGCTGGTGCTGGTGCTCGATGGCCGCGGGCGTGTGCTGGGCTGGGAGCTGGATCAGAAGGACAGGCCGATCAAGCAGATCGCCACCAACTTCATCACCTCCCTCAGCCAGGGCCGGGTGGTGGATGCCCGCAGCCTGCTGATCCGCGATCTCCAGGACGAGATCACCCCCCAGGATCTGCTCAACCGCTGGAAGGATCTCGAGAAACTCACCGGGTCCTTCCAGCGGCTGCGCGGCACCGTGGTGGCCAGTGAAGGGGGACCCCAGCAGCTGGTGCTCGTCACCACCGAGTTCCAGCGGGTCACCGACAACCTGTTCGTGATCTTCGACAACCAGGGTCACATCATCGGCGTCGACTTCCCCGAGGATCCGGCCCGGCCCGGCACCCCCCTGCCCTGAGCGCGGGGGCCTGAGGAACTGCGGGCCTAAGCTCCCCTTCCGTCCGCTCATGCTCGATGCCCCCCTCCAGCCTCGAATGGATGGTCCAGGACGGCCAGAGGCTTCAGGAGTGCCGGCACGATCATCCCTTTGCCGTCCTGGGACCCCAGCCCCACGGTGATGGCTGGGTGGTGAGGGCCTGGATGCCGGAGGCGAGCCAGGTGGATCTGCTGCTGAACGGCCGCACCCTGCCGATGGCCACGCCGCACCATCCCTGGGTGTTCGAGGTGGAGCTGAGCGAAGACCCGGGCCGCCGCTACGAGTACCGGGTGCAGCGCGGAGGCATCGAGCATCAGCAGCACGATCCGTGGGCCTTCCGCGAGGAGTGGATGGGCGAACTCGACCGCCATCTGTTCGCGGAGGGCAACCACCATCACATCTGGCGCCGTCTCGGTGCGCACCCCTGCGAGCGCGATGGCATCGCCGGCGTGCAGTTCGCCCTCTGGGCCCCCAATGCCCGCAGTGTGGCCCTGCTGGCTGAATGCAACAGCTGGGATGGCCGCCATCACCCGATGCAGCTGCGCATCGGCGGGATCTGGGAACTGTTCGTGCCCGGCCTGAAGCCGGGAGATCTCTACAAGTACGAGGTGCGCTCCCCCGAGGGCCATTGCTATGTGAAGGCCGATCCCTACGGCTTCCAGCACGAGGTCCGCCCCCGGCAGGGTTCGGTGGTCTCCCAGCTGGGCCAGTACCGCTGGAGTGATCAGGCTTGGCTGGCCGAGCGCGACGGCCGCGATCCTCTCAACCAGCCGATCGCTGTGTACGAACTGCATCTGGGCAGCTGGATGCACGGCCCTGCCGATGAGCCCTTCCTGGAGGCCGACGGCAGCCCGCGGCCACCCGTGGCGGCGGCGGATCTCAAGCCCGGCGCACGCCTGCTCACCTACCCCGAGCTGGCCGACCGGCTGATCCCCTACGTGAAGGAGCGCGGGTTCACCCACCTGGAGCTGATGCCGGTCGCCGAGCATCCCTTCGATGGTTCCTGGGGCTATCAGGTGACGGGCTTCTACGCCCCCACCAGCCGCTTCGGTCCACCCGATGAATTCCGGGCCTTCGTGGATCGCTGTCATGCCGAAGGGATCGGGGTGATCCTCGACTGGGTGCCCGGCCACTTCCCCAAGGATGCCCATGGCCTGGCCTTCTTCGATGGCTGCCACCTCTATGAGCACGCCGATTCCCGCATCGGCGAGCACAAGGAGTGGGGCACGCTGATCTTCAACTACAGCCGCAACGAGGTGCGCAACTTCCTGGTGGCGAACCTGGTGTACTGGTTCGAGGAGTTCCACATCGACGGCATCCGGGTGGATGCGGTGGCCTCGATGCTCTACCGCGACTACCTGCGTCCCGATGGCGAATGGCTGCCGAACGAGCACGGGGGGCGGGAGAACCTGGAAGCCGTGCGCTTCCTGCAGCAGGCCAATTCGGTGCTGTTCCACCACTTCCCCGGTGCCCTCTCGATCGCGGAGGAATCCACCACCTGGCCGATGGTGACCAAGCCCACCGACATGGGTGGCCTCGGGTTCAACCTCAAGTGGAACATGGGCTGGATGCACGACATGCTCGATTACTTCGAGCTGGATCCCTGGTTCCGCCAGTTCCACCAGAACAATGTCACGTTCTCGATCATGTACCACTACACCGAGAACTTCATGCTGGCGCTCAGCCACGATGAAGTGGTGCATGGCAAGAGCCATCTGCTGCACAAGATGCCGGGTGACGACTGGCAGAAGTTCGCCAATGTGCGCGCCCTGCTGGCCTACATGTGGACCCACCCGGGCAAGAAGACCATCTTCATGGGCATGGAGTTCGGGCAGCGCTCCGAATGGAACGTCTGGGGCGACCTGCAGTGGGACCTGCTGCAGTACGAGGCCCATCAGGGGCTGCGCAACCTGGTCGACGATCTCAACCGCTTCTACCGCGAGGAGCCGGCCCTCTGGAGGGAGGATTTCGACCACTACGGCTTCCAGTGGATCGACTGCAGCGACAGCCGTCATTCGGTGATCAGCTTCATGCGCCGCGAGAGCCTCACGGGCCGCTGGGTGGTGGTGGTGGCCAACTTCACCCCCCAGAGCCACTCCCACTACCGGGTGGGGGTGCCGAAGGAGGGCTACTACGCCGAGGCCTTCAACACCGACAGCAGCCGCTACGGCGGCAGCAATCTCGGCAATCTCGGGGGCAAATTCAGCGACGAGTGGCCGCTGCATGGCTATGAGCAGTCGCTCGACCTCTGCCTGCCGCCCCTGAGCGTGCTGGTGCTGCAGCACGACCCGGTGCGCAGCCAGACCCTCTGTGACGAAGCCACCGAAGCCGGTGGTGCCGTCGGGTAGGTTCGCCCCTGGCATTCTCTTCACCCATGGCCGACTCGCTCCCCCTGCTGATGCGCGCCGCCCGAGGTGAGCAGGTGGAGCGGCCACCGGTCTGGATGATGCGCCAGGCCGGGCGCTACATGAAGGTCTACCGCGACCTGCGCGACCGTCATCCGGGCTTCCGGGAACGCTCGGAGCAGCCCGATCTTTCCTATGAGATCTCGATGCAGCCGTATCGGGCCTTTCAGCCCGACGGGGTGATTCTCTTCTCCGACATCCTCACGCCGCTGCCGGGGATGGGGATCGATTTCGACATCATCGAGAGCAAGGGTCCGATCATCGATCCGCCGATCCGCAGCCTCGCCCAGGTGGAGGCGCTCAGGCCCCTGGATGCCGCGGCGTCGCTGCCGTTCGTGGGCGAGGTGCTGGGCCGGCTGCGCCAGAGTGTGGGCAACGAGGCGGCGGTGCTCGGCTTCGTGGGGGCTCCCTGGACCCTGGCCGCCTATGCGGTGGAGGGCAGAAGCAGCAAGAACTACGCCGTGATCAAGGCGATGGCCTTCCAGGAGCCGGCGCTGCTGCACCGTCTGCTGGGTCTGCTGGCCGATTCGATCGCCGCCTACGTGAGCTATCAGATCGAGAGCGGTGCCCAGGTGGTGCAGCTGTTCGATTCCTGGGCGGGTCAGCTCAGCCCGATCGACTACGACATGTTCGCGGCTCCGTATCAGAAACGGGTGGTGGATCAGGTCAAGGCGAAGCACCCGGACACCCCCCTGATTCTCTACATCTCCGGCAGCGCCGGTGTGCTGGAGCGGATGGCCACCACCGGCGTCGATTTCATCTCGCTCGACTGGACCGTGGACATGGCCGACGGCTGCGCCCGCCTGCCGCAGCACCTCGGTGTGCAGGGCAATGTGGATCCAGGCCTGCTCTTCGGCACACCGGAGGCGATCCGGGCACGGATCGTCGACACCGTGCTCAAGGCCCGGGGCCGCCGCCACATCCTCAACCTCGGCCATGGCATCCTGCCGGGCACGCCCGAGGAGAACGCCCGGGTGTTCTTCGAGGCCGGCAAGTCGGTCAACGAGCTGCTGGGGGCAGCCGTTTGAGTGGCGCCAGCGGGCCCGCCCGGATTCTGATCACGGGAGCGAGCGGCTGCGTCGGCCAGGCCATCGCCGAGCAGTTGCTGACCAACTCCGACGCCGAGCTGCTGCTCTGGCTGCGGGATCCCGCCAAGCTCACCGCCGTGCCCCGGCAGCACCCCCGCATCACCCTGCTGGTGGGTGATCTGCGTGATCAGGAGCCCCACGCCGCCGCGATCGCCTCGGCCACCCGGGTGATCCACACCGCCACCGCCTGGGGTGACCCCGAGCGGGCTCAGCAGGTGAATGTGGTGGCGGTCAAGGAGCTGCTGGGCCGTCTCGATCCCGGGCGGCTGGAGCAGATCATCTATTTTTCCACCGCCAGCATTCTCGATCGGTCGTTGCGGCTGCTGCCGGAAGCGGCGGCCTACGGCACCGAGTACATCCAGACCAAGGCTCTCTGCCTCGAGCAGCTGGAGCGCCATCCCCTGGCCGAGCGGATCGTGGCGGTCTTCCCCACGCTGGTGTTCGGCGGTTCGGTGGCTCCCGGCGACCCCCTCCCCACCAGCTACCTCACGGCCGGCCTGAAGGAGGCGGTGCGCTGGCTGTGGCTGGCGAAGTGGCTGCGGGCGGAGGCGAGCTTCCACTTCATCCATGCCGTCGACATCGCCCGGGTCTGCGCCCACCTGGCCCTCAACCCCCATCAGGCCAATCCCGAGCCGGATCAGGGGCCGCTGCGCCGGCTGGTGCTGGGGCAGCCGGCCGTCACGGTCGACGACACCGTGAGCCGCCTCTGCCGCTGGCGGCGCAGCTGGCGGCCGCCGCTGGGGCTGTCACTGAACGGCTGGTGGATCGAGGCCCTGATCCGGGTGCTGCCGATCGAGGTGAACGCCTGGGACCGCTTCAGCATCCGCCAGCGCCATTTCATCCACGACCCGGTGAGCCCGCCGGAGCGCTTCGGTCTGGTGAGCCATGCCCCCAGCCTCGAGGCGGTGTTCGAGCTGGCGGGACTGCCTCACCGCGGTGCCGTGTGACGACGCCATACAATTCTCAAAGTGTTAGGACTTGCTGATGGTTCGAGGTCTGATGGCTTCCGCGGCTCGCCTTCTCAAGGCCGTCGCCACCTCCGCCCTGGTCGGGGCCCTGCTGGTGCTGGTGAGCGTCAGCATCGTGCAGCCGGCCGCAGCCGCCACCGTTGAGGTGAAACTCGGCACCGACGCCGGCATGCTGGCCTTCGAGCCCAGTGTGGTCACGATCAGCAAGGGCGACACGGTCCACTTCGTCAACAACAAGCTGGCCCCCCACAACGCCGTCTTCGATGGCCACGAGGAGCTCAGCCACACCACCCTGGCCTTCGCTCCCGGGGAGAGCTGGGATGAGACCTTCGATGAGGCCGGCAGCTACGACTACTGGTGCGAGCCCCACCGCGGAGCCGGCATGGTCGGCAAGGTGATCGTCGAGTGAACCCCGTCGGGGCTCGGTAACGACATTGTTTCGATCCGCTCCCGCCGCCGGCTCCGATCCGGTGGCGGGACTCTATTTTTGACTGGTTGCCCGCTCCATTGCTCGCCTCCCTGATGCGTCGCCTGCTTTCATTCTTCGCCGTCTGCCTGGCACTGCTGCTGGGAGCCGCCCCCAGTTTTGCCGCCGACGCTGCCCACGGCGGCCAGCTCTTCTCCGCCAACTGCGCCGCCTGCCACATGGGCGGCGGCAATGTGGTGAACGCCGAGCGCACGCTCAAGGCCGACGCTCTGGAGGCCTATCTGGCCAACTACAGCAGTGACCATGAGGCGGCCATCGCCATGCAGGTCACCAACGGCAAGAACGCCATGCCCGCCTTCGCCGGCAAGCTCACCGACAGTGACATCGCCGATGTGGCCGCCTACGTCGAGGAAATGGCGGCCAAGGGCTGGGCCTGAGGTTCTGAGGCTCTGAGGCCCACGGTCTGAGGCCCCTTCATTGATCCAGACGCCGAGCGGCCTGCTCCTGCCACGGCGTCGGTCATCACCCACCACCCCTGCCAGGGGTGGTTTTTTTGTGCTTTGTGTGCAGTTCCTGGCCAGGCGGTGGTGGCGGAGCGATGGTGACCATGTCCGATGAAGCAGTGGGATGTCCCTGGACCATCTGCGGCGGCTGGTGGCCGACGCCGAGCGCCAACCCAGGCTCAGGGCCCTGCTGCGCCAGGGTGACCACGAGCAGCCCTGGCAGCGGCTGATCGAGCAGGCCAGGGCCCTGGGCTACGCGATCGAGTGGGCCGACCTGGAGCGCGCCAGTGCCGCGGAGGCGGCCTCCCGCTTCCTGGAGCGGTCGCGGATCGCCCCTGTGGCCGATCTGCTCAGCTCGGTGACCGGACGGAAGCCTCAGCTGAGCTCGCGGCGCCTGGCGAGCACGTCGAGGTAAAGGTCTTCGGGCACGTCGCGGATGTCGTACTCGCTGGGCAGCACCCCATGGGCGTGGCGGTGCACCACCAGCCAGCAGTTGCGCTCCGGATCCTTGCTGGTGCCCTCGAAATCACGGGATTCGTGCGCGAGTCGCAGCACCAGGGCATCCCTGTCCTCGTTGCTCATCCCTACCCTGGGCCCGTGGCCTGACGCCGCGTCATCATGGCAACTCCAGTTCTGAACGGACCGCTCGCCAGGTTCGGACCGCCGGCGAGCAGACCAAGCCTGGTGAGCCTCCTGGCCACTCTGCCCCTGATGCTCGGCGCTCCAGTTTCCGCCCAGCCCCAGCCCCTGGCGGTGCCGCCCCTGTCCAGCGCGCCCTGGGTGCCGGGGGCCTCCTGCCCGCTGCTGGTCCCCCTGAGCGACTCCGTGCTGCAGCCGCTGAGGATCGAGCCGCGGCAGGTGCCTCGCAAGAACGCCGGCGGCTGCCTGTCGGCGGCCGATGCGCTCTACAGCGCCGACGGCTGCCCGCTCAGGCTCTGCCCGCGGGCGGTGCCGAGCCTCGACCTCTGAAGCGCGGGCGCGGGTCGCGTCCTCCGCTCCCTCAGCGGCAGCCGAACACCGAGATGGTGTAGCTGAACCCCGTGGCGTTGGCGTTGTAGCCCGAGCCCACCTTGACGTTCACCTGGCTCACCAGTTTGCCGGAGGGGGGATAGAAGGGTCCGAACTGGCGGAACTGGCCGGGCCGGGCGTCGAGCGTTTCGTTCACCACCTGCAGGTTGGTGCCATCGCTGAACTTGAGATAGGCCTGGATGGGGTAGGGGCCGCGCTCGCTGGAGTTGGACTTGAAGTTCACCTTGTAACTGGAGAAGGCCCGGTTCACGGTGAAGTCGGTGTTGAAGTTGGTGCGGCCGAAGGGAAACACCAGGGGACCGTTCAGCTGGATCGACTTGCTGACGCTGGTGCCTCCCCCCACGGCCGGCAAGTAGGTGCAGCTGGCGGCCGCAGCGCCGGGGGCCAGGCCGGCTGACAGCAGGGTGAGGGCCGCGAGCGCGACGAGAGAACGGGTCCTGGGCATCGGGCGAGGGCGTGGCAAGGGCTCGACGTTACGAACCGGCCCGAGCCGCCGTTCGGTTGATTCGCCAAATGTTTCGGGCACCCCATCCTGTGCTGGTGGTGGGGTCGTTCATAGCCTTCCTTCAACGACCCATCCAAGCGGAGATCCTCCATGCACCCCACCGCCGAAGCGTTCACCGAGAAGGCCTGGGCCGCGATCGTGGCCTCGCAGCAGCTGGCCAAGCAGCGCCGGCAGCAACAGCTGGAGAGTGAGCATCTCTTCGCCAGCCTGATCAGCCAGCCCGGACTGGCCACCCGCATCCTCGAGAAGGCCGGCGTCGATGTGGCGGCCCTGAACCAGTCGGTGGAGTCGTACCTCGCGAGCCAGCCCAGCCTGGGCGCCGCGCCGGAGAACGTGTTCCTGGGCAAGGGCCTCAATGAGGTGCTCGATCAGGCCGAACAGCTGAAGGCGACCTATGGCGACAGCTTCATCTCGATCGAGCACCTGCTGCTGGCCCTGGCGATCGACGACCGCTGCGGCAAGCGGCTGCTCTCGCAGGCCGGCACCAACGCTGACAAACTCAAGGACGCCGTCCAAGCCGTGCGCGGCAATCAGACCGTGACCGATCAGAACCCCGAAGGCACCTACGAATCCCTCGAGAAGTACGGCCGCGATCTCACCCAGGCGGCCCGCGACGGCAAGCTGGATCCGGTGATCGGCCGCGACGAGGAGATCCGCCGCACGATCCAGATCCTCAGCCGCCGCACCAAGAACAACCCGGTGCTGATCGGTGAACCCGGCGTGGGCAAGACCGCGATCGTGGAGGGCCTGGCCCAGCGCATCGTCAACGGTGACGTGCCCCAGGCGCTGCAGAACCGCCAGCTGATCGCCCTCGACATGGGCGCGCTGATCGCCGGCGCCAAGTACCGCGGTGAGTTCGAGGAGCGGCTCAAGGCCGTGCTCAAGGAGGTGACCTCCAGCGAAGGGCAGATCGTGCTGTTCATCGACGAGATCCACACCGTGGTGGGGGCCGGCGCCGCCGGCGGTTCGATGGATGCCAGCAATCTGCTCAAGCCGATGCTGGCGCGAGGCGAACTGCGCTGCATCGGGGCCACCACCCTCGATGAGCACCGCCAGCACATCGAGAAGGATCCCGCCCTGGAGCGCCGCTTCCAGCAGGTGTTCGTGGATCAGCCCACCGTGGAGGACACGATCTCGATCCTGCGGGGTCTCAAGGAGCGCTATGAGGTGCACCACGGCGTGCGCATCGCCGACAACGCCCTGGTGGCGGCGGCGGTGCTCTCCAGCCGCTACATCGCCGATCGCTTCCTGCCCGACAAGGCTATCGATCTGATGGATGAATCGGCGGCGCGCCTGAAGATGGTGATCACCTCCAAGCCGGAGGCGATCGATGAACTCGACCGCCGCATCCTGCAGCTGGAGATGGAGAAACTCTCCCTGGGCCGCGAATCCGATGCCGCCAGCAAGGACCGCCTGGAGCGGCTGGAGAAGGAGCTGGCCGATCTGAGCGAGCAGCAGAGCACCCTCAATGCCCAGTGGCAGCAGGAGAAGGGGGCGATCGATCAGCTCAGCGCCATCAAGGAGGAGATCGAGCAGGTGCAGCTGCAGGTGGAGCAGGCCAAGCGTCAGTACGACCTCAACAAGGCCGCGGAACTGGAGTACGGCACCCTGGCGGACCTGCACAAGAAGCTGGCCGTCAAGGAAGCCGAACTGAACGCGGGTGATGGCGAGAAGACCCTGCTGCGCGAGGAGGTCACCGAAGACGACATCGCCGAGGTGATCGCCAAGTGGACCGGTATCCCCGTGTCACGGCTGGTGCAGAGCGAGATGGAGAAACTCCTGCATCTCGAAGATGAGCTGCACACCCGCGTGATCGGCCAGAGCCAGGCCGTGACGGCCGTGGCCGATGCGATCCAGCGCTCCCGTGCCGGCCTCTCCGACCCCAACCGCCCGATCGCCAGCTTCCTGTTCCTCGGCCCCACCGGCGTGGGCAAGACGGAGCTCTCCAAGGCCCTGGCCTCGCAGCTGTTCGACAGCGACGACGCCATGGTGCGCATCGACATGAGCGAGTACATGGAGAAGCACGCCGTGTCCCGCCTGATCGGAGCCCCTCCGGGCTACGTGGGCTACGAGGAGGGCGGCCAGCTCACCGAAGCGGTGCGGCGCCGGCCCTACGCCGTGATCCTGTTCGACGAGGTGGAGAAGGCCCACCCCGATGTCTTCAACGTGATGCTGCAGATCCTCGATGACGGCCGCGTCACCGATGGGCAGGGGCGCACGGTGGATTTCACCAACACGGTGCTGATCCTCACCAGCAACATCGGCAGCAGCTCGATCCTCGATCTGGCCGGTGATCCGGCCCGCCACGGCGAGATGGAGAAGCGGGTGAACGACGCCCTGCGCGCCCACTTCCGGCCCGAGTTCCTCAACCGCCTGGATGAAACGATCATCTTCCACAGCCTGCGGGCCGAGGAACTGCGTCAGATCGTGGAGCTGCAGGTGGCCCGCCTGCGTCAGCGGCTGGAGGACCGCAAGCTCGGCCTCGAGCTCGATGGGGCTGCCCTCGACTGGCTGGCGACGGCGGGCTACGACCCGGTCTACGGCGCCCGGCCCCTGAAGCGGGCCATCCAGCGGGAGCTGGAAACGCCCATTGCCAAGGCGATCCTGGCCGGCAGCTTCCCGGAAGGCAGCACGATCGCCGTGGACGTGACCAGTGCCGGGGAGGGCCCACCCCGCCTGCGCTTCCAGCCGGCCAGCCGCCGTGAACTGGTGCTGGCGCACTCCTAGCGGGGGAAGGGAGGCCCGGCCCGGCTGCTGCGCCGACCCGCTGGGATTTCCCTTCCGGTGCTGGGCCAGAAAAAAACCCTGGAGCCGGGTAGCTCCAGGGTTGGTGCTGGCGTCAAGGGAACGGGGAGACGGAGATCCGTCAGCCTGGGGCCGGGGAATCAGCCCTGTCCGCCCGGGAAGAGGTCATCCAAGCGGTCCCGGAGATCACTGGCCGACGGCTGGTCGTCAAAGAGGCCAAGCAGGTCTGCAAAGGGATTCTCGGATTCGTCGCCACCGAAGACCACGGGAAACTGGCCGCGATCCTCGAAGAAGTCAACGATTTTGGAAATCGGCGGAAACTCGGAAGGGTGGGGCTCGGAAAGAAGAAAATCGACCCCTAGGGCAATGGAGGCATCCCCATTGGGGAAGAATTCGTTGGCCGCCGAGAGAAGCTCCTGGGCCAGGGCATCACCGATGACGAGATCATCATTCTCATCGACCCGGGCCTGCAGGAAATCGATGGAGTTAGCGAGTTTGTCGTCGAAAGGACCGAGTTGCTCCTTGAAGGAGGCCGGAGCATCCTCCAGGCGATCTTCCAGGCGATCCAGGAACTGGGTATAACCGCCGCTGACAGATAGGGTTGTAGGCATAGCTTCAGAGTGAGCCGGGGTTCAGGCGAAGTGGAGATCCTTGGGATGGATTTCCGATGTGGTCGAACCTTATCAGCCTTCAGGGCTTGTCTTTTCCTCTCAGCGGAAGTCTCGCGGGATTGGACTTCAACCGGTATCGGAAACCACAAATTGATGGGGGCCTTTCTGATCTCGCGGCGAATCCGGTGTGTCCGATCCCTCAGAATTCCCCGTGAAATGGCTTGCTGCTTACCGATTTCTCTCAGATTCGGCAGCGCTCCACACATTCCTTGATGTTAACCAGATTCATACATCAGCACTGCTTATCAGCACTTCTTATCCAAGGGCTGTCCTGTCTGGCCGGGTGCTTCGGTCGTCTTCCCCTGACACGGGCATGCTGGGTCGCGGCGGGCGCCCCGGGCTGTGCTGGTGAACGATGAGCCGATGGCCGAGTCCGAGCCGCTGCTGGCCTGCCTCCGCAGGGCCGCCGCCTTCGAGCGCCGCCACGCCTGGATCGCCGCGGCGGCCGCCTATGGGGAAGCCCTGGCGCTCGAGCCCGGGGATGGGCGGCTCTGGGGCAACCTGGGCCATGCCCTGTGGCTGGCCGACCTCCCCCAGGCGGCCGAAACCGCCTACCGGCAGGCGCTGGCCTGCTCAGCCCCCGCTCCCGCGGCGCTCTGCGGCCTGGCCAACGCGTTGCGGGATCTCAACCGGTTCGAGGAGGCCCTGCCCCTCTACGAAGCGGCCGGTGATGCCGAGGCCCGTTGGGGGCTGAGCCAGGTGCTGATCGGTCTGGAGCGCCACGCCGAGGCCTTCGCTGCCGCGGAGGCCCGTTGCGCGCTGCCGGGCTGGAGCCCCTTCCGCCCGGCCCCGTTCTGGGGCGCGGGCGGTGAGGGGGAGCTCGATGCCGACCAGCCCCTCTGGATCTGGAGCGAGCAGGGCTTCGGCGACACCCTGCAGTATCTGCGCTGGATTCCTGCCCTGGCCAGGCGGCCCGGCCCGCTCCATCTGGTGGTGGAGGCCAACCTGGTGCGACTCCTGCAGGAGGGCCTGGCCTGGATGGCGGCACCACCCCGGGTGGTGAGCAAGGACACCCTGACCTTCCAGCCCCTGGCCGCCCATGGACCGCTGATGAGCCTGCCCCACCGGCTCGGCCCCGACCACGCCCCTGCGGAGGGCGGCCTCTGCCTGCGTTCGCCGCTCTGGAGCACCGCGGGGCCCTCCCTGCTCCCGGAGGGCCTCCCGGAGGGCCCCAGGGTCGGACTGGTCTGGGCGTCGGGGCGCAAGCGGGAGGATCCCTTCACCCACCGGGAGTACGTCAAACGCAGCCTGACCCCCCTGGCCCTCTGGCAGCTGATCGCTGGGCTGCAGGGGGCCGGCGCGGCGGTGATCCCGCTGCAGTACGGCCACGATGGGGAGCTGGCGGCCGCCCTCGGGTTCCGGCTGCCCGCGCCGCGGCTGGATCTGGGCGACTTCGCCCATCTGGCGCGGGTGGTGGCCCAGCTGGATCTGGTGATCACTGTGGACACGGCCCTGGCCCATCTGGCGGGCGCCATGGGAGCCCCCGGCTGGATCCTGCTGCCCTGGAGCGCCGATCCCCGCTGGCTGCGGCAGCGGGAGGACAGCCCGTGGTATGGCTCCCTGCGCCTGTTCCGTCAGAGCGCAACGGGCGACTGGGCCAGCGCGATCGAGGGGCTGCTCGGGGCGTTCACCGGCTGGAGCGCAGCAGCAGCAGCGCATCGATCCAGTGACTGAAGGCCGCCATGCAGTGGTCGCGCCGGTAGCGCTCCAGCACGGTGGCGCGGGCCCGCTGGCCCAGGGGGCGGTGGGAGGCTGGATCGCGCAGCACGGTGTCGATGCGGGCGGCGATGGCCGCCGGGTCCTCCAGGGGAACCAGCAGGCCGTTGTGACCGTGGCGGATCACATCCCGCACCGGAGCCGTGTCGGAGGCCACCACCACCGCCCCGCAGGCCATCGCCTCCAGCAGGCTCCAGGAGAGCACATAGGGATAGGAGAGATAGGCGTGCACCGTGCTGCGCTGCAGCAGGGCGGTGAGCTGGTCACGCCGGAGCAGGCCCACGGCATGACACCGCCGCCGGTCGATGCGCTCGCCCAGCTGCTCGAGCAGGGCGCCGAGGTACCCGCCGGGGTGGGGGCTGGGCGGGCTGTAGCTGTGGCCGTGGCCCCCCACCAGCACCACCTGCAGGTCGGGGTGGTGGCGCAGGAGGGGAGGCAGGGCCCGCATCAAGCGGCCGAACCCCCGCAGGGGCTCCAGATTCCGGCTCACGAAGGTGAGCACCGGCACATCGGCCGCCAGCACCTGATCGGCGCTGAGGCGCAGGCCCCGCGGCGCGGCCGGACGCAGGCTGGCGGTGTCGATCCCTTCGTGGATCACCTGGAAGCGGCCGCGCCAGGGGGCCGGAAAGCTGTCGCGCTGGAAGAGGGTGGGGGTAAGGGCGGCGTCGGCGGCGGCCAGGGCCGAGAGCGCCATCAGGTTGTTGCGCACCAGCAGGCGCCGTCGCCCGTCGCTGATGGGCGGGCTGTCCGGATCGGCGCTGCCGAGCAGGGCCTCGGAGCCGAACAGTTCCGGATAAGCGATCAGCAGGGCCTCGGGCCAGAGCTCACGCAGGTAGAGCCCCTCGCCCCAGGCGCTGTGGAAGAGGATCACTCGGGGCTCGAGACCGTCCTGCTTCAAGTCCCGGGCCAGGTCGGCCACCCGCTCGCCGCGGATCAGGGCGCTCTCCAGCCCTGGATCGTTGAGGCCGGGGGGCAGCCGCTCCGCCATGGGGGCGTCGTAGGGGTGAAAGCGGCAGCCGCTGGGCAGCGGGGCGGAGCCATCGGCACCGATGGCATGGACCTCATGGCCCGCGTCGAGCAGGGCCTGGGCGATGGGCAGAAACTGGGCCGGAAACGCCTGATGGATGAGCAGGCCTTGCATCGGCTGGGGCTGTCTTGAAGACAACATTAATTCTGAAGAACGTCGGTACAATTCACGCAGTTTTTTCCCGCGGACTTCGATGCCTTCCCTGCGCAGTCTGTTCGGTCGCGGCAGCCACTCCCATGCTCAGCTGGCATCGGAGCCGCCCATCGAGCCAGTTCCTGCCGCCGTGGCTCAGTCCGTCAACCGCCTGGTCAGCACCAGCCCCCAGGATGAGATCGAGCTGCCGATGGAGATCACCGCCTGGTCGGTGCGGCGGTTGCAGACGATCTTCACCACGCTCGACCAATCGCCCAACCAGCAGGCGGTGCAGGATGCCCAGGCCGCCCGCAACTGCTTCACCCGCTTCTGGCTGAGCGCCCCGGTGGACTGTCTGGAGATCCTCTACAGCGGACCGATCGGTGAGGCCTACCGGCTGATGCTGCGCGGCATTCTGCCCGCGCTGCCGCTGCGGCCGATCGACGAGCGCTGGAAGGCCGGTCTGAGCCAGCGGCTGCTCAAGGCCTTCGGCCATCACGAGACCCCCAATCTGCTGTTGGCCGTGATGCCCTACTACGACCGCAATGCCATGAAGGTGGCCGATCCGGCGCGGCAGATCCCGGAGTGGCTGCTGAGCGACTATGCCGAGCGCTGCGATCCGCAGCTGCTTCAGAAGCTGCGCCTGCGCCAGCAGGGCGGCAACGGAGCCACCGCCGGGTCTCCGGCGATGCTGGCCCCGGCTCCAGCCCAGACCGACACCCGTCCCCTGCCGCTGTTCTCCGAGAAGCGGGGGGAGGACTGCCTGCCCCTGATCCAGGACAATGAATTCCTGGGCCGGATGAGCGGCCTGATCAACCTCTACGCGATCGATCCCAGTGACGCCGAACTCAAGCGGGAACTGGCCGTGCTGCGGCGGCAGGTGGCCCAGATCTGGCTGGATGTGGATCCCGGCCAACTGGAGACGCTCTACCGGGCGCCCTTCGGCCAGCTCAGCCAGAACCTGATCGGCTCAGGATTTAGCCGTGAGGCCATGCCGCCCGAAGAGGATGCGGCCCGGCGGCGGCTGGGGGAGATCGTGGCCACGATGCGCCATCCCCGCGCCCTGAACGCGCTGATGGCAGCGCTGCTCTACTACCCCGCCAGCAAGGTGAACCTGAGCTCGGCCGAGAAGGTTCTGCCCGAATGGCTGCTGCAGGAACTCACCACCCTGAGGAGCCGCGCCAGTCAGCAGGGTTGAGGACTAGTTCCAGCTGGGAGTTCATTCGTGGAACTCCCTCCAGACCAGCCAGTAGGCCAGATAGCCCACAGGAGGGCCCAGCAGCAGGGGCAGAAGGGCCAGCACGCCGAGGCTGAGCCCTCCCCAGAGGATGAGGCCGAGGCAGATGGCCAGATAGATCAGCACCATCAGCGTGATCAGCACCCTCTGCGTGGCCAGGCCAGAGACGAAGCGGTGCCAGGCCCGCTTCAGCAGCAGACCCCGGCGCCGGCTGGGGGGTACGTAGGCCGACCAGTCGACCGCAGGTTCGCGCTTGCGCTGCCGTCCCATCACTTGTTGAGGCTGTTGATTCGCTCGAGGTCCTTGCGGCGATCGTCGAGGAAGCTGGTGAACAGGCTGATGAAGGAGCGCTGGCGCAGCTGGATGTCGGCGGCGAGGGCCATGCCCGGCTTGAGCGGGATCGGGCGGGTGCTGCCCTGGAGGCTCTGGCGGCGCAACTGGAGTACGGCGGGAAAGAAGAGGCCCGGCTGGTCGGTCTGGAGGGTTTCGGCCATCTCCTGGGTGGTGAGGGCATCGGAGCCGATGCTCTCCACCGTGGCGGGAATGCTGCCGAACTCGGAGGAGGGGAAGGTGGCGATCGAGATCTCGGCGTTCTGGCCAGGGGAGAGGAAGCCGATCACATCGTTGGGGATGAACACCTTGGCTTCGAGCGCATCGCCGGGGACCACGCGCAGGAGGGTCTTGGCCGATTCCACCACCGAGCCGGGGGAGACGTCGATGTCGAAGATCGAGCCGGCGCTGGGGGCGGTGAGCACGCTGTACTGGAGCTGCACGCGGGCCAGGCGGATCTGGCTGTCGAGCTCGGCGATCTGGCGCAGGTTGGCCTCGATGCGGCCGCGCAGGTCGGCATTGGGGGCGGCGCCGGTGTTGAGCGCTGTGGCGCTGAGGCTGGCGGCGGTGCGCTCCTCGCTGGCGAGGCTGGCCTCCAGCTCATTGACCTTGTTGCGGCTGTCGAGGGCCTGCACCTCGCTGACGGCGCCGCTGCGCGCAAGCGCCTCGAAGCGTTCGGCGATGTTGCGGGCCGTGGCCAGGCTGGTGCGCAGCCCGGCGATGCGGGCCTCGCTGGCCCGCAGCTGCTCGTCGGCCGCCAGGCGCCTGGTGCGCAGATCCTCGCTCTGGTTGCTGAGCTGGAGCCGCTGGTTGCTGGAGAGGCCGCTGGCCTGGGTGTCGCCGAGGGCGGCGGAGAGGATCTGGTTCTCGTTGAGCAGCCGCTCACGGATCGCCTCGGCGGCGGTGAGGCGGCTGCGGGCCTCGCGCAGATCGAAGCGGATCAGCTCCTGGCCCTGGCGCACGGTTTCGCCATCCTTGACGAGCACCGCTTCGATCACTCCGGGCACGGGCGCCTGGATCGTCTTGACCTTGCTGCCGGGCTGGAGCTTGCCCTGCACAACCACGGTTTCCCCGAGGGGGGCCAGCACGGCCCAGACGCCGAAGGCGCCCACACCACCGAGCAGTGTCCAGACGATCAGGCTGGAGGCACGGCGGCTCTTGCGCAGCAGCACCGGCTGGTTGAACTGCCAGTCTGGAGGAGTGGCGAGCGGGGCGAGGGCGCCCTGGCTGGGGGCGGCTGGGCCTGTGGGTTCGGCCGGAGTGAGGAAGGGATGGTTCGGCAGGGTCGGAGCCGGGGCCGGCGGCGGTGGGGTGCTGTCGCCGACGAGGTCGACACGGACCGGCACCACGCGCTCATCCCGGCGGGGCCGGTGGCGGCGGGGGGAGCGCAGCCAGCCGAGGGCGCGCTCGTAGAGGTCGACCAGGGATCCGCTGGACTCGCTGCTGTTGGCCATCAGAGACCTCCCTCCTGACCTTGGCTGGAGTGGAGGGCGTAGTACCAGCCCTGGCGCTGCATCAGCTCCCGGTGGCTGCCCGTCTCCATGATCGCGCCCTTGTCCATCATCACGATGCAGTCGGCGGGCTGGACGGTGCTGAGGCGGTGGGTGATGAAGAAGACCGTGCGGCCGCGGAAGGCCTCGAAGAGGTTGATGCAGACCTGGCGTTCGGTGCGGGCGTCGAGGGCGCTGGTGGCTTCATCGAGGATCAGCATGCGGGGGTTCTGGAGGACGGCGCGGGCGAGGGCGAGGCGCTGGCGCTGGCCACCGGAGAGACCGGCGCCCCGCTCGCCGACATCGGAGTTGTAGCCCTTGGGGAGCTCCATGATGAAGTCGTGGGCGCAGGCGATCCGGGCGGCGCGGATCATCTCGTCGGCCGTGGCGTCGGGCTTCACCAGCAGCAGGTTCTCACGCACGGTGCCGTCGAAGAGGACGCTGTCCTGGGGCACCACGCCGATCTGGCGGCGCAGGGAATAAAGCTCCACCTTGTTGATGTCGAGGCCATCGATCAGCACCTTGCCCTCGAGCGGCCGGTAGAAGCGGGGCAGCTGCTTGAGCAGGGTGCTCTTGCCGCTGCCTGAGCCGCCCACCATGCCCACGAAGGAGCCGGCCGGCACCTCCAGGTTGATGCTCTGGAGCACGAGCGGGCCGTCGTCGCTGAAGCGGAAGCTGACGTTCTGGAACTCCACCCGGCCGGTGAGGGGGGGCATCGGGATGTTGAGCGCCTCGGCGTCGCTCTGCTCGGTGGGGCGGTCGACCACGTCGGCCACCATCTGGATCGAGGCGGTGCACTGCTGGAACTGCTGCCAGGTGCTGGTGAGCTGCACCAGCGGGCGGGTGATGTAGCCGCTGAGGATGCGGAAGGCGATGAAGGCGCCGAAGGTGAGCTGGTTCTGGATGATGAGATAGACGCCCACACCGATCACGATCAGGCCATTGAGCTCGTTGATGAAGCCGGCCAGGTTGCTGATCGATTCCTTGCTGATCTTGAGCTTGAAGTCTTCGCCGATGAAGCGGGCGTAGCGATTCTGGAACTCCCAGCGGGTCTTGAGTTCGGCGTTCTGGGATTTGATCGTCTGGATGCCGGTGATCGATTCGTTGAGATAGGAGTAGGTCTTCACCGAGGCGCCCATGCTGCGCTTGATCTGGGCGCGCACCAGCGGGTTGCTGAGGAAGCTGAGGGCCAGCATCAGCGGCAGGGTGGAGAGGGTGGCGACGGTGAGCGGCACGCTGATGGCGAACAGCACGAACAGGTAGAGAAAGCTGAAGGCCAGATCCACCACGGTGGTGAGGCTGTTGCCGAGCAGGAAATCGCGCAGCTTGTCGAGCTGGCCGAAATAGAACATCACCTGGCCCACGGGCCGGCTGTCGAAGAAACCCTGGGGCAGCCGCACCAGGTGATCGAGGATGGTGCTCTTGGTGGCCTGGTCGATCCGGTTGGCGGTGTCGGTGAAGATGTAGCCGCGCAGGGTCTTAAGCACGGCCGCCACCAGGGCCGCCAGCAGCAGCACGAAGCAGATGGCGAGCAGGGCATTGACGTTGCGCTGGCGCACCACCTGATCGATCAGCACCTGCAGACCGAGGGGGGTGGCCAGGGCCAGCAGGTTGATCACGAAGGAGAGGGCCACCACCTCCACCAGCTGGCGGCGGTGTTCGCGCAGGAAGGGCAGGAACCAGCCCCAGCTGAAGGTCTGCTCCTTGGCGTCGCTCTTGCGCTGCAGCAGCAGCAGCTCCACCCCGCCGTCGCCATCGCTGGCGAGCTGACCCGGCGGCAGCAGCAGGGGCCCCAGTTCGGGTTCGAGCAGGCGCAGGCGCCCGTCGTCGGTCACGCCTTCGAGGATGGCGAAGTGGCCCTGGGCGTGGAACACAGCCGGGGTGGTGGCGCGGCCGAGGCGGTCGGCGGGGAGCTTGGTGAGCACCACCCGCAGGCCGAGGGCATCGAGGATCTGGCCGAGGTTGATCAGGTTGAGGCCGCCCTGGCGGGCCAGCACCGCCTGCACCTGATCGCGCAGGGCGTCGCGGTTCACCGGCACGCCGAAGTAGTTGGCCAGGGCGATGCAGACCGCGATCGGAGCGTCGCGGGGCCCGGTGGCACGCTGCAGGCGCAGTTCGGCCTCCTCGCCGTGGCCTGGCGTGTGGGGAGCCGGCGTGGGCGGGGAGAGGGCATAGGTGCCGGCGCCGCTGCCCGGGGCCGGAGGGGCGGCCAGAGCCCCGGCCTGCGGAGCGGGGTTAGAGGCCGCCGAGTGCGGGGCTGGAGCTTCGCTGGCCGCTGCTTCGGAAGCGCTGCCGATCTGCAGATCGGGGGCGGACGTTGGCTCCTGGCCCAGGGGGGGCAGCCCCACCAGGCGCAGCCAGGGCGCGCCGGGGCTGGGCGGCACGGGCTCGCTGCCGAGGGTCCAGGGCTGCCCCAGCGGACCGCCGCTGCTGTGGAACCAGCTGAGCTCGGCGCTGAGGGCGAGCGGGGCGTCGGCCTTGTCGGAGGGCGTGAGGCTGCGCACCCGCGCCGCCTGGCGGATGGCGGGCCAGCCGCGCAGGGCGTCGGCCCAGCCGGGGTTCTGGCTGTGGAGGTCGACCAGAAGCCGGTGCAGCTCGGAGGCCGGCAGGGTGGTCTGGAACCAGAGGCGGAAGGCGTCGTGATCGGCGAGCAGGTCCTGGAAGAGGCCGGCGGGCAGCACCAGCACCTCCGCCTCCGACGACACGCGCATCTGCTCGCAGGGCTCGCCGCCAAGCAGGGAACACCAGCCCACGCAGGCGCCGGCCTGGAGCCGGTCGATGCTGGCGAGGTCGCCGCTGAGGGGGTCGGTGGCCAGCACGCGCAGGCTGCCGGAGCGCAGCAGCAGCAGGCCCTCGGGCATGCTGCTGCTGCGCAGCAGGGTCTGGCCGAGGCGGTAGCGGCGGGTGTCGAGCAGGGAGTCGAGACCGGCGAGCACCTCGGCGGGCAGACGGTCGAAGGGGCGGATGCCGGCCAGCAGGCCCTGCTGGCGTTGTTGGGAGCGGCTGGTGGGGAGGGTGCTCATGCGGACGGGGCGTTGGGATCGCGGGGCAGAGGCATGAGGTCTTCGCCGGCCATAAGCAGGTTCACCTGCTCCTTGAACCAGACCTGAAACAGTTCGTCCACCATGCGGGCCCGCATGGCATCGTCGAGTTGAGCAGGAAAGCACTGCTCGAGGCGCACCAACAGCCACCATCCGGCCACTTTGAAGGGCGGCCAGAGCTGGCCTGGGCTGCCCACCCGCAGCCGCTCGGTGAGGCTGGGGTGGCCGGCGGTGAGGGCGATCGGGCCGATCAGGCCGCGGGTGATGCGCTCGCGGCCCTCGGAGTGGGCGGCCACGAGGGTGGCGAAGTCGGCCTCGCCTTCGCGCAGCTGCAGGTAGAGCTCCTCGGCTTCGTCGCGGTCGGAGACGCGCAGGAGCGAATAGGTGACCTGGTCGAGATCGAGCTTGCGATCGAGAAAGCGGATCTCGGCTTCGCTGCCGTAGCGGGCCTGGCTGAAGCGGCGCAGCCGTTCGGCCTTGGTGGCGAAGTAGCGCAGATCGGCCGACGACCAGCCCTTGCGGGCCAGCCAGGCGGCCAGGGCCTTGTCGTCCTTGACGCCTTCACCCTCCAGGTAGGCGCGCATCAGGGCGTTCTCCTCGTCGTCGCTGAGGCTGACGCTCTGCGCCACACGGTCGAGCACCACCCCCTGGGCCAGGGCCAGGCAGACCCCCTGCTGGCGCAGCAGGCGGTTGGTTTCGTCGACCGAGAGCAGCGGCTTGCGGGGGGAGATGGCGATCAGGGCGGGCGGCCTGACGCCGGAGAGGGGAGTGGTGCTCATCGCCGGCAGGGCAGGGAGAGACGCTGGAGCGCGGCGGCCATCAGATCGAGGCCATGGCTGCGGGAGAAGTGGGCCCGGGCGTGGTCCCGGGCGGCCTCGCTGGTGCGGCTCCAGAGGTCGTCGTCGACGATCAGATCGGTGATGGCCGTGCACCAGGCCTCGGGCTCGCGGGCGATGAAGGCCTCGGCGCCGTGGCGCAGCCCGGTGGCTTCGGCGGCCACGGGGCTGAGCACCTGGGGAATGCCGTGGGCCAGGGCGGCGATCACCTTGCCCTTGATGCCGGCGCCGGAGCGCAGCGGCGCGATGAAGACGCGGTGGCGCTCGTAGACCGTGCTGGCGTCGGTGACCCAGCCGTGCACGCGCACGCCCTGGATGGCCTGCCACCTCTCCTGCAGCTCCGGGCCGAGCCCGCTGCCATAGAGATGGAACTCGAGATCGGGCAGACGCTCGTTCAGCAGGGGCCAGACATCTCCGAGGAAGCTTTCCACGGCGTCCTGGTTGGGTGGGTGCTGGTAGCTACCAAGGAAGGTGATGCCGCTGCGGCTCTCCAGGGGTGACGGCTGCTCCAGCGGCTCCACCACCCAGGGGCAGAGGGCGGTGGCGGCCTGGCCGAGGGTCTCGGCGGCGATCACCGCCTGCTCGATTTCGCTGTAGGTGAGGGTGAGGTCAACCCCGGCCATGGCCTCGATCTCCTGGCGGCGGGTTTCGCGCACGGAGGCCAGGGCGGCTTCGGCCTGTTCGCCGCTGAGTCCGGCGCTCTGGGCCTGGCGCAGCTCGCGCAGGTAGTGGAGGTCGGCGTTGCAGAAGATCAGCCGGGCCTGGGGGGCATGCTCCTTGAGCAGGGGCAGGCTGTCGCGCACGGTGGTGTAGCGGGTGAGATAGATGAAGTCGAATTCGCGGCCGCGCTCCCTGAGGAACTGGTCGAGGGAGAGCACGAAGGGGGCATGGATCACCTCGATGCCGCGGCGCTGCAGCTCCTCGGTGTAGGTGCCGAGCCAGGCCAGGTTGGCCGGCAGGAAGGTGATCTTGTAGCCGAGGGCCTGGACCAGGTCCATCTCGGCGAGGGCGGCATGGCTGCCGGCGTCGCGGTCGGGGCGGGGGGTGGCGTGATCGATGAAGAGGGCACGGCCGAGGATGCCCCGGTCCTTGATCCGCTCGGCGGCCTCGAAGGAGGGCTCCGTCTCCCCCTCGAAGGCGTGCTGCCACTTGCGCTGGAAGGTGGGCCCGTGCAGGGTCTGGAAGCGCTTGAGGCCCTCACTGGTCTCGGGGTCGGGGTCGGTGCCACAGCTGAGGCCCTCGTGGTGGATCACCCGGGAGAGGGGGGCGTAGCGCACCACCAGGCCGGCCTGACGCACCTTGAAGGCCAGGTCGGTGTCCTCGTAGTAGGCGGGGGAGAACTCGGGGCTGAAGCCGCCCAGCTGCCCCCAGAGCTCCCGGCGCAGGGCCAGGGCGGAACCACTCACGTAATCCACCTGGCGGGTGTAGCTCACGCCGGGGGCATGGGGATTGCGGCCCCGCCCGTAGTTCCAGGGTTCGCCGTTCCCCCAGACGATGCCGCCGGCCTCCTGCAGCCGTCCGTCGGGATAGAGCAGCTGGGAGCCGGTCATGCCGGTGTC
This sequence comes from Synechococcus sp. CBW1107, assembly GCF_015841355.1. Lineage (NCBI taxonomy): Bacteria > Bacillati > Cyanobacteriota > Cyanophyceae > Synechococcales > Synechococcaceae > Synechococcus > Synechococcus sp. CBW1107. Next base: position 2,805,101 of record NZ_CP064908.1, read on the forward strand.
CGGCCAGCGCTGGAACGGTTCGAGCAGCTCCTCGAGCCAGAGGGCACAGGGCTCGGTGTCGTTGTTGAGCAGCACGATGAACGTGCCTCGGGCGGCGGCCACGCCGCTGTGGCAGGCCTGGTTGAAGCCGCGGGCGTAGTCGTGGCGGACCACCTGCACGCCTGGTGCCTCCCGGCTCAGGGCTTCGGCGGTGCCGTCGGAGGAGCCGTCGTCGACGACGATCAGCTCGAAGGGCACGCGGGTTGGTGCATAGGCGAGGGCGGCGAGGCAGCGGCGCGTGACGGCGTACTGGTTGTGGGCCGGCACCACCACCGACACCAGGGGCTCGGGGCTGAGCGGCAGGTGGATCGGCTGGCGGGCCACCGGCACGCCACGGGGCCCGGCCTCCTCGCCGGGGGCGGCGTTGGCGGGGGGACCGATGGGTGCGCTCAGCAGCCGCTGCAGCAGGGGCAGGTCGGCCGGGAGTGGGGTGCCGTGGGCGTCGGCCCAGTGCAGCCAGGTGGTGAGGCTGCGCAGATGCTCCCGGGCCAGGGGGTTGAGCTGGTCGGGAAAGGGAGCCCGGCCATGGTCCTGCAGGGCCGACCAGGGGGTGAGCTGAAAGGGGGTGATCTCGAGGCTCTCAGCCCGCAGCAGCCCCTCGCTGTCGTGGATGGCGAGATGGTGGGGGCGGCCATCGCAGCTGGCGGGGGGCAGGGGCAGATGGAACTGCCCGTCGGGCCTGGCGCTGACGCGGCCGGCGGGCACGCCATCAACGCGCAGCTCCAGCTCCTGGCCGTGGGGGGCCCAGCCCACCACGAAGGGGCCGTTGAGGGCCTCGAGGCGCACGGTTCCACCGGCGGCGCGGCGGCTCAACTGCTCCAGGGCTGGGTAGCGGTCGTCATCGAGGCGCAGGGGGCTGCCGGGCAGCTCCACGGCGGGATCCCCCTGCACCAGGGCGCGCAGCACGAGGCCGGTGGAGCGGGGGGGGATCTCCATGCCGCTGCGGCCAGGGAAGGCGAAGCCGCAATTGAGGGGCAGGCCCTGCTGGCCGAGATCCGGGCGCGGCATCGAGGCTTCCGGCCGCGTCCCTTTGCGTGGTGTAAAACCCGAGGCCCGAATGCCCTAGTCAGAGGGTGAACAGGGTGGAATGACGGGCTGTCATTCCGGAGGTGCAGATGCGCCTCGTTCAATCACGATGAATCAGGACGAATGACTTGTCAAGTCTTTCGTCAGCTTGCGGATGTGTTGTGAGTTGGAGTGACTTCTGCGGCCTGGAGGTGGCAGCGGCCGGCCCCCGGGCTGCGATCAAGGCCGCTGCGCCCTCTGGGGGCGCTGCAGCCTCGATCACCTGGGGCCTGCGTCCTGCCTCTCTCAGGTGCTGAGGGCCTGGAGAGCAGGGATGGCATCCAGCTCCGGGATGGTCGCCATGCTCTCGGCTGAGAACATGCGCCGGCCCTCCAGCTGCCAGTGCTCGTGCTGCTCCAGCAGTACCGCGCCCACCAGGCGGGTGATCGACGCGTCGTTGGGGAAGATGCCGACGACCCTGGTGCGGCGTTTGATTTCCTCGTTGACCCGCTCGAGCAGGTTGGTGCTCCAGATCTTGCGCCAGTGGTCCTTGGGGAAGTGGCGGAACGCCAGCACGTCCTCCTTGGCCTCATGCATCAGCGCAGCGGCCTTGGGGAAGCGCTCCGCCAGCGAGGCCGCCAGATCATCCCAGCGGGACTCGATCTCTTCCGCGCTCTCCTGAGCGAACACGCTGCGCAGGGCGGCGGTGACCATGCCCTGGTGAGCCTTGGGAACGCACTGCAGCAGGTTGCGGGCAAAGTGGACCCGGCAGCGCTGCCAGACGCTGCCCTGCAGCTGCCGTCGGATGGCCTTGGTGAGTCCGCTGTGGGCGTCAGAGATCACCAGCTTGACGCCAGCGAGGCCTCGCTCCTTGAGGTGGGCGATGAACTCCGCCCAGAAGGGCTCGCTCTCGCTGTCGCCCACCTTGAGGCCCAGCAACTCCCGGCGCCCGTCCTCGTTCACCCCCATGGCGACGACGACGGCGCGGGAGCAGACCTGCTGAGCCTTGCCCAGCCGCCCCTTGAGGTAGGTGGCATCGAGGTAGACGTAGGCGTAGCCGCTGCTCTCCAGCGGCCGGCCCAGGAACGCCTGCACCTGCTGGTCGATCTCCTGACAGATGCGACTCACCTGCGACTTGGAGATGCCGCTCTGGGAGCCGAGCGCCGCCACCAGGGCATCGACCTTGCGGGTCGAGACCCCACCGATGTAAGCCTCCATGATCACCGCGTACAGGGCCTGATCAACCCGGCGGCGGGGTTCGAGGATCGAGGGGAGGAAGCTGCCCGCGCGCAGTTTCGGGATCTGCAGTGCCAGATCCCCCACCTGGGTGGTCAGGGTGCGAGGCCGGTAGCCGTTGCGGTGGCCGAGCCGCTCCTCGGTGCGCTCGTGCCAGTCCGCACCGAGGAAGGCAGCGAGCTCCAGCTCGATCAGCTGCTGCAGGCCGTGGCGTGCCAGTTCAGGGATCAGCTCCCCGGCACTGCTGCCATCGAGTAGCGAGGCCAGCTCAGGTACGGCAGCATGGGTCTTGGGCATGGTCTGTCTGGTTGAGGTGGTTCTCAAACCAGGGAAACGGGCCTGCCCACCCCTTGCAACGTCAGCCGTGGAGCCGATCGCCTGAGGTGCGGACGCTCAGCCCGGCTACGCCGGGCTGAGGCCCTGGGGATTTACACCACTGCCGGGGACGCCAGCAGGCTTCCGCCTCTCCCAGGCTCCAGAGGTGGCCGGGGTTGAGCAGGTCCTCCACCTGGAGGAGCACGCTGAGGGGGGGCGCCCCGGCGGGCTGATCGGCCAGGGGGCAGGCCCAGCCGCGCAGGCTGCCATCGGGGCCGAACCCCTCGAACCCGCCGATCACCGACCCGCGGGCCATGGCCTGCAACGGCGGGGGCAGGTTCAGCGGCACGGGGCAGGTGTCATGGAGGAGGCTCAGAAACTAGGTCGTCTTTCCCTGGCTGAGGCCCGAAGCTGCTCGAGCGAAGACATCAGCTTGCGGATCCTCCGCCCACAATGCGGGCCAGAGAGCCGGCGCCGGAGTGACCCCACTGGAGACCACACCCCTGGAGAGCAAGGACACGCTGGATGGGCCGGAGGAGCTGTTCGCTCGCTCGCGCCAGCTGGTGATCGACACGCTCGAGGCCCTGGAGCGAGGAGACGATGCCCAGGCCCTGGCCCTGATCCCGGATGTGCTGCGCTCCTACGCCTGGCTGTGGGTGGCCCTGGCCGAGGCGCGGCGCGCCCTGGAGGCCGAGGAGGGGGAGATGCTGGCCCAGCTGCTGGCGGCGATCTCGGCACGGGTGCGGCGCAACGACGAGGGGGAGGCCACTCCGGAGGACCGGGCCGAGCTCAGCTGGCTGGTGCCGGTGCTGATGGACCGGCTGCGCAGCCGCGGCCGGGAGCTGCCCCACTGGCTGCCTCCCCTGGAGGAGCAACTCACGCGCATCGGCTCGCAGCTCTGGGTGGACCGCCATCGCGAGGATCCCGGCTGCGCCGAGGCGCGGCCCCGGGCCCTCAAGCTGCTGCTGCGGCTCTGCGGACTGCATGCGCCGCCAAAACCCTGGATGGTGGGCTTCGCCCGGGACCTGCTGGCTGAGGAGCTGGACGCCGCCGAGCGTCTGGCGGCGGCCGGCCCGCTCGATGAGGACACCAGCGAGCGGCTGCGCTTCTGGCAGGGGCAGCTGGCCCAGGTGGACTTATCCGATCCCGGCCTGGAGGAGAAACTCGCCGCCCTGCTGCCGCCGCCATCCCCCCAGCCCGCGGCGGCCGACGCCGGTGACCTGCAGGAGAAGATCCGCGAGAGCGTGCTGCACTGGCTAGAGGACAATCCCGCCGGCACGGTGCCGGCGGAGCTGCGGCTGGTGTGCGTGCCGGGAGCGCGGGTGGTGCCCCACGACGGCCAGCGGCTCGATCTCAACCTGGCGCCCCTGCTCTCAGTGGCCGAACCGGATGCGCTCGAGAGGCTCGTGCAGGCCTTCTTCGCGCCGATCCGCGAGCAGCAGCGGGGGCCGGGGTTCACCCTGCGGGAGCCGACCAGCAGCCTCTACGACTCCCTCGGCCTGCTCTGGCGTCAGGGAGACACCCTGAGCGAGGCCGCCTTCCGGCGCCTGGCGGAGGCCACGGCCAGCTGGAACCGCTGCGGCGGCCCAGGGGCTCTCGGCTCGCGGCCGCTGGCCTCCAGCTTCGCGGCAGCGGAGCTGCGGGAGGGACTGAGCGTGCTGGCGCCGGACGCCCTGGAGCTGGTGGCCCTGCATGCGGTGCTGTTCAAAGCCGGGGCCCTGGAGGAGGTGATGGCCGAGATCCGCCGCCGGCACCTCGACACCGGCTGGATGGCGCGCCCCGGCGGTGCTGACGTGGAGGAGATTCTGCGACGGCTGCACCTGGAGGCGGGTTTCTATGCCAGCGGCCACGCACCGCTGGAGAGCCTGCAGCAGTGGAGCCAGAGGGTGCTGCAGGCGCTGCTGGGGGGGCAGGTGGCCGGATCGGCCACCTGCACGGGCTTCTATCCGCTGGCCCAGAAGCTTTTCGAGAGCAGCGGCCGGGTGCCCGAGCTGTTTCAATGGCCATCTGACGCGGCGATCTACCGGTTCCTGGCCGGAAAGGAGGTGGTGGCGGCCACCACCCTGGCGACGGAGGTGGAGGAGCACCACCACACCGGCCACGCCTTCAAGCTGTTCACCGACCTGCCGATCGCGCCCTACGGCCTGCGCTGCGTTCAGGCGCCGCTGTCGCGGTATCCGCAGCGGCCGGCCGCCGACTTCATGGCGAGCCTGGACGAGTGCCTCCAGCAGATCGAGGCGCTGCACCGTCAACGCCCCTTCCGGGTGTTCGTGGCGGCCTGCGGTGCCTACGGACTTCCGCTGTGTGAGGCCGTGAACCGGATCTACGGGGTGAGCTGCCTCTGCAGCGGTGATCACATGAACGCCTACTTCGGTGTGGAGTCAGAGGGCGCTGTTGACTGGCGCATCGGCAGCCGGATCGCTGAGCATTGGCGCACCGTGGCCGGATGATCCACTACGCCATCCAGGACCACGGCGCGGGTGCGGCCCTGCCCCTGATGGTGAGGCTTCTGGACGGGCCAGGCGTCTCGATCGACATCAGCTTCGATGCCGCGGATGGGGCGCTGGAGACGGTGAGCGCGGCGCTGGGAACCCGGGGACCAGCCCTGAGCCTGCGGCGCTCGCCCTCCATCTCCTGGTCGGGGATTGGGTTTCACACCCAGATGATCGACGCCATGCAGCGGGCCTTGCATCTGCCCGGCTGGACCTACTTCATCAATGCCTCCGGCAGTTGCCTGCCCCTCCGAAGCCCTGCCTGGACGCAACAGCTACTCGAGGAGCAGGCGGCCCAGGGATGGCTGGGCTTCTGCGACTGCTACCGGCTGGGCAAGCCGCTGGCCTGGATCTCCAGCCAGACGGAACCGGCGACCCTGAAGCGGTGCTTCGGCCACGAGATCTACGGGCGGGCGCGGCTGCTGGTGGATCCCTGCCTGCAGGAGATGGTGGAGGAGAAGCGGCTGGATCCGGCCCGGAACATCGGCCAGCGGGTAGGGCTGATGTACACCGAAGTGGAGAAGAACACCTACTGGGTGCGGCCGCTCAGCCCCGCTGAACTGGAGGAGCGGGCGCGGTTCCTGGCGGAGCAGCCGTTGCGCTACGGCCGCAGCTGGCTGGTGCTGCACCGCTCGATCGTGGAGTGGCTGCTGGAGTCGACCATCCTGGAGCGGACGCTGGAGTTCATGGCGGGCTGCTTCTGCGCCGACGAACTGATCTTCGCGATGACCCTGTACAGCCCTGAGAATCCCTTTCTGGCCGCGATGTGTCCGGACAATCTGCGCCACCGGCAGGGGGGGCCGCAACGGATCCCGCTCGAGGAGATCCCGGCGATCCTTGCCACGGGCGACCGTCTGATGGCGCGCAAGATCTCTGCGGCCGACTATTCCGCCGCCGCCGAGCTGGTGCGGCGGTTCAACGCTGATCCCGTGCCGCCCCGACGTGAAGACCATTCCTTATTGTCTGACGATTAAGAACCGGCGCGGGTGCTCGCCAACCTCCTCCACCTCCACGGCTTCAAGTGCGCGGGCAGCACCTTCATCTGGTCGCTGGAGCGTGCCACGAAGGGAGATGTGCTCTACCTGGAATCCCCGGGGGCCGGTGACCGGCTCGACTGGCGGCTGGCGCGCGACTACCTGGCCACGTTGGAGCGCCAGCCTCAGGCGATCACCTCCCATCTGATCTGCCTGCCGCCCCCCGGGGCGGTCGCCGCACTGAAGGTGGCCTTCCTGCGGGAGCCGATCGAGCGCATCGCCTCGGCCTACCGTTTCCAGACCCAGGTGCAGAAGACGGCGGAACCGGTGTCCTTCTGCCAGTATCTGGAGGGCCTGCAGCGGGGAACCCTGGCCAATTTCCAGACCCGACACCTCTCCCCCCAGGAGCCTGGCGACTGGGTGCTGCGCCGGGGCTGGGCCGCCCGGCCGGAGCTGATCGATCTGAGCCGTGAGGATCTGTTCGTGGGGCTGGTGGAGCGCTACGACGACTCGATCCTGGCGCTGGAAGACCAGCTGGAGCGGATGGGTATGGCGATGGACCTGGCCTATGCGAGGCCGGTCAACACCACCCGGGAGGCTGGCGCAGCCAATCAACCGATGGCGCCGGAGGCGCGGTTGGCGCACACGCCGTTGGGACTGGCTCTGACAGAGCTGGATCTGAGCCTTCAACGCCGCGTTGAACAGCGGCTGGAGGAGCGGCTGGCGGCGGTGAGCGACCTGGAGCGCAAACGGGCGGCTCTGCAGCGGCGGCGTGCCGCCCTCGATGACGCACCGCCGCGTGTGCAGCTCAAACCCCAGGCCGAGTGGGTGAATCTGCCGTTGCCGTCGGCATGAGCCGGCCGCTCGCCGCCGAGCACCAGCGCTGTGATCGCCAGGCTCGGGCGGTGCTTCAGGCGGGCGAGTGGCAGCAGGCTCTGGAGCAGGTGGAGCGGGCCCAGACGTTGGTGCGGGACGCCCTCAGCGCGGGCCAGGGGAGCGGCGAGATCCCCCTGGAAGCTCACGCCAAGCTGGTGCAAGCGTTGATCGGCGCGGTTCATCCACGCATCGTTGCTGCTGAGGAAGGCGGCCTTGCGGCCGAAGACCGGGCGGAGCTGTGCTGGCGGCTGGCGACGCTGCTGGAGCGCCATGGAAGCCTGCCGCTGGAGCGCCCCGGCTGGTTGCCGGTGGCGGAGGAGCAGCTGGTACGGCACGGGGCCTTGCTCTGGCGGGAGGCCATCGGCGTGCGGGAGCAGGCGGAGCCGCGGGCGCTGGCGATGTTTCAGCGGCTGGCGCAACTGCTGGAACCCTGCCCGGCCTGGGTGAGCACAAGCCTTCAGGAGCTGGAGCGGAACACGCCGGTTTCGGCAACGGCCCAGCCTTTGTGGCTTGAGCTGGTGCTGAGGCCCGGCCAGGCGGAGGTGATCGCCAGCGGGGATCGGCGGCAGTTCAACCTGGCGCCGGCCCTGGAGACGAACGAGCAGGAGCCACCGCCGGAGCGGCTGGCCGCCTTCCTGCGGGAGCAGGCGACGGATGCGCCGAGTGCGCCAGCGTCCGTGACGATCGTCCACCCGTTGACCAGCCTGGGTACGGATCTGGCCGTGCTGGCCCTCCTGGGCGAAGAACTGCCGGCGGAGCGGCTGCCGGCGCTGCAGCGGGCGGCGGCGGCCTGGATGGAGCAGGCGGCAGGCCTGGGTCTGGCGGTGCAGAGCTTGATGCGCTCGCCGCAGCGCCTTGAGGGGCAGGAGATGGTGCTGGAGCTGGATGCCATCGAGCTGGCGGTGCTGCAGCTGGGGGCGATGCGCGACGACGACGAGCTGGCGGCTGCATTGCACACTCTGGAGCAGAGCGAGCGCGATCCTGGCTTCTGGCGCCAGGGGGAGCGCCAGCGGCATTGGTGGCAGGGCGAGCTGGTGGTGGTTGACGTGCTGCGCCGTTTTGCGCGCGAACTGGGCTTCTACCCCGCCCGGGAGGATCCGCTGGCCAGCCTGCGGGCCTGGTGCCACGACGGCCTGGCCCTGCTGGCGGAGGCGGCGCTGCTGGAGCAGGTGACGCTGTGGAGCTCGGCGGAGGCGCCCGAGTGGTTGCTGTTGCCCCTGCATCAGCAGCTCAGCCGCGGCTCGGGCCGTTTCGCCCAGGTGGGGGGGCGGCCCGAGTTGGCGGAGCTGCAGGCGCTGCTGGCGGGCCAGGAGGTGCTCTACATCGGGCCGCTGGCGGAGGTGGTGGAGGCGCAGTGGAGGGAAGGACGCTGCTGGCGGCTGTGGCAGGGCCGGGAGGTGGCCCCCCACGGCCTGCGCTGCCTGGCACCGCCCGAATCGCGCCATCCGCGCCGGCCCCATGGCGGCTTCGAGGCGAGCCTGGCGCACTGCCTGGAGGCGGTGGAGCGGCTGCTGGACCAGCAGCCGGCCACGCTGGCGCTGATCGGAGTGGGGACCTACCGGCTGCCGCTCTGCCGTGCCCTGCGCGATCGCCATGGGTTGCGCTGCCTGGGCTTCGGGGTCGAGTTGCCTCAGCTGTATGGGGTGGAGCGGCCGGGTGAGGAGCCGGTGTGGGGCGCCCAGGACCGGAATTCGAGCCAGTGGCGGCGCCTGGCCGACGAGGGTTAGCAAGTCCGCGCATCAGAACGACGCTGTAGCCAAAAGCACCATGGGGTCTGGGATGCGGCGCGTACCATCCGCACCACCGCAGCGCCTGAACACCTTGATTGCTGCATCCCAGCCGCTGATGAAGCCAAAGGCCGGCTGCCTGGCACTTCACAAGATGGAGTTGCAATTCCAATCCTTTGGTGCCTTTCAGGATTCTCTTGGTCCGCTGGTGAACAGCACCCGTCAGATTCCGGATTGCATTGCTGTGATCCGCCAACTGGGGATCATCGAACCCTTCACCAATCGGCATGTCCGCCCTGAGGAGTTGCTGATCGGATCTGAGAACTATCGCGAATCGATCACGGCTGAAGGCTGCCTGAGCCGGCATCGTGCCGTGTTGATGCTGCTGGAGAGGCTCTACGGCAGCCCCCAGGGCCTGGCTGGCGAGAGGGTCTACCTTGCCGAGGCGCTCTCCGGATTCGCGCGGCGGCTGCAGCAGTGGGTGCCCGATGTGGTGCTGAGTGAATATCTCGAGGGTGCAACCGAAAGCTTCAGCGATGGTGTGCGCCACGAAGATCTCTGCGCCCTCAGCTTTGCGGACGCCGCCTTCGACCTCGTGATCACCAACGAACTCTTCGAGCACGTGCATTCTCTGGATGCCGCATTGGGGGAGATCGCACGGGTGCTGAAGCCTGGCGGCAGGATGATCTGCACCTTCCCATTCGCCTACGGCCAGCACGAGCAGATCCGCAAGGCGGTGCGTCATCCGGACGACGGCCGGGTGGAGCTGCTCGCTGAACTGGAGCTGCATGGCGACCCGATCCGGCCCCAGCAGGGATCGATGGTGTATCAGGTGTCGGGCTGGTCGATCCTCGACCAGGCCCGGACGCTGGGCTTCACGTGGGCCTGCATGCATGCCATCGCCAGCTGGAAGCACGGCGTGCTGGGCGGCGAGATCCCGGTGATTTTCGTGATGGAAGCGGAGCGCTGAGCCATGGCAACGGATCTCTCCAGGCTGCAGCGCCGCAGTGACCCGGTGGCCCTGCTCACCACGATCCGACGCTGCCAGGGACAGCTGGCGGTGCTGGCCAGCGGTGAGCAGGGCTCTGCCTTGCAAGCCAGTCGAACGGACAGGGATCTGGCTGCGGAGAACCGATCGCTGGAGGTGTTCCTGGGCGGGCTGCAGACCCTCTGGCAGACCAACCAGCCCAGGCGGCGCAAGCCCAAGCCACGCACCGGCAAACGCACCAGGCCGGATCCCTTTGCAGCGGATGTGGAGCGGATTGAGCAATGGCTGCAGGCCGAGCCCCAGCTCCAGGCCAAGACGCTGCTGGAGCGGCTGATCCGCCACAACCCGGACCACTACGGAGCACGCCACCTGCGCACCCTGCAGCGGCGCCTGCGCGGTTACCGGCTGCAATGGATCGAAAAGGAGATGGCCACTCTGGTGGCGGACAGGCCCTCAGGATTGGAGGATGCCCAAAGCGGTGAGAAGCCAGTGTTACCAGGCGTCAATTGGAATGGGTAACAAGTTGTTGATGCAAAGCGCCCGCCTAAGTAGTTGACATCGGGCACTCAGCCCATCAGCCAACGGCGACTCTGACTTGACTAGCGAATCCTGCGCCTTGCCTGCAGGGTTGCGCCTGCTCTCCTGGGGCGAACTGCAGGGATGGCTCTCCCTGGGAATCCCCCTGCCCCGCCCGCAGGACGCTCCCGATGAGCCGAAATGGAGCGAGGTGATCGACGGCCGCCGCCGCCTGCGGGCACTACGGGAACTGCGGGCACTGAAGCAAAAGCAAGCTGCCTGAGGACTCCATGGGACCCCACCGATCCCCATTAAGATGAGGCCCTGAGGCGATGCCCCCTTTGCCCACCACCCAGCGGCCTGAGCTGATGCCCAACGAGGCGGTGCTGGCCCTGCACGATCTGCAGCACACCTACGGCAGCTTCTCCGAATTCCAGGAACATCTGGCCGAGCTGCTCCAGCAAGGCAAGCAGCTGAAGGAATGCCTTGAGATGGTGCGCCTGCTGGGCATCCTTGAGCCCTTGAGCGGAGAGCACATCCTGCCGGAATCGATCCGCCTGCAGGGGCCGAACTACCGCGAATCCCTGATCGCCAATGGGCTGCTGAGCCGCAATCGGGCCGCCCTGCAGGTGCTGGAGCAGCTCTACGGCAGCCTCGAGACTCTCGCCCAGCAGGATATCTACCTTGTTGAGGCCCTCACGGGCTTTGCCCTGTGGCTGCGGCGGCAGCTGGGGGAGGAGCGGCTGGTGTGCAGCGAATTTCTCGAGGATGCAGAGGTGGCGCGCGGCGACATCCCCCATCAGGACCTCTGCGCCCTCAGCTTCGCGGATGCCAGCTTCGATCTGGTGCTGTGCAATGAGCTGTTCGAGCATGTACGCGATCTCGACCAGGCCTTCCTCGAGATCGCCCGGGTGCTACGGCCCGGCGGCCGACTGGTTGCCACCTGCCCGATGGCCTTCGGGCAATGGGAATCGATCCTCAAGGCCCGGCTCAATACCCGCAGTGGCCGCACCGAACTGCTGGAGAAGGCTGAATTCCATGGGGATCCGATCCGGCCGAAGGAGGGTTCGCTGGTGTACAGGATCCCGGGCTGGGAACTCACCGAACAACTGCAGCAAGCGGGTTTCCACAACGCAGTGATTCACCACCTGGCCAGCTGGAAACACGGCATCCTCGGCTCGGATCTGCCGGGCGTTCTGGTGATCGACGCCCAGCGCTAGCGATGGGTCGAGACCCGCTGGCCTGGCAACCGCTGCTGCGCCACTGGACACGCTGCCTGGGCGAAGGCGATGCCGCCGTGGCCGAACTTGGCGACCTGGCAGCGATCGAGGGGCTGGATCTGGCGGGGCTGCTGCCGGGAGGGCCTGGCTGGGCTGATGTGCAGCGTTGCCTGCGCCATGACCCGGAGGGCGCCTTCCGCTGCCTCTACTACGGCCTGGCGCTGCGGGGGCTGGAAGCCATGCCAGCGCCGGAGCAACTGGTGCCGGCCGACAGCAGCGAAACACCGCAAATCAGCGTGTTGATCCCGGTGCACAACCAGTGGCCGCTGACGCTCAACTGTCTGCGCAGCCTGGTGGTGGCGGCCAACACCGTGCGCTTCGAAGTGATCCTGGCCGATGATGCCTCCAGCGATGCCACCACCCAGCTGGGGCGGCAGCTGCCCTGGCTGCGGATCTGGCGCAGCGAACGGAACCAGGGTTTTCTGGAGACGTGCAATGGCGCGGCGGCGCTGGCGCGGGGGGAGCTGCTGCTGCTGCTCAACAACGACGTGCTGGTGGGCGACCTCGCACTTGACCGCTTGTCGGAGACGTTTGCACGCCACCCCGAGGCGGGTGTGGTGGGGGCGGCGGCCTGGAGCGCCGATGGCCGGCCCCAGGAGGTGGGCGGCATCGTGTGGGCCGATGGCCAGGTGTGGAACCACGGCCGCAACGCACCGCCCGAGCACGGCTTTGCCCTGACCTATGAGCGGGATGCGATTACGTGAGCGGGTGCGCTCTGGCGATCCGGCGGGAGCTGTGGCAGCAGCTGGAAGGCTTCGATCCGCGTTACCGGCCGGCCTACGCGGAAGACACCGACCTCTGCCTGCGGGTGCGCCAGGCGGGACGAGCGGTGTGGGTACAGCCTGAGGCGCGGGTGTTGCACCTGGAGGGACTGAGCCACTCGCGCAGCACCGAGCAGGGCCTCAAGACCCACCAGCTGCGCAACCTGGAGCAGCTGCAGCAGCAGTGGCAGCACACCCTGGATACGGAGCAACCACCGGCAGGCCACCCCTGGCTGCTGGCGGCGGATCGGAGGCTTCTGGGCCGGCCGCTGGCGCTGCTGCTACAACCCAGTGCCGAGGTGATTCACACCTGCCGGCAGCAGGGCTATGGGGTGCTGGCGCTGGGGGAAAGCCCGCAGGCGGATGTGCTCGGCCTGCCACTGGGCTGGCGGAATCTGGAGCGCTGGCTGCTGGAGCAGCTGCCCGAGACGGGTGGGCCGGAGGTGGTGCTGGTGGGAGCGCCGGAGGGCGCGGCCGGAGAGGTGGCGATGCGTCTGCAGCAGGCCCGGCCCCAGTGGTTGCTGGTGGCTAGGGCGGTCGAGCTATCACTGCAACCAGACGCGATGCGGCTGCCAGCCCTACCGGGTTGGGACCGGGAAGATTTACGGATTCTGGCCAGCTCCAGCGGCCTGCACGCCGATGGCTGGCTGGAGACGCCGAGCCGGCTGGTGATTCAACTGCTGGGGGAAGGGGAGCGGACCAAATCCCTGCGGCTTGGGGTCTATCTGCCTGAGCAGGAGCTGCAGGAGGGAGATTCCACTCTTTTGATTGAGCTGGAATCCGCTGGAGTCGCCCTCAGCTGCGTTCTACAGGCTGGCCTGAACTCTGTTGTGGTGAAGCGTCCCGTGCCATCGGCTCAAGGCAGGGTGGTCATCAGCTTGACCAGCCAGACCCTGGTGCGGCCGGGCAATCCGAGCGACCAACGTCGGTTGATGGCCGTGCTGACGGATCTGGAGCCTTGCCAGGCCAATGCCGATACGGTGGCACCTGCGGTGGGGCATCCGGTTGCATGAGTCAGGCGGCTTTTGAGCGGGGCGACTGGCAGGCGGTGATCGACGCGCACCGGCTGGAGAGCCACAACGCTGCCGAGTGGTTGAGGTATGGCAGTGCCCTGCTGCATACCCTTCAGCCGGGCTCAGAGGCCGGAAAACAGCAGCAACAGGCTGCCCTTGCTTTCGTGCAGGCCCAGCACGAGGGGGCAAGCGCAGGAGCGGTGGCAGCTGTCCAGCGGCAGGTGCTGATGGCCAACCTGCGCCAGGCACTGGAGCTGATGGGGGTACCTGGAACAGCTGAGTCCGAATCGCCAGTACCCCTGCGGCGTGTGCTGCTGGTGCTGGAGATGCACCGCTCCGGCACCTCAGCCCCGGCGGGCTTGCTGTGCCAGCAGGGCTTTCAAGCACCCCAAAACCCCGATGGCGGCGACGCCCATAACCCAGCGGGCTATTGGGAACCCCGGCAGATCCGGGCCTTCCACAACAGCCTTTTGGAGGGGACCCAGAGCAGCTGGGAAGATCCGCTGTTGCCGGTGCTGCCCTGGCAACCCCAGCACCTCAAGGCGGCCCTGGCGGAACTAGAGCAGGCCTTGAACGCCGACTTCCCCAGGGCCGATCCGCAGGCGGTGGCATTGACAAAGGATCCACTCCAATGCCGGCTGCTGCCGCTCTGGACGGCTCTGTTTGAGCAACGCTCTCAGCTGGCCGTGGTGCTCGCGGTGCGGCAACCGGAGGCGGTGGCGGCCTCGCTGGTGAGCCGCGACCAGTTTCCGCTGGATCGGGCCACGAGCCAACTGACCCGGCTGGTGCTGAGCTATGAGCAGCTGCTGCAGGATCCAGCGGCGGCGGTGCATCGCTGCCAGCAGCTGGTTGCCCTGCTCAACACAACGACATCAGCTGAATATCTCGCTGACTGGATCTGGCCCGAGCTCGAGCGACATCAGGTCAGGCCAGAGCGGGTCGAGGCCATGGTGGTAGAGCAAAACAATTTTGCACTGGGCCAACACTGTGCGTGCCACCCTGTTGCCGGGTGGCCCCGGCTGGAGCGGAGTGCAGCGGGGCCTGCGGCACGACCAGGAGGGAACATTTCGGCTGCTCAATTACGGCCTAGTTCTGCGGGGCCTGGAGTCGCTGCCGGCGCTGGACCAGATGGTGGGTCCAGAAAGCGCCGATACCCCGCTGATCACTGTGCTAATTCCGGTGCACAACCACTGAGCGATCACGCTGAATGCACTGCGCAACCTTGTGCCGATGACCAATGGCACACGCTTATAAGTGATCGTGCCCGACGACGACGCCAGCGATGCGACACAGCTGATGCGGCGGCAGCTCACGTGGCTGCGGATCTGGCGGAGCGAGGCGAAGCAAGGCTTGCTGGGCACCTGCAATGGCACTGTGGCACTGGCGCGATGCCAGCTCCTGCGGCTCAACAACGACATCCTGGAGCGATCACGCGCTCGACAGGCTCGCAGGCACCTTCGCAGTTGACCCGCAGGTCTGGTTGGAACAGCCCTGTTGTGTCTCGATGGCCGCCCCCAGAGGATTGGTGGCATCGTGTGGGCCGATATGGGCAGGTGTGTAATTATGGTCGGAACTTGCCGGGAATGCAACGATTAGATCATTTTTAACCAGTTTGCTGAAGCCGTTTACCTGGTGAAAGTGCAAACAAAAGCCCGAATAACCCGATTACTCAGCCACTTTCTCGATCGGCCTTCCCTACTCCCTCAACTGCCTGCTAACTATGTTGACAGACGATCCACTTGTCATCTGCTTGCTGCCTTCGGTCTTCAACCCGAAGTCCAACGGCCACTTCATCTACCTCGAGTTCTGCGCCAGCCTAATCGGCGAAGTCAAGAACATCGTCTTCATCAGCAACGACTCCCGGTACGCGCATGGAGAGATCGGCCGACAGTCCTACGACCGCTACCGGGAGCGATTCGCCGGCCTTTACATCACCGAGCAGGATTTTGCCACGCTGCTCACCCCGGACCTAACCCAGAAGATGTGGCTGGTGCTGCCGGACCACATCGAAGGCCTTAATTCAATCTTAGCCCACTTCCTGCGCAACGACCCACATGTGATCGGCTGCATCAACATAATGCTAGCTCCTGCGTACGCCTTGGCGGGAAACAGCAAGAGCAGCATGGCGAAGGAGGATTACAGCTATAAACAAGGACGAGACTACTTCGCCTTCTATTCGCGAATTTACAGCTACAATATCTGCCGAGAGGAGCTCTACATCGAGCCGTTGCCTGGAGACGTCACGCCGATCAAACAACGAAATACCAATACTTCCAACCCGCCAAGGAGGCGCAACCTGATCACCTTCTACATTGGCAAGGGTGTTGTCAGTTATTCGGAACAGGTGTTGCACGTGTTGCAGGACCTAAGAAGCCTGGATGTAGGTGTGAAACCTGAGCTGATCACCCGCTCTTGGCCGGCAAGCAAGAGAGAGTATAACGAAGTCCTCAAGCGCTCGCTCTGCTTGATTACCTATGACCCGATCACCAATGTGGAGAGAGATGCGGCCTCCCAGGGAACTCCAGTCCTTGACGTGAACCCGATCATGACAAAGCCATGGCTGCCGAGTGCCGACGCTACCGGCCTTCTTGAGTGTATCCATGCAAAGCGGTTTGACCAGATCATCCAAGACTATGAAGACTATAGCCGAGCCTGCATCAAGACCAACAAGATCAACTACCTCATCTTTGCATCCGTGGTCGCCAGCCTCATCAACCACGGTGAGGTCAACGAAGATTACCTGTTGCCCTACACACCCGAACTTGAGACCGGCTTCCTGTCTCTTCGCAACAAGCTTCAGCGGTACTTTGCCGATGCTCAACAGGCCGAGTCACAAGCATTGCTCAACGTCGACGAAGTGATCTCCATCGCGACAACGCCATGCTGAACCTCATCGAGCGGCACAACACAGCGATCAGCCGCTGCGGCATTCCCCTGACAGACGAACTGCTGCACGCCTGCCAGAGCAATGCCGAGCCCCAACAACTGGAAGAGGCTCTGATCTGGCTCGCCCTGCTCCACGGCCTCGACGAACTTATGCCGGCTCTCGCGACGGCGCCGAAACCGCTAAAGCTGACTGCGAATCAGGCGGTGGGGCTCTATGCAGCCCTGCATCTCGCGGGCAATCCGGCACAGGCGGAGAGTCCACTACTCCGACTGCTCACCAGCAGCGTGGGTGAGGACGTGGAGGCCGCATCATCGACACCCTGGCAGGTGATGAACCGGGCGCATGAATTAACAGAGGGTTCCCCCTGGGAGGAGCTGATTCGTCAGGCCAGCCTGCTGCATCTCAGCGATCCGGCGGCCCTTTTGACAGACTGGCTCAAACAGCTCGAGCGATTTATCGCAGAGCGGATGCCGTTCGCGGCCCTGCTTCGCCTCTCGATTCTCTGCCGCAGCCCAGACAAGCTGCCGGAAGACTGGCAGACGCGTCTGGCCAAGGCGATCACCACACTCGGCGATCTTCCCGATGCCATTCCCCTTTATCGCTTCTGGATGGTGGCATGCCAGGTGGTTCCTGGCTGGGACTTTGCCTGCATCCGCGCGGCGGACCTGGCGCTGCGTTTCGAGGATTTCCCCATCGCTGATCGTCTGCTGGAACGGTTCGAGCGCATCAAGATCCAGAACGCCTGGTTCTATGACGTCAAGGCTCGCTGCCGCTACGGCTATGGTGATCTGAGCGCGGCCGTGCGGCTGTGGTCACTGGCCCTGGCAAAAGTGGATCCTGCCGCACATGTGCATCAGGTCTTTCGCGATCGCATGATGCTTGCTCTACGCGGAAAGTTCGGCCTTGCCGAGGCCTGCCGACTGGCCCGATCCGGTCAACTTGAGAAGGCTCTGCAGCTGTTGCGGATTCTGATCCTGAATGATCCAGGCTTTCCTAATCACTACAACCTGCTTCTTTCACTCCAGAATAAGCTGGCAGGGATTGAGCAGCAGTCGGTCCAACAAGGCGACCAGCTGGCTCGGATTGAGCAGGTGCTTGATGACTTTCGCCCTCTCTGGATGGGGAAGGAAGAGCTATCGCTCCCCGGCGATGATCCTTCCGAGGCAAATGCGGCTATAGTACAGGCAGCCCGCTTCCTGGACAATCTCGAACAGTCCCTTTCTGTTAATTTTTTGTAGGCCGCGTGCACGCAGTCATCTTGCTATTGTATCCCTGGATACCACCAAGAAGCAAGTTTGCCTCGATGGTTGAATCTTGCAATCATTTTATGCTATCTTCACAGCTCTGTCGCGCAGCGCTCGCGAATTCCAGCCCCAATCGATCACGCCTTAGCAACATGCGTACACCCATGTCACCATTGTGAAAGCAGTAATCCTTGCGGGCGGCCTCGGCACGCGGATCTCGGAGGAAACCCACCTCAAACCAAAGCCGATGATAGAAGTGGGCGGCAAGCCTATTTTATGGCACATCCTGAAGATCTACAGCCATTACGGCATCCACGATTTCATCATCTGCTGTGGCTACAAAGGATACGTTATTAAGGAGTATTTCGCAAACTATTTTCTGCACACGAGCGATGTCACTTTTGACATGAGTGATAATTCAATGTTGGTGCATTCGCGCAAGGCAGAGCCTTGGAAGGTGACGCTGGTCGACACCGGCGATTCCACCCTCACAGGCGGCCGCCTGGCTCGGGTACGCGACTACCTCACTGACGACGAGCCCTTCTGCTTCACCTACGGCGACGGCGTTTCTGACGTTAATATTGGTAGGTTGCTAGCTCACCACCGGCGCGAAGGCCGCAAGGCGACACTCACCGCCGTGCAGCCGCCCGGGCGCTTTGGCACGCTGGCGTTCGAGCGGGGTCGAGTGATTCGCTTCGAGGAGAAGCCCCAGGGAGACGGCTACTGGATCAACGGCGGGTTCTTCGTGCTTGATCCCTCCGTGATCGATCTGGTGGACGGCGATCAGTGCACCTGGGAACAGCAGCCACTAAAGACGCTGGCAGAAACTGGGCAGCTGACGGCTTACCACCACGAGGGCTTCTGGCAGCCGATGGACACCCTGCGGGACAAGACGCTGCTCGAGGATCTCTGGCAGGCCGGCAAGGCGCCATGGAAGGTCTGGAACTGACGCAATGGAAGAGAAAGGTTTTCGCAGACCAGATGCGGCCTTCTGGCGAGGGCGCAGAGTTCTGCTTACCGGGCACACCGGATTCAAGGGAAGCTGGTTGGCATTTTGGCTTGTCGAGCTGGGGGCAGAGGTCACTGGCGTGGCCCTCCCGCCTGAGCCCGGCCCCAGCCTGTTTAAGGCCTTAGGTCTGGCCAGCCGGCTAAACCACCGGATCGGGGACATCCGCGACCCGGCGGTGCTGCACCAGGCAGTGGAGGCGTGCAGGCCCGAGGTCGTGCTTCACCTCGCCGCCCAGCCGTTGGTGAGGCGCAGCTACAGCGAGCCTGTCTCAACCTGGGAGACCAACGTGATGGGCACGATCCACCTGCTCCAGGCGCTGCGGCCGCTTCCCGCCCCCTGCACGGCGGTCCTGATCACCACCGACAAGGTGTACCGCAACAACGAGTGGCTCTACGGCTATCGGGAGAACGATCCCCTCGGAGGCCACGATCCCTACAGCAGCAGCAAGGCAGCGGCGGAGCTGGCGATCGCCTCCTGGCGCAACAGCTTCTGCGGGGACCAGCCCCACCAAACACCGCACCTCCGCGTTGCGAGTGCCCGGGCCGGCAACGTGATCGGAGGCGGCGACTGGGCGGCCGACCGGATCGTGCCGGACGCGATGCGGGCCCTGGCGGAGGATCGACCGATCGGCGTGCGGAATCCCTCGGCGACCCGCCCCTGGCAGCACGTGCTCGAACCTCTCGGCGGCTACCTACGCCTCGCCGAGCAGCTGGCCTCCGCCGCTGATCCCGCACCGCTGGCCACTGCCTTCAACTTTGGCCCCCAGCTAGAGGCCAACCGCAGCGTGCGGGAGCTGGTGGAGGAATCGCTGCGCCACTGGCCGGGCAGCTGGGAGGACCAGAGCGATCCCAGCAGCCCACATGAGGCGAACCTGCTCAACCTCGTGATCGACAGAGCCCACCATCAGCTCGGCTGGGCGCCACGCTGGAGCTTCGCCACTACAATCGAGCGCACCGTGCGCTGGTACCGGCAGGTGTATGAAGCCGGGTCTGATGCCCTCGCCTGCTGCCAGGACGACCTGACCCACTACCTGAACTCCTTCCCCTCGTGACTTCCCTCTCCGAACTCAAGGCCCAGATCCTCAGCCTCACCCGCGAGTACTCGCGCCAAGCCCACGGTTCCTTCCGGCCGGCCGACGATCCGCTGCGCAGGCCATGGGCCGAGGGCACGCCGATCCCCTATGCCGGCCGCGTATTTACAGACGACGAGGTCGAGGCGGCGGTGTCGACCACCCTCGACTTCTGGCTGACCCTGGGCGTGGAGGGCACGGCCATGGAGAAGGAGCTGGCGGCGTTCCTCGGCGTTCGCCATAGCTTGCTGGTGAACTCGGGCTCCTCCGCAAACCTGATTGCTATCTCCGCGCTCACCTCGCCCAAGTTGACGAAGGAGCGTCGGATCAGGCCTGGCGATGAGGTGATTACGGTAGCGGCCGGCTTCCCCACCACTGTGGCGCCGATCGTGCAGGTGGGCGCAGTGCCGGTGTTCATCGACGCCGATCCGATCACCGGCAACGCCCGCTGCGAACAGCTGGAGGCTGCTTACCAACAGGGAAAGACGAAGGCCGTGATGATGGCCCACGCCTTGGGCAATCCCTTCGATCTGGCCACAACGCTGGCCTTCTGCCGCAAGTACGACCTCTGGCTGGTGGAGGATAACTGTGATGCGCTGGGTTGCAGTTACTCCATGCCGAGGGAGCTGGCCGAGAGCCTGGGCTTCACTGAGAACAGCCCGGGGCTGGACGACGGGCCCGACCGGGTGATCCGCTGGACGGGCACCTGGGGCGACATCAGCACCCAGAGCTTCTACCCGCCCCATCACCTCACGATGGGCGAGGGCGGCGCAGTGAACATCGTGCGTGACCAGAAGCTGCGGGTGGTGGCTGAGAGCTTCCGCGACTGGGGACGCGACTGCTGGTGCCCGAGCGGCATTGACAACACCTGCAACAAGCGCTTCGGATGGCAGCTGGGCGAGCTGCCGGAGGGCTACGACCACAAATACACTTACAGTCATCTCGGCTACAACCTCAAGCCGCTCGACATCCAGGCGGCGATCGGGCGGGTGCAGCTGAAGCGGCTGCCGGAATTCATCGAAGCCCGCAAACGCAACTGGGAGATCCTGCGCCGCGGCCTGGCCCCTCACGACGCGTTCCTGGAATTCTCCCTTCCCACCCATGCCACCGGCTGGGATGCGCAGAGCGGCTTCCGCTGGGACGACAGCGGTTGCCGCACCGACTGCTCCTGGTTCGGCTTCAAGATCGCCACCCGCCCCGGCGCGCCTGTGACCCGCACGGAACTGGCCTGCGAACTGGATCGCAACCAGATCGGCAACCGCATGCTGTTCGGCGGCAACCTACTGCGCCAGCCGGCCTTCGTGCAGCTGCGTGAGGACAATCCTGAGGCGCTGCGGGTGATCGGCACGATGGAGGGTGCCGATGAAATCATGAACAGCACGTTGTTCCTGGGCACCTATCCGGGCATGACCGAGGGGATGCTCCATGCACAGGTGCAGGTGATCAGCAGCTTCCTGCAGCAATGAAATACGCGCACATCATCTTCGACCTCGACGGAACGCTCGTGGACTCCGCCTCGGAGATCCACGAGGCGGCGGTTGCCGTCTGTCGCGAACACGGGCTGTCGATCCCGAGCCCGGAGTACATCCGCACGATGACCGGATCGCCGCCGCGGCTGTTCTTCCTGGATCACGGCTGCAGCGATGCCGATGTGGAGGCGCGGGTCGCCGAGTTCCGCGCCCACCTGGCAACCCATGCCGGCGATCCCGGCTGCGTGTTTCCCGCCGTGATCCCGGTGCTCGAACATCTGCAGAAGCATTCGATCCGCATCTCCCTGGCCACCACGAAGCCGAGCGAACTGGCGGCCAGCCTGCTGGAGCGCTACGGCCTGGCGCCCTTCTTCGCGCACATCCAGGGCACGGATCCACCGCTGCAGCACAAGCCCCACCCCGACATCCTTCATGCCTGCATGGAGAAGGCCTCGCCGGGGGCGGTGGCGATGGTGGGCGACACGATCTTCGACGTGGAGGCGGCCCACAACGCCGGCATCGATTCGATCGCCGTCTGTTCCGGCGCCCACAGCCCGGAACGGCTGACCGAGGCCCGCCCCACCTTCCTGTTCGCCTCGCTGCAGGAGATCCCTGGCATTCTGGAGCTGCCGTGATGACGTCCACCAAGTTCTCCGATCTGCTCACCGACAAGCTGCTGGAGCTCGGCTACAGCCACTGCTACTTCGTGGCCGGCGGCAACATCATGCACCTGCTCAACAGCGTGCGCAGCCGCTTCACCTGCATCCCCTTCGCCCACGAGGTGGGCGCAGCGATCGCCACCGAATACCACAACGCATCGATCTCCAGATTTCAGGGGCGGGCGTTCTGCCTTGTTACCGCCGGTCCGGGTCTTACCAACACGGTCACGGGCGTGGCGGGGGCCTGGCAGGAGAGCCGGGAGCTACTAATCCTCGGCGGCCAGGTGAAAACAGAGGATCTGGCCTGCCCCGGCCTGAGGCAGCGGGGCATCCAGGAGGTGGATGGCGTGGAGCTGCTGCGCTCGATCACCAAAGCCGCCCTGCGGATCGACTCGCCGACTCAGTTGGGCGAGGCCCTCGAGGCTGTGCGGCTTGGCAGCACGCCGCGCAAGGGCCCGGTCTTCTTGGAGCTGCCGCTCGACACCCAGGCGGCGGCGGTGGACACGGCGGCCATGCCGGACACAGGGGAGCAAATGGCCTGCCTGCCGATCGCTTCGCTAGATGTGGAGCGGGTTGCCCTAATCGCAGCTCGCATCTGCCAGGCCAGCCGGCCCGTACTGCTGATAGGCGGCGGAGTGGAGCGCATCACCGCGCTGGAGTTGGCGGAGGCTCTAGGCAACTGCGGGCTGCCGCTGATGACGACCTACAACGGTGCTGACAGGGTCGACAACCAGCTCGTCAACTACTTCGGCCGGCCTAACACTTGGGGCATGCGTTATAGCAACATTCTTTTGCAGCAGGCGGATCTGATCGTCGCGCTGGGCACGCGCCTGGGCATGCAACAGACTGGCTTCAACTGGGAAGAGTTCGCGCCACTTGCACACCTGATCCAGGTCGAGATTGATCCCAGCGAACTGCTCAAGGGCCATCCGCAAGTGGACGAGCCATGCTGTGGCGATGCCAACGAGGTGCTGCGACAGCTGCTGCTCGAACACCGCATCGCCCTGCAGCCGCAGCAGCAGGACTGGCTCGAGCACTGCCGGCTGGTGAAGACCTCCTTACCGCTCAGCGAGGACTGCAACAGTCGCGATCCGCACTACATCAATCCCTACGACTTCTGGGAGCAGCTATCCGGGCAGCTGGTCGGCGATTCAGCCCTGGTGCCCTGCAGCAGTGGCTCCTCTTTCACCTCCTCTTACCAGGCCGTCACCCTCCCCGCCGGCACGCAGATGCTTAGCAACAAGAGCCAGGCGGCGATGGGCTACGGCCTCTCCGGCGCGATCGGGGTGGCGCTGGCAAACCCGGAGCGGCGCGTCTTCTTGGTGGAGGGCGATGGCGGCTTTCTCCAGAACATCCAGGAGCTAGCGGTAGCGCGCAAGAATCTGAAGAACCTCGGTATCTACATCTGGGTCAACAACGGCTACGCGTCGATCCGCATGACCCAGAAGACTTATTTCCAGGGCGCCTGGCTCGGCTGCGATACCGAATCTGGGCTCGGCTTCCCGGATTGGCCCACCCTGTTCGCCAGCTTCGACATCCCAGTACTGGCGATGGGGCCCGATGGCTTCGCCAACGATACGGCTCAGCGCTTCATACGTGAGCACGGTCTCTACGCAGTACTGGTGCCAATCGATCCCGCCCAAACCTTTTTCCCGAAGATCTCCTCCTTCATCACACCCTCGGGGGGGATGAAATCGAACCCTCTCCACAACATCGGGCCAGAGTTGCCGCATGAGCTATACCAGCGCATGGCGCTCCACCTCCTCACCACCAACGCAGGCTCATGAATCTCACTGAAAAGAAACTCTCCAAGCTCGTGCGCCGCATTAGCGAGCGGGGCCACCTCAAGAGCATCAAGGCAGAATTCGAGGCAGAGGGCACTCGCAGCGATGAACTGCTGCGCCTACTCGATGTAACACGCAACTGCAATGTGCCGCTGACTCTCAAGATCGGCGGATGCGAGGCGGTCAAGGATCTCTACGAAGCCCGTCAGTTCGGGGCGCGTTACATCGTGGCGCCAATGATCGAGTCGGAGTACGCCCTCAAGAAGTTCTGCGACACGATCCAGAAGGTCTACCCGCCTGAGGAGGCGGCTGAGGTCGACTTCCTGTTTAACGTCGAGACGATTCGGGCCTTCAGGTTCTTCGAAGAGATCGTCAAGGTAGCGATCGAGAGCCCGGTTATCGCCGGCGTGGTTTTCGGCCGCACCGATTTCTCGGGCTCGCTGGGTATGAAGGGCGACGTTCAGAACGAGAAGGTGACCGAATGCATCGAGGCAGTCGCCCGCAGATTGCTGGAGACCGATCTTGATCTAGTGGTGGGCGGTGCCATCTCAATCGCCTCACTGCCGGAACTACATCGCATCGCTCAGCACCGGCTCACGCGCTTCGAGACGAGGAAGGTGGTGTTCGACGGTGCCCGGCTGCCCGATGAGAACCTCGCTGAATCACTGCTCGATGCCGTGCACTTCGAGATCCTCTGGCTGATCAACAAGAGTGATTACTACGGCGTGCTGCACCAGGAGGACAAAGCCCGAATCGCCCAACTGGAACAGCGTTGGAACGTTCTGCAGCGCGAGATCGTTCTCTGAGGATGGCGCCACAACGACGTTGGGTACTGACGGGCGCCAGCGGCTGGTTCGGCCGCACGGCGCTGTGGGAGTACGAGCAGGTACACGGGCCGGAGGCGCTCCGGCGCGATGTGATCGCCTGTGCCTCATCCTCTAAGGACATCGACATCGGGAGCCCTCATGGTCCTGTGTCAGCGGTGAGCTTGGAGACTCTCGATGGGATCGACGGTGCCGAGGGGATGATTCATCTTGCCTTTCTCACCCGTGATCGCATCGCTGAGGTGGGCGTGGAGAGCTACATCGCGCAGAACCGCGCCATTACAGCCCTGGTGGCCGACTGCATAAGTCGTCATCCCGGTATCCCAATCATTACGACCTCCTCGGGTGCCGCCGCCGTGTTTGACGCCGCCGTCGCGGATCTCACCAGCAATCCCTATGCGGCGCTGAAGCATGAGGAGGAGGAGCTCTGGCGCTGTAGTGGCGCTCAGCGGATGGCAGCGGTGTTCCGGGTGTACGGGGCCGCGGGGCGCTTCATCAAGGATCCAAAAGTGTTCGCACTGAGCGACTTCCTGAGCCGAGCCCTGGCCGGCGAGCGAATCGAGATCCACAGCAGGCGGCCTGTAATCCGCAGCTACGTGCATGTCGGCACGATGATGCGGCTGCTCTGGGCGATGCTGGAGTCACCGACGGAGCCAGGTCTCTGTCATGTGGATGCGGTACTGCAGACCATGTCACTGGTAGATCTGGCGAAGGAAATCAGCAAACTCTGGGGCCTGCCGGAGCCGCTATTCCACATTGATCCCTCGCTTCCTGCCGACGACTACCGAGCCGACAGCGGCCCGTTTCGAGAGCTTCTAAGACAGTACAGGATCGCTGCGCCGGCCCTCCGGGAGCAACTGCAGGAAACCGCGCACCACATGGCGGCACCCTGATGCAAATCACAACTTTTCAACTCACTGACCTCGCTCGCCATGGCGAGCCTCACATACCTACTGCTGAACTGATCCCCGCAATGCTGACAATCAAGCCAACAGATGACGACTTCGACATAGTCTTCCTGAGCGGCTGGAAGTCGCCAGAGCACGACTTCATTTGGTCGCTAGGGCCAGTTAATATCATGAACATACCGCTCGGGCATGGGAGTAAGTACCGGGGCATAAATCTCAAGATCAAGATCGAGATCAATGTGCCGCTCACGGCCAGCAATCCCAACGGCAGCCGACTCACATTCATGCTTGGCGGGACAGTGCTTTTGGAGCAGACCGTGAGGGGTCGCACGCGCATCATCCTTCATGCGCCGGCGGCCGTCACGGAGCCAAGGCTGAACATCCTGCATATCAATAACCACGATTCAGCCAGCATCGATGGCATGGCGCTCGGCTTCCAGCTCTATGCGATTGAGATTGAGGAAGTCCCGATGCTGTCGCAGGGCGAGGTTCTTGCGTTCGGCCGGGGTTCCCCTTACACCAGCCTTCTAGGCCCCGGCTGGAAGGATCCGGAAGAGGGATTCTGCTGGTCTACCGGCAAGGAGTCGAAACTGACTCTGTTCTTCGAACCGGAGGCCTGTTTTCATGACGAAGCCGAAGGGGTGCGTGTTGCGGAGATCGCGTTGTCGTTGAGCTTCCATGACAGGAATGATCCGGAGCTGCGACACTGGCATATCATCGATGTGATGATCGAACAACTATTGCTATATCGGCAGATCCATCCGGGCATAGGGGCGCTGGTACAGATCAGGGTCTACGTGCCGTTGCGGTCTGAGGCGACGCAGCACCTGCGGCTGATCGATCACGGCGCCACCAGCCCGGCACGGCTGGGAAATGATGTTAACGACCACACGGTTCTCGGCTTCCAGCTCGTGACACTTGAATTGGTGCGCCTCTTTACGCTTCCATGCGCGGAAATGGGTGAAATGGCGGCCTTGTTTTTGCCGGAGTCGCCGTTGAGCCTATCGATCGACGGGGGAAGGACGAATGCCGCCTGATCCGATGCTGCAGCTGGTTCGCCAGCTGAATCAGCAGGTGTCACTGTTGGAGAGGGACAATCAGAGAATGAAGCAGCAGGTCGTTCTGCTACAGGTGCAGCTGAATCGGTGCCTGAAGATCATCGAAGCGCTGTTTAGTCGCTCGCCAAAGTAGCCGTATCGGCCGTTTCAAGTGCCGCAATCACGCGGTTGGCGAAGGGTCGGAGTTCGTGCGCATTGTAATAGCGGATCAGGCCCTCGCGGAGGGACGTCCAAGGGACATCGGGCAAATGCTGGCTGACAATGGTGCCGTGGCAGAACTCAAGATCGAGGAAGAGAGAAAGAGAAGGATCATCGAGAAAGGCCACAAGCCCGATGCGATCGACGATGCACTTGCGGATCTGCCGGCATTCGTGTTGGAGTTCGGCAGCGTGAGTGGGTCCGTCACTGCGACTGTCGTGGCGCGTGATTGTTGTGATTCGGGCACTACTTGCGCACGGCCCGGACTGGCTCAGCCTCTGATGGAAGTCATAATCAGCGGCATAGGTATAACTCTGCCAGTCGTAGCGGATCCCGGAAGTGGAGATTGCGCACAGGTCGTAGCAAACTGTGTTCAGTGAAATGGACCACCAAAAAGGTATCTCCGCTCGGAAGGAGAGGGGATCGGTGGGATATTTGCTGTGATGGCCGGTATAGGGGTGACGCTTCTGCTGGAGCAGGGTATCGAGAGGGTTCTGGAAGAAGCCGTGCATCGAGCCACGCACCCAGTGACCCAACCCCACCATTTCCCCTAGTACTTCGATACGGGCGTCGGCGTCATAGATGTCGTCGGCGTGACAGATCATTGCGTAGCCGTAGGAGGCGGTGTCGAAGAAGTGATTGAGGCGTTCGCCGGGATGGGTGCCAGGCAGTGAGTGGAAGTACAGGTTGGGGCGCTGGTGGCTGTAGTGGCGGCAGAGGGAGTGGGTGAGATCGGTGGAGCCGCCGTCGAGGATCACAAGATCCACGGCGCGGCTGGCCTCCGTGCGGGAGGTGGCGAGGAGGCTGGCCAGGGTTTCGGACAACGTCTCAGCCGAATTGAAAGTAGGCATCAGGAAGCAGCTCTTGCCCGTCATCAGCCCTCAACGATTATCCGAGGATTGAACTGACTTTAGCCTTGTCTTGGCAGGTCACTCGGATGAAAGCGGGTAGCGCCCCTCCGAGTGGTGTAACTCAGGAGGTCCTGTGACCCTCTCCGGAGGGTGAACAGGAGCAGTCAGGGGATGACTGCTTGGAAGCTGATTGCGCAGCTCCATTGATCCATTATGAACCCTGATCGCTGAATTGGCAACTCAGCGATCGATGTGTTCTGTGTAGATCGAGGTAGAAGCTGGTGCGCTTCAGCTGATGGTTGCAGCCGGCTGGGCGTTCGGATCTGCATCGGTGAGCTCCAAGGGCTCTTCTGGCTCTGGGATCTTGGCCATGGTGGCCTCAGAGAAGAAGCGGCGACGCTCCAGCTGCCATTCCTCCTGCTGCTCCAGCAGCTGGCTGCCCACCAGGCGCACGATCGCTGGATCATTGGGGAAGATGCCGACCACGTTGGTGCGGCGTTTGATCTCCTTGTTGAGGCGCTCGAGCGGGTTGGTGCTCCAGACCTTGCGCCAGTGCTCCTGGGGGAAGTGCAGGAAGGCCAGCACGTCGTCCCGGGCGGCTTCCATCACGGGCACGGCGCCGGGGAACTGCTTGCGCAGCATCTCGGTGACCCGCTGCCAGTGGGCGCGCACCTGATCTGGAGCCTGGATCACGAACACCGCTTTCATGGCAGCGGCCACCATGTCCTGGCCGGCCTTGGGCACATGGCTCAGCAGGTTGCGCAGGAAGTGCACCCGGCACCTCTGCCAGCTACTGCCCTGGAACATCCGCTTGATCGCTGCCGTCAGGCCCAGGTGGGCATCCGAGATCACCAGGCGGGTGCCGTCGAGGCCACGCTCCTTGAGTGAGCCCAGGAACTGACGCCAGAAGCCCTCCGCCTCGCTGTCGCCCACGGCAATGCCGAGAACTTCGCGGTAGCCGAGGGCATTGATGCCGATCGCCACCACCACCGCCCGCGACACCACCTGCATATTTCGGCCCAGGCGGCCGTGGAGGTAGGTGGCGTCGAGGTAGACGTAGGGAAAGCGGGCATGGTCAAGCGGCCGGCCCAGAAAGGCTTTCACCTGCTCATCGAGCCCCTGGCAGATGCGGCTCACCTCCGATTTGGAGATGCCGCTGGCCCCGCCCAGCGCCTCCACCAGGGCGTCGACCTTGCGGGTGGAGATCCCGCCGGTGTAGGCCTCCATCACCACGGCGTAGAGCGCCTTGTCCACCCGGCGGCGTGGCTCCAGCCAGCTGGGAAAGAAGCTGCCCTGCCGCAACCTGGGAATGGCCAGGCTGAGGTCGCCCACCTGGGTGGTGAGCAGCCGCTCCCGGTAGCCGTTGCGATGGGTGGAGCGCTGATCGGGGCAGCGCTCATGGAGTTGAGCGCCCGTGAGGGCAGAAACCTCGGCTTCCAGCAGGTCCTGGAAACCCCGGCGCACGATCTCTGGGATCAGGGCGCCAGCGGTGGTGCCCTCCATGAGCTGGCTCAGCTCGGAGGCGCCACTATGGGTGAGGGTCATGGTCTGTGTTCGGTTTGGTGGTAGTTCTCCGAACAGGGTCACAGACCGGCCCACCCATTGCCACAGCTGAAATCTGAGGGAGGTGAGCCGTCAGCCCCGGCTACGCCGGGGCTGATCCTCCTGAGTTACACCACTTGCTGGGACGCCGCTTGAAAGCGTCCCACCCGCTGTGGAAGCTCTGGAACTCAGGCTCCCATGGAGAGATCTTAGGTGCTTTTGTTGGCAAGAGTTGTTTTAAGACTGATCATGTATTGGCCAGCTTCAGTTATGCTTTGTTGAGGTTAAATACCCCCAGTCACAAAGGATCACAGGGAGCCGCTGCGCCATCTTTGAACTTGCATCTGGGGTGGCAGGCTGGCCCATTCTCGCAGTGGCAGCTCGGTCTTGCCAATTTTTAGAGAGACTACCCTCTGGCTAAATGCCCAGCAATATGATAAAGTTCAAATTGACGCGCAAAAGCTACTTTATTACAATGGCCCAAGAACCGCTCAACGGGATTTCTGCTGTTCACAGCCATTATGAACTGATTACGCGACAATTAACTCGTCTTCTTAAGGAAAAAATAGAGAACGATCGAGGCAAGGGGATAATCACTGTTATTTACACTTTTCTTGGTAACAGCCGCTTCGGAGATTTGTCTTACAGTATCTCACTTATTAAAGCCATAAAGGGAGCGCATCCCCAGGCAAATATAATGTTACATATTCCATTTGGAGAGCTTGATAATCTGCAACCCTTTTCTGAAATCTTAGAGTTTGTGCTAATATTTCCTGATGTCTTTGAGTTCTGTTCGTCAACACTTTCCTGTCTTGAGACAATCGGCCCGGACCTTGTCATTAGCCAAGACTGGAACCTCTCAAATATTAGCAAAACCAAACCTTTCCCCTTTGTTTTCATCAATACCCATCCATATGCCAGTTCCTTCAGCTTACAAATATCCATACCAGGTATATGACTTGCCTGTCTCAGAATGCAAGCCACATAAAGGAGCTACCTGTAGACTTCTCTAGGGAACCTCTGGACAACGAGCCCTAAAAGAGAGTCTGGAGCCGCGGTTTGTTCGAGATGAACTATTTGAGGGTGGTTCGGGTGTTGATCAGCCTGAATTCACCTTTGTGGACGCTGAATCTTGCCCATTTGGGATGGTGCCTGCCCCAAATGGGCACACCACTCCCCCAGTCATGTCTTGCATAGCAACTCATGGCGCGCCATGAATAGGTTTGAGAGGCCGGCCAGCACATTCACCTTGCAACGGTTCTTGAGCATTCCCCGCAGCCGGGTCTTTTGAAAGCCGAACTGCCGTTTGATCACGCGGAACGGATGCTCCACCTTTGCTCGAAAGTGAGCCTTTGCCGTCTCAATCAGATCATCCACACGTCCCTCGGGTGTATCTGGTAAGGCGCGACGCTTTCCTGGGCGCATGGCAACGCGGAAGCCGATGCCTCTGCCCTGCATATCGGGCCGCTTCTCAATCCCCTGGTATCCCGCATCTGCGTAGAGCACTGTCTCTTCACCGTTCAGGAGATCAGCGGCGGGGGTGAGGTCATGAACATTGGCGGCGGTCGTTTCCACCGAGTGGATGAGGCCGCTCTCGCTGTCCACCCCGATGTGGACCTTCATCCCAAAGTGCCATTGCTTGCCCTTGCAGGTCTGGTGCATCTCAGGATCCCTCTCCCGCTTCTCATTCTTGGTGGAGCTTGGTGCCGCGATGATGGTCGCATCGATGATTGTGCCCTGCTTCATGGCCATGCCATTGGCCTTGAGGTGGGCCTTCACGGCTTCAAAGATCTGAGCGCTGCACGGCGACGATTAGGAGTTTGCTGAAAAACCCCGCTTCCTCTGCGAGAATGAGTCAACTGCCCCAGGTTTGATGCGAGGTCAGCAGGAGCGCAGCGGCTCCTTGTTCTCCTACGTCTCGATCGAGGAGCGGATCCCGGCCAGCCATCCGCTGAGGCGGATCAGGAAGCTGGCGGATCAGGCCCTCGATCGACTCAACCCCACCTTCTGCAGGTTGTATGCCTCAGAAGGTCGTCCATCGGTGCCGCCGGAGCAACTGCTGCTGGCCTCGTTGTTGCAGGCGTTCTACGGGATTCGCTCCGAGAGGCTGCTGCTGGAGCAGCTCCACTACAACCTGCTGTTCCGCTGGTTTGTGGGCTTGAGCCCTGACGATGCGATCTGGCATCCGACCACATTCACCAAGAATCGTGATCGGCTCCTCACTGACGACGTCATGGGGCTGTTCCTGGAGAAGCTGATGGGAGCTCCCGAGGTCCAACCGCTGCTCAGTGACGAGCACTTCTCCGTGGACGGCACGTTGCTCCAGGCCTGGGCGTCACACGCTTCCTTGGAGCGGATTGATGGCCAGGAGGATCCTCCGCCTCCGCCCACAGGGCCTGGCGAAGGATTCGGTGCTCCCAAAGAGGGCAAGAAGCGCGCCAAAGGAGACTTTCGCGGCATCAAGCTCAGCAACGAGACCCACCGCTCCAGCACCGATCCTGAGGCACGGCTGGCCCGGAAATCGAATGCCCATCCAGCGCAGCTGAGCTATCGAGGCCATGTGCTCATGGACAACCGCCACGACCTGATCGTCGATTGCCGCGTCACACAGGCCACGGGAACCGGTGAGCGGGATGCCGCCAAGGAGATGGCAGCAGACCTCGCCGGTGCCCACCAGAAGACCGTCGGCGCCGACAAGAACTACGACACCAAAGGGTTTGTCGCTGAGATGCGGCGGATCGGTGTCACGCCCCACGTGGCCCAGAACACTGCCCGCAGCGGTGGCTCAGCCATTGATGGCCGCACCACCCGTCACGTGGGCTACGCCAAATCGATCAATGCCCGCCGTGGGATCGAAAAGGTGTTTGGTTGGATCAAGGCATTTGGCGGGCTGCGCCAGTTCAAACTGCGCGGTACCGAGAAGGTCGGCGCCGTGTTTGGCCTGCACGTGATCGCCTACAACCTGATCCGCCTGGGCAACCTGCTCAAGCCCGCGATGGAGATGGCATGAACAGCCCGTTGTCCAGAGGTGTGCCCAATCGGCCTCAACCAATGTCTTGCAGAGAGGCCAACGATGCCGAAATCGGGCAGTTTGCGGCTCTGATAGCCGCCGATCCGGGACCTATCAGGGAAGTTGTCCGCTCGGGGTGCTGAGCTGAGCACCGAGATGGACTGTACTGCGAGTTGAGGTTCAGGGGCCGCACGGCCGGGGTGTTGTTGTCATCGATGGCTGTCTTCGGTCGGGGTTGGGGCGTCCGGCCCCTGATCGCGGCTGTTGCCGATCGCGCCCTTGGAGGGGCGCCATCGGACAGCCACGGGGGCCTGGATTGTTGAGGGTCAAGCAGCCTGTTCGGCGACGATTAGGTAGGCGGGCGCATTGCATCGTTACTTGGGTTACTTGCGTAAGGTTGTTGCATCAGTATCTGGCGCAAGGTGGCGGTCATGCCGAGCGGTGCTGCGGTTGGGAGGCGTGAGGTTGGAGCGGCCGGCCCTGATCCGCAGCGCAGACGGGCCGTGATGGAGGCGGCCCGCCAGCGCTACGGGGGCCTGAGTGCTGCCGGTAAGCGCAGGTTGCTGGACGAGCTGGAGGCGATCACGGGGTATCACCGCAAATCGCTGCTGCGGCTGCTCAATCGCAAGGCTGCTGCCCCCGTCGAATCAGAAGGGCCGGTTGATCTGGCGGCGCTCAAGCCCCATCCCCGGCGCCGTTATGGCCCCGAGGTGGCAGCGGCGCTGGTGCCGTTGTGGGAAGCAAGTGATCGGTTGTGCGGCAAGCGCCTGGCGGCCCTGCTACCGCTGCTGGTGGAGTCTCTGGAGCAACACGGCCACCTGAACCTGGAGCCTGCGGTGCGTGAGCAGGTGCTGGCGATGAGCAGCGCCACGATCGATCGGCTGCTGGCACCGATCCGCAAGGCCAGCGCTGCCAACAACTGGCGGCGGCCGCCGCGGGCCTACAGCGCCGTGAGACGGCGGGTGCCGGTGCGCACGTTCAAGGGCTCGGGACCTATCAGGGAAGTTGTCCGCTCGGGGTGCTGAGCTGAGCACCGAGATGGACTGTACTGCGAGTTGAGGTTCAGGGGCCGCACGGCCGGGGTGTTGTTGTCATCGATGGCTGTCTTCGGTCGGGGTTGGGGCGTCCGGCCCCTGATCGCGGCTGTTGCCGATCGCGCCCTTGGAGGGGCGCCATCGGACAGCCACGGGGGCCTGGATTGTTGAGGGTCAAGCAGCCACAGGTTTCTGCGGTCGGGGATGGTTGATGCTCACAACCTGTGGCTGTAACCAGTTGCGGGGTGGCCGGCTCCAGCGCTGAGGATGCCTCTGCCGAGCTTCCTCATAGGTCTGTTGGCGGATGGCGCAGATCGCGTCAGCCTGGCCGTAATGGCGCTGATTGGGCGTCACGTACTTGATGCCGCTGTGCCGGTGCTCAGCGTTGTACCACTCGACAAAGCCATCCACCCAGGCTTTCACCGAAAGCAGATCCCGGAATCGCCTGAGCGGATAACTCTGGTGGTATTTCATCGTGCGGAACCACGACTCGGCATAGGCGTTGTCATTGCTGACGCGTGGCCTTGAGAACGAAAGCGACACCCCCAGCTCCGCCATCTTGGCCGCCAGAGTGAATGAGCGCATGGGGGCGCCATTGTCCGAGTGCAGGACCGCAGCAGTCTCCTTGCTGATCCCTTCATCGCGGCAGACACGATCAAAGAATGCGCTGGCCAACTCGCTACATTCATGCTCATGCACCTCTGCGCCGAGGATGCGCCGGCTCCATACATCCATCACCATGTAGAGGTAATAGAACTGCCCCTTCACGGGGCCGGGGAGGAGGGTGATATCCCAGGCCAGTACTTGATGGATGCCCGTTGCTTCCAACACCGGAACCTCCCTGGGCTCACGCGGCAGGCGGGTTCTGCCACGGTGGTTCAGCAGACCCTCTTGCCGCATGATGCGGTAAATCGTGGACTCTGAACCCACATAGATTCGCTCCTCGGCAAGGATGGCCACGATCTGGGCGGGAGTGAGGTCCGCGAATCGCGGATCATTGACGATGTGAATTAAGCGCTGCCGCTCTTCTGGTGTGAATCGGTGCGCCACATTCCGTGGAGAGCCTTTGCGGCGATCCTGGCTGAATCCATGTGTCTGGAACGCAATGCCCCAGCGCCGTAGCGTGCGTGAGCAGATACCGATCAGATCTGCAATCGCCGTGGCAGAAGCCCCTTCTTTGAGACCTTCTCGGAACAATTCCATCAGCTGGCTTCTATCCTCTGGCGGGATCATTGTTCCTCGTCCCGTGGCCACAGCTGATCGAGCTTTTTTGAGAGCATCAGCAGTGTTGCCGCCTCCGAGAGAGCCTTCTCCTTCTTCTCCAATTCGCGTTGTAAGCGGCGATTCTGGCGAATCAGCTCCTGATTCTTACGCTGAAGTTCTCGCTGATCAGCCATGCTCGGAGCGCTGGGGCCATTGGCATCCTCGGCGGCCTGCCGCCAGCGGGCAAGCTGTTTGGGGTAGAGGCCCCGCTCACGGCAGAAGGCCCCGAGATCAGGGCCACTCAGGCCGGCCGCCTGGATCACAGCGGCCAGCTTGTCGAGAGCGCTCCACTGCTCCGGCGGCTTGGTGGTGGCTGGCACGAGCTGACCCTGCTTCTGCCACTGGCTGCGCCAGTTGTAGAGGGTCTGGGTCGTGATCCCGGTGGAGCGGGCGATCTCGGCCACGCTCTCCCGGTTTGGCGGGCTCATGCGCTGGCGGACTTGGTCCCGCACAGCGGTGTCATAGGTCGGTTTCATGGTCGTCGGTTTGGCCCCCTGGTGGATGGGTCAGACCGAGCGGACAACTTTCCTGACGCAGGGGGGCTGGAGCGATCACAGAGAGCCTGGCTGGCTGGAAATCGATCTGGTGGCCCACTGCGGCGGCCGCATGCAGGGCCCGTTTCTGTGGACCCTGGTGGCCACGGATATCGCCACTGGCTGGAGTGAAAGCCTGCCGATCCTGGTGCGCGATGGCGCGGTGGTGCTGACGGCCCTGCAGCTGATCCGCCGGCAGCTGCCGTTTCCACTGCGGGGGATCGATGCCGACAACGACCCGGTGTTCATGAACAGCCTGATGGAGGCCTGGTGTGACCGGCCGGGCCACCAGATCGTGCTCACCCGATCCAGGGCGTACCAGAGCAACGACCAGGCCTGGGTGGAGCAGAAGAACGGGATGCTGGTGCGCCGGGTGGTGGGCTACCAGCGGCTGGAGGGCCTGGAGGCGGCCCAGGTGCTGGGGGAGCTCTACGGCGCTCTGCGGCTGTTCACCAACCTGTTCCAACCGTCGTTCAAGCTCAAAAGCAGTGAGCGCGACGGTGGCCGGATCAAGCGCCAGCACCACCCACCGCGAACGCCCTTGCAGCGGTTGCTGGCCATTGGCGTGCTGAGCGAGGCGACGGCCGAACACTGGCGGGAGCTGCAGCGCCGCAGTGACCCGGTGGCCCTGCTCACCACGATCCGACGCTGCCAGGGACAGCTGGCGGTGCTGGCCAGCGGTGAGCAGGGCTCTGCCTTGCAAGCCAGTCGAACGGACAGGGATCTGGCTGCGGAGAACCGATCGCTGGAGGTGTTCCTGGGCGGGCTGCAGACCCTCTGGCAGACCAACCAGCCCAGGCGGCGCAAGCCCAAGCCACGCACCGGCAAACGCACCAGGCCGGATCCCTTTGCAGCGGATGTGGAGCGGATTGAGCAATGGCTGCAGGCCGAGCCCCAGCTCCAGGCCAAAGCGCTGCTGGAGCGGCTGATCCGCCACAACCCGGACCACTACGGAGCACGCCACCTGCGCACCCTGCAGCGGCGCCTGCGCGGTTACCGGCTGCAATGGATCGAAAACGAGATGGCCACTCTGGTGGCGGACAGGCCCTCAGGCTTGGAGGATGCCCAAAGCGGTGAGAAGCCAGTGTTAC
Organism: Synechococcus sp. CBW1107; assembly: GCF_015841355.1. Taxonomy (NCBI): domain Bacteria; kingdom Bacillati; phylum Cyanobacteriota; class Cyanophyceae; order Synechococcales; family Synechococcaceae; genus Synechococcus; species Synechococcus sp. CBW1107. Next base: position 2,840,756 of record NZ_CP064908.1, read on the forward strand.
CAGGCGTCAATTGAAATGGGTAACAAGTTGTTGATGCAAAGCGCCCGCCTAGGTAGTTGACATCGGGCACCTCGGCACCCACATCGCCAAGTCGCCGTCGGACTCGACCTTCCGCTGGCTGCTGAGCCAGCTCGATGTGGAAGGCTTTGAATCCCTGTTGCAGCAATGGATCACAGCGCAGCCGGGCGTGCCTGAGATGGTCGACACCCTGGTCTGTGACGGCAAGACGCTGCGGGGCTCGATCGCGGAGAACGCCTCCGGCGCAGCGCGCTATGGCCTCCGGCCGACTGCGTCTACATCGCCCAGGTGAGTCTGTACTCCAACAGCCTGGGCGTGGCCATCGCTCAGAACACCTACGCCACAGATGCCGGCAGCGAGATCCAGGCCCTGCGAGAGCTCCTCGATCGCGTGGAGCTCAGCGGCCTGCTGGTGCAGGCCGACGCGCTGCATGCGAACCGCCCTTTTTCCTCGTCCTCGAGCAGCGTGGAGCCGACTTCCTGTAGACGCCAGTCTTCCGCGTGTCAAGCGACATCCGCTTTTGGTCCTCCGGCGACACGAAAACTGGTCCACCTGATGGCTTGCTGATGGGGGCCTTACGGCTGCCCTTGGATCGGTGTTTCATCGGTGGGTGTCGTGTCGTTGTTGTTGGCTGCGGCATCTGTGCCGCTTGATCCGGGTTCCCCTTAGGCCTTCTCACCGGGCGGTGGTGGCCGTAGGCCAGCGCTGTCCGGTGAGGAGGAACCGCCCGCCTGCGGGCGGATCAGGCCGCTGCGCCGCTTCTCCCTGAGCCGGTAGCTGTCGCCCCGGATCGTCAGCACGTGGCTGTGGTGCAGCAGCCGGTCGAGGATCGCTGTGGCGACCACCTGATCGCCAAACACCTCGCCCCATTCCATGACGGGGCGGTTGGAGGTGATCAGCACGCTGCCGCGCTGGTAGCAGCGGGAGATCAGCTGGAAGAACAGGTACGCAGCGTTCGGCTCCAGCGGCAGGTAGCCCAGCTCATCGATGATCAGCAGCCGGGTTTTGGCGTACTGCGTCAGCCGGCCCTCCAGGGCGTGCTGCGCCTGGGCCTTGGCCAGGGCGCTGATCAGCTCCATGGCACCGACGTACTGGACGCTGTGACCGAGACGCACCGCCTCCCGGCCCAGCGCCACCGCCAGGTGGGTCTTGCCCACACCCGGCGGCCCGAGCAGCAGCAGGGTGTCGCCGTTGGCCACCCAGCGGCAGGTGGCCAACTCACGGATCTGGGCCGGGTCGATCGACGGCTGGGCCTCGAAATCGAACGCTTCCAGCGTGCGCACATAGGGGAAGCGCGCCAGCCGCAGCGCCATCTCCATCCGCAGCTGGTCTTTGCGTGCCACCTCGGCCGCGCACAGCCAGGCCAGGGCCTCGCGCAGGTTCATCTCCCGCCTTGCCGCTTCCTCCAGCAGCGCATCGAGGCGGTCGCGGATTGCTGGGAGCCGTAGGCGGGTGAGCATTGCCTCCAGCTCCTCGGTCGGTACCGGTGGTATCGCCGCTGTGGATCGGTTGCGTGGGTTGGTGGGACTCATGCCGCCACCTCCCCGATCAGCTCGGCATAAACCGCCAGAGGCCGGGCCAGTTCAGAGCTGCGGACCGGGCGCTGCTCCTGATCACGTCTTGCGTTGCCATCCCGCAGCGATCGCTCCGCCTCGCGCTGCTGCCGTTGCGGCAGCAGGCCCTCCCAATGGCCGTCGATCACCTGGCGGCTGCGGCTACCGGGCCGCTGGCGCCTGTGCTCAGCGACGATCCGGCCGCCGTGGCGGATCAGTACCTGTTGATCGCGCACCAGCACGCTCACCCGCTGACGGATCAGCGCCTGCGGCGCCGAGTACCAGTTCGCCTCCACCTCCACGCAGCAGTCGCTGTGCACGATCCGCACCAGCTCCCGCTCCGCCAGGAACGACGGCTTGGCCTCCAGCGGCTGCAACGCCTGGGCTTCTGCCCGCACAAACCGGTCCAGCGGCGCCTCGCCGGTGGTGCCGTGCACCCGCAGGTCGGCCACCTCGCGGGTCCAGCGCACCAGATGGGCCTCAAACTCCGCCCAGCTGCTGAACTCCCGCCCAGCGATGGCGTTCCTCTTGACGTACGCCACCCCACGCTCGTCCTTGCCTTTGGTTCTGGCCCGGTACGGCCGACAGGCACGGGGCTTGAACCCCCAGTAACGGGCGAACTCCTCCAGCCGCTCGGCAAAAACCAGGATGTTGCGCTCGGGATCGTGCTGGCTCACCAGCGCACGGGCGTTATCCACCAGCACCTCCTGCGGTACCCCGCCCCAGTGGCGGAAACCCTCCTCCAGGGCCTGGAGCCAGTGGTCCTGCTTCTCGCTGCGGAATGCCCGCACCAGCAGCCGGCGCGAGTACCCCAGGGTGAGCACCGCCAGGTGCACCCGCACCCGCTCGCCGCCAATGCTCACCAGGCACTGGCCAAAGTCTGCCTGCAGTTGCCGGCCCGGCGGGGTCTCAAACCGCACCGTCGCCAGGGCCGCGTTGCGCAGCTCCCGCCGCCACGGCTCCACGGCACGCTCCACTGTCCGCAGGCTCACCTCGATTCCCTTCTCACTGGCCAGCTCCTGCCGCACCACATCGGCATTGCCGCGGTGGGCCATAAACCGCTGCCGCAGCCACTCCCGTTGGCCATCGAGAACCGTGTTGCGGCAGGGCTTCCCGTAGGGCTGCCAGCCACCCTGCCGCAGGTACTTGCGCACCGTCTCCGGTGAACAGCCCAGTTCTTTAGCAATCCGCCTCCGGCCCCAACCTGCTGCCGATAGCCGTCGCATCGCCTCCACGTCCTGAGGGGTCTGCACAGCTGTCTCCAGAACCATCGGCTCCAGAGATGGCGCCCCTGCGCTGCCCTTGTCGTCCTGCCTGGCTCGCTCCACGGGGTGGACCAGTTTTCGTGTCGCCTCCGGACCAGTTTTCGCTGTCGCCTGACACCGCGTAGCGGTACGCCGTTAAACACAGCCGCCGCAAGGGATCTCAGCTGATTCGCGATCGCCTGACCTATGGCCGTAAGGCCGTGTTTGAGACCAGCCACCGCGAGCGCAAGCGTGGCCGTGACCTCGTCTGGACGCTGCGGGGAATGCCGGCGCCGGAGTGGGTCACCGAGAACTGGCCCGGCAGCGCCACGATCCTGGCGGTGCGCTGCAAAGGCAGGCGCGATGGCAAGCAGATCGATGAGACCCGTTACTACGTCTTGGTCGAGCGCACCTATCGGTGCGACACGAGTCTCAGGACCACAGCCACAGCCTTGCTGCAGCACGTGAGAGAGCGCTGGAGCATCGAGAACTCCTGGCACTGGCCCCGGGACACCCAGCTCAAGGAAGACGTCCACCGCTACCGCGAGGTCAACGGCGTGCAGATCCTGGCCACGCTGCGCAGCCTGGCGATGAATGCCCTGCGGCTTGCGGGCTTCTGGTCGATCACCGAGGGGCTGGCTGCCTTGGCCCATGACATCCCTGGAATGCTGGCGCTGCTGGGCTGGCGACAACCAGCTCAGGCACTGAGCTCTGCTTAACTTTTAATGAGCCCTGGCCTTGGAGGGTGAAATCACAACTTTGAGGCAACCCTGCCGTGTCCCGGGCGATCTCAGCCACGCTCTCGCGGTTCGGAGGGCTCATCCGGATCCGGACGGCATCCCGCAGAGCGGCGTCATAGGGCGGTTGCATGGTCGTCGGTTGGGCCCCCTGGTGGACAGGTCAGACCGAGCGGACAACTTTCCTGACAGTGGGGGACCTGAGGGCCATTGCGGAACGGCCCGGTGCCAGCGCCGAGTTCGGAGCCCAGCTGCTGGAGTTGCAGCGGCAGCTGTTTGGCCACTGGCACCGCTACAAGGATGGAACGATCGACTGGCCCGGTCTGCAAGACAGCAGCCGGCCGATCCGCCAGGACTTTGAGGCGACGTTGCAGCGAGTGGTGGAGCTGGGTGTCCAACGGGACGAGAGAACGCCGTGGGCCAAAACGGTGCGCACCTGCCGCCAGATCCTCCAGCTGGCGGATGGCCTGTGGACCTTCCTGGAGACGCAAGGAATCGAGCCAACCAACAACGCTGCCGAGCGTGCCCTGCGTCAGTCGGTGATTCAGCGCAGGATCACTGGTCTGCCAAGCAACAGCCGGGGCGTCCAATCTCGCCAGGGAGCGATCTGCCGCAGCCGGCTGCTCACCGTCACCACCAGCCTCAGGCAACAGGGCCGTGATGTCTGGGAATTCCTGGAGCAGGCCTGAATCGCCCATCACCACGGCGGGCTGATGCCGTCGCTGCTGCCGGATTGCTGAGGTCAGCAACAGCCAGGACTGCGTCCCGACCCCTGAACGCATACCGGGTTTTTCAGGGGTTCCTTAAATCACGCGCAGTGGTCTAATTGATGAGCTCGAGACCAAGCAGTAGCGCGCGCCCTGTGTTGTTCAGGGTCTCCACAACAAAATGTGGACGCCATAAATGATGCTTTCAGAATTTGAACGGATCTTCAAAAGTAGACTTTATTGGATCAATTAATCTAGATTCAAACGCCAGGCCCTCCTGAAGCACGGAATAACTTTTAGTCCCTTCATAAGCGTCTATTTTACCGATATTGCCGATGTCATAAAAAATAGAGGACGATCCTAGGATGGGAATGACCGAGAAAACTCCACTGTCGAGAATGCATGCAGACGCTCGCATCGAAATCCCGCTCAAAGCTGAAAAACATCTGTCAATGACTTCGGCTGATGCGCTCCATAGGACATGACTTTCCTCATCAAAAGAACAAGAAACAAACGAGCTTATCAAAAAACGTTTTTGGTAAAAAAGCAATTGAGGGAACTCTTCAAGAAAACTCGTCAAGTCGTAGCTCGCGGACAAAACGGCATGACGGTCAGCAAAGCTAGGCTGGATAGAGGGCTCAAAATGAACGGCCTCGATAGGACTAACGAAACTTCTTTTGACATGAGCCAGATGACTCCTTGCTCGCTCGAATGGATCTCGAAGAGTAAAAACAAAGGAGGCGCCGAACCGATCGGGATCCCAGGCATCAAGATTATTGGATATTTCAATATCATGAGAGAACGACAACATTGAGCGAAGCTCGCGGATTAATTCGAGCTGCTCCGAGTTAAGCAAGGGCTGAAGGCATCTCGCGTCATGATGATGGACGACAAGGTCATGATTTGTCGGAAACTTGCGGGAAACGTTGAACAAGCAATCTTCAACGATTTTTGGTAAGTTAATAGTTCTTTCAATGGGATATGACCTCTCCTGGTTATAAAGAATTTTTTGACCCAACTGAGGCGATTCTTTAATGGCGTTTTGGCAGCTTAGGCTGTAGGTGTCGGTTGCGATGTAGTTGAAATCGTTATCAATCAACCGCCTTCTTTTGAGCAGCTCTCTCCAGACTGAATTGCCGCCTGTTTTGGGTACATGCACTAAAAACGTAACTTTAGAGTTCAATGCCAATAAGTTGTAATTATGGTTATCCTATCACCCCGCACGTCCCGCGTCCCGGCAGGGCTGATTCAAAGTTTCAGAAAGAGTTAGCTGCCGGTTGCCGCTGCGCCATGGCCAGCAGCGCCGTGATGTCGTGGCAGACAGCCTGCATCCCTGAACGGATGGACTGAAAGCCGCCCAGTCGCAGCAGGTTGAGAGCGGCTGTCCGCAGCGTCGCCAGCGCTCCGGCGCCGTTGCCCCGATAGCGGTGGGCGTCCTCATGCAGCTGGGTGTCACGGATCCAGTGCCAGCTCTCAATGCTCCAGCGGTCGCGCACCAGTTGCAGCAGGGCTTCTGGAGTGGTGCGCAAGCTGGTGAGGAAGCAATGGGTCTGCCGGAAGGTCTTGCCGTCGCGGGTCCCGACGGCGGCCATCTCCACAATCCAACTGGTGCCGCTCCAGGCCTCACGGATGTGCTCCGGTGCCGCTTTGGCGCGAGCGTCCAGGTGATGTCGCGGCCGTGGCTGATCTCATGATCCGTTGCCACCAAAGGGATGTGGCGTTTCCCCTGAAACTGGCATCGGATCTGGCGATGCAGTGTCTTCTGGTTGGCTTTCACCGTCAGGAGGAAGTCGGCCCCCTGCTCGGTGAGCTGTTGAAAAAAGGTTTCTGGGTGTGGAGCGCATCCGCCTGGATCAGTACCCCCTCCAGGTCGAGCTCGCCCAGCAGCTGTTTCAGCACTGCCCGCTCGTGGTTCGCGCCAGTGGCGTAGCAGGCCTGAGAGATCGCCACACCCAAGGCAGCTGAGTACAGCGTCACCTGGGCAATGAACGCCGAACCACCGGCGGGTGTGGTCTCGATCGAGCCCCTCAGGGTCTTGCCGTCACACACCAGCTGATCGAGATCCGCTGCACCACCTGGGATCTGGGCGATCGTCCAATCACGGATGGCCGCGCACAGGGCCGCCACATCCACCTGCAGGAAGAAGTAGCGGAACGCTGAATCCGATGGGGGCCGCCGCAGCTCCAGGCCCAGCGCCTCGGTGAGTACGCCGTGGTGCCGACGGGCAAAGCGTTCCAGATCCCGCAGGCTTTCGCAGCCGCTCAGGATGCCCAGCACCGCCACCAGCAGCAGGTACCAGGCCGGAATGCGCACCCCACGCCGCATGCGCGCATCCGGTATCGCCTTGAGGAAGCTGATCAGATCAAGATCAGTTGCGGCAGAGGCGGTTTCGGGCACAAGGAAGGGGCGATACCACCCAACAAACCCCATGCCGGCGGCTCAGGCCAGAGCGACTGTGACACACTTTGAATCAGCCCTGGGGCCGGGGGGGCGGAATGTATCCGAGAGGATGATCGGAATGGCGCCGGAGCCGATCGCTTCCCAGAGGCGGATGGTGTTGGGGCCGGTGACCATGGCACGGGGATCCTCCGCGTGGAACCAGCCGTCGTTGCCATGGATCAGAGCGCCGAGCTGGCCCGCGAGGCTGCTGAGAATCAGATCACGGAAGTTGCTGAGGTAGAGGCGGGGAACTGCCATTCGCCGTTGAAAGCCACCAGCCCTGGCTCCAGCACCGTCTCACCGGAGAGCTGAGCGGCCATGTCCACGAGGTCGGCATCGAGATGCAGCAGGGCCGTCAGGATCGGGCGCGCGATGGCCTCACGGTCGAGCGGACGTTGCACGAGCACCACCACTTCCGCCTGAGACCAGCGGCGCGCCAGCCAGAGGGCGGAGCTGCCCAGACAGGGAGTACCAGTCGAAGCTCAGGCGGTGACGGGAGCGTGCGTGGCTGGGCTTGAGGCTGGTGGAGGCCCCCCCGGCAGGGGATGAAGGCGTTGGAGCAGCGAGAGGGCCGTGTGCAGGCCAGGGTGTTGGGGTGCCAGGGCGAGGGTGTCACCGGTGTGATGACGCTGAGCAGGCGGGCTGGAGATCGGTGTGGCAGAAGCCGTCACCTTTGAACAGCAACGGTTCAGCGAGCCACTTGGCCAGGGCGTAGGACAAACAATCGCCGAAGTTCAGCCCAGCCCGATGACGTCCTTGGCCATAACGACGGAAGGCCTCGCGATCGAGTTCAGCCTGTTCACGATCCAAGGGAAGCCGAGGAGAGAGAGCACTGTTCTGCTGCGGCGATGGCCTCGTTGAAGGCGTGGCGCTCCGGTTCGTTCTGCAGGATGGCTAGAACTGCGGATGAGTGGATCACCAGCAGGTGGGCAGGCCCATGGGGCCGTAGCCGAGGATCGCTTCTGCGCTGCGACGATCGCCGATCGGCCGCCCAGCACAACGTAGGGCGATCTGGTCGAGTCGGTTGACGAGGCTGGCTTGCCGATTCGCTGTGGTCTGGCTCTGGCGCTGCAGGCGCCGCAGCCGCTCTTTCAGGGCCAGGATCACGGCGGCGGTTTTGGTTTCGCCCGCGAGGGATGCCACCTCAGCGGCGAGGCGGCTGGCCTCGGCGTTGGAGCAGGGCGCTGCGGGGCTGCCCGCCGCTGTGAGGCTGCTGCCATTGGGTGAATTGATGGGTTGGCTGCCGTTGGAGATTCCTCTGCCCCGCCCAGCCGGCCCGTCAGAGGAACCGGCCTGGACTGAGGTGATCGACAACCAACAATGCCGCCGATCGATCGAGGCACTTCGCCGGTCCTTGCCATGGAAGATCTGGATGCAGATTGGGCAGGAAGGGTCCGCGGCGAACTCCTGATCGGCGCCGCCGTGCGGGAGACACGATCAGTTCAAAGTCCAGTTCCTCCACCAGCTCCAGCAGGAAGAACACCAGGTGATCACTCGGCAGCCAGTCAATCGGCGACGGCGGCAGGTCTGATTCAAAGTTTCACACGGTAATGGTTTTTGGTTGTCGCCGGAGCATCGCCAGTAGTGCCGTGATGTCGTGCATCACCGCCTGCAGGCCCTCGCGGATCGAGTCGAATCCGGCCAAGCGCAATAGGTTCAGCGCACCGGTGCGCAGCGCCGCCATCACCCAGGCACCGTTACCGCGGTAGCGGTGCTTGTCCTCGTGGAGCTGGGTGTCACGGATCCAGTGCCAGCTCTCGACGCTCCAGCGCTCTCTGACCAGCTGCAGCATTGCTTCTGGGGACATGCGCAAGTTGGTCATGAATCGGTGCGTGGCCTTGAACGGCTTTCCCTCACGGGTGCCCCTGGCGACCACCTCAATGATCAGAGCGCTGCCAGGCCACTCCACTTTGATGTGACCTGGAGCCTCCTTGGCCCGCAGGTTCCAGGTGATGTCACGGCCATGGCCGATCTCGTGATCCGTTGCCATGAAAGGGATCTTGCGCTTGCCAAGCAGCTGGCTGGCGATCTGCCTGTTGAGGGTCTTCTGGTTGGCCTTGACCGTCAAGAGGCCTGAGCGATCGCCAAACCCAGGGCTGCGGAGTACAGCGTCACCTGAGCGATGAACGCAGAGCCGCCACCCCTGGTTGGCTCGATGGAGCCACTCAGGGTCTTGCCGTCACACACCAGCTGATCGAGATCAGTGATGCCACCTGGGATCTGAGCGATCGTCCAGTCACGGATGGCGGCACAGACGGCGGCGACGTCCACCTGCAGAAAGAAGTAGCGGAAGGCTGAATCGGAAGGTGGGCGCCTGAGCTCGATCCCCAGGGCCTCAGTGAGAACACCGTGATGCCGGTTGGCACAGGCCGCAGCCTTCTCCGAAGGAGTAGCGCTCCAGATCCCGGAGGCTCTCGCATTTGCTCAGGATCCCAGGCACCGCCACCAGCAGCAGGTACCAAGCCGGAATGCGTACGCCCCGGCATGCGGGCATCCGGGATCGCCTTGAGGAAACTGATCAGATCGAGATCGCTGGCGGCAGAAACGCTTTGGGGCACGGAGAGGAGGCAATCCCACCGACCTCATCCCCTGCTCGCGGCCATGGCAACAACGCCCATAACACACTTTGAATCAGCCCTGCCCCCGGCCCCCGCCTGCTCTGGGACGACGCCCTGTTCTTCCTGCCCGACAACGCCCAGGCTGTGTTGGCCATCCCCCAGCTCACCAAGCAGTGCGCCGCCGACCCCGAGCTGCTCGCCGCCTCTGGCAGCGCTAGTCCCCCGACACCTTCATCACCGCTGCACGAACCCCTCTGCAACCTGATGAGCGGGTCTGCCCGCTGCTGGCAGTCACGTGGCCAATCCGTGAAACCACGGATGCATGCGCTCATGATACAGACGTACTATCAGTGGATCGATTTTGGCTTGGCGTCGCTACGGTCATGGCAGAGAACGATGCGCCGGTTTCCTCGGCTCAGCCCGATCCGTTTCCCTTCCTCGATCGCGCTGGTTCTGCCTCCCTTGTCGGCGGCTGCCTGGTCGTTCTGATCACGTTCTTGACCTCCTACAGCCATGTCGATCTCCTCGGGATCCACTTCAGCGTCAATCAGCAAATCGGAATTCCTGTCCTCGTTGCCGCCGTGGCGGCGCTGGTTGGCGAAGACGAAGTCTTCTCCGAATGAGTTGCCTTGTTGCTCAGTGCCGATTCCTCCTCTCAGGCACCACCCGAACCCGCACAAAACCATCACTGCCCAGCCAAGCCGCCCCGCCAGCTGCAGGTGTTCCTCAGCCAGGTCGAGTTGATCGGTCTACACGAATTGAGCGCTGTCTACACGCCTCCAGCCGTGGCCCTCAACATCCGCAACGCCGAAGCCAGCCGCCTCGCCGCTGAGGTGGCATCCCTCGCGGGCGAAACCAAAACCGCCGCCGTGATCCTGGCCCTGAAAGAGCGGTTGCGGCGCCTGCAGCGCCAGAGCCACACCACAGCGAATCGGCAAGCCAGCCTCGTCAACCGGCTCGACCAGATTGCCCTACGTTGTGCTGGGCGGCCGATCAGCGATCGTCGCAGCGCAGAAGAGATCCTCGGCTACGACCCCATGGGCCTGCCCACCTGCTGGTGACCCACTCATCCGCAGTTCTGGCCATCCTGCAGAACGAACCGGAGCGCCACGCCTTCAACGAGGCCATCGCCGCAGCAGAACAGTGCTCTCTCTCCTCGGCTTCCCTTGGATCGTGAACAGGCTGAACTCGATCGCGAGGCCTTCAGTCGTTATGGCCAAGGACGTCATCGGGCTGGCCTGAATTTCGGCGATTGTTTGTCCTACGCCCTGGCCAAGTGGCTCGCTGAACCGTTGCTGCTCAAAGGTGACGACTTCTGCCACACCGATCTTCAGCCCGCCTGCTCAGCGTCATGACACCGGTGGCGGCGACCGGCACCGGCTGTGGCGGAAGCTGCTTCATGCCCCTGATTCCTGCTCTGGCTTTGGCTCCTGCTGCGCCAGCCCTTGCTCCTGGGCTAGTTCGGCCAGGCGCCGGTCCACGGACCACCAGTTCATGGCGGTTGCGCAGATGGCCGCAGGCCAGTTCGCCGATCACCCAGGGATGGATCAGCACCTCGCCCTCCTGCAGGAGCGTGGCGAGGCGGGCAAGTCCATGGCGCAGATGCTCCACCCAGACGGAGGTGTCGACGAGGATCAAGCGGCGCTCCGGCGACGGGGGATCGGCTCGAGCGCCGGTTCACTGCCGCCAAGTGCGGCAAGACGCTTCGCACTTTCGCGCTGCACCAGCGCCCGTAGGGCCTCCTTGAGCAAGCCACTGCGTTCCAGGTGGCCGCACAGCTGCTCGGCTCTGGCCAGCAATTCATCGTCGAGCGTCACTGTGGTGCGCTGAATTCCATCCAAGAGGCTCCGGTCATTTCCAAAAAGGACATCCTCAACCTCGTCTACCTCTGCCGCCACTACGGCCTCAGTGAGGTGGCCGCCTACTGGCAGCAGGTGGTGGCCAACCTCTTTGGCACCGTCAGCGGCAAGGGTCTCGCCATCCTCGGCTTTACCGATGGCCTCCGGCCGGCTGCGTCTACTAGGCCGATACCAACGACACCCCGCGTAGCCGCGGGCTTCTCCGCAGGAGTGGCACCCTCCATCACCATCTGCCGTGATCTGCTCGATGAGGGCATCGCAGGTGGTGCCCGCGCCCGTGTTCCATCAAATCTGCGAGGCGCTCGACCTCCCCTGCGATCCTTCTGCTCTGGAGGGCTGCGGCGGCTGTGCAGGCGGATGGGGTACGGGGAGGGGAGGGGGCGGCAGGCTGGGGTCTGGGCGAATGGCCGTTCAGCCCAGGCCGGTCAACCCGTGTCCGATCCCGTCCCCCCCGACGGCGTGCCAAGCCAGCTCTGAAAATCCAAAGGCGAAAGGATCAAGAGCGACGGGAGAGCCGATTTCACGGCCAGCAGGTCGGCATCGCCGCTCACCAGGAGCGCCACCCCTGCGGTGAGCGCCAGATCCAGGAACACCTGATCATGAGAGTCACGAATCGAAGAGCCACTGGGGAGGATGTCGCCCGGCCAGCTCTCACACCACGGCCAACACGCGAATCAGCTCACGGGCTGTGGGCCCCGCCAGTACGGGCCTGATGGCATCGCCTGTCACGCCTGGCGTGCCCAGCCCACAGCGTCGGCCACATCCGCTTCCGTGATCCCCATCTCCGCAAGGCGCGTGCGCACGGCGATGGCGCCTCCCGGATGAACCGGGGTGAGCACAATTCGGCCGTTCTCACAAGCCGCCTCGTAGTAGTCGGCGACGCCGGCTTGCTCCACCACAGCCTTGGGAAGGGTGAGCTGGTTCTTGCTGGTGCGCTTCGCCAACACCATCACCACCCGCCTCACTTGGTAAGGAATTCTTACTTTTAGTCATGGATCGCTACGATCGGGAGGCGCTGGTGGTCATGCGAGAGCCAGTCACAGGGTGATGGCGGCAGCAGTGTGGTCTGCTCAGGCTGCCAGGGGCGGAAGGACTTGCGCTTGTGCATGCCCCATTCTCTCGCCCAGATCCATTGCAGTCACAAGGATCTGAGCAGCTTCATGGCGGTCTGTGGAGAGGCTGCGGGTGACCTATGCGCGACAGGCTCCTTGTAGCGGTTGGGTTTCGACGCCAAGGCGCTCGTTGAATTCGTGTTTGGAAACGTCGTTGGCCTGATCGCTCTTTTTCCTCCGATGTCCACGTCACCCTCCCCCGCCGCCAGCTCCCTCTCCAGCAGCAATAGGGCGTCTGGCTCATCGCTCCCTCCCTTCCGCTTGTTGTTGCGGATGCTCAACTGGCGGCGCGATCCCGCCGCTGAACAGCGTTCGATACAGGTCGAGAGAGTGCTCGCATTGCTCAACCGGATACACTCCCAGCTCGACATGATCGAGGCCGACTTGCCTTCCAGCTCGACCCCTCCGCCAACAATCGCCGCAAACTCCAGCGACTGTTGGACCTGCTCAATTGCTCTGAGCTGACTGAGCTCTATCGCGGCTGAGGTCATATCACCATCTCCAACAACTGCCGCAGGGCCTGTCGCCAGGGGGTTGGGGACAGGCCGAGGGCCCGGCGGCGGCTGGAGGAGCAATTCAGCAGGGAATAGCTGGGGCGCTGGGCGGGCAGCCCACCTGATCTTCCACCACCCCGAGGGACTGGCCGCTGGCGCCGGGCTCGCGGTGCAGCCGCAGCTGGGTGATGGGCCTGGGGCTGGCTGGAGGCACGGGCGAGGCGATCAAGGCGTGGTGGAGTACTGGTGTAATTAGCTGGTGGTTGTCGGGATCTGGATGCGCCGCCGCCCTGGTGGCGGCTGGGGTTCGATGGCAATGCCCTGCTGGAAGCCGTCGTTGGAACAGTTGTTGGCCTGATTGCTCTGTTTTCTTCCTATGACCACATCAACCTCCCAGAACGAGCTCTCCCGCTCCAGCAGCAATGGGGCGTCTGGCTTATCGCTCTCTCCCTTCCGCTCGTTTTTGCGGATGCTCAACTGGCGGCGTGATCCCGCCGCCGAACAGCGCAGGATGCAGCTCGAGAAAGAGCTCGCGTTGCTGAGCTGGATGCACTCCGAGCTCGACTTGATCGAGGCCGACTTGCCTTCCAGCTCGACCCCTCCGCAGGCAATCGCCGCAAACTCCAGCGACTGCTGAGCCTGTTCAACAGCCCAGAGATGGCTGAGCTCTATCGCGGTTGAGCTCATCCCACCGCCTCCAGCAGGGAATAGCTGGGGCGCTTGGCCAGCTCGCCCACAGCCACGGCCACAGCCTTGGTGGGCCGTAGGCGCCGAGGGGATCACGGCCCTGCTCGGGCCGGTAGGGGCTGCCCTGCTGGCCGTTGAACACGAAATCCGTGCTCACCTGCAGCAACCGCCCGCCCGTCTCCACCAGCGCTTCCGCGAAGGCCCGCGGCGCGCCGCCGTTCACGGCGGTGTAGGCGCCACCATTGAGCACCCAGTCGGGGCGGTGCTCGAGCACAGCAGCCCGGCAGGCGGCGGCATCGGCGAGATCCAGAGCCAGGAGCCCTTGGCCACCGACTCCTTCACCGCTGCGGCTGGTGGCGATCAACTATCAGGATTGCTGTTGTCACGGGCTGACTAGGGTGTGTTGGAAGCTTTTGATCCAAGCGAGGCTGCGGGCGTGAGCGCTTACACCGCTGTTGTGAAGCAGGACGGCGACTGGTGGATCGGCTGGGTGGAAGAGGTGCCGGGCGTGAATGCCCAGGAACGAACCCGTGAACGGCTGGTGGTTGCGCTGAAGGCGGTGCTGCAGGAAGCCCTGGAGATGAACCGCGCCGAAGCCCGTGCTGCTGCAGGCAGCTCCTACGAGGAGCTGGCGCTGGCCCTGTGAAACGCAGGGATCTGCTTCGCCATCTCAGCCAGCACGGCTGCACCCTCTTGCGAGAAGGCGGCAACCACTCTTGGTGGCACCAGCCCGAGCTCAACAGGCGCAGTGCCATCCCCAGGCACACTGAAATCAAGGAGCTTCTCGTGCGCAAGATCTGTTCCGATCTGGGAATCCCCCGGCCTTGAGCCATCTGTCCAACTGATCCCATCGGGGGAGGTCATCACCCGGTTGCCCTTGCCGCTGACCCTGATGGCAACAACCAGCCCAGCTCGCTGCTGATCCGGGTTGGATCAATCGCGTAACGCCGGTCGTGACCAGGGCGATCCGTCACCGGCGTGACCAGGAGGCTGTGGGGGGCACCAGCGGGCAGCAGGTCATCGAGCGCACTGCAGATCGCCTCCACCACCTGCTTGTTGGTGCGCTCGCTGGCTGTTCCATTTGAACCGGATCCGCCCACGCAATAGCTGCGGCCGAGCTGGCCCTGGGTGGCTGCCAGCAACAGGGCGTCAGCGTGGTCGTCCACGTAGAGCCAGTAGCGCACGTTGGCGCCATCGCCATAGAGGGGGATCGGTTCGCCTGCGGCGGCCTTGAGGATCACCACCGGGATCAGCTTCTCGGGGAACTGCCAGGGGCCGTAGTTGTTGGAGCAGTTGGTGAGCACCACCGGCAGGCCGTAGGTGTGGTGCCAGGCGTTCACCAGGTGGTCGCTGGCGACCTTGCTGGCCGAATAGGGGCTGCGCGGGTCGTAGGGGGTGGTTTCCGAGAAGCGGCCCGAGGGGCCCAGGGAGCCGAACACCTCATCGGTGGAGATGTGGTGGAAGCGGAAGCCAGCCTGGCGCTCCTGAGGCAGGCCTTCCCAGTGGGCGCGCACCTCCTGCAGCAGCTGGAAGGTACCGCTCACGTTGCTGCCGATGAAAGCAGCGGGCCCCTCGATGGAGCGGTCGACGTGGCTTTCGGCCGCTAGGTGCAGCACCAGGTCGGGGTCGGCCTGCCGCACCGCCGCTGCCGTGGCCTCGGCGTCAGTGAGGTCCACCCGCAGCAGGGTGTGGCGCTCAGCCGCCTGGGGCAGCGCCTCGATGCTGGTGAGGTCGCTGGCGTAGCCGCACTTGTCGAGGTTGAACACCAGGGCGTCGCTGTCTGTCAGCAAGCGGCGCACCACCCCCCCAGTGTCAGCAGGATCTTCATGGCTGGGCCTCCTTCTCAGAGTTCCGTGATCGCACGGAAGCCAAGCGCAGCCACAAAGGGCAACACTGACCCTCGAGACCAGCAGCACTTGTGGTGTGAAGATCCGCGAGGTGATCAAGCAACTGGAGCTTGCGGGCTGGGTGCTGGTGGCCACAAGGGGGAGCCACAGGCAATTCAAACATCCCCAAAGGCCTGGGCGCGTTACAGTTGCTGGAAAGCCCAGCGACGATCTCGCGCCAGGCACCCTCAAAAGTATTGCCAAGCAATCCGGAGTGCCCCTGCCATGAGCCAATCGTTTGCCGTGGTGATCGAGGAAGCCGATCACAACTTTTCGGCTTACGTTCCTGATCTTCCAGGTTGCGTGGCCACCGGCGCATCTCGCGATGCTGTACTGGCTGAGATTCGAGAAGCCATTGCCTTTCACCTGGAAGGCCTGAGAGCCGATGCCGAGCCCCAGCCGCTCGTGCGCTCAAGTGTGGCCACTGTTCAGGTATAACCGGAACCGCCCTCATCACGCAAATACCTCCCCGGCGGCAACGGCCTCGGCAAAGCTGGGGGCGGCGGCATCCTTCTCAGCCAGCGCAGGGAGCGTTCGCAGCTTTTGCTCCAGAAGCCGCTGGCCTTGTAGAGCACCTCAGCCGTCTCACTCAGGGTGAGGAAGCCATGGCCAAAGCCCACCGGCACCCACAGCTGCTGCTGGTTGGCGGCGCTGAGTTCGGCCCCCACCCACTGGCCAAAGGTGGCTGAGCTGCGGCGCAGGTCCACCGCCACATCAAAGATCGCCCCAGCCGTGCAGCGCACCAGCTTGCCCTGGGGTTCGGGTTCCAGCTGGTGGTGGAGGCCGTGCAGCACGCCGCGGCTGGAGCGGGAGTGGTTGTCCTGCACAAAGGTGGTGGCTGTGCCCACGGCCTGATCAAAGCGGCGCTGGTTCCAGCTCTCGTAGAAGAAGCCGCGATCGTCGCCAAACAGCTGGCGGTGCTGAGCGGCTCAACCTGCATGGGGCGTCTCCAACAGCTGCAGCAGGTAGCTGCCACAACCACTCTTGCGTAGCGGTGTGGCCAGCGCTTCCAGCTGCCCATCGCTGATCCAGCCCTGGCGCCAGGCCACCTCACTCCTCGGCTTCACTTGGATCGTGAACAGGCTGAACTCGATCGCGAGGCCTTCCGTCGTTATGGCCAAGGACGTCATCGGGCTGGGCTGAACTTCGGCGATTGTTTGTCCTACGCCCTGGCCAAGTGGCTCGCTGAACCGTTGCTGTTCAAAGGTGACGGCTTCTGCCACACCGATCTCCAGCCCGCCTGCTCAGCGTCATCACACCGGTGACACCCTCGCCCTGGCACCCCAACACCCTGGCCTGCACACGGCCCTCTCGCTGCTCCAACGCCTTCATCCCCTGCCGGGGGGGCCTCCACCAGCCTCAAGCCCAGCCACGCACGCTCCCGTCACCGCCTGAGCTTCGACTGGTACTCCCTGTCTGGGCAGCTCCGCCCTCTGGCTGGCGCGCCGCTGGTCTCAGGCGGAAGTGGTGGTGCTCGTGCAACGTCCGCTCGACCGTGAGGCCATCGCGCGCCCGATCCTGACGGCCCTGCTGCATCTCGATGCCGACCTCGTGGACATGGCCGCTCAGCTCTCCGGTGAGACGGTGCTGGAGCCAGGGCTGGTGGCTTTCAACGGCGAATGGCAGTTCCCCGCCTCTACCTCAGCAACTTCCGTGATCTGATTCTCAGCAGCCTCGCGGGCCAGCTCGGCGCTCTGATCCATGGCAACGACGGCTGGTTCCACGCGGAGGATCCCCGTGCCATGGTCACCGGCCCCAACACCATCCGCCTCTGGGAAGCCATCGGCTCCGGCGCCATTCCGATCATCCTCTCGGATACATTCCGCCCCCCCGTCCCCCGGCCCCCGCCTGCTCTGGGACGACGCCCTGTTCTTCCTGCCCGACAACGCCCAGGCTGTGTTGGCCATCCCCCAGCTCACCAAGCAGTGCGCCGCCGGCCCCAGCTGCTCGCCGCCTCTGGCAGCGCTAGTCCCCCGACACCTTCATCACCGCTGCACGAACCCCTCTGCAACCTGATGAGCGGGTCTGCCCGCTGCTGGCAGTCACGTGGCCAATCCGTGAAACCACGGATGCATGCGCTCATGATACAGACGCACTATCAGTGGATCGATTTTGGCTTGGCGTCGCTACGGTCATGGCAGAGAACGATGCGCCGGTTTCCTCGGCTCAGCCCGATCCGTTTCCTTTCCTTGATCGCGCTGGTTCTGCCTCCCTTGTCGGCGGCTGCCTGGTCGTTCTGATCACGTTCTTGACCTCCTACAGCCATGTCGATCTCCTCGGGATCCACTTCAACGTCAATCAGCAAATCGGAATTCCTGTCCTCCTTGTCGCCGTGGCGGCGCTGGTTGGCGAAGACGAAGTCTTCTCCGAAGGAGTAGTTAAACTGGCATCCAACGATCGATGCGCAGATCAGGGCGCTCGAGAGCGAGAGGCGAACGTAGCCGAAGGCCGGCGAAGCCGTAGCTGCTCGAGAGAGAGAACAAGCGGCTCGCCGATCTCGAATCCAGGCTCGTAGACGAAGTCTTCTCAGAATGAGTTGCCTTGTTGCTCAGTGCCGATTCCTCCTCTCAGACACCGCCCTCAACCGGTTCCAGCTGAGTGAAGCCTTGGCCGTGTTGATGGAAGAGATCAAGCCGTCTGAATCCTGAGCTTGGCTGAAGTCTGCCGATACGGCAGAGGCGATTGGCAGCGACCCCGATAACCCCCGTAGCATGTTTATGTCTATCGCAGAATGTTGGCGTGGCATCGCTCAGGTCCTGGAGGGCAGCAGCTTGCCCAGCTGGGCCGACACACCGGCGCAATCAGCGGCGGCCAGAGCGCCCAGGCCCCCCAACACCAATCGCTCATCAAGGGTGAACAGCTTGAAGCGCACCAGGCAGGGTTGGGGCAGGCCTGCGGCCTTGAGATCTTCAAGGGGCCAATCGAGGGGCCACGAGGATTGCCGCGCTGATGTGATCATCGCCAGCAGCAGATGGCCACAGCCTCGCTGGAAGCCAGGCTGTGAGAGCACCAACGCCGGCCGCTGCTTCTGGTCCTGCCGATCCGTGAATGGGAACGGCACCCGCACCACCGTGTACCTCTCGAGGGCGCTCACAGATCGCGGAACGCCTCCTCATCCGCCGGGCTGCTCCAATCGCTCAGGCTGCTGTCCAGCCCCTGGAGATAGGCCAGATCCAATGGCGCCACCGCTCGCACCCGCACCGAGCCATCCTCCAGCTCCCAACTGAGCTGGTCGCCCTGTCGCAATCCCAGGGCCTCACGCACGGCCTTCGGCACCGTGACCTGCCCCTTGGCGGTGAGTGTGGCGACGTCCATCGGTGGCCAACCAGTCCCTGGCCTCACCTTAGGCCAGATCCCTCCTTGTCGTAAGGCGTCCTTGCGGGCTTACACCATGGTCGAACAGGCCGAGCGCTTGGGGCCACTCCGTGAAATCACGGATGCATTCACTCCTTGTACTGACGTACTATCAGTGGATCGATCTGGGCTTGCCGTCGCTACGGTCATGGCAGAGAACGAAGCGCCGGTTCCCTAGGCTCAGCCCGATCCGTTTCCTTGCCGATTCCTCCTCTCAGGCACCGCCCGCAACCGGCACCAGTTGAGTTGGGTCCCCGCACAGTCCTCAAGGATGTTTCACGGGAGGCTGAAGATTCAGCTGCAGGGCATCAGCGAAGTCCATGCCTTGACGGTGGACATCCAGAGCCTACCTCACGAGATTGTCCTGCTCAAGATGCAGGTGGCGAATCGCAAGCACCACCGTGATCGGCACAAAACAGGCCGAGCTGGCATCAATCAGAGCAGCGGCCAGTTCGGCCTGGGCGGGATCGTCGTTCACCAGCAGACGCACCAAGACGTTGGTGTCCAGAGCCACAGGCAGGGTCATGGCTTGGCCAACAGCGCCGGATCCATCGCTTCCAGATCCAGTGCCGGGCCCTGAGAGCCCGTGCAACCGATCAAGCTTCTGGCGGAGCTGGTCTTTGCGCGATCCTGCGGAATCAGGCGAAGGCCCGGCTGCCCGATCTGCCCGGCTGTGTGGGCACTGTGCAGCGCGTTGCGGCTAGCGTGGCCAGAGAGCCAGCCAGCAGCGATGACGCTCACCACCAACCCGAGTTCGGGTGTGTTGCCGCTGAACTTCCCTTCAGGGCTGCGCCTCACCCCAGAGCAGTTCGAACTGGTGTGCGCTGAAAATCGGGAGGCGGTGCTTGAGTTAACCGCGGATGGCCGTGTCATCGCGATGCCCCCAACTGGTAGTGAGACCAGTGGACGGAACAGTGAGTTGTTGTTTCAGTTGCAACGATTCGCCAAGGCCAATGGCGCGTGGAAAGTGTTTGAGAGCTCTGGAGGCTTTCGGCTGCCCGACGGATCGGTCGTGAGCCCCGATGCCTCCTTGGTCCGCCTGGAGCGCTGGCAGGCTCTCAGCCCGGATGAGCGTCGACGCTTCGCTCCCCTATGCCCCGTCCTGGTGGTTGAACTGGCCAGCCCCAGCGACGAGGGCCCCCGCGGCGTGACGTTGTTGCGAGCCAAGATGGCTGCTTATCAGCGCAATGGTGCCCGGCTGGGCTGGCTGCTCTTGCCGGAAGAGCGCGCGGTTGAGGTGTGGCATGCGACCGGTGATCCCCAGCGGCTGCACAATCCCACTGTGCTCACGGCTTCGCCTGAACTACCGGGCTTGACCCTCCAACTCGACGAGATCTGGTCTGTTTGACGATGACCTCGCTGGTGGGCTGGCATCCAAGCTCCTGCGTGGCGGCGATCGCCGCGATCTGTTCATCGGCAAAGGCCGGACTCCTGAGTTCGATGCCCAGCGCCTCGATCAACACGCTGTGGTGGCGGATGGCAAAACGCTCCAGATCCCGCAGGCTCTGGCAACGGCTCAGGATTCCCAGCACCGCCACCAGCAGCAGAGACCAGGCCGGAATGCGGATCCCACGCCACATCCGCGCGTCCGGAATCGCCTTGAGAAAGCTGATCAGGTCGAGATCGATTGCGGGAAGAGCGATTGCAGGAAGAGCGGTTTCGGGCACAGCAAGGGCGCGATTCCGCCGACCTCAACCCATTCTTGCAGCCCAGGCCAGAAAGCTTGTGACACACTTTGAATCAGTCCTGGCTCCTGAGGGGCTCTGCTGAATCCGGTGGCTGCCGCAAAACGGACTAGGATCGATCTGCAGATGGTATGACGGCCTTGCGATGGATGTCACAACCGTATCCCCCAAGTTCCAGGTCGTGATTCCCAAGCGGGTCCGCGAACAGTTCGGCCTCAGGGCTGGGCAGACCCTTCAGGTGATCGCCTTGCCGGGGCGCATCGAGCTTGTGCCCAGCCAGTCTCCAGAGGCTCTGCGCGGTTTTCTGCAGGGCAAGAACACCTTCCAGCGCGAGGGTGATCGCCTGTGACGCACACGCGGGTGGTGGTGGATTCCTCGGGCTGGATCGAGGTGTTCACCAATGGTGTTCAGGCCGAGCGCTTCCTGGCCCTGATGGCAGACGAAAGCTCCCTTGTGGTGCCCGCGATCAGCATCTTTGAGGTGTTCAAGTGGGTCCTGCGCGAACACGGGGAGGCTCAGGCCATTCAGGCGGCCGCCGTGATGCAGCGCGGCCAGGTGGTGGATCTCGACAGCCGGCTTGCGCTGGCGGCGGCCCAGCTCAGTCATGCCCTGCAACTGCCAATGGCAGACAGCATCATCCTGGCCACGGCCAGGGATCGCCAGGCCAGGCTGCACACCATGGACAGCGATTTTCGCGGCATCGCCGACGTGGAGTGGATCGATTTGATCACCTGATCAGAGCAGCACTGACCTGATCTGTTTCTCTGCTGACGCACTGGCTGCAGTTGCGGCAATCAGCAGATTGGCGCCGTGGTGGCCGATGCTGGCCGAAAGCAGTCCCCAGCGGGGAGCCACGCTCTGATCCAGCCAGCCAGCCAGTTGCGCCGCATGGGTCGGTGATCAGGGCGGCTTGGGTAGCCCCAACCGTGAGCAGGAGCAAGTACCGTCTAGTCAGATGACTGGTTATCCGGGGAGGAGCAGGGATGGCGATCTGGCCGGTGCAGCACGCCAAGGCACGGTTCAGTGAGCTCCTCGATGCCTGCGTGCGGGAGGGGCCCCAGGTGGTGTCTCGCCGTGGGGCGGAAACCGCCGTGCTCGTGCCGATTGAGGAGTGGCGCCGCCTTGAGGCTGCGGCCCGCCCTTCCCTCAAAGAGCTCTTGCTGGCCCCCTCGGCCCGCAGCGAAGCCTTGGTGCCGCCCCGGGGGAAGGCCCGGCGGCGTGAGCTGATCAGCCTCTAGGTGCTGCGGTGTATCTCCTCGACACCAACGTGGTTTCAGAGTTGCGCAAACCACGCCCCCATGGCGCGGTATTGGCCTGGCTCGATGGCGTCGACGACGCCAACCTGCATCTGGCCACGGTGACCCTGGGCGAAATCCAGGCAGGTATTGAGCTCACCCGTGAGCAAGACCCAGGCAAAGCCAGCGAGCTCGAAGCCTGGCTGGATCTGGTGAGCCTCAGCTACAACGTTTTGCCGATGGATGGATCAGCCTTTCGCTGCTGGGCCCGGCTGATGCATCGCCAATCCAACACCCTCTATGAAGACGCGATGATCGCCGCCATCGCCAAGGTGAACCACCTCACCGTGGTGACCCGCAATGGGGCGGACTTCAAAACGTTTGAGGTGCCACTACTCAATCCCTTCGAAACAGGTCGCTGAAGCTATCGAGCGGACCCTGTCAGCCACCCCGCCGTTCCCACAACAAGAACGGCTCGAAGCTCACACTGATCCCGAATTCCTCGGCGAACTCCAGCACCCGGCACCAGGCCCGGTTCTCACGAACGATGCCCCGCAGGATCAGCGGCGCATCCCCCCGCTGCAGGCCCATTTCGAACAGCGGCCAGCCCACCGAGGGCTGCACCTGGTCGTCCTGAAACGTGGGCGCCACATCTAGGCTGCCGATCAGGATCCGCCGGCCGCGGGCCTGCATCGTGCTGGCGTGGCGGAACTCCAGCCGGCTTGTGGCGGTCGCCTCCGGTTCGCTCAGATACCGGCGGATGCGCTGGCGCAGTTCATCACCGCCGGTGGGTGGGCCGTTCCTGCTGAGCTGCATGAAGTCCCAGCGCTCGCCGCTGCCGCCCCAGACCAATCCTGCCTTTGCCCACCGGGTGTTCGGCACCGAGACGGCCGCCGCCTACCTCGCCATCCATGGCTCCCGCGATGTGCAGGACGCCTTCGCTGCCGCACTCAGCCCCGTGCTCCAGGCGGATCTGTTCTGTCTCGCCTACCTCTTCCATCACGGTGGCATCTACGCCGATGCCGACGACCGCTGCCGCAATTCACCTGGTTCCTCACCGCCCCCGGGATTGCGTGTGCTTACCCAGCACCAACTCAGCCGCCGCATCAGCTTCCACCTCCAGACGCCAGTGAAGGTGAGCGAAGGCAGCTGGAGCGCACCCCGCGGGCAGGCCGGTCACCAGCGGCTGATGCGGCGGCGGCGGCGATGAAGATCAGCCCCACACCCTCATCAGTGACACCCTCACGTGGACCCCAGAATCTGAACCAGTACGTATGAGAGCATCCCTACCGGCCAGACTTGGTCAGGAGAAGCTCCTCAATCAGGGCCAGACCGTCGCTGACGTCTGCCGGACCCTGGAGGTCTCCGCACCCGTTTAACACCGTTGGCAGCAGCTGTATGGAGGGATGAAGTCGACAGAGACATGCCCGGACTGCGTGGCCGCCCAACCGCCGCGCCAGCAGGGGCCGGTTCACCTCGCGACCACTCAGCTCCCAGGTCATCGATTGCAGGAGTCTCAACGTCTTGAGCACAGCCCAGGCTTCCGGTTTGTCCAGTGACAGCAGATTGGCCTGAAATTCGGGATTGTTCAGATCAAGCTGAATCACCGTTTGCCCAGGTGGCGCTCCAAGGCCTCGAGATCCGCCTCCACGGGGGAGGCTGTGATGGCCTTCAGGGCGCGATCGAGGCGTGCAGAAGCCGCCGGCTGATGCAGCCAGAGTTCGGAATCCGGGATGGTCTGGGCGGTCTTGATCACCCACACCCCTGGCTCGCTGCTGTCGATCAGAACGGTGCGCCCGGCAAACTCCTTGCCCAGGGAGATCTGCCCGCTTGCTCCCACTTGCTTGGCGACCGGTCGAGGGGTGTTCATGCGTGCACTGGTTTCATGCGCTCAGTTAATGGGTGCGGTGGTGTGTCGCCTCAGATGCCAGCCTCCGGGCTCCATGGGTCCAGGGTCTGAACCCCAGTGGGCGTGAAGTGGCGCAGGTTGCGCGTCACGACCGTGAGGCCGCGCTCCAGCGCCGTGGCAGCAATCAGCAGATCGGCTCCGTCATGGCCGAGCTCGGCCGAGAGTTGTCCCCAGCGACGCGCCACCCCCACATCCACCGGCAGCAGCCGATCGCCATAGAGCCGCAGCAGCTGATCCAGCCATCCGGCCAACTGCTGCGCAAATCTGGAATCGGTCGTGCGCTTGCGGGCAATGCCGCGTTCGATTTCGCCGATGCTCACCACACTCAGAAAACAATCCTCCTGCCGCTGGCTGCCGATCCAGGCCACCACGCCTGGGTCTCTTTGGCGCCTTCGCAGCTCGGAGAGCACCACGGTGTCAATCAGGAACACGGGAAATCCCGCGCCGCCAGGGGCAGACGCTCAAAGGACTCGTCGTCCTGCGGCATCTGCAGGAGCAGCTCCGCCAGTGATGGGGCGTTGGCCTGGTCGAGGCGCCGCAGCCGCTCGTACTCCTCGGCCGAGAGCACCACACTCACCCACGTGCCGCGCCGCGTCACCTTCTGCGGTTCCCCCCGGGCGGCCGCATCCACCACTGCACTGAAGCGATTCTTGGCGTCCTGCAGCGTCCACACCGCGTCCATGACAAGGCTAGCTGATCTGGCTAGCTTAGTAACCTCTGCTGCAGGCCCGGCCGTGAGTGTCACGGATCGCATCCTCTCGGCGCTCACCACCGTCAGTGAGGGTCTCGCTCAGGACGGGCAGGAGAAAGGGCGCAGGCCAGCCTCACCCACCCCGCCGTTCCCACAACAAGAACGGCTCGAAGCTCACGCTGATCCCGAATTCCTCGGCGAATTCCAGCACCCGGCACCAGGCCCGGTTCTCACGAACGATGCCCCGCAGGATCAGCGGCGCATCCCCCCGCTGCAGGCCCATTTCAAACAGCGGCCAGCCCACCGAGGGCTGCACCTGGTCGTCCTGAAACGTGGGCGCCACATCGAGGCTGCCGATCAGGATCCTCCGGCGGCTCGCCTCCCATTCGTAGGGGATCTCGTAGAGCTCCAGCATCTCGGCGGCCAGGGCCCAGGAGGTGCCGCCCGCATCGATCTCCACCGCCAGCTCCCGGCCGCGGGCCTTCATCGTGCTGGCGCGGCGGAACTCCAGCCGGCTCGAGGCGGCCGCCTCAGGTTCACTCAGATGCCGGCGGATGCGCTGGCGCAGTTCATCGCCGCCGGTGGGTGGGCCGTTCCTGCTGAGCTGTAGGAAATCCCAGCGCTCGCCGCTGCCACCCCAGATCACCGGGCCGTAGTTGTCGTGCATCCAGTGGCCGTCGCGGTTGGAGGCGGCCTCGGCGTGGGTCATCACCGTCTGCAACGAGATGTCGCCTGCGCTCCAGCCCCAGCTGGCAGCGATTCGGGCCGCCTCCCGGCACATCGCCTCCAGTTGCGCCTCGGTGGGTGGAATCGTCCAGGGATCGGGTTGGCCGCCCATGCAGGCGCAGGAGAGGGCCACGGAATTGCTGTTGCGCCGATAGGTATGTGCCGGCAGATCCACGCTGTAGGCGTGCAGCCGGTTGAGGCGGCCATCACCGCTGATGATCGTGTGGTAGTGCCCGGAGCGTACCCAGGTGTAGGGCGTGGCGGCCCAGTGCAGGTAGATCGTGGCCGGCATGGTGGGCTTCGCTCCGGATGGCTGTTCAGCCGCCAGTGAATTACTGATTAGACTTGATGGTAATTCAGGATGATGGTGATGAGAAGCACGATCACGTCCCGCGGTCAGACCGTGATCCCGGCAGCCATCCGAGAGCGCTTTGCACTTGGACCCTCCCAGCGGCTGGAGTGGGTCGTGGAGGCCGACGGCTCGATTCGGGTCTTTCCGGTTGCCGCGTCTCCCGTGAAGGCCTTTCGGGGGCAGGGGAAGCTCGGGGGCTCGACCCAGCGCCAGCTGGCCGATCGGCTCGCTGATGCTGCGCTGGAAGCGTGATGACCCGGTTCTGCCTCGACACGTCGGCCTTGCTCACCTTGAGAGATGACGAGCCCGGTGCCGATCAGGTTGAGCAGGCCCTGGTGGGCCCTGTGCGCTGCACGGCCTGTTTCATCACCCGCATGGAGGTCTTGTACCGCGTCTGGAAGGACGAGGGTGAACGGGCCGGCCGACTGGCCTATGAGCAGCTGCAGGCGCTTCCGATCGACTGGCTGGAAGCCAGCGAGCCCCTGCTGATCTCTGCCGCGCAGATCAAGGCCACGCATGCCCTGTCCTTGGCGGATGCCTGGATCGCCGCGGCTGCTCTCCACTGCGGCGCCACCCTGCTGCACAAAGATCCGGAGTTTCAGGCCATCGACGGTCTAGCTCAGGAGTGGCTGGCCTGAGGGAGCAAGGCTGCCCCTGCGGCTCCCTGCAAACCAGCCACAATGCCGTCATGAACCGTTCCGCCGACTGGCTGCACCAGGCGCACGCTGATCTGGGGTCATGGACTGGGCCGATCCTTCCGAGATCTGCCCCCCACCTCCTCTGCCCAGCTAGGGAAAGCCGTGACGGATCTGGAGGACCGTCTTCGCATTCTCGATGCCCTCTACATCCCCACCCGCTACCCGGATAGCCTTCCGGATGGGGCCTCCACCGACCATTTCGGTCGTCTGCAAGGCGACGACGCTCTTCGCCATGCCCGTGCGCTTGTTGACGCAATCCGTGATGCGCTGGCCGCTGGAGCTGCTGCCCCTCAGCTGCGATGCGCTGGTGCTCACGCCCGCCGAACATGAGGCGTTGTTGGCGGGCGGATCACGCTTCGCCAACGAGCTGCGGCGCGATGCCCGCTGGGTCTGGTCACGACCGGCCACCCACCCCGCCGATCCAGCAGTGTGAGCTTCTAGCACTCGGCACCAGGCGCGGAAAGTGGCCCGCCATGGTGAGGCGCGCTCCTGGTACTGACGTACTATAGATGTTCGGTTTGGATGCGTGGCCGCTAGGCTGATGTCAAGACGTGAAGTGAATCTTGCTTCTGGTCAGCCTGATTCGTTTCCCCTGTTCGATCGCGCCGGTTATGCCTCCCTCGCAGGCGGCTTGCTTGTCGTCCTGATCACGTTCTTCACTTCTTACAGCCATGTTGATCTCCTCAGGATCCACATCCCGGTCAATCAGCAAATCGGAATTCCTTTCCTTGTTGCCGCCTTGGCGGCGCTGGTTGGCGAAGACGAAGTCTTCTCCGAAGGAGTAGTTAAACTGGCATCCAACGATCGATGCGCAGATCAGCGCGCTCGAGAGCGAGAAGCGAGAGGCGAGAGCTCGAGAGCTCGAGAGCGAGAAGCGAACGAAACTGCTCGAGAAAGAGATCGAGCGGCTCGCCGAACTCGAATCCAGGCTGGATGCCTTGTTGCTCAGTCGCAGTGATCGCCGGCCACAGGGCGATGGCCCGCTGGAGCAGCTCTGAGTGCGCCCCTCGGCCACCGAGCCGGCCAGCCCTGCCGGCGCTGGCGCCAGATCAGGCGCTGGGAGGGGCTCACCAATATGGATTGAGCCGATTCACACCGCCCGCAGCTCGCCGCTCGCCAGCCGCGCGCGGAAGTCGGCCACGGTGGCGGCCAGGCCCTCGGCCAGGGGGATGCGCGCCCGCCAGCCCAGCGCAGCCAGCCGGCTCACGTCCAGCTGTTTCTTCGGGGTGCCGTCGGGCTTGCTGCTGTCCCAGTCGATCCTGCCGGCGAAGCCCGTTGCCGCTGCCACCGCCTCCGCCAGCTCGCGGATGGTGAGGTCCACTCCGGTGCCCACGTTCAGGAAATTCAGCGGTTCGCCGCCATCCCCGCAGGGCGCGCCGGAGGCATCAGGGTTCCAGTGCTCCAGGGCGTACAGGCAGGCCTCGCCCAGATCGTCGACGTGCAGGAACTCGCGCAGGGGCATGCCCGTGCCCCAGCAGCTCACACATTCGTCGCCACGTTCGGTGGCTTCATGGAAGCGGCGGATCAGCGCCGGCAGCACGTGGCTGTTGACCGGGTGGTAGTTGTCGCCCGGCCCATACAGATTGGTGGGCATCAGGCTGATGGCATCGAAGCCGTGCTGGCGCCGCAGCGCCTCGCAGAGCTTGATGCCGGCGATCTTGGCGATCGCATACCACTCGTTGCTGGGCTCCAGCGCGCCGGTGAGCAGTGCTTCCTCACGGATCGGCTGCGCCGCGAACTTCGGATAGATGCAGCTGCTGCCCAGGAACAGCAACCGCCGCGTCCCGTGCCGCCAGGCGTTCTCGATCACCTGGGTCTCGATCTTGAGGTTGTCGAGCAGAAAATCGGCCGGGTAGGTCGCATTGGCATGGATGCCGCCCACCTTCGCCGCCGCCAGCACCACCACAGTCGGCCGGTGCGTCGCAAACCAGCCCTCCACCGCCGTCGCGTCGAGCAGGTCGAGCTCCTCTCGCCCGGGGGTGAGCAGCGCTCCCCCGGCAGCGCGCGCCGCCGCTGCATCTCCGTAACCAGCCCTCTGCAGCGCCCGGCAGATGGCGCTGCCCGCCATGCCGCGATGGCCGGCCACCCATATGCGGTCTTCTGGGGTGATCAGCTTTTCACTCACGACCGCCCACCACCTTGAAGCCCTTGAGGCGCAGCAGCGCCTCCTTGCGCGCCTCCTCCTTGTCGTGGGCCACCATCTCGGTCACCAGCTCGCCAAGGCTGGTAGTGGGTGTCCAGCCCAGTTTGGTGTGGGCATTGCTGGGATCGCCCAGCAGCGTTTCCACTTCGGCGGGCCGGAAGTAGCGCGGGTCGATGCGCACCACCACCTCGCCGGTGCTGCGCCTGCCGATCTCGTCCACCCCCTCGCCTTGCCACTCGATCGCCCCCCAGCCCAGCTCAGCTGCTGCCAGCTCGATGAAGCGGCGCACGCTCTCCTGCCGGCCGGTGGCGATAACGAAATCCTCCGGACTCTCCTGCTGGAGCATCCGCCACTGCATCTCCACGTAGTCGCGGGCGTGGCCCCAGTCGCGCAGCGAATCGATGTTGCCCATGAACAGGCAGTCGTCGAGGCCGGCATCGATGCGCGCCAGCCCGCGGGTGATCTTGCGGGTCACGAACGTTTCGCCCCGCCGCGGTGATTCGTGGTTGAACAGGATGCCGTTGCAGGCATACATGCCATAGGCCTCGCGGTAGTTAACCGTTATCCAGTAGGCATAGAGTTTGGCCACCCCATAGGGGCTGCGCGGATAGAAAGGGGTGGTTTCCTTCTGGGGGATTTCCTGCACCAGCCCGTAGAGCTCACTGGTACTGGCCTGGTAGATGCGTGTCTTGTCAGTGAGGTCCAGGATGCGCACCGCCTCCAGGATCCGCAGGGTGCCCAGCGCATCGCAATTGGCGGTGTATTCCGGGCTCTCGAAGCTCACCGCCACGTGGCTCTGGGCACCGAGGTTGTAGATCTCATCGGGCTGCACCTGTTGCACAATGCGGATCACATTGGTGCTGTCGGTGAGATCCCCGTAGTGCAGAACAAGGCGCGGATCGCTTTCGTGGGGATCCTGATACAGATGGTCGATCCGCTGGGTGTTCAGGCTGCTGGCCCGCCGTTTGATGCCGTGCACCACATAGCCCTTCTCGAGCAGCAACTCAGCCAGATAGGAGCCGTCCTGCCCGGAGATGCCCGTGATCAGAGCGGTTTTCGGCATCAGTGCAGCGCTTTGTTGGTGGGTGAACCATTGCAGCAGGCCGTCCTTAGCGCAAGTGCAGCAGCGACGGAAATGGCTGTGGCAGCGTGCAGGGGATGGGTCGCCGAAACGAATCAGCCCAGAGACCCGGCAGGACACCACATATGGTGTGCCGGACGGCCTGATTCTGGAGGCTGCCGCAGAGCCTTGGTCCAGGCCCGGAGTTCAGGTCTGCCAGATCTCCACTGCCTCTGGGTTGGCGGAGCAGACAGCAGCGAACTGCACAGGGGCTGATGTGAAAAGCAAGCGCCGCAGGTAGCGCGTCCCACGGTGCCCGCTCGCGACATGGCGCTTGTGGCTATTCGGTGAAACCACGGATGCACAGACCCATAGCACAGGCGTACTATTCATTGATCGTTTTGGGCTTGTCGTCGCTACGGTCATGGCAGAGAACTAAGCGCCGGCTATGCATCCCTTGTCGGCGGCTGCCTGGTCGTTCTGATCACGTTCTTTACCTCCTACAGCCATGTCGATCTCCTCGGGATCCGCTTCAACGTGAATCAGCAAATCGGAATTCCTGTCCTCATTGCCGCCGTGGCGGCGCTGGTTGGCGAAGACGAAGTCTTCTCCGAAGGAGTAGTTAAACTGGCATCCAACGATCGATGCGCAGATCAGAGCGCTCGAGAGCGAGAGGCGAGAGCTCGAGAGCGAGAAGCGACCGTAGCCGCAGGCCGGCGAAGCCGTAGCTGCTCGAGAAAGAGATAGCGCAGCTCGAGACAGAGAACAAACGGCTCGCCGATCTCGAATCCAGGCTCGATGCCTTGTTGCTCAGTGCGGATTCATCCTCGCAGACACCTCCCGCAACCGGCTCCAGCTGAGTGAAGCGGTGGCCGCATTGATAGAAGCGATCAAGCCGTCGGAATCCTGAGCATGTCTATGTCTATCGCAGAATGTTGGCGTGGCATCGCTCAGGTCCCGGAGGGCAGCAGCTTGCCCAGCTGGGCCGACACACCGGCGCAATCGGCGGCGGCCAGAGCGCCCAGGCCACCCAACACCAGCCGCTCATCAATGGTGAACAGCTTGAAGCGCACCAGGCAGGGTTGGGGCAGGCCCGCGGCCTTGAGATCTTCAAGGGGCCAATCGAGGGGCCAGGAGGATTGCCGCGCTGATGTGATCATCGCCAGCAGCAGATGGCCACAGCTTTGCTGAAAGCAGAGCTGTGAGAGCACCAACGCCGGCCGCTGCTTCTGGGCCTGGCGATCAGTGAATGGGAACGGAACTCGCACCACCGTGTACCTCTTGAAGGCGCTCACAGTTCGCGGAACGCCTCCTCATCCGCCGGGCTACTCCACTCGCTAAGGCTGCTCTCCAGCCCCCGGAGATAGGCCAGATCCAACGGCGTCACCGCCCGCACGCGCACCGAGCCATCCTCCAGTTCCCAACTGAGCTGGTCGCCCTGCCGCAATCCCAGGGCCTCACGCACCGCCTTCGGCACCGTGACCTGTCCTTTGGCGGTGAGTGTGGCGACTTCCATCGGTGGCAGACCAGTCACTGCTCAAAGCCTAGGCCGCATGTCTCCTTGTCGTAAGGCGTCCTTACGGGCTTGTCGTCGCTACGGTCATGGCATAGGACGAAGCGCCGGTTTCCTCGGCTCAGCCCGATCCGTTTCCCTTCCTGATTCGGGTCAATCCGGTTGTCGCGTCTCCCGTTAAGGCTTTTCGAGGGCAATGGAAGCTGGGTCGAGCCCCTGCTCAACATTGCTGCGCAAGAGCTGCTTGAGCGTGACGCGCTCGCTGGCCTTCACTCCAGTGACCACGGACACTCTGCGTCCAGGGCGAGCTGGCATCCTGGTTGCGCTCATGCCGGTGTTGCTTTTGATCACTCCCTCCGGCTGGATCACCCTCGCGGTGCTGTTGGCGGCGATCGTGGTGTTCGTGGGCGGCTGGCTCGCCCCTGACATCGTGGCCCTGGTGGCCGCCGGGCTGCTGATCGCCACCGGTGTGCTCAAGGCCGGCGATGCCCTGGCCGGTTTCGGCAGCCCGGCCCTGATCACCCTGCTGGGGATGTTCGTGCTCTCCGAAGGCCTGCTGCACAGCGGCGCCCTCGATCGCCTGCGCGAACTGCTCGGCTCGCCGCGGATCCGCTCGCCCCAGCGGCTCGTGGCCCTGCTGGCCGGCGTGGTGGCCCCGCTCTCCGGGGTGATTCCCAACACGCCGATCGTGGCGATCCTGCTGCCGGTGATTGAAGGCTGGTGCCGGCGCCGTGGCGTCAGCCCCTCGAAGGTGCTGATCCCCCTCTCGGTCGCCACGATCACCGGCGGCACCCTCACCCTGATCGGCACCTCCACCAACCTGCTGGCCAGCGACGTGTCGGCCAAGCTGGGCTACGGCGAATTCCAGCTGTTCTCCTTCACGGCCATCGGCATTCCGGTGTGGCTGATCGGCAGCCTCTACCTGCTGCTGGCGGCCCGCTTCCTGCCCGATCGCGGCCACGACGGCGGCACGTCGCTGACCGAACTCACCCGCCAGGGCTACCTCACCGAGGTGGTGCTGCCCTCCCGCTCGCCCCTCTGCGATCGCACCCTGCATGCCAGCCGCCTGCAGCGCCGCTTCGATGTGGATGTGCTGGCGGTGCACCGCGGCGGCCAGAAGCTGCAGCCGCCCCTGGCCGAGCTTCGTCTTCAGGCCTCCGACCGCCTGCTGCTGCGCTGCAGCCGCAGTGAACTGCTGCGCCTGCAGCAGGATCAGATGGTGGCCCTGGCCGGCACCCTGCTGGAAGCCCCCGATGCTGCTGGCGTCTCCAGCCTGCCCTCAGGCATCCGCCTCACCGAGGTGCTGCTGCCGGCCGGCTCCCAACTGGCCGGCTCCACCTTGCGCGACCTGCGCTTCCGCCAGCGCTTCAACGCCACCGTGCTGGCCGTGAAGCGCGCCAACACCACCCTGCAGGACCGGCTCGGGCGGCTCACACTCAAGGAAGGCGACCTGCTGCTGCTGCAGGCGCCCCTCGATTCCATCCGCGGTCTGCAGGAGAACAGCGAGCTGGTGGTGCTCGATGAACTCGAGAGCGATCTGCCCACTACCCACCGCAAGGGCCTGGCGGTGCTCACCATGCTGGCGGTGCTGCTGCTCTCCGGCCTGCAGATCATGCCCCTGGTGGCGGCGGTGCTGCTGGGCGTGGGGGTGCTGGTGATCAGCGGCTGCCTCGATGCCAGCAGCGCCCTGCGCGCCATCCGTTGGGATGTGTACCTGCTGCTGGGAGGCCTGTTCAGCTTCAGTGCGGCGCTGCAGCAGAGCGGCCTGGCCCAGCTGGCGGCCGATGCCCTGCTCGTGCGCCTGGAGGGCTGGCCGGTCTACGGCGCCCTGGTGGCCGTGTATGCCGTGACCCTCGTGGGCACCGAACTGCTCAGCAACGGCGCCACCGTGGTGCTGCTGCTGCCGGTGGTGGCCAAGCTGGCCGAAGGCCTGCAGCAGCCTCCGCTGATGTTCATCTACGTGGTGGTGTTCGCCGCCAGCCAGAGCTTTCTTTCGCCGATCGGTTACCAGACGAACCTGATGGTCTATTCCCCGGGGAACTACCGCTTCCTGGATTTTCTTCGTTTCGGCTGGCCGCTGTCGCTGCTTTATGCCGTGGTGATTCCGTTGGTGATCCTGCATGCGGTTCCTGGTGGCTGATCGTGATCAGCCGGAAAGACTTCGCCTGTCCACGACTCCAGCTCCTTGCCGCCTGAGATTGCACCCCATGACGCCGCTACCCGCTGCACTGTTCGACACCCTCGAAACGGTCCTGATGCACTGGCGCTCGGGCCAGGCTGAAGCGGCGCTGGAGGCGTTGCAGGAAGCGATCGCTCAGGCGCCGGCTGGGTTCAGCGAGCGCGGGACCCTCCAGCTGGCCAGGATCCGGCTGCTTGAACGGTAGCGCCCCTCCGAGTGGTGTAACTCAGGAGGTCCTGTGACCCTCTCCGGAGGGTGAACAGGAGCAGTCAGGGGATGACTGCTTGGAAGCTGATTGCGCAGCTCCATTGATCCATTATGAACCCTGATCGCTGAATTGGCAACTCAGCGATCGATGTGTTCTGTGTAGATCGAGGTAGAAGCTGGTGCGCTTCAGCTGATGGTTGCAGCCGGCTGGGCGTTCGGATCTGCATCGGTGAGCTCCAAGGGCTCTTCTGGCTCTGGGATCTTGGCCATGGTGGCCTCAGAGAAGAAGCGGCGACGCTCCAGCTGCCATTCCTCCTGCTGCTCCAGCAGCTGGCTGCCCACCAGGCGCACGATCGCTGGATCATTGGGGAAGATGCCGACCACGTTGGTGCGGCGTTTGATCTCCTTGTTGAGGCGCTCGAGCGGGTTGGTGCTCCAGACCTTGCGCCAGTGCTCCTGGGGGAAGTGCAGGAAGGCCAGCACGTCGTCCCGGGCGGCTTCCATCACGGGCACGGCGCCGGGGAACTGCTTGCGCAGCATCTCGGTGACCCGCTGCCAGTGGGCGCGCACCTGATCTGGAGCCTGGATCACGAACACCGCTTTCATGGCAGCGGCCACCATGTCCTGGCCGGCCTTGGGCACATGGCTCAGCAGGTTGCGCAGGAAGTGCACCCGGCACCTCTGCCAGCTACTGCCCTGGAACATCCGCTTGATCGCTGCCGTCAGGCCCAGGTGGGCATCCGAGATCACCAGGCGGGTGCCGTCGAGGCCACGCTCCTTGAGTGAGCCCAGGAACTGACGCCAGAAGCCCTCCGCCTCGCTGTCGCCCACGGCAATGCCGAGAACTTCGCGGTAGCCGAGGGCATTGATGCCGATCGCCACCACCACCGCCCGCGACACCACCTGCATATTTCGGCCCAGGCGGCCGTGGAGGTAGGTGGCGTCGAGGTAGACGTAGGGAAAGCGGGCATGGTCAAGCGGCCGGCCCAGAAAGGCTTTCACCTGCTCATCGAGCCCCTGGCAGATGCGGCTCACCTCCGATTTGGAGATGCCGCTGGCCCCGCCCAGCGCCTCCACCAGGGCGTCGACCTTGCGGGTGGAGATCCCGCCGGTGTAGGCCTCCATCACCACGGCGTAGAGCGCCTTGTCCACCCGGCGGCGTGGCTCCAGCCAGCTGGGAAAGAAGCTGCCCTGCCGCAACCTGGGAATGGCCAGGCTGAGGTCGCCCACCTGGGTGGTGAGCAGCCGCTCCCGGTAGCCGTTGCGATGGGTGTGTCAGGCGACAGCGAAAACTGGTCCGGAGGCGACACGAAAACTGGTCCACCCCGTGGAGCGAGCCAGGCAGGACGACAAGGGCAGCGCAGGGGCGCCATCTCTGGAGCCGATGGTTCTGGAGACAGCTGTGCAGACCCCTCAGGACGTGGAGGCGATGCGACGGCTATCGGCAGCAGGTTGGGGCCGGAGGCGGATTGCTAAAGAACTGGGCTGTTCACCGGAGACGGTGCGCAAGTACCTGCGGCAGGGTGGCTGGCAGCCCTACGGGAAGCCCTGCCGCAACACGGTTCTCGATGGCCAACGGGAGTGGCTGCGGCAGCGGTTTATGGCCCACCGCGGCAATGCCGATGTGGTGCGGCAGGAGCTGGCCAGTGAGAAGGGAATCGAGGTGAGCCTGCGGACAGTGGAGCGTGCCGTGGAGCCGTGGCGGCGGGAGCTGCGCAACGCGGCCCTGGCGACGGTGCGGTTTGAGACCCCGCCGGGCCGGCAACTGCAGGCAGACTTTGGCCAGTGCCTGGTGAGCATTGGCGGCGAGCGGGTGCGGGTGCACCTGGCGGTGCTCACCCTGGGGTACTCGCGCCGGCTGCTGGTGCGGGCATTCCGCAGCGAGAAGCAGGACCACTGGCTCCAGGCCCTGGAGGAGGGTTTCCGCCACTGGGGCGGGGTACCGCAGGAGGTGCTGGTGGATAACGCCCGTGCGCTGGTGAGCCAGCACGATCCCGAGCGCAACATCCTGGTTTTTGCCGAGCGGCTGGAGGAGTTCGCCCGTTACTGGGGGTTCAAGCCCCGTGCCTGTCGGCCGTACCGGGCCAGAACCAAAGGCAAGGACGAGCGTGGGGTGGCGTACGTCAAGAGGAACGCCATCGCTGGGCGGGAGTTCAGCAGCTGGGCGGAGTTTGAGGCCCATCTGGTGCGCTGGACCCGCGAGGTGGCCGACCTGCGGGTGCACGGCACCACCGGCGAGGCGCCGCTGGACCGGTTTGTGCGGGCAGAAGCCCAGGCGTTGCAGCCGCTGGAGGCCAAGCCGTCGTTCCTGGCGGAGCGGGAGCTGGTGCGGATCGTGCACAGCGACTGCTGCGTGGAGGTGGAGGCGAACTGGTACTCGGCGCCGCAGGCGCTGATCCGTCAGCGGGTGAGCGTGCTGGTGCGCGATCAACAGGTACTGATCCGCCACGGCGGCCGGATCGTCGCTGAGCACAGGCGCCAGCGGCCCGGTAGCCGCAGCCGCCAGGTGATCGACGGCCATTGGGAGGGCCTGCTGCCGCAACGGCAGCAGCGCGAGGCGGAGCGATCGCTGCGGGATGGCAACGCAAGACGTGATCAGGAGCAGCGCCCGGTCCGCAGCTCTGAACTGGCCCGGCCTCTGGCGGTTTATGCCGAGCTGATCGGGGAGGTGGCGGCATGAGTCCCACCAACCCACGCAACCGATCCACAGCGGCGATACCACCGGTACCGACCGAGGAGCTGGAGGCAATGCTCACCCGCCTACGGCTCCCAGCAATCCGCGACCGCCTCGATGCGCTGCTGGAGGAAGCGGCAAGGCGGGAGATGAACCTGCGCGAGGCCCTGGCCTGGCTGTGCGCGGCCGAGGTGGCACGCAAAGACCAGCTGCGGATGGAGATGGCGCTGCGGCTGGCGCGCTTCCCCTATGTGCGCACGCTGGAAGCGTTCGATTTCGAGGCCCAGCCGTCGATCGACCCGGCCCAGATCCGTGAGTTGGCCACCTGCCGCTGGGTGGCCAACGGCGACACCCTGCTGCTGCTCGGGCCGCCGGGTGTGGGCAAGACCCACCTGGCGGTGGCGCTGGGCCGGGAGGCGGTGCGTCTCGGTCACAGCGTCCAGTACGTCGGTGCCATGGAGCTGATCAGCGCCCTGGCCAAGGCCCAGGCGCAGCACGCCCTGGAGGGCCGGCTGACGCAGTACGCCAAAACCCGGCTGCTGATCATCGATGAGCTGGGCTACCTGCCGCTGGAGCCGAACGCTGCGTACCTGTTCTTCCAGCTGATCTCCCGCTGCTACCAGCGCGGCAGCGTGCTGATCACCTCCAACCGCCCCGTCATGGAATGGGGCGAGGTGTTTGGCGATCAGGTGGTCGCCACAGCGATCCTCGACCGGCTGCTGCACCACAGCCACGTGCTGACGATCCGGGGCGACAGCTACCGGCTCAGGGAGAAGCGGCGCAGCGGCCTGATCCGCCCGCAGGCGGGCGGTTCCTCCTCACCGGACAGCGCTGGCCTACGGCCACCACCGCCCGGTGAGAAGGCCTAAGGGGAACCCGGATCAAGCGGCACAGATGCCGCAGCCAACAACAACGACACGACACCCACCGATGAAACACCGATCCAAGGGCAGCCGTAAGGCCCCCATCAGCAAGCCATCAGGTGGACCAGTTTTCGTGTCGCCGGAGGACCAAAAGCGGATGTCGCTTGACAGGGTGGAGCGCTGATCGGGGCAGCGCTCATGGAGTTGAGCGCCCGTGAGGGCAGAAACCTCGGCTTCCAGCAGGTCCTGGAAACCCCGGCGCACGATCTCTGGGATCAGGGCGCCAGCGGTGGTGCCCTCCATGAGCTGGCTCAGCTCGGAGGCGCCACTATGGGTGAGGGTCATGGTCTGTGTTCGGTTTGGTGGTAGTTCTCCGAACAGGGTCACAGACCGGCCCACCCATTGCCACAGCTGAAATCTGAGGGAGGTGAGCCGTCAGCCCCGGCTACGCCGGGGCTGATCCTCCTGAGTTACACCACTTGCTGGGACGCCGCTGCTTGAACAGCTGGGGCGTCAGAGCGATGCCAAAGCTCAACAGGCCGCGTTGATGTGCCAGTTGCCGCCCCCGCCTGGAGTGCTGCTACTGCGAGCCGCTCAAGGCCTCTGCACCCAAGCGGATCCGGATCTGCAGGCAGCCCACACGGCCTGCTACCGGTTGCTGGAGCGCCACCCCGAACACCTCGGCGGACTCTGGTTGGATGAGCAGCTCTCCACCATCGCGGCACAGCAGCAAGCCGGGCTTGAGCCAGAAACTCTGCACATCGTTGGATGTACTGACCTGAGCCTTTCAAGCGAGGCGCAGCCCGCCAAACAGATCGAGGAGGCACTGCAGAAGGCCCTTGCCAACCAAGATCTGGAGGGAGCCCTGGCTCTCTCGATCCGGCTCCGTCAAACCCCCGGGGTTGAGCCCTCCACGTTGCTACGCCATGCGCAACTGTTGCGCGACCTCGGCCGGCCTCAGGAGGCGCTAGAGGCTCTCTCCACGCCACTCCCTACTCCGGCACTGCAGGCACACCAACACAAAAATCGCGGCGAGATCCTCCGCCAGCTTGGCGACCTTCCCGCCAGCTTCAAAGAACTGCAGCAGGCCGTGAGGCTCGATCCCTCATGCCCTGACCATGCCATCGCCCTCGGCTTCCTTCATGCCGACGTGGGAGCGTTTGATCAGGGTCTCGAACTTCTCCACGAAGCCGAGCGGCTGATCACCAGTTCAGAGTCAAGCGCCCAGTGCTGGCTTCGGCTACTGCAGGTGTTCCTCCTGAACCGCCGCGGCGAATACGAAACAGCTCTTGCGATTGCCCAGGGGCTCACAGGCGAGTCCGAGCTTGGATTTGAGGCTCGCGTCCAGGTGACCGGTTTGCTGATCCGTCTTGGCGATCCAAAGGCCGAAAGTGCCCTGCAGGATCTGGCCCCCGCTGGCCTGCGCCAGGAGCGGGAGGCCCTGAAACTCCGGGTGGATTGGCTGTGCAGCCAGTTCCGACTTCAGGAGGCACTTGAGCTCATCACCCCCTTGCTGGGGACTGAGCCAATGGAGATCGCACTTTCTGATCAGGCCTGCCTGCTTCAGGTGATCCTGCTGGATCTTCCCTCTGCCCGCGTTCTCTACCACAAGCTGCGACAAGCCAAGCAGGCCAGTAGTGATCCCGAGCTTCAGCGTGCCTCTCGAGGTGGCCTGCACCGTGGGCTCTACGAGGAGTTCAACACCAATCAGATCGTTGCCAATCATGTCCAACAGTTGGCTCCTTTTCCTTCAGCACAACGACTCAAGGGTCTCGCTGACTTGCTACTGTCCGAGCCCGAATCGAATGCTGCCGCTTTAGCCCTGCTGATCGGTGCACGACAGGTTGGACGATTGAGTAACTGGAATCAGCCAGCTGACAGCATTGATGATCCTGCCGAGATCCCCCATCGGTTGATACAGATCTGGCTTGGTGATGAGCTTCCTGAGAGTGTCCTGGTCACTTCAGGGAGCTGGCGACATGTCAATCCCGGTTATGAACACGTGCTGTTCGAGGCCGACACCGCCGCTTCATTCATCTCCCAACATGCATCAGCGAGGGTCTGTCAGGCCTATGCAAAGGCATCCAGTCCGCTGTTGAGGGCTGGTCTTTTTCAGCTCGCCTACCTCAGGCTGCAAGGCGGCATCGTGGCCAGCCTCAACGTTCTCTGCCGCCATTCTCTTGACCCCTGGATTTCCTCGGGAATCGATATTGTGCTGTACCAGCAGAACCAGGGCTTTCTGGGTATGGAGTTCTTGGCCGCCACCCCCGGGCAGCCGTTGATTGAGGCCGCGCTTGATCTTGCTTGCCACCTGGTTCTGGAAGAACAGGGCAACAACCCCTGGTTCCTCGTCGGGCCAGGGATGTTGACTCTCTGCTTCGCTCGCTACTACCGAGAAGGGTTGGCTGACCTGCAGGCACCGCCTCCCCCGGGTATGAGGTTGCTTACAGAAACACAGCTCAACCTGAGAGTCAGCCATCAACTGGAGTGGCCCGTGAGAATCATCGACGGGCAATGGAGCGACCCAACAGCGCACCTGCTAGGAAGCCAACGGTTATTTCGCCGCAGCCGAGTGGCGTGAAAAACTCACTGAGCTTTCGACCAGCCGACGAATTATGTGATCAGAATCTCGTGATGCGAATCCCTTTGGTATTCGGCGAGCTCAGCAGAGCTGCACTCTTGCAGTGAATATGCCCTTGCCAGTGGAAGTTGCTGAAAAGTTCCAGCAACTCAATTGCCATTATGATATTTATGATGGATCTGAGCTTTTCAGCAGGCCCCACGGCACTTGACCATTTGGATTGCCAGTTGAGGCAGGCCAAGTATCAGGCGATACACATTTGGCTTGACAGGGCAGCTTCGTTGAGCATAGGATGTGGCAATTCAGCTGATCAACTGTTAAGATCAATGCTTGCATCTGCCCATCATTGTTTATGTTGTAAGTCACAACGAAGCCGGAACAGATCAGAGTGTATTTATTATCAATCTTTTGTGCCTGACCAGCATGCCGGAGGCCACTCTTAATGTCGGTAGCGCCCCTCCGAGTGGTGTAACTCAGGAGGTCCTGTGACCCTCTCCGGAGGGTGAACAGGAGCAGTCAGGGGATGACTGCTTGGAAGCTGATTGCGCAGCTCCATTGATCCATTATGAACCCTGATCGCTGAATTGGCAACTCAGCGATCGATGTGTTCTGTGTAGATCGAGGTAGAAGCTGGTGCGCTTCAGCTGATGGTTGCAGCCGGCTGGGCGTTCGGATCTGCATCGGTGAGCTCCAAGGGCTCTTCTGGCTCTGGGATCTTGGCCATGGTGGCCTCAGAGAAGAAGCGGCGACGCTCCAGCTGCCATTCCTCCTGCTGCTCCAGCAGCTGGCTGCCCACCAGGCGCACGATCGCTGGATCATTGGGGAAGATGCCGACCACGTTGGTGCGGCGTTTGATCTCCTTGTTGAGGCGCTCGAGCGGGTTGGTGCTCCAGACCTTGCGCCAGTGCTCCTGGGGGAAGTGCAGGAAGGCCAGCACGTCGTCCCGGGCGGCTTCCATCACGGGCACGGCGCCGGGGAACTGCTTGCGCAGCATCTCGGTGACCCGCTGCCAGTGGGCGCGCACCTGATCTGGAGCCTGGATCACGAACACCGCTTTCATGGCAGCGGCCACCATGTCCTGGCCGGCCTTGGGCACATGGCTCAGCAGGTTGCGCAGGAAGTGCACCCGGCACCTCTGCCAGCTACTGCCCTGGAACATCCGCTTGATCGCTGCCGTCAGGCCCAGGTGGGCATCCGAGATCACCAGGCGGGTGCCGTCGAGGCCACGCTCCTTGAGTGAGCCCAGGAACTGACGCCAGAAGCCCTCCGCCTCGCTGTCGCCCACGGCAATGCCGAGAACTTCGCGGTAGCCGAGGGCATTGATGCCGATCGCCACCACCACCGCCCGCGACACCACCTGCATATTTCGGCCCAGGCGGCCGTGGAGGTAGGTGGCGTCGAGGTAGACGTAGGGAAAGCGGGCATGGTCAAGCGGCCGGCCCAGAAAGGCTTTCACCTGCTCATCGAGCCCCTGGCAGATGCGGCTCACCTCCGATTTGGAGATGCCGCTGGCCCCGCCCAGCGCCTCCACCAGGGCGTCGACCTTGCGGGTGGAGATCCCGCCGGTGTAGGCCTCCATCACCACGGCGTAGAGCGCCTTGTCCACCCGGCGGCGTGGCTCCAGCCAGCTGGGAAAGAAGCTGCCCTGCCGCAACCTGGGAATGGCCAGGCTGAGGTCGCCCACCTGGGTGGTGAGCAGCCGCTCCCGGTAGCCGTTGCGATGGGTGGAGCGCTGATCGGGGCAGCGCTCATGGAGTTGAGCGCCCGTGAGGGCAGAAACCTCGGCTTCCAGCAGGTCCTGGAAACCCCGGCGCACGATCTCTGGGATCAGGGCGCCAGCGGTGGTGCCCTCCATGAGCTGGCTCAGCTCGGAGGCGCCACTATGGGTGAGGGTCATGGTCTGTGTTCGGTTTGGTGGTAGTTCTCCGAACAGGGTCACAGACCGGCCCACCCATTGCCACAGCTGAAATCTGAGGGAGGTGAGCCGTCAGCCCCGGCTACGCCGGGGCTGATCCTCCTGAGTTACACCACTTGCTGGGACGCCGCTTTAATGTCTAGCTTTGAAACCTCATTCATGCAGCATCACATGCCATGAGAGCCAGTTAAAGTAAGTGCTCCGATATTGATTGTGACAATCAGCCAATCCAACGGCGTCCTCCTCGAGAATCCATCGTGAACAGTAAATTGTCAGACCTCTTGGATTCAGGCGCATATTTTCACGGTTGACTTTAATCGGTTGTCCCTTTCGGTGACCTGGCTTCGGTTCATTTCTCTTGATTGGTTCTAAAATCAACGCATTGTGTTCATTTCAATACTGATTATGCAACCATTGCCGCTACGGCTACAAAGCTGGGATCAATCCTGAATACTCCATATGAAGACAGGGAACAAATCCGATGTTTCACGCCGCGGCATCATCCTGGCCGGCGGTTCTGGTACGCGCCTGCACCCCATCACACAGGCGGTGAGCAAGCAGCTGTTGCCGGTTTACGACAAACCGATGATCTACTACCCCCTCAGCACCCTGATGCTGGCGGGTTTAGATGAGATTCTGATCATCTCCACACCGCGCGATCTGCCCCAGTTCCGTGCCCTGCTTGGCGATGGCAGTTCCTGGGGGATTTCCCTCTCCTTCGCCGAGCAGCCCAGTCCTGATGGTCTCGCCCAGGCCTTCCTGATCGGGGCCGAGTTTCTTGCCGGTCATTCAGCGGCTCTGATCCTCGGTGACAACCTCTTCTATGGCGGCGATCTCTCCCGCAACCTCCAGGCCGCCAGTGCCCAGCCTTCCGGAGCCTCCGTCTTCGCCTACCGCGTGGCTGATCCCCAGCGCTACGGCGTTGTGGGCTTCGACGGCGATCAGCGGGTGGTGTCGCTGGAGGAGAAGCCCCTGCAGCCTGCCTCCAACTACGCCGTCACCGGCCTCTATTTCTATGACCCAGATGTGGTGGAGCTGGCCCGCCAGGTGAGGCCCTCGGCCCGCGGTGAGCTGGAGATCACCACCCTCAACCAGCTCTACCTCGATCGCGGCGACCTGCGCGTGGAGCTGCTCGGCCGTGGCATGGCCTGGCTCGACACGGGCACCTGCGATTCCCTCCACGAGGCCGGCAGCTACATCCGCACTCTCGAGCACCGCCAGGGGCTCAAGATCGGCTGCCCCGAGGAGGTGGCCTGGCGCCAGGGCTGGATCAGTGCCGATGAGCTCGCGGCGCTGGCGGCACCCCTGCGCAAGTCGGGCTATGGCGCCTATCTCGAAGCCCTGCTCTCCGAGGGGCTCTGAGGTCATGTCCAGCCCCTCCCCCGTGCTTGTGATCGGCCGCTCCGGTCAGGTGGCCTCCGCCCTACGACGGTTGGCACCGGTCCTGATGCCCCAACGATCGCTGCTGCTGGCTGCCCGTCCCGAGCTGGATCTGGCTTCCCCAGCGCCTGAGCTGGCCGCCACCGTCGAGCAACTCCTCGAGCAACACCAGCCGGCTCTGGTGCTCAATGCCGCCGCCTACACCGCTGTCGACAAGGCCGAGAGCGAACCCGAGCTGGCGACGGCCATCAACGGCACGGCCGTGGGCGTGCTGGCCAGCGCCTGCGCCGCCCGCTCCCTGCCCCTGTTTCACCTCTCCACCGACTACGTCTTCGCCGGTGACGGCGAGCGCCCCTGGCGGGAGGACGATCCCACCGGTCCCCTCGGGGTCTATGGCGCCAGCAAGCTGGCCGGCGAGGAAGCCCTGCGAGCCGCCGGTGGCCCCCATCTGCTGCTGCGGGTGAGCTGGGTTTTCGGTGAGGAGGGCGCCAATTTCGTGCGTACTATGTTGCGCCTGGGCGCCGAGCGTCCAGCACTTTCGGTGGTGGCCGATCAGATCGGCGGCCCCACCAGTGCCGAGTCGATCGCCACTACCTGGCTCAGCCTGGCCGAGGCGGCCATCACCAACCGCTCACCCCTGGATCCCGATCAGCCCTTCCCCTGGGGCACCTATCACTACGCCGGCGAACCGGCCGTGAGCTGGTGCGGCTTTGCCGAGGCGATCTTTTCCGAAGCGGTAGCGCTGGGTCTGCTGGCACGTGCTCCGGACCTCACCCCGATCCCCACCAGCGCCTACCCCACCCCGGC
Source organism: Synechococcus sp. CBW1107 (assembly GCF_015841355.1). NCBI lineage: Bacteria > Bacillati > Cyanobacteriota > Cyanophyceae > Synechococcales > Synechococcaceae > Synechococcus > Synechococcus sp. CBW1107. The sequence continues at coordinate 2,884,022 of NZ_CP064908.1, forward strand.
GCGGCGCCCTGCCAATTCCCGAATGGATACCAGCCGATTCCGTGCCGTCTTTGACATCCCTCCGCCCGATTGGCGCGAGGATCTCCGCAACTGCCTGCGCGCATGGGCCTGATCCGATCCTCGTTTCAACTCTCCAACCCGTCCCAGGCGCAGCTGCAGCCTGTGGACGTGCAGGCCCTGGTCGACACGGGCGCCGTACACCTCTGCATCCCGGAACATCTGGTGATCCAGCTTCAGCTGCGGGAGCTTGAACGCCGCGAGGTGGTTCTCGCCGATGGCCACCGGCGCAGCGTTCCCTATGTGGGCCCGGTTGAAATCCGCTTCCGCAACCGCCGCTGCTTCACAGGAGCCATGGTGCTGGGCGATGAAGTGCTCGTGGGAGCGATCCCGATGGAAGACATGGATCTGGTGTTGCGCCCGCAGCTGCAGAGCGTGGACGTGAACCCAGAAAGCCCCAACATTCCCCTCTCACTCGCCAAATGACCCGTCATCTGCTGATCACCGGCGGCGCCGGCTTCATCGCCGGCAACCTCACCCACCACTGGGCCGCTGCCCACCCGGCTGACACGATCGTGGTGCTCGATGCCCTCACCTACGCCGGCAACCGGGCCACGATCGAGCCCCTGATCGATTCCGGACGCATCACCTTCGTGCACGGCGACATCGGCGATCGCCCGCTGGTGGACGCCCTCCTGGCGGAGCACGCCATCACCCACGTGGCCCATCTTGCAGCCGAATCCCATGTCGACCGCTCGATCACGGGGCCCGGTGCCTTCCTGGCCACCAACGTCAACGGCACCTTCACGCTGCTGGAGGCCTTCCGCGACCACTGGCTCGCGGCTGGATCACCAACGGACTGGCGTTTTCTGCACGTGAGCACCGATGAGGTGTTCGGCAGCCTCGAGCCCAGCGATCCCCCCTTCTGCGAAACCACCGCCTACAACCCCCGTTCCCCCTACGCCGCCAGCAAGGCCGCCAGCGATCACCTGGCCCGCGCCTGGCAGCACACCTACGGCCTGCCGGTGCTGGTGAGCAACTGCTCCAACAACTACGGCCCCTATCACTTCCCGGAAAAGCTGATTCCGCTCACCCTGATCAACATCCTGCTGGGTCGGCCCATTCCCGTCTACGGCGATGGCTCCAACGTGCGCGACTGGCTCTATGTGGAGGATCACTGCCGCGCCCTCGACCGCATCCTGCTCTCCGGCGAACCTGGCCGCACCTACTGCATCGGCGGCTGCAACGAAGTGGCCAACCTTGATCTGGTGGGCATGCTCTGCGGCCTGATGGATGAACTCGCCCCTGAGCTGCCGGTGCGCCCCAGCCGCGAACTGATCCGCTTCGTGACCGATCGCCCCGGCCACGACCGCCGCTATGCCATCGAGGCCACCCGGATCAGCGAAGAGCTCGGCTGGCAGCCCCAGGTGACGGTGCAGGAGGGTCTTCGCCGCACGGTGCAGTGGTATCTCGCCAACCGCGAGTGGTGGCAACCGCTGTTGTCGGCGGAATACGCCAGCTATCTCGATTCCCAGTACGCCGCTCGCCTCGCCTGAGATGCAGATCATTCCCCAGTCGATCCCCGAGGTGTTGCTCTTTCAACCGAAGGTGTTCGGCGATGAGCGCGGCTTCTTCGTGGAGACCGCCCGCCAGACCGTGCTCGACGCGGCCGGCATCCCGCCGCTGGTGCAGCACAACCAGTCGCGCTCCCGCTGCGGTGTGCTGCGTGGCCTGCACTACCAGCTGGTGCAGACCCAGGGCAAACTCGTGCGTTGCTCCAGCGGAGCGGTGTTCGATGTGGCGGTGGATGTGCGCCGCGGCTCAGCCACATTCGGCCAGTGGGTGGGCGCCATCCTCGACGACGTGAGCCATCACCAACTCTGGGTACCGCCAGGCTTCGCCCATGGCTTTCTGGTGCTCAGCGACGTGGCGGATTTCTGCTACCTCTGCTCCAACTATTACCACCCGCCGTCGGAGCAGGGAATCGCCTGGGATGATCCCGCCCTGGGGATCAGCTGGCCAGCCCTTCCAGAGGGAGTAGCTGCTCAACTCTCCGCCAAGGATCTCGCCAACCCCTTGCTGGCAAACCAGGATCCGGAGCGTTTGCCAAGCCTGCACTGACAAGAACTCGTTCACACCACCGGAAACTTCCAGGCCAGCAGCCAGCTCAGCACGCTCGCCACCAGCAGCTGTCCCAGCACGAAGGTCCAGATGTTGGCCGGGGTGAGAATCGGCTCCGCCACCAGACTCACGGCCCAGGAGATCACCATCAGCCCCGCCAGCGGCAGACCGAAGAACAGCGCCAGCAGCACGGCGGTGGAGCGCAACCGTCCCAGCAGCGCGGCCCGCTTCGGTTCAGCTGTCATCGGATCCGGGCTCCCGGCGGCTTCGTCCCAGGCCCCAGCCCACCGCGAATCCCACCAGTCCGCCCGCCAGGGACCCCTGAAGCTGGAACATCTGGCGGCGGAACTTCCAGGGCAGGGCGCCCAGCTGAAGCCCAACGATCAGTGCCACACTCAATCCCAGCAACAGCCCGCCACCACCGAGCAGGCTCAACCCTCCTCGACCCTGGCGGGTGGGTTTTGGTGGCGTCTTCACGGGTGCCAGCGGCTGTTCACCCACACAGTCGGCTCGGTTTCGATCATTCTGGGGCCGGGGAGCTTGTCGTGCCTGCCTTCAGCATCTGTGTGCCGATCACACCGTCCCTGGCCCACGACCATGGTCAGGCTCGACGGGTGGCTCAGCGGTGGCTCTCCACAGGCGGGGATCTGTTGCTGTTCGGTGAATGGGGCCTGCCTGAGGGGCCTGGCGGCCAGCTGGTTCCCGAGCTGCGCACCACCGCCGACGACCGGCCTCGCCTCGACGACCTGCTCCGCCTCGCCAGCGCCCGCCGCCCCTTGAACGCGACCCTCCTGATCCACCCCGGGGCCGAGCCCGATGCCGGCTGGTTCGAGGTGGTGGCGGAGCTGGCGGCACGCGACTCGCCGGCCCTGGCCTGGGGCCGGGCCTGGCGGCGTACCGGCCCCGAGGCACTGGAACGCCTCGATCCGTCCTTGCGGCCGGCCTGGGTGCTGATTCCCCATGGCGCCTGGGCGCCGCCGCCCCATCTGGCCCCCGATCTGGCGGCCGATCCGGCCCTGGTCCTGCCCTGGCTGCTCGATCTGGCCCGCCAGCAGGGCTGGGAAGCCCTGGATGGCACCGACGTGGCTCCGCTCCGCTGCACAGACGCGGCCGGCGATCCGGCTGACGGCAGCCAGGCGATGGAGACCGGGGCCCGGCAGAACGACGAACCAGCAATCCAACGGCTGGGTTCCGGCCACGCGGGCAGCGTGCGCCTCAGCCTGCTGCTCGAGGGTTCCCAGGCCGAGCGGGATCGCTGGCGCGCCAGCCTGCTCCCCGGCGGCTCCCTCCCCTGGGAGATCGTCGCCTCCATCAGCGAGGCCACCGCCGACCTGCTCTGGCTGATGGACGCCGCCCACTGGCCGGATCCCCCACCCCTGGCGCTGCTGCCCCTGGTGATCCGCTCCTGTCGCCATCCCTGGGTCGATGGCGTGCTGATCGATGGGGCTCCGCCGGTGCTGCGCCGCTCCCTGGTCGATCACCTCGGCCGCTCCGCCTTCGAACCCGGCCAGGCGCAGGCCCATGGAGCTCAGCTGCTGAAGCTGCCCCTGCCGGCCTGGACCAGGGAAGATGGAGCCTCTCCTTCCAGCACGGCCGTGTTCCAGCCCGATCCTCTCTGGCAGGCCACCGAGCAGCAGTTGGCTCGCGCCGAAACTCTCCTGCTCGCGCAGCAGCGGCGGATCAGGCAGCTGGAGGCGCAGCTGGCGGCTCAGCAGGGGGCGCGCCCTCTGCAGCCGCTGCCTGCTCCAGGCGATCCAGCAGCTGGCTGAACCCAGCCAGTCGCTCCGCCGCGTCCTGGCGCCAGCCCGGCAGATCGCCCGCTCCAGCCTCGGGGCTGTGCTGCAGCCCGGCCGGATCGAGGCTCTGCAGCAGCTCCAGCCGCTGCAGGGCCGTGGCGTCATCAGGACGAAGATCGAGCAGCGACTGGTACGCCCGCCGCGCCTCGGTCCAGTCTTCGCGGGCCAGGGCCTCCTCCCCCCGCTCGATCAGGGCCTGGGCGCGCACCTCCGTCAGCTCCATGGCCAGCGGCAGCCGCTCCGGTGCCAGCAGCACCGCCAAGCTCATCGCCTCGATCGCCTTCTGCAGCCGGCCCAGCTTGCGCAGCCGCCGGGCCAGCTCCACCTGCAGCTCCAGCCGGGCCTCGGGGTCCAGATCGTCCCCCTCCAGGGCCGTGCCCAGCACCGCCAGGGCCTGCTCGTCCTGGCCGATCCCCTCGAGGCCCCGGGCCAGCGCCAGCAGGTGATGCGGCTCGGCCTGGCCCCGCGACCAGAGGGCCCGCAGCAGCGGTTCCGCCTCCACCCATCGCTCCTGGCGCAGCAGCGCCTCCAGCAACAACGCCTCCAGCTGCCGGCGGTCCTCGTCGCTGCCGATCTGCGCGAACGAGAGCCGTTGCCGCAGCTGGCGCACCGCCGCATCGAGCCGGCCGTGCTCCAGCCGCATCGCGGCCAGTTCCAGCTCGAGGCTCACCAGATGCGGGCGGGCCTGCAGCAGCTCCTCGTAGGCCGCCTCCGCCGCGTCGATGTCGCCGTGGTCTCGCGACCCCCTCGCTGCCATCAGCAGCAGGGCCACGCCCAGGGCTCCGGTGGTGGGGATCAGGTCCATGGGCTCAGCTCCACTGGCTCAGCCAGCGGCGGCGCCACTGGCCGCTGCCCCGCTGCAGCGGCCGGCCCCGGTACAGATACCAGAGCCGGTTGAGCTGAAAGCTGCGCCGGTTGGCGGCCTCCAATGCCGGATCACTGCTGATCGTGGCGCTCTGCGTGGGATTGAGCGGCGCCATGGCCTGCTGGATGCCCCTGTCCACGATCCATTCCAGCTCTGTGCAGGCCTGCAGGCGGTCCTGGTAGTCAAGATCTTCGCAATAAGCCGGATGAAACCCCTCGTCGAACAGTCCCACCCGGTCCCAGGCCAGGGCGGTGATCAGGAAGGCGGAAAAACTGGCCGGTGCCGGCAGCAGGGGCAGGACCTGGGCTCGCTCCGCATCGATCCGGCCCAGGGCTGCGGCCAGCACGCCGGGCGCGACCACCACATCGTTGTTCACGATCAGGGCCACAGCCGCCTCCGGAAAGCTCAGCAGGATCTGGTTCCAGGCCGCCGCCACGCCGCCGTTGCCGAAGGCCCGCGCCACCCGCACCCGGCCGATGCCGGCGTGGCCCTCGCGCTCGAGCGTGTCGAGCCGCCGGCGCAGCTCCAGGGCGTCGGCATCCGAGCGGCCGCCGCTGTTGTCGACGATCGCCAGCGTTTCGATCGGCACGTCGAGACTGGCCAGCAGGCTCTCCAGCAGATCCACCCGGTTCAGCACCGGCACCCCCAGCAGCGGCAGCACTCCCTCAGCCGGCAGCGGCGGGGCGAACCGCTCCATGCCCTGCCAGAACACCGTCAGCAGCGACTGGTCGCTGCTGCGCTCCACCACGTCCGCCAGGCAGCGCAGCAGATCGGGCTGCACCAGCCGGTCCGGCGTACCCCGGAGGGGCATCTCCCGCATCCACTCCAGCAGCCAGCTCACCACGGCCTCGCGGGCCCCCGCCAGATCCCCCAGGGTCAGCAGCAGATCGATGGCCTCGGCCCGCTGGGCAGGCGCTGAGTCGCCGCCAGCCGCTGTGATCGCCTTCAGCCGCTGGCCGTAGCGCTGGCCCAGCTCCTGCCACGATGCCACCGACGCCGCCAGGGCACGCAGCTCAGCCGGCTCAGCCCCCTCGATCGCCTCCAGCTCGTTCGGCTCCACGGGCCAGGGCGGCTCACTGCCCACGAGGCTAGGCAGCCCAGTCGTCGTCGTCGTCCTCCTCCTCGTCTGGATCCGGCGGCCACTGCAGCTGCACCACCACCGGGGCATGGTCGCTGGGCTTCTCGTTGCCCCGCATCGCCTTGTGGATCAGGCAGCCGGTGGCCCGCTCCTGCAGCTCCTCGCAGAGATAGATGTGGTCGATGCGCCAGCCGCTGTCGCGGTCCCAGGCGCCGCTGCGGTAGTCCCACCAGCTCCAGTGGCCGCTGCCTGGCTCGAACAGGCGGAACACGTCGGCCAGCCGTTCGTCCAGCGCCAGGCGCAGGGCCTGCCGCTCGGCTTCGCTGGCCATGATGCCGCCGCTGAGCCGCTGCGGGTCGTGGATGTCGCGGTCGTCGAGGGCGATGTTGAAATCCCCCACCATGCAGAGGGGATCGCCGTCGTCGTCCTGGATGTCGAGGTAGCGGCGCAGGCAGGCCAGCCACTCCAGCTTGTAGGCGTACTTCTCCGACTGCAGCGACGAGCCGTTGGGCACGTAGAGGTTGAGGACGCGCATCCCCTCGATGCGGGCGCTGATCACCCGCTTCTGCTCCGCCAGAGCCACGGCCGGCTCATCCGGCAACAGGGCGTCAAAGCCGATGCGCACATCCTCCAGCGGCAGCCGGCTGAGGATCGCCACACCGTTGTAGGCCTTCTGGCCGCTGATCACGGCGCTGTAGCCCAGGTCGCGGAACGCTCCGCTGGGGAAGGCCGCATCCTCCACCTTGGTTTCCTGCAGGCAGAGCACCTCGGGGCGTTCCAGCTCCAGCCAGGCCACCACCTGCTCCAGCCGGCTGCGCACGGAGTTCACGTTCCAGGTGGCGATCTGCATGCCGAAAAAATCAGCCACCGCCTGTGGCCCTTAGCATCAAGGCACCATCCTGTCCCGTCGCACGCCTGCCATGGCCCGTCCCCTGGCCCTTGCAGCCTTCAGCCTTCTCGCCGCTCCCCTGCTCATCCCGCCGGCCCAGGCCCAGTTGCCCTCCTACGGGCAGTCGGTCCAGGAGCAGCAGATCTACGACAACAGCCCCACCGGCCGCCCCAGCGGCGGGATTCTCGAATCGGGCAATCCCCTGGAGCTGATGAACAAGCTGCGCCGCAACAGCGCCCTCGACAACGCCACCCAGCCCGGGGATGCGATCGATCAGGCCCTCAAGGATCTCGAGGCGCAGGCGGCTCCTGCCCCCCGGACGCCGGGGGGGGCGCTGGTGACGGCTCCGTAGCCGCCCCCTGGCCACGGCGCAGCGGTTCCAGTCCCCAGGCCGCCGCCACCTCATCCAGGCGGGTATCGGGCTGATTCGGTTTGAGCCGGCGGGCGCGATCGAGCAGCTCCAGCGCCTCTCGCGTCTTGCCCTGCTGCTGACGCAGCATCGCCTGGCCCAGCAGCGGCCGGGGATCCTCCGGGTGGGCGGCGCCCAGTTGCTTGTACAGATCGTCGGCGGCCTTGAACTGGCCCCGGCGCTGCTGCAGATCGGCCAGCAGCAGACCGATCTGCAGGGCATTGGCGTTCGCCTTCTGGCGGCTGGCCTGCCGATAGGCCTTGGTCAGCAGCGCTTCCGCTTCCGGGCCCCGGTCCTGCTCCAGCTGCAGCAGAGCCATCAGCTGCAGGGCCTCGATCCGCTCGGGACTGAGATTGAGCAGCTGGCGCACCTCCCGCTCCGCGCCGCTGAGATCCTTCTGGTCACGCCGCAGCTCGGCCAGCATCAGGCGCAGGCTCCAGCGCTCGGGCTGCTGATCGGCCATCCGCTCCAGCAGCGCCGTGGCTTCCGTCTTGTCGTCGAGGGCCAGCAGCAGCTGCAGCAGCCGTTGCTGCTGGCCCTCACTGGCCTGACCCCGGCTCACGTCCGCCCTCAGGAGGATCGCCTGTTTCTCCAGCTCCAGCCGCGAGCGGTCCACCGGCCGGCCGCCCAGGCTGTGCTGCCCCAGCCACCAGCCCGCCGTCAGCGACACGGCGGTGAGCAGGGCTCCTCCCACCACCAGCCAGACGCGTGGGCGGGAGCCCACGGCAGGGGTGGAGGGGCGCGCTGACATCGACCTGGTTCCGGGATCCCGCAAGTCTGACCCCTGGAGCCCTGGCTAGATTGCGCCCCGGGCCACTGGTTGCCCCCACCACGATGCGTCTACACCCCATTTCCCCGGTCACCGAACCGCTGCAGTACCGGGCCATCGGCGTGGTGCGAGGTCAGTACGTGCCTTCCGACCCCGAGCAGCTCACCCGTGGGCTGATCCGCACCGACGACGGCACCGAGATCGACGCCGTCGTGCTCGGCCGGGTGCTCAGCCTGGTGCGCCGTCACCTCGACCTGGAGCGCTCCCACCTCTGGGTGGTGTACCCCCGCTGCCGGGAACCCGGCGCCCTGCACCTGCAGATGGTGGGGGTGTGGGAACCCAGCACCCTCAGCGAACCCGAGGCTGAAGCGGAGCCTGCTCCGGACACCGTGCCTCCCGCCGATGGTCTCCCCGAAGGCGACGACTACTTCTCGGTGCGCGGTGAGCTCATCTACACCCGCCCCGAGTCCAGGGAGCTGGTGGTGAAGATCCGCCAGCGCCCCAGACCCGACGGCAGCCGCCCCCAGCCGTTCAAGTTGCCCCTCACCGGCGAGGTGCCCCTCGAGCATCTGCGCCATTTCGTCTCCCTCGATCTGCGCCGGATCGGCCACCACCTCGAGGTGGAGCGTTTCGAGGTGATCGGCCCGGTGGTCCAGCGCGGCAACCGCGGCGGCAAGGGCCGCAGCGACCGCGGCGGCAGCAGTGGCTCCGGCAGCGGCAGCCCGAGGCCAGGCCACCGCAGCGCCGTGAGCCGTCCCCGCGGCTGAGATGGAGCCCCGTCCCCAGCTCGGTGATGGCTCCTCCGCCGCTCTGCGGGTGGGAGCCGTGGTGGCCGGCGGCACCCTCCTGGCCGTTCTCGGTCCGGCCCTGGGCCTCTCCCCCTGGCTGGTGGCCCTGGCCGCCGGTGGCGGCCTCACCGGTCTCACCGTGGATTCGGCCCGTTTCGGCGGCCGGGGCGGCCATCTGCTGGCGGAAACGCTCCCCGGTGGCCTCTCCCGCCTGCGCCGCATCGCCATCCATGAGGCCGGCCACGCCCTGGTGGCCGAGCAGGAGGGCCTGCCGGTGAAGCAGGTGCTCGTGGGCAGTCTGGCCTGCCTGCGGGCCGGCATCGGCGCCAGCGGCAGCACTGAGTTCGAGCCGCCCCGTCACTCCAAGCTCCCCCCCGAAGACCTGCGCCGCTGGAGCCGCGTGCTCCAGGCCGGCATGCTCGCCGAGCGCCTCCTCTACGACCAGGCCCGTGGCGGCGCCGACGACCGTGCCCTGCTCGGGCGCCTCTGGGGTCTCTCGGGCTTCGATGTCGAGACCGCCCAGCGCGAGCAGCGGCGCGCCCGCCGCGAGGTGGAACAACTGCTGCGGGCGCGCCGGAGTGAGCTGGAGGCCCGCGCCGAGCTGCTGCTGCAGGCGGCGCCCAGGCTGCTGCGCGCCGCCGCCTGAGCTCCATGGTGCAGGCCTTTCTGGATTGCCCCACCGGCCTGGCCGGCGACATGCTGCTGGCCGCCCTGCTCGATCTCGGACTGCCCGAGCCCGTGATCCATCAGCCCCTGGCCCAGCTGGGCCTCCAGGGCCGCTACCGCCTGCAGCACGCCGAGAGCCGCAGCGGCGGCCTGCGCGGGCGGCGCCTCACGGTGGAGACCCTCGAGGCGGATCCGCCCCACCGCTCCTGGGGGAGCCTGCGCCGCAGCATTGAAACGAGTGCACTGGAGCCGCGCCTTCGCGAGCGGGTGCTGGCGGTGTTCGGCCTGCTGGCGGAGGCGGAGGGGGCGGTGCACGGCCACGCTCCGGAGCAGGTGCACTTCCACGAGGTGGGGGCCCTCGATGCCCTGGTGGATGTGGTGGGGGTCTGTGCCGGTCTGCTGCATCTCCAGGTGGACCAGCTCATCTGTGCCCCTCCCCCCGCGGGCCACGGCAGCGTCAGCACGGCCCACGGGCTGCTGCCCCTGCCGGCCCCGGCGGTGCTGGAGCTGGCCCGCCGCCGCGCCATCCCCCTGGCCACCGCCGAGGGGTTCCCGGCCGGAGAGCTCACCACCCCCACAGGCCTGGCCCTGATGGCCTGCTGGGCCGAGCGCTTCGCCGTCGCGCCGGCCCTGCTGCCGCAGCGGGTGGGCATCGGCCTGGGACACCGCCAGCTGGATCGCCCCAACCTGCTGCGTCTCTGGCTGGGGGCAGCGGCCACCGCAGCCGATGGCGGGCCGCAGCTGGAAACGGTGCTGCAGCAGCAGGCCCAGATCGATGACGCCAGCCCCGAGGATCTGGCCTTCCTGATCGAGGAGCTGCGCGCGGCCGGGGCCCTGGAGGTGTTCAGCGCCGCCATTCAGATGAAGAAGGGCCGTCAGGGGATGCTGCTCACCGTGCTGGGCTGGCCGGAGCAGGCCTCCGCTCTGCGCGAGATCTGGTGGCGCCACGGCAGCAGCCTCGGCCTGCGCGAGCAGCTGCAGCAGCGCTGGGCCCTGCCCCGCCGCAGCCGCACCCTGGCCACGGCCCTGGGGGAGGTGCGCGTGAAGCTGGCCGTTGTCCCCGGCGCTTCGCCCCGCTGGAAGGCCGAGCACGACGACCTGGCCGCCCTGGCCCGCCGCCATGGTCTGAACCTCTCCCAGGTGCGTCAGGCGGTGGAGCAGGCCATGGCCGAGGACAATGACGCTCTCCCCTCCGAATGCGGCTGATGCCCTCCCTCCCGCCGCTGTGGTCGTCGCTCCGGCGGGTTCCCAGCCGCCTGCCGCCGCTCCCCGGCGGTGCCCGCCTCTGGGTGACGCTGCTGAGCCTGGGCTTTCTGCTGGCGGCCCTCAAGGGCAACGCCGAGCAGCTGCTGGCCCAGCGCCTCGACCCCCAGGGCTGGCTCTGGCTGGTGATCGGGGTGGGGCTGAGCCTGCTCAGCCTGGTGATCAACGGCCTGGCCTGGGCCGTGGGTCTGCGCTGGTTCCGCCTGCGGCCCCGCTGGGGTCTGAGCGTGCGCGCCTACCTCAGCACCAACCTGCTCAAGTACCTGCCCGGCGGCATCTGGCATCTGGCGGCGCGGGTGCGCCTGCTCGTCCAGGGCGATCGCCTGCTGGCTGGCCCGGCCACCTCGGTGGCCACACCCCTGGCCCTGGCGGCCACCCTGCTGGATCCGCTCCTGGCCGCCAGCGCCGCCCTGGCCATCGCGGCGGCGGCGGGCTGGAGGTCGGGATGGCCCCTGCTGGGTCTGCTGCCGCTGCTGGTTCTCGTGCCGCGCTGGTTCCAGCCGCTGCTGCAACGGCTCGAGCGCTCGCGCGAGCGGCAGCTGGCCCGCTCACCCCAGACCCAGCCCCTGGTTCAGGGCCTGCCTGACGCCGACTCCAGCTCAGCCGGCTTCCTCCTGCCCGGCTATCCGCTGCTGCCGCTGCTGGTCCAGGTGCTGTTCGTGCTCTTCCGCTTCAGCGGCTTTGCGGCCTGTGTGCTGGCCTTCGATCAGCAGCTCTCCCTGCCCTGGCCTGCCTGGCTGCTGGGGTTTGCCCTGGCCTGGACGGCCGGGCTCGTGGTCCCGGGGGCCCCCGGTGGCCTGGGGGTGTTCGAGGCGGTGCTGCTGGTGCAGCTGGGAGGCCAGCTGGCGGAGGCTCCGCTGCTGGCGGTGGCGCTGAGCTACCGCCTGGTGGTGACCCTGGCCGATCTGCTGGCGGCCCTCACGGCCCGGCTGGATGCGGCCCTGGATCCGCCTCTTCGCAATTGCGGCATCAGTTGAGAACAGCGGGCTACAGTGGCCTCGACGTACGCGGTGATCCGGTGTCCTCCCGATCGCCCGCCAGCCCAGCTCCAGCTCCGCTCCCGGCTGCCGCCGGCGGCCTGCGCTCCAGCCTGCACGGGCGGGGCCGCCGGCTCACGCCCCAGCGCCAGACGGTGCTCTCGTTGTTCGAGCGCATCGGTGAGGGCAGTCACCTCAGCGCCGAGGAGGTGCATCAGCGCCTGCTGAGGGCCGAGGAGCGGGTGTCCCTGGCCACGGTGTACCGCACCCTGCGCCTGCTCAGCTCGATGGAGCTGCTGCGGGAGCTGGAGCTGCCCGAAGGGGGGCGCCGCTTCGAGCTGGCCAGTGATGCCCACCGCGATCACCACCATCTGGTCTGCGTGGGTTGCGGCCGCACCGAGGAATTCGAGAGCTCCGTCGTGCTGGACGAGGGCCGTCGGGCCGCCGGCAGCCACGGCTTCCGCCTGATCGAGTGCGTGCTCAACGTGAGGGCCCTCTGTCCTCGCTGCGCAGCCGGCGAACCCGCCTGAGCGGGACGGCAGCCAGGCCGAGTTGCTGATCGGCCCAGTGGGCCGTGAGGGCGGCGAGCAGGGTGGCGCGATCGCCGTGGAGTCTGAGCATCGCTGGGGTGCGGCAACGAGCCCAAGGCTGGGCCCCCCTCGGCGCCGCCATGGCTCCGGGGGCACCGGCGCAGGGAGCAAAAGGCACAGTCCGGGGTCCATGCCCAACGGGCGCCAGTGCGGCGGCGCCTTGCAACAGGGGCAGTTATTGAGAACCGATTGCAAAAGGGCACCTCTGCTGTTTAGATTGCGAGTCATTCGCAATAGTGACGGTTCCGTGAGCTTCCGTTTCCTGCCCGATCAGCCCCTCTCCTGTGTGCGGATGCCGGCCGGCCAGACCGTGCTGCTCGATCCCGCTCTGCGCCCCGGCGGCAGCTCCATCGAAGTCCTCGAAGGCATCGCCCGCGTCTACTGCCCCTGCGAGGAGACCGAAGGCATGACCCTGGCCTTCCTCCAGCCCGGTGATCAGCTGCGCACCGACCGCCTCTGCAGCGAAGGCGTCTGCGTGGAAGCCCTCACCCCCCTCTGCTTCCGCTCCGAAACCGAGGCCGCCAGTGACACCGGCTTCGATCCCGTCAACGAGTGGACGCTGCAGCTGCTGCGCATTCGCCATCTCGGCTCCGCCGAGCAGCGCCTCCATGCCCTCTTCGGCCTGCTGGTGCGTCGCCTCGGTCGCCGTTGCGGCCCCTGGTGTGATCTGCCCTTCCGCCTCACCCATGAGCGCATCGGAGAGCTGATCGGCACCACCCGGGTCACCACCACCCGGCTGATCTCCCGGATCCGCCAGGCCCAGCTGCTCGAAGCCCCGGCAGGAGAACCGGGCCTGCGCCTGGCGCCCTCCCTGGTGGAATCCGCCCCTCTCGCCGCCGCTTGATCCCCCTGCTGCCCTGCCCGCTCTCAGCCGGCTGGGAGCTGGTGGGCCAGGCGGAGCTGCCCACCAGGGCCGCCGATGGCCGCCGCCTGGGGGGGTTCTCCGCAGCCGCCAGCGATCCGTCCGATGGCAGCCTCTGGCTGCTGAGCGACCGGGAGGAACCCGAGCTGATTCCCATCTGGGACCTCTCCGGCCTGGGCCAGAGACCCCTGCGCCTGGGGGAGCGCCTGCCCCTGCGCGACGCCGCCGGCGAACCCTTCCCAGCCCCCCTCGACGGTGAGGGCCTCGTGCTCGAGGGCGACAACCTCTGGATCGTCACGGAGGAGCGCCGCAGCGCCGATCGCCCGGCCCAGCTGCTGCGCTTCGATCGCCGCAGCGGCCGCCTGCGCGAGGCCCTGCTGCTGCCGCAGGCCTGGAGGGCCGCTCCGGGCCAGGGCCTCGGCAGCAACCAGGGGCCCGAATCGCTCACCCGCCTGGGCGGTTCTCCCCTCACCCTGCTGCTGGCGGCCGAGCGGCCCCTGCTCCAGGACCGACGCGACCAGCTGCGCCTGCTCACGCACGGCCCCGGCGGCTTCCGCCCGATGGGGTCCCTGCGGCTGACGCTGCCGGCCCCCCACTGGGGCCTCACCGAGCTGCTCGCTCTCCCCGGCGGTGGCCTGCTGGGCCTGGTGCGGGGCTTCGAGCCCCCCGCCAGCTGGTGGACCCAGCTCCTGCTGCTGCCCGCCCCGGGTCCGGCCGGATCGGAGCAGGCGCCGCTCCGCCGCTGGGATCTGCTGGCGACCGGTCTGGCCCCCGACAACTGGGAGGGTCTGGCCCTGGGGGCTCCCCTGGCCGACGGTCGTCCCACCCTGCTGCTGGTGAGCGACGACAACTTCAACCCCCTCCAGGCCAACCGCCTGGCCCGGCTGGCCCCGCGCCGGCAGCCCGGCTGCAGCGACGGCTCAGTCGCGGCTCTCGAGGGTGGGGATCAGGGCCAGTGAGGCCACCAGTCCCAGGGCCATGATCACCAGGGCCGGCGCCATCGCCGCCCCCACCCGCTCATCGCTGGCGTACTGGAACACCCGCACCGCCAGGGTGTCGAAGTCGAACGGGCGCAGGGAGAGCGTCAGCGGCAGTTCCTTCACCACATCCACGAACACCATCAGCGCCCCCACCAGCACCGGCCCGCGCAGCAGCGGCAGGTGCACCCGCCGCAGCACCTGGGTCCAGCTGCAGCCCAGGCTGGTGGCCGATTCATCGATGCTGGGGGGGATGCGCTCCAGGCCGGCATCGAGGCCCTGCTTGGAGACCGCCATGAAGCGCACCCCATAGCCCCAGATCAGCAGCAGCAGCGGGCTGAGCGCCCACGGCCCCCCCAGCAGCATCAGCCCCAGGGCCATGACGCTGCCGGGAACGGCGTAGCCCATTCCCGCCAGAAAACTGAGCTGGCGCACCACCAGCTGGGGGCTCCAGCGGCGGATGATCGCCAGCAGCAGGGCCGCCAGGGCGGTGAGCAGGGTGGCCACCAGGGCCAGGCCGAGGCTGCGTCCCGCCAGGATCAGCTGCTCCGTCAGCGGCTCCTCCAGCAGATGGCGCCAGCCCTCCGCCACCCACACCAGCGGAATCGCCAGCGCCAGCACGGGCGGCAGCGCCGACACCACCTGGGCCAGCAGCGCACGCCAGCCGCTGAGCACATAGGCCTGGGCCTCGCCGTTGGCATGGCCCAGATTCCAGCGGCGGCTGCGCTGGCGCAGCGAGCGCTCGGCGGCCACCAGCACCACCACGATCGCCAGGGCGATCAGCGACAGCAGCGCCGCGCCGCGGGGATCCCCCTCCACCTGCCAGCGGTCGAGGATGCCCGCCGAGAGGCTGGGAACGCCGAGCAGCCGCACCGCCCCCAGTTCGTTCACCACCTCCATGGCGCTCAGGGCCACCCCGGCACCGATCGCCGGCAGGGCGATCGGCAGGGCCACCCGGCGGAAGGCCTGCCAGGGTCCCACCCCCAGGCTGCGGCTGGCCTCCAGCAGCTGGCCGCCTGTGATCGAGAAACTCTCGGTGCTCAGCAGAAACACATAGCTGTAGTTGGCCAGGCTCAGCAGCAGCACCGCCCAGCCCAGACCATGGATGCGCAGCCCGTGGCTGCTGCCCCAGTCGATCAGGCTCGCGGCCAGCAGATAGGCCGGAAAGGCGAGCGGCAGCAGCTGGGCGATGCGCAGCCAGCGCCGGCCGGGGAAGCGGCAGGCGGCCGTGAGCCAGCCGATGGAGGTGCCCATCACGGCCCCGCACACCCCTTCGCCCAGCACCAGCACCAGGGTGCCGCGGATCTGCTCGGCGCCATCGAACCCAAGCCCCAGACCGCCTGCCAGCGCTGGCTGGAGAGCGGCATCCCGCAGCAGGGCCGCCATCGGCAGCAGGGCGAGCACGCCGATCACCACCACCACCGCGGTGAGGACGGGCCGGCTGGAGGGGCTGACGCGGGTCAGCGGCCTGGGGGCGAGCAGGGTCACTTCCAGCCCGTTTCCACCATCAGCTCGCTGGCTTCCCGGTTGCCGCGGGCCAGCTGATCGGCGCTCACCGGCGAGGGCTCGAAGCTGCCGAAGCTGTTCAGGATCGGGTTGTCACCGAATCCCTGCAGCGGATATTCGTTGTTGGCGGCCGCATAGCCCTTGCCGGAGCTGGGCGACACCAGAAATTCGATCAGCTTTGTGGCCGCTTCCGGATGGCGGGCATGGCGCGTGACACCGGCGGCGGTGATGTTCACATGGGTGGGCCTGGGGAAGACCACCTTGATCGTCTCCGCCAGGGCCCGGTCCTCCGGCTTGGCCTCGCTTGAGAGCATGCGGGCCAGGTAGTACTGATTGGCCACCGTCACGCCGCACTCGCCCCGCCCGAGCGCCCGCAGCATCGGCGTGTCACTGGTGAAGAAGGGCGTCTTCACGTTGGCCGTCAGGCCCTCCAGCCAGGTTCTGGTGGCGGCGGCGCCCTTCTGAGCCAGGATGTCGGCCACCAGCGACTGGTTGTAGACGCTGGCTCGGTTGCGCAGGCAGAGCTTGCCCTTCAGCTCCGGCCTGTCCAGATCGGCGTAGGTGCCCAGGCTGGCCGGGTCCACCAGGGTCGGATTGACCATGATCGGCCGGGCCCGGCGGGTGAGGGCGTACCAGCTGCCGTCCGGGTCGCGCAGGCTGGCGGGCACGTCGCGGTCGAGAGCCGCGGAACGGATCGGCTGGAACAGGTTCTCCTGGCGGGCCCGCTGAATGCGGGCGGCATCCACCAGCACGACCACATCGGCCGGACTGCTCGCGCCTTCGCTCTTCAGGCGCACGATCAGTTCATCATCCTTGCCCTCGAGCAGGTTCACCTTGATGCCGGTCTTGGCCGTGAACTGCTTGTAGAGCTCCTTGTCGGTGTTGTAGTGGCGTCCGGAATAGACATTGACCTCCTGGCCGTCGCTCGAGCCACCGCCCCCGGCGGCGCTGGTCTCCGGCTTCTGAGCCTGGCTGCAGCCGGTGAGCAACGCCAGCCACAGGGCCCCGCAGAGTGCGGTCGCCCTGGAGCGGAACCGGGGGGGGCGATGCTGGGTCATGGTCGAGGGTCTGTCGTGCAGGCAACGTACGGAGCCGGGCCATGGGGGCCGCGTTCAATTGCTTCCAGCTGATGTGACATCCGCTACCCCGGAGCCGGACCCGTCACCATCGCCGGACCTGCCCGCCCTGATCCGTGCCCTCTCCTCCCCCGGCGCCTATCCCGAGGAGGCCTGGGGGGAGCTGCCCCGCGATCAGCGCCGGGTGGAGGTGATCCAGACCCACATCAGCGTGGTCTTCCTCACCAGCTGCCGTGCCCACAAGCTCAAGAAGCCGCTGCGCTTCTGGGGGCTGCTCGATTACGGCAGTGCCGAGCGGCGGTTGCACTGGTGCCGCGAGGAGGTGCGCCTCAACAGCCGCCTGGCTCCCGATCTCTATCTCGGCGTGGCGCCCGTGCTGCGGCTGCCGGCCGGTGAGCTGCGGTTCGGGGCCCTGGGTGAGGAGCATCCCGGCGGAGGCGAGCATGTGGTGGTCATGCGCCGCTTCGCCGCCGGCGACACCCTCGCGGCCCGCCTGGCGGACGGCGATGTCAGCGACGCCGAGCTCCAGGGGCTGGGTCGGCGCATCGCCCGCTTTCACGAGCAGTACCCCCTGCCGCCGGAGCTGGCCCGCGGCGCCGATCGTCGCTTCGCGGCGGTGCTGCGCAACAACGTGCGCGCCACTCGGCGGTCGGTGCCGGCCCTGTTTCCTCCAGGGGTGCATGGGCTGCTGGTGAGCGGCCTGGCCCTGGCCCTGCTGCGCAGCCGTGGCCTTCTGCGCCGCCGCCTGGCGGCCGGGCAGGCGGTGGATGGACACGGTGATCTGCGCCTCGAGCACGTGCTGCTGCAGCCGGAGCTGGCGGTGGTGGATGGCGTGGAGTTCAATGCCGATCTGCGCCAGGTGGATCGCGCGTCGGATCTGGCCTTCCTGGTGATGGACCTGCAGGCGGCGGGTCACGGCGATCGCGTGGCCGCCCTCCTGGCCGGCTACGGACAGGCCATCGAGCCGGCCGTGCTCCGGCTCTTCTGCGCCTACCGCGCCCATGTGCGGGCCAAGGTGGAAGCAGCCACCAGCGGCGAGGAGGAGATCCCCGGCGGCCAGCGCCGGGCCGCCGAGGGGATGGCGCGGCGCTATCTCAGCCTGGCCCTGGCCTATGCCAGCCATGGTCTGAGGCCGCCGGCGCTGATCCTGCTCCATGGCGTGTCCGGCAGCGGCAAGAGCCACCTGGCTGCCCGCCTGGCCCCCTGGCTGCTGGCGGAGCACCAGCGCAGCGATCTGATCCGCAAGCACCTCCATGGCCTCAGCCCCCTGCAGCGCCCCTCACCCAGCCAGCGCCAGACGCTCTACGGCCCCGAGGCCCACCGGCGCACGGAGGAGGCCCTGCTCGCCGCCGCCGCCACCGGCCTGGCCCGGGGTCGCTGGGTGCTGCTCGATGCCACCCACCTCAGGGCCGCCAGCCGCGAGCGGGCCCGGCAGCTGGCCCGGCGGCAGGGGGCGGTGCCCCTGCTGCTGGAGGTGCGGGCCGATCAGGCCCTGCTGCAGCAGCGGCTGGAGCAGCGCGGCCGCCGCGATGACGACCCCAGTGATGCCGACCTGGCGGTCCTGCTGGAGCAGCAGCGCACGGCCGAACCGCTCAGCTCCGCCGAGCGGGAGCGCAGCCTGGTGGTGCAGTCCCACGCCGACCTCGACGAGTCGGCCGTGCTGATGGGGTTGTGGGAGTGCTGGGGCCGGACTCAGCTGCCGATCCAGTGAGCGCAGAGCTGACGCCGGTGGGGCCTGCGACGGTGTTCCCACAGGTAGATCGCCTGCCAGGTGCCGAGCAGCAGCCGTCCCCCCGCAAAGGAGACGCTGAGGCTGCTGGCGGTGAGGGCGGTGCGGATGTGGGCCGGCATGTCATCGGCCCCTTCGTCGTCGTGGACCCAGGGGCGCAGCGGGCCTCTGCCGCTGATGGGACGCACGCCCTCCTCAGGCACCAGGGCCTGCAGATAGGCGGCGAGATCCTGCAGCACCCGCGGATCGGCGTTCTCATTGATGGTGAGGCTGCAGCTCGTGTGCAGAACGCTCAGATGCATCACCCCCAGCTGCAGACCGGTGGCCGTCAGGCCTCGTCCGAGCCGGTCCGTCAGATCGTGGAAGCCCTCCCCGGCGGTGGTCAGCTCAAGCCGGTCGAGGTGCTGTCGCAGCATCGGGGTCGAAGGGGATCGGAAGGATCGGTGCAGGCCACGGACGGTGCCCCAGAGTCGCGTCTTGTCGCAGAGCCGGGCGCCCGCCCGACCCCTCAGGAAGCCCGCCAAACCTAGGCTCGAGCCATGGTCCCAGATCCCCCGCGATGCCCTCTGCTTCGTCTTCCGTCAGCCGACGCCGCTGGTGGCTGCTGCTGAGCCTGGTCGTCCCTCTGGCGGTCGCGGGCGTCGCGGCTCCGGCTCAGGCCCAGAAGGTGGTGCCCAAGCTCAGGGAGATGTGTCCGCTGGGCTATGTCGATCTCTTCAACGGCAAGTGCAGCACCCTGGGGGTCACCACCTACAGGGTGAAACCGAGCGACGGTGAGGCCTGCCCCTCCGGCTGGATGAATGTCGGCGGCGGCTACTGCCGGCGCCAGTGATCCCAGGCGGATCAGGGCAGCTCATCGAGATGCCAGCTCACCAGCCCCTGGCACACCGCCTTCACCGCCGCCTGGGTCCGTCCGCTGGCCCCCAGCTTCTGAAACGCTGATTTGAGGTGGCTGCGCACCGTTTCCACCGACAGGTGCAACCGGCCGGCGATCTGGGGGTTCTGATAGCCCCGCACCACCAGTTCCAGCACCTCGAGTTCCCGCGCGCTCAGGCCTGGCCCCGCCGGATCGGGGCTGGCGCGGCGGGCCAGGGCGAGCAGATCCCTCAGCTGGGGCTCCATGTAGAAGCCGCCGCCGAGCACCGCCCGGGTGGCCGAGACGAGATGGCCGAAGCCCACGCCGCGATCGGCGCAGATGCCGTCACAGCGGGCTTCCAGGGCCGCGCGCACCTGGGGCGGGGATTCCTCCTCCAGCAGCAGCAGGCAGCGCAGCTTCGGATGCAGGCTCTTGGCTCGCCGCACCAGCTCAAGACCACTGCCGGGACGCAGAGGGTGGGTCACGAACAGGAGGTGCGGCTGACGCTCGCTCAGCAGCTCCAGGGCCTCGCCCTCGCTGGTGGCTGAGCCGAACCACTGGCAGCGATCCCCGACCACCCCGGTGAGCAGGGAGATCACCAGCCTGCGGCCGCTGGCCACCATCAGGCTTCTGCTCTGCAGCAGGGCCATCACCTCCTGGCGCGACTGCGCCGAACGCTCCAGGAATCCACTTGAGTTCACGTGTTCCCTGCGTTCAGTAATAACGGCGGGGGTTCTGGCGGATGGCCAGCTGCACTTCCAGCAGGAACAGCAGCAGTCCCACGATCAGTGAGGCCATCGCCAGCACGAACACCGGCACGACGATCGCCGCCAGATCCAGCGCGGCCACGGCACTGATGAACATCACCGCCACCACCCCCGACACCAGCAGGGCGGTGAAGGTGGTGAAGAGGATGGCGCGGTTGATCAGGAACGTGCGGCGGCGCTGCACCTCCAGGGCTCCCCGCAGGCGCTTGGCCTGGGCCAGATCACTGCGCTCCATCGCCTCCTGGATCAGGCGGCTGCGGTCGATGACCCGCGCCAGCCGCGTGGTGAACATCCCCAGCAGTCCGGTGATGCCCGTGAGCAGGAACACCGGCGCCACCGAGAGCTGGATCGCCTTGGAGAGGCCCGCGACGGCCGACTCCTCGCTGGGAGCGGAGCTGGTGAAGATCTCGGCCAGGAGCATGGGGCCCGCCCGTGAGGCCAGCGTTGCGGGCCTTCGACGCACAAATTACCGAGATGGGCCCGGCAAGACCTATCTCGGCCCCTGCTCGGTCAGGATCACAGCACGTTGAAGTCCGCTCCAGACTCTCCGGCCCATGACCACGATCCTCTGCCACTACGAGGGTGACCTGCGCTGCAGCGCCAGCCATGGTCCATCGGGCTCCGCGCTCAGCACCGACGCCCCCACCGACAACCAGGGTCTGGGGGAGCGGTTCTCGCCCACCGACCTGGTGGCCACCGCCCTGGCCACCTGCATCCTGACGATCATGGGCCTCGTGGCTGAGCGCCACACCATCGCGCTCCAGGGCTGCACCGCCCGGGTCGAGAAGACCAT
This sequence comes from Synechococcus sp. CBW1107, assembly GCF_015841355.1. Classification (NCBI taxonomy): domain Bacteria; kingdom Bacillati; phylum Cyanobacteriota; class Cyanophyceae; order Synechococcales; family Synechococcaceae; genus Synechococcus; species Synechococcus sp. CBW1107. The sequence goes on from NZ_CP064908.1 coordinate 2,904,796, forward strand.
GACCACCGGTGGCGTGCGCCAGATCGAGCGGCTCACGGTCTGGGTGGCCCTTCCGGCCGGTCTCGCGCCGGACCAGATCCGTCTGCTGCAGCGTGCCGCCGAAGGCTGCCCGGTGAAGCGCAGTCTCGAGGGCTCGGTCGCCATGGAGCTGCACTGGCAGACGCTGGCGGCAACGGACGCCTGAGGCGCCGAGCCATGCTTGAGCTCTTCGGCCTTCCTCCCCATGCCCCAGACGGGTCAGGCCCTCGAGCGCCTGCGTGAGCACCTCCACCAGACCCGGCTGCTCGGTTCGATCAGCAGCGCGCTGTATTACGACCAGAACACGGTGATGCCGGCGGCCGGTGCCGACTGGCGCGGCCAGCAGCTGGCCCTGCTGGCGGGCCAGCTGCACGAGCGCCAGAGCAGCGAGCACTACGCGGATCTGGTGGCGGCGGCCGAAGCCGAACTGGATGCGGCCGCCCCCGCGCGCACGCGGCGGAATCTGCAGCTGCTGCGCCAGGAGCTGGAGCGGCAACGCAGCCTGGATCCCCAGCTGGTGGCCTGCCTGGCCAGGGCCCAGTCCCGGGGCAATGCCGTCTGGCAGGAGGCGCGGCGCAGCAACGCGTTCGCCGTCTTCGCGCCCGCACTGGTGGAGTTGCTGCAGCTGCGGCGTGAGCAGGCCGCTCAGCTGGCGCCGATCGAACCGGCCGGCCGCAGTCCTTGGGAGATCCTCGCCCAGCCCTTCGAGCCCGACGTCAGCAAGGCTCGTCTTGTGGAGCTGTTCGCCCCCCTGAGCGCAGGGATCCCGCCCCTGCTGGAGCGGGTGCTGGCTTCATCCCCTGCGGCGGCGGCCAGCCCCTCGCCCAGCGCCAGGGCCATTCCGGAGACGCAGCAGGAGAGCCTCTGCTCCGAACTGCTCGAGAGCTGGGGCTACGACCCCACCCGCTGCCAGCGCTCGCGCTCGGCCCATCCCTTCTCCTGCACCCTCGGCCCGGCCGACTACCGCATCACCACGCGGGTGGTGCCCGATCAACCCTTCTCCGCCTTCCTGGCCACCGCCCATGAATGGGGCCACTCCCTCTATGAGCAGGGCCTCCCCCGCAGCGATGACCACTACTTCCCCTGGCCCCTCGGCGAAGCCACCTCGATGGGAGTCCATGAGTCGCAATCGTTGTTCTGGGAGTGCCGGGTGGCGCGCAGCCAGGCCTTCGCCGCCCGCTGGCATCCCCGCTTCTGCGGGGCCCTGGGCCATGATCCCTGGGGTGGCAGCCATGGCTTCTGGCGAGGGCTCAATCCGATGCGGCCCGGCCTGATCCGGGTGGAGGCCGACGAGCTCACCTACTGCCTCCACATCGTTTTGCGCTTCGAGCTGGAACTGGCCCTGGTGGAGCAGGAGCTGCCGGTGGAGGAGCTGCCCGAGCTCTGGAACCGGCGCATGGCTGAACTGCTGGGCCTCAGGCCCCAGCGGGATGCCGAGGGTTGCCTGCAGGACATCCACTGGGCCGAAGGTCTCTTCGGCTACTTCCCTTCCTATGCCCTCGGCCATCTGATCAGTGCCCAGCTGGCCGAGACCATGGAGCGGCAACTCGGGCCGATCGAGTCGGCGGTGGGCGACGCCCGGGAACGTCAGCTTCAGCACTGGCTGGGCGAGAACGTCTGGCCCCTGGGCCGCTCCGTCAACGGGGAGGAGCTCGTGGCCCGGGTCAGCGGAGCGCCCCTCAGCGCCGGCCCGTTCCTGCGCTACCTCGAAGGCAAGGTCGATCGGCTGCTGGAGTCCACCTGAGTCAGCCAGCGGCGGTTCAGCCGTCCTGGCATCCGTAGGATGCCGCCGCAGCCGCTTCGCGACGCCCCATGGCGAACATCGACCACGCCCCCAGCCGCACCATGCTCAACCTGCTGCATGTGCTGCCGGCGTTCGCCGATGAGGCTGAACTGAGGCTGAATGCGATCGTCGAGCTCAACTCGATGACGATCAACAAGTACGAGCTGATCACCGAAACCGGGCATCTCAAGCTCGACCGGGTGGGCTACTCCTCGCTCTCCTACCCCTTCGCCTACGGCTGCATCCCCCGCACCTGGGACGAGGACGGCGATCCGCTCGACATCGAGATCGTCGGTGTGACCGAACCGCTGGTGCCCGGCAGCCTCGTGGAGGCCCGCATCATCGGCATCATGACCTTCGATGACGGCGGCGAAGTGGACGACAAGGTGATCGCCGTGCTGGCCGATGACAAGCGCATGGATCACATCACCAGCTACGAGCAGCTGGGCGACCACTGGCTCAAGGAAACCCAGTACTACTGGGAGCACTACAAGGATCTGAAGAAGCCCGGCACCTGCAAGGTCAACGGGTTTCTCAACACCCAGGAGGCGGTGCGGATCATCAAGGAGTGCGAAGCCCGCTACCTCGAGACGATTGACGCCAAACTGGTGAACTGAATCGTTCTGCGCGTTCGTCGATCCTGTCCACAGTGCCGACCCACAGCACAGCCATTCGACCCACAGTCTTGATCCACTGCCTTTCGATCCACAGCATGCGCTCCAACCACTCCCGTCTGCTGCAGGCCCCGGCCGCCGCACTCGCTGCAGGCCTGCTCACCGGTCTGGCCGGCTTCGGTGCCGCCGCGTCGTCGCCGGCTCTGGCCAGTGGCAGCGGCATCCTCACCCCCACCGCCCCGATCCCCAGCGCTCCGGCGACCACCCCGCCGGCCACCTCCGCTCCGGCACCCGCTCCTCCGGCGGTCGGCAGTCCGGCCGCGGTGCTCCAGGCCGACCCCGCCCCCGCGGCTGAGACACCGTCCACTCCAGCGGCTCCGGCGGCTCCCCAGGCGGCTCCCGTGACCAACTCCAGGATCCTGCTGGCCCTGGGCAAGCGCGAGATCCGTCTGGAGCGGGATGGCAAGGTCTACGGGCCCTGGCCGGTGGCGATCGGTGATCCCGCGACACCCACACCTGTGGGCACCTTCAGCGTGATCAACAAGGTCACCAACCCCCAGTACGTGAGCACCAAGTCCGGGCAGAAGAAGGGCGTGATCGGCCCGAATGGCCCGCTTGGCGACCGCTGGATCGGCTTCAAGACCAAGGGAGCCAATCAGTTCGGCATCCACGGCACCCCCAACGCCTGGTCCTGGACCGTGAGTTCCCGCTCAGCCGTCACCAACGGCTGCGTGCGCATGTTCCACGACCATGTGCGCAAGCTGTTCGAAATGGTGGAGGTGGGAACGCCCGTGGTCGTGGTGAAGTGAGCTGAGCTCAGCTCCGCAGCTGGCGGGCGAGGGCCCTGGCCATGCCATCCCGGCTGGCCAGGCCCAGCAATGCCGTCGTCGGCAGACCGCTGTTGGGCAGCCCGGCCGGTAACTGGGCGGGACCAGGCCCGCCGACATGGAAGATCGGCACCTGGCGCAGGCCATTGGGCACCAGCTGGTCCTCGAGCTGGGCCAGGTTCGCCTGATCGGGCAGCCAGAGCAGGTCGGAGCGGCGGCACGCCTCCAGCGGCAATCCGTCCTCCCCGTGACCGGCACTGATCGCCCGCTGCAGGTCGATCAGCGTCACCACCCCGATCACCCAGCCGTCGCGCTCCACCACCAGGCAGTGGCCGTGGGCTTCGATCAACTGCCCCAGGGCCTCCCTGGCCGGGGTGGCGGCCTTGAGCACCAGCGGTGCCTCCGCTTCCAGGGCCTCCAGCACGGTCAGCGAGGCGAGCTCCTGACGCCGTTCCTCCTCGGCCGGATCCGGACCCAGCAGCCCGGGATCCGCCAGCCCCTGCCAGCGCTCCACCAGCACGGCGCTCAGGCCGGTGGCGGCCATCAGCGGCAGCACGATGCGGATGTCGTGGGTGAGCTCGAAGAGCAACAGCAGCGCCGTCAGCGGCGCCCGGGCACTGCCCGCCAGCACGGCCGCCATGCCCACCATGGCGTAGGCCGGTGGTTCCGCCACCGGCAGGCCGAAGCCGCCGTCCCCCAGCAGCTGTCCGTAAAGGTTGCCCAGCACGGCACCCAGGAACAGGGCCGGCGCGAAGCCCCCGCCCACGAACCCGGTGGCATTGCTCAGGCCCGTGGCCAGCAGCTTCACCACCAGCAGGGCCGCCAGGGTGGTGAGCGCCACCCCCCCCTCACTGCCGAGCAGGGCCTCGATCGTGTCGTAGCCGACCCCCAGGACCTGAGGAAAGCCCAGGGCCAGCACGCCCACGGCGAGGCCGCCGAGGCCATTGACCAGCCACAGGGGCAGACGGGCGAACCACTGCTGCACAGGTTCGCTGCGCCCGGCCGAAAGCAGGCTCACCAGCACCCAGGACATCAGGCTGGCCACCAGCCCCAGGCCCAGGTAGAGCGGCAGTTCCAGCGGTGAGCGGACCTCATAGACCGGCAGACGGAAGATCGGTTCATCGCCGAGGCACAGCTGGGTCACCAGCGAGGACGCCACCGCCGCCACCAGCACCGCCCGCAGGCTCGGCCGTCCGGGGATCGCGCTGTAGGCCCCTTCGAAGGCGAAGAACACACCGGCGATCGGCGCCTTGAAGCCCGCGGCCAGGCCAGCCGCCACGCCCGCCGCCACCAGGGCCTTCTGGGATTCGGGCGGCAGCCGTCCCCGCAGTCCCACCCACAGGCCCAGGTTGCCGCCGCTCTCCACGCTCGGCCCCTCGGGTCCGAGCGAAGCGCCGCTGCCCAGACTCAGGGAAGCCGCCACCAGGCGCAGCGCCGGCAGACGCGGCAGGGCCGGCGCAGCCCCGTCGGCCATGGCCATCAGGCTGGGCAGGCTGGGGCCCAGGTCACGGCCCAGCTGACGCAGCAGTCCCACCGCCACGCCACCCAGCAGAGGAGCGATGACCACGGGCCAGGAGGCCAGCCAGCCGGCCGGTCCGATCGGCGGAAGGGGCGTGGGCTCCGGCAGGGGCGCCGGTGGAGGCGGCAGAAAGCCGATCCCTCCCAGGCCGATCTGCAGCAGGGCCTTCAGGGGTGTGCCGGACTCAGGATCCGGGGCGTTGAACACCTCCACCGTGGCCGGATCCAGCTGATGCGGACTCACCAGATCGAGCACCCACTCCACCAGGGTGCCGAACAGGAAATTGTTGATGAAACCCAGCAGGTAATGGAAGCCCACCACGGCCAGACCGGTGAGCAGGCCCACCAGCGCAGCCCAGGCCAGCAGGCTCCACTGAAAGGGGAGCCCGCGGGTGTCACCCTCCAGAGGTGCGGCGGACCCTGCCTCAGGCTTCGGGCCTGACCTCTGCAAAGATCTCCTCCAGAATCTCGCCGGCACCCTGGCTGCGCAGCAGCTGGGCGAGGCTGTTGCCGATCGCTTCGGGATCCTGCTGAGGGCCCCGGGCCTCATCCCGGATCAGACGCAGGCCATCGAGGCTGGCCACCATCCCGGTGAGGACCAGCTCCTCCCCCTCGAAGCGGCTGTTCACGCCGATCGGCACCTGGCAGCCGCCCTCGAGCTGGCGCAGGAAGGCCCTCTCCGCCAGACAGCGGCGGGCCGTGGGGAGGTGCTCCAGCACCTTGATCTGCTCCAGGACCGCGCTGTCACCCTGGCGGCACTCGATGCCCAGGGCCCCCTGGCCCACCGCATGCAGGGAAATCGAGGGATCGATCAGGGCGTCGATGCGCTGGCCCAGACCCAGCCGCCCCAGGCCGGCGGCCGCCAGGATCAGGCAGTCGTACTCGCCGGAATCGAGCTTCTCGAGGCGGGTGATCACGTTGCCGCGCACGTCCTTGAACTGGAAGTGGGGGAAGTGGTGGCGCAGCTGGGCCAGGCGCCGCAGCGAGCTGGTGCCCACCACGCTGCCTTCCGGGAGGGTGTCGAGGCTGCAGCCCCGGTGACGATCATGCAGCACCAGCGCATCGGCGGGGTCCTCGCGCTCGGTGATGCAGCCGAGCATCAGCCCATCGGGAAGGTTGGTGGGCAGATCCTTGAGGCTGTGGACGGCGATGTCGGCCCGGTCCACCAGCATCTGGGCCTCCAGCTCCTTGGTGAACAGGCCCTTGTCACCGATCTTGGCCAGAGCCACATCGAGGATCTTGTCGCCCTGGGTGGCCATCGCCTCGATGCTGATCTCCAGGCCCGGATGGGCCCTGCTCAGCTCATCGCGCACCCAGTGGGTCTGCACCATCGCCAGCTGGCTGCGGCGGGAGGCGATGCGCAGAGTGGTGCCAGCCATCAATCGATTCCTCAGCCCGGCCGCGTGGCCGTTGAACAGCGGTCAAGCCTAAGGACTGGCCGGCCTGTCCCAGTCCAGGACAGGCTGCACCGTGATCAGCCGAAAAAGTCGAGCGGCAGGGGTCCCCAGGTGCCGGTGGCCTCCGGATGGCTGTCGCTCTGCCCGCCGATCAGCAGCCCCTCGCCAAGGCCGCTCTCCGCCCGCAGCAGATAGCGGCCGGTGCGCTGATTCCCCTTCAGGAACACCGGCCCCTCCACCAACGCCTCGCTGTCGGCCTGCAGGGGGCTCCAGCCAAGGGCGGTCTCGCAGGAACGCAGGGCGGCCACGGCGGCCTGGGCTGAAGGCGCCATCACGCCGATGGTGAACCAGTCACAGGCCGCCAGACGGACCTTCAGCTCCCGGGCCAGGGCCTGGCGCTGGTCCGCATCGAGGCTGGGGGCGCTGCGCTGACCCAGCAGGCTGGCGAGATCGACCGGCGGCTGATCGGAGCCGTCCCGGCGATCCCCGCCGGCGGAGGGGCTGGGGGCTGCGGTGCTGCTGGTCATGACGGCCTGCTCTGGCTCAGCCACTCTGACGGTCGGCGCAGAAGCGCAGGCTCGTGAGGCAGATGCTCAGCCAGATGAAGCCCACGGCCGCCCCCGCGATGATGTCCGTGAGCCAGTGCACCCGGCAGTAGAGGGTGCTCACCCAGATCAGCCCCACCCAGAGGGCCGAGCCCAGCACCAGCGGACGACGCAGCTGCGGATAGCGCTCGGCCAGGATCGTGCACATCAGGAAATAGAAGACCACCGCGCCGGCGGCATGGCCGCTGGGAAAGCTGCGGCCGATCACCTCCACCAGCCGTCCGAGGGGCCTGGCCCGATCGAACTGGGGTTTCAGCCAGCGATCCACGATCAGCAGGATGCCGCTGGTGCCGATCGCCAGCCAGATCAGCTGGTTCCACGAGCGCTTGATCGTCAGGAAGATCAGGGCCGCCAGCACCAGCATCGCCGTGAAGCGGGTGCCGCTCACCTGGTACACGACCACCAGAACGCGGCCGAGGCTTTCGGGGATGCGCTCCCCAAGCCAGGCCAGCACGGCCTCATCGAAGACCGGCTCCTGCTGACTGAGCACGACCTGCTCGATCAGGATCACCACCAGGGCCGCCAGTCCGCAGAGCAACAGACGCAGCGGGCCGAACAACCGGAACCAGCGGCGGATGGCGGCAGGTGTCGGTGCGGTGAAAATCGGGGATGGGGTTCGGATCAAGTGACCAGCCGATCGGATCGTTGGTGATCTGGAGCACTCATCGTGCCCGACCATCGCTCCCGGGGCCGCGCGGGACACGCCAGAGCTGATGGCCACTCCGGCTCTCCAGCAGCCTCGCCCCCGGCAGGGTGCGGGGCAGATCCCTGAGTCGGTGTTCCTCTCCGAAGATCAGCACACTGTCGGCCGCTGAGCCAGGAGCCGGGGGTTGGCTGAGGGCATCGCGGGCACCCTCGGGGCTGTCGAGGAACACGGCCTGACGGCCGCTGTAGAAGACCACGCTGTAGCGCTTGTAGCCCACCACCCAGAGCGGTTCGCCGGGGGCGGCCAGGGCTCCGGCCCGCTCGGCCAGCTCGCGCACGGGCCGCTGGCGCTGGCTCTCCATCAGGGGCGCCAGGGGAGGCACCACCACAGCCAGCAGGAGCAGCATGGCGGCCAGATCCGGCAGCCACAGGGCCCTGGGCCTGCCGGGGCGCAGCAGCAGGACGACCAGGGCGATGGCGCTGGCCGCCAGGATCAGGGCCAGCGCCACGGGCAACCCGGAGCGGCTCAGGGCCTCGGCGAAGCCGGGATAGGCCGGATCCGTGGCGGCCCAGCGTGGTGCCAGGGCAGCCGCCGGGGCCAGGGCGGCGAACACCAGAGCGTTGACCCAGGCGCTCCAGCGCTGGGGACGGTCCGGTTGGACGGGAGTGAGCCCATCGCTGCCGCCATCGGCCGCAGGGGCGACACTCGCCAGCGGAAACCAGTAGAGGGCCAGCAGCAGGGCCGTGGCCGGCACCAGAGGGAGGATGTAGCCCGCCAGCTTGGTGGCGGCGGCGGAGAAGAACAGCAGCACCACCAGGAACCAGATCAGGCCGAAGAACGCCAACTGGGCCTGGGGAGGCTGACGGCGCCAGGCCTTCAGCTGCCAGAAGCGCAGGCGCACCAGGGCCACGGGCAGATGGAACGACCAGGGCAGCAGCAACAGCAGCACCCAGGGCAGGTAGAAGTGCCAGGGGCCGGCGTGGCGGTAGAGCACCGAGGTGAACCGCTGGATGTTGCTGAACCCGAAGAATCCGCCCAGAAACGCCATGCCATGCGCCTGGGCCGCCAGCACATACCAGGGAAGGACCACCACCAGGAAGATCAGCGCGACCCGCAGCCACGGCAGCCGCCGCATGTAGGCGATCAGCTGGCCCTGGGCGACGAGGAACACCAGCGCCACCAGTCCCGGCAGCACCAGGCCCACGGGTCCCTTGGCCAGCACCGCGATGGCACTGAACAGGGGCATCGCCACGAAGCCCAGGTGGCGGGCCGTGCTGCCGGAAGGCTGGCTGTAGCTGAGGAAGAAACCGAACAGGCTCAGGGCGATGGCGCTGGCCAGGAACATGTCGGTGACGGAACTGCGGCCCCAACCGATCCAGCCGGGGTTGAGGGCCAGCAGGGCCGCCCCGAAGGCGGCCCTCTGCCAGCGTCGGCGCAGACCCTCCTCAGCGCTGGCGCTGACCCAGAGCAGACCGAAACCCGCCAACACCACGGCGCTGGCCGCCAGGGCCACCGGCAGGCGGGCGGCCCACTCGCTCACGCCGAAGAGACGGAAGCTGAGGGCGACCATCCAGTACCCCCAGACGGGGTAGTCGAAGAAGAGCTCGCCATTCCAGACGGGGGTGATCCAGTCCCCCCGCTCGACCATCTGGTGGCCCACCTCCACGAACAGGGCCTCGGTCTTGTCCATCAGCGAGAGGCTGCCCAGGTTCTGAAAGAACGCCAGCCAGCACAGCAGCAGATACCCGAGCCCACTCACGAGCCAGAGCCGGCGCTGATCGCGCTCCAGCCAGTCCATCCATCCCTGAGTGATCACCACACCATCCGGCAAGGAACAGGACACAAGCCTGCACCTTCGCCCGGCGCAGGGCCGCAGCGGAGCGTGGTCTCAGGCGAGCGGGATCAGGTGATGATCACTTGATGTACTCCTTGAGCACACCGTTGCGGTTGGGATGCCGCAACTTGCGCAGGGCCTTGGCCTCGATCTGGCGGATTCTCTCGCGGGTCACATCGAAGATCTGACCGATCTCCTCGAGGGTCTTCATGCGGCCGTCATCGAGGCCGTAACGCAGACGCAGCACATCCCGTTCCCGCGGGCTGAGGGTGGCCAGCACGCCTTCAAGATCCTCCCGCAGCAGATTCTTGGCCACATCCTGCTCAGGATTCTCGATGTCGGCTTCGATGAAGTCGCCCAGGCGGGAATCTTCCTCCTTGCCGATCGGGGTTTCCAGGGAAATGGGCAGCTGAGCTGATTTGGCGATGAAGCGGAGCTTCTCGATCGTCATCTCCATGCTCTCGGCGATCTCCTCCTCGGTGGGCTTGCGGCCGAACTCCTGGGAGAGCACCTTGGTGGTCTTCTTGATGCGGGAGATCGTTTCGTAGAGGTGCACCGGCAGGCGGATCGTGCGGCTCTGGTCGGCGATGGCACGGGTGATCGCCTGACGGATCCACCAGGTGGCGTAGGTGGAGAATTTGTAGCCCTTCTCGTGGTCGAATTTCTCGGCGGCGCGGATCAGACCGAGGCTGCCTTCCTGGATCAGGTCCTGGAAGGAGAGGCCGCGGTTCATGTACTTCTTGGCGATCGACACCACCAGGCGCAGATTCGACTGCACCATCTTTTCCTTGGCCCGGCGGCCCAGCATCAGACGCCGGCGGAACTTCACCGGTGGCATGTCCACCAGCACCGCCCATTCCTTGTTGTCGGGATAGTGGCCGTTGTCCTGCTCGAACTGGGCAGCGATCTCTTCCAGCAGCAGCAGGTCGGCGATCTTGCGCGCCAGCTCGATTTCCTCATCGGGGCGCAGCAGGCGGATGCGTCCGATCTCCTGCAGGTAGACCCGGATCGAATCTTCGGTGTAGACGCCCTTGGGGCCCACCTTGATGCTGGCCAGGGCCTTGGCGTTGACCGCCGTCTTCTTGTCCTTGGCCCCGTCGTCGGCCGCCTCCAGCAGCTGATCGGCCGCCGCGCTGAGATCGGCCGCGTCCGCCTTGGGCTTGGCTGCCGCTTTGGTGCTGGTGGCCTTGGCTTTGCTGGAGGCGGCCTTGGTCGCCGCCTTGGTGGCGCCGGCTTTGGCGGTGCTGCTCTTTAAAGCCGCCTTGGCCGCTGGCTTGCGGGTCCGCGTGACGGTGTTCGCCGCCGCCAGGGCCTCAGCCTCGCTGCCGGCAGCGGCAGGGTCGGCCTTGGGCTTGGGGGCGGCTTTGGCTTTGCTGGTGCCGGCCTTCGGCTTGAGCTTCACCGCCACCTCCTCTCCTGATGGAGCGGCCACCATCAGGATCTGTGGAACGCCTGATTTGGGGCTGGCGGCGGACACTGGGCTCATAGCGGGACTGCGACGGGGTGACGGAATGGTCGGGTGAAAACGAGTGGACCGAAAGGATCAGGCCGGCCATTCAGCCGATCCGACTGGGCGTGATGACACGATCACGACACGAATTGTTGCTTCAACATCCCGATGCAGCCGATGGCCCACCGGAATCAGGAACAGGCACCATCAGGAGCCGGGTGGAAGCTGTGGAAACAAAGACCTGACGACGTGGAACGGCCCGGAGGCCAGGCAGTGCTGTCAGGGGTGTTCGCAGACCGGGAGGCGCGCTGGAGGGGATCTCCAATCGGCCTGCACTTCAGGTCTTCCCACTGGACGGAACTCTGCCTTGTTCCGACAGCAGCCAGTTGAGCTGCTCAACAGACCTATCTTAAGAAACCCCTATGGGGATTGCAAGGCGAATCTCGGCGCCGTTGGAGAACTCCTTGCCCCCGCGCTGGGTTCAGGTCTGGGTGGAGGCCGGTCGTGAGGGGCGGATCTTCACCTATGCCGCACCCTCCCCCCTTGACCTGGCGGCCGGGGATCTGGTGACCCTGCGCCTGAGGGGCCGCCACCAGATCGGTCTGGTGGTCGAGACTCTGGCGGCACCACCTCCCGATCTCGATCCGGCGGTGATCCAGCCCGTGCAGGGCCTTCACCAGGCGGCCGCCGTGGATCCCCACTGGCAGGGGCTGCTGCAGGACGTGGCCCGTCAATGCCACACCAGTCTGTTTCGAACCCTCAAGACAGCACTGCCTCCCGGCTGGCTCGGACATCGTCCGGAGAGAGCCCATGGCCTGCCGCGCACCCAGCTGTGGCTGGAGCTGCTGGAGAGTTCCCTGCCACTCACCAGCCGCCAGCGCGAGCTCACCGAGCGCCTGCGGGCCAGCGCCGGCTCGGCGGCTCCCCAGAGCACGATCACCTCATGGGGGTTCAGCCGCTCCCTGGTGCAGGCCCTCGTGGCCAAGGGCTGGTTGCGCAGCAGCCGGCGGCTGCTGGACAGCGGTGGTTCGGCCGCTCCTGCCGCCGAACCACCCCGCCGCCTGAATCCCGAGCAGGAGCGGGCCCTGGAGCAGATCCTGGGCTCAACCGGCCAGCAGGAGTTCCTGCTCTGGGGAGTGACCGGGGCGGGCAAGACGGAGGTGTACCTCCAGGCGGCGGCGGACTGCCTCGCCTCCGGTCGCAGCGTCCTGATGCTCACTCCGGAGATCGGACTGATTCCGCAGCTGCTTGACCGCTGCCGCGCCCGCTTCTCCGGCCGCCTCGTCGAGTTCCACAGCGGCCTCACGGAACGGGAGCGCATCACCGCCTGGCGCCGCTGTCTGCAGGCCGGGTCCACTGAGCCCCTGATCGCCGTGGGCACCCGCTCGGCGGTGTTCCTCCCCCTGGCGCCCCTGGGCCTGATCGTGCTCGATGAGGAGCACGACAGGTCCTACAAGCAGGACAGTCCGATGCCCTGTTATCACGCCAGGGACGTGGCCCGCCTGCGCTGCCGCGCCTCCGGAGCCCGGCTGCTGCTGGGGAGCGCCACCCCCTCCCTGGAAACCTGGCTGGCCTGCCGGCGGCCGCTGCAGCCCATCACCCTGCTGCGCCTCAGCCGGCGCATCAGTGGTCAGGACGCCGCGCCGGTGCGGGTGGTGGATCTGCGTCAGGAGCTGGCGGAAGGCCACCGCCGCCTGATCAGCCGGGCCCTGATGCAGCGGATGGAGGGGCTGCAGGACCGGGGAGAGCAGGCCGTGGTGCTGGTGCCCCGCCGCGGCTACAGCAGTTTCCTGAGCTGCCGCAGCTGTGGCGAGGTGGTCCAGTGCCCCCACTGCGACGTGTCCCTCACGGTCCACCGCCTGCGTGACGGCAGCCAGACCCTGCGCTGCCACTGGTGCGGCCACCGCCAGCCCCTCACCGACCGCTGCGGATCCTGCGGCTCCACCGCCTTCAAGCCCTTCGGTGCCGGCACCCAGCGGGTGATGGAGCAACTGGAGCAGGAACTCACGGGCCTGCGCCTGCTGCGCTTCGACCGGGACAGCACCAGGGGCCGGGATGGGCACAGGCGCCTGCTGGCGCGTTTCGCGGCCGGGGAGGCGGATGTGCTGGTGGGCACCCAGATGCTGGCGAAGGGCATGGATCTGCCGCGGGTCACCCTGGCGGCGGTGCTGGCAGCCGATGGCCTCCTGCACCGGCCGGATCTGCGGGCCTCGGAGCATTGTCTGCAGCTGCTGCTGCAGCTGGCCGGCCGGGCCGGACGAGGGGAGCGCCCCGGGGAGGTGATCGTGCAGACCTACCTGCCGGATCACCCGGTGATCCAGCACCTGATCGATGGCCGCTACGACGCCTTTCTCGACGAGGAGCTGCACCTGCGCCGCCAGGCGGGCCTGGTGCCCTTCAGCCGGGCCTGTCTGCTGCGCCTGGCCGGGCCCTCCGGAGCGACCACCGCCACAGCCGCCGCCGCCCTCGCCGAGCAGCTGCGCCCCCGGATCGAGCAGGCCGGCTGGCAGCTGATCGGACCCGCGCCCGCCGCCGTGGCGCGGGTGGCCGGCCGCTACCGCTGGCAGCTCCTGCTCCACGGTCCCGCCGATGCCGGGCTGCCCCTGCCCCCCGAAGCCGACCTGCGCGCCGGCCTGGCCCGCAGCGTGAGTCTCTCGATCGATCCTGACCCGATCGAACTCTGAGGCGAGCCTAGGGAGAGGGCAACTCGGGCCAGCCGTAGCCCGCCTGCCGCCGCAACCGCTGCAGCACCAGGCTGAGCACCAGCAACAGAGCGATCAGCAGGCTGCCCAGTCCGAGGCGGCTCCAGCGCCAGCTGCGCAGCTCCAGCCGGTTGATCGCCCCCAGCTGCAGAGGCCAGCTCAGGCCCTCCGGCCTGGGCTCCACCGCCAGCGGCCGGGCCGTGCGCACGGCCCCGGGTCCCAGCGACCTCAGCTTCACCTGGAAGCTCAGACCCGGCAGGGGCTGCACCCGCCGCAGGTCGAGTTCGAAGCTGATCTGCTGACGAACCCCCAGCAGCCAGTTCCGTTCCTGAAGGCTCAGCACCGGCGCCGGCAGGGCCTGCCCCGTGAGCTCGCCGGCATCGAGGGCCAGGCGCCTGAGCAGGGCAGCCGCCTCCACCGGGGACACCACGCCGCTGCTGAGGCTGAGGCGGCCCCGATCCTGGTCGACGGACAGTCTGTAGCGGCTGAGTTCCGCATCGTCGGCGAGCGCGCCGGCGAACTGACGCTGCCAGGGCATCCAGCTACCGCTGACACTGGTGAGGCTCTGGCTCAGCTCGACGCGGCCGGGCGCCGGCAGGCTGAGCTCGGTTTCGACGCGCAGACAGCCCCCCAGCAGCCCCATGAGCAGCAGCAGCACAGCGCCCACCACGAGTGCGAAGCCCAGGGGGGCCCGGGTGGGACCCACCGGCGGCGGTGGCGGAGCCTCCGCTCTGGTGCGTCCTGGGCGGGCCTGTCCCTGGGTCAGCACCCGTTCCTGCAGCGACTCCACCCCGCCGATCTGCGGCAGGGTGATCGACCAGTTCTCGGGCCGCTGGAGGCTGGGGGCCTCCAGAATCAGGCTGAGGTCGCGGGCCTGACGGCGCAGATCGGGATCGGCGCAGGCCTTGAGGCCGCGCACACAGCTGGCCGCCCGCTCCGACTCACCCTGGCCGATCAGGGCCGTGGCCATCAGCATCCGGGCCCGGCCCCCGAGGGGCACCGTGACGCCATGGGACGCCACGATCGGCTCCAGCAGGCGCAGACAGCGGCCATACTCCCCGCGCTCGATCGCCGCCCGTGCCGGCGCCAGCGGATCCTCAGCCACGCCGCTGGACACCCGCCCGGCTGGCGGCACGGCTGCTGCCGACCACCATCGTGCCGACCCCGGCATCGGTGAACACCTCCAGCAGCAGGGCATGGGGCACGCGGCCATCGAGGATATGGGCCGCACCGACCCCCTGGGCCAGCGCCCGGATGCAGCATTCGGTCTTCGGAGTCATCCCCGCGTTGACGACGCCGGTGCGGATCAGCTCGCGGGCCTCGGGCAGGGTGATCTGGCGCAGGAGGCTGGAGGGATCCTCACGGTTCTGCAGGATGCCCGGGGTGTCGGTGAGCAGGATCAGCTTCTCGGCCTGAAGGGCGGCGGCCAGCTCCCCCGCCACCGTGTCGGCATTGATGTTGTGGGCCTGACCGCTGGGATCGGCCGCCACACTGGAGATCACCGGGATGTAGCCGCTCTGGAGCAGAGGAGCGAGCACAGCGGGGTTGACCGCCGCCACCTCTCCCACCAGCCCGTGGGAGCCCCCCCCCCAGGTGCGGGCCTCCACCAGGGCCCCATCGCTGCCTGAAAGGCCCACGGCCCGGCCGCCCACGCGGTTGAGACCGTTGACGATCTGCTTGTTGACCCGGCCCACCAGCACCATCTCCACCACATCCATGGTGTCGAGGTCGGTGACCCGCAGGCCGTCACGGAATTCCGCCGGGATCTTCAGCTTCTTGAGCCACTGGTTGATCTCCGGTCCGCCGCCGTGAACCACCACCGGCTGCACCCCCACGCACGCCAGCAGGGCCAGGTCACGGAAGACCGCATCACGCAGGTCTTCGCGCACCATCGCCGCGCCGCCGTACTTCACCACCACGCGGCGGCCGGCGAAGCGCTGGATGTAGGGAAGCGCCTCACTGAGGACGGACACCCGCAGGGTGTCCTCTGCGCTGATGACGGGGTCCTGGCTCAAGAGGGGGAGGGGAGAGGGTGGGCAGAGGGTCCGGTCGCATCGGCGCCGGGCAGCAGGCTCAGCTCCAGCTCCCCGGGGGAGACCAGACGCAGCTCCGCGTGCAGGTCAGGACCGAAGAAGCGACCCAGTCGCTCTTGCTTGGCCTGCCAGCGCTCCGCTGGCACCCCGTGGCAACGGAAGTGCAGCACCAGGCCGTAGCCGCCCCCAGCAGCACGCTCGGCCACGCTCAGAAGTTCCGGCGGAGCATCGTCGTTCCAGAGCTTGAGGGCTTCGAGGGAGCTCTCCAGATGGGCCTTCTGGCCGTAACGCCAGCGGGTCACGTCCTTGAGAAGCTTGCGCAGGGGTTCGCTCTCGGGGCGCTCGCGCAGCTCACGCAGCTCGGCCGCCGGCGTCAGCCTCTCGGCGGGAGGCAGTTCCGAAGACTTCAGGGCCAGCCCCCCCAGCAGCACCGGAACGCCATAGAACACGCCCGCCAGGCTGATGTTGGGGCTGTCGGTGGCGTAGGCGATCGAGCCGATCACCGTGAGCGCCGCACCGAGGATGGTCAGCAGGCTGCCGGGCGATGAGAGTGCTTGCATGCCGCCATCCTCCTGCAACGCGGTCCAGGATGGCCACCGTTGCCCAGGAGCACCTCCGGCCATGGATCAGCCCAGCCCCGATGCCGATCCCGCTTCGCCTCCATCCGTCCCAAGGATTCCACTCAACGACCCCAGCACCCTGACGCTGCTGGATCAGCTCACCGAAGACCGCCTCTGGCTGCTGCAGCAGATCGATGGCGGCCGCTGGCCCGACCTGAGGCTGGATCTCGCGGCCCTGGAGCGGGAACTCGGTCAGCTGCTCGATCAGGCCCGTCAGCGGCTGGAGCCAGGCTGATCCAGGCCTCAGAAGGGAATCTCGTCGTCGTCGTCGGCGAGATCGGGCACCAGCGGCGAGGTGTTCCAGGTGGGAGGCGCCGGCTGCGCAGGGGCCGGGCGCGGGGCCGGAGCGGCCGGACGGGCTGCCGAAGGCACGGGCCGGGGAATCGTGCGCGCCGGCGCGCCGGCGGCCTGGGGGGCGCTCCCCGGAGCCATGGCCTGGCTCATCGGGGCGGCCGCCGCGGCACCGGCGGGGGCCAGGGGGTGCAGGCGGGCGAGGGTGAATTCAGCACGTTTTTCCTTGAGGCCGTCGGGTCGCGAGACCGTGTTCATGCGCAGGCGGCCCTCGATCATCAGCCGCTGTCCCACCTGCACCCGGTTCTGCAGATCCTGGGCGAGATTGCCCCAGCCCACCACCTTCAGCTGTCCCGCGGGATCATCGGGGCGGAGACCCTCGAGCTCGACGGCCATCTCCGCCACCGGCGTCTGGTTGTCCTGGGTGTAGCGCACCTGGGGTGCCTCCAGCACCACCACTTCCAGCAAACAGTGGTTCACGACCCCTTCGGCGACAGCGGGCCCCATCCTGATGCACGGACCCAACCCCCTGATCGCCCATCGATCTGGCTGCTCAGCGGCACCGGTGAGGGCCCCCTGATCGCCAGACGGCTGCTGGCCGCCGGCTGGAGTGTGCAGGTCTCCCTGGTGAGTTGGGATGCTCTGCGCGCCTATGCCCCCCACCCCCGGCTGCAGAGCCGCCTGGGGGCGCTGGCCGGCCCTGAGGCGATCGCAGCGGAACTGCATGGAGCCTCCCTGGCCCCCTTCCGCTGGGTGATCGATGCCAGCCACCCCTTCGCCTGCCGCATCAGCGCTGATCTGGCGGCGGTCTGCGCCCGCTCCCGCCAGCCCCTGCTGCGCCTCTGGCGCCCGCCGGCCGCCCAGCGTCCGGGATCCCGGCTGGTCCTGCTCGACGGGCTGGAGGATCTCGCCGGCCTGGATCTGGCGGGCGAACGTCTGCTGCTGGCGATCGGCGCCCGCCATCTGGCGAGGGCCGTGGCGTTGGCCGGCGCCAGCGCCTGCTTCGCCCGCATCCTGCCCAGCCCCGGCAGCCTGCGCCTGGCCCTGGCGGCGGGGCTGGGACCCGCAGCCCTCGCCTGCCACAGGCCCGGCACGGGATTGCCGGCGGCCGCTCCGGGCGCGATCGAGCGGGCCCTGCTGGAGCACTGGGGCATCACCGCGGTGCTCTGCCGTCAGTCGGGGGGGCCGACCGAGCAGCTCTGGCAGCGGCACACCGCCGAGCTGGGGCTGACGCTGCTGCTGCTCAGGCGGCCGGATGAACCGCTCAGCGAGGCAGGTCCGTGGCCCCTGGAGGTCTTGCTGGAGCGGGTGGGACTCCCAGATGGTCCGCCACCAGTTGGGGAAGCGAGGCCCGCGGACGGGGGCCCAGCTGGGTGATCACCTGGCCGGCGCAGAGGGACCCCAGTTGACCGCATCGCTCCAGGGAATCTCCCCGGGTGAGGCCGTAGAGGAAACCGGCCGCGTAGAGATCACCGGCTCCGGTTGTGTCGACAAGCGGTCCGAGGACGAAGGGCTCGATCCGGTGGACCTCTCCGTCTCCGAGCACCACGGAACCGAGGGCGCCCCGGGTCAGCACGGCGATGGAGCACCGGCCCCGCACCTGCTCCATTGCCGCCTCGAAACTTTCGCACTGATAGAGCGCGGTGATCTCGGCCTCGTTGGCGAAGAGCACGTCGACATGACCGTCGACCAGCTCCAGGAAGCTCTCCCGGTGGCGCTCGACGCAGAAGGCATCGGAGAGGGAGAGGGCCACCTGGCCGCCGGCGGCGCGCATCACCTCGGCGGCAGCGAGGAAGGCCCGCTTGGCGGCCTCTCCATCCCAGAGGTATCCCTCCAGGTAGAGCATCCCCGCCTGGCGCACCAGATCCAGGTCGAGGTCGGCCGGCTCGAGGTCCACCGAGGCGCCCAGATAGGTGCACATCGTGCGCTGGGCATCGGGGGTGACCAGGATCAGGCAACGGGCGGTCGCCGCCCCCGTGCTGGCGGCCGGGGTCTCGAAGCGGGCTCCCACCGAGCGGATGTCGTGGCTGAAGATGGCCCCCAGCTGGTCATCGCGCACCCGTCCGATGAACCCGGCCCGGGCGCCCAGCTGGGCCAGGCCCGCCAGGGTGTTGGCGGCCGAGCCGCCGGATGTTTCCAGGCCTGGGCCGGCGGCGGCGTAGAGCCTCCGGGCCTCCTCGGCATCCACCAGGGCCATGCCCCCCTTGCTCAGGCCGTGCTCCTCGAGGAAGGCGTCGTCGGCGCTGACCAGCACATCGACGATCGCGTTGCCGATGCCCACCACATCGAGGCTGCGGCCGGCGGCGGGCATCGTCATACGTTCAGAAGGGCCCGTTTGGGGCCGTGGATCGGATCCTCGACCACGATCGTCTGGTCGCGGTGGGCGCCGAGGGAGACGATCGCGATCGGCACCTCCATCAATTCAGCCAGGAAACGCAGGTAGGCCATGGCCGAGGCGGGCAGATCCTCCAGGGTCCGGCACTCGGCCGTGGAGCACTGCCAGCCCGGCAGCGTCTGGTAGATGGGACGGCAGCGGGCGAAGGTCTCGGCGCTGCTGGGGAAATGCTCGATGCGCTCGCCGTCGAGCTCATAGGCCACACCGACCTGGATCTCATCGAGCTCATCGAGCACATCCAGCTTGGTGATGGCCAGACAGTCCAGACCGTTCACCTCCACGGCGTAACGACCGATCACCCCATCGAACCAGCCACAGCGGCGACGACGGCCCGTGGTGGTGCCGAACTCCCCCCCCCGGTCGCAGAGGTGGTCGTTGAGGCTGCCCTGCAGCTCGGTGGGGAACGGTCCCTCGCCCACGCGGGTGGTGTAGGCCTTGGCCACGCCGATGACCCGATCGATCAGCGTCGGGCCCACGCCGGCACCGATGCAGGCGCCGCCGGAGACGGGATTCGAGGACGTGACGTAGGGGTAGGTGCCGTGGTCGAGATCGAGCAGGGTTCCCTGGGCGCCCTCGAAGAGGATGTTCTGGCGGGCGCGGGCCGCCTGGTGGATCGTGCGGGTGCAGTCGACCACGTGGGGGGCCAGACGCTCGCCATAGGCGAGATATTCCTGCAGCACCACCTCGGGATCGAGGGGCTCGAGGCCGTAGATCCGCTCCAGGATCAGATTCTTCTCGGCCAGGGGGCCCATCAGGCGCTCGCGCAGGCGCTCGGGATCGAGCAGATCGATCACCCGGATGCCGTTGCGATCCGACTTGTCGGCGTAGGTGGGTCCGATGCCACGGCCGGTGGTGCCGATGCGCCGGTCACCGCGCCGCTGCTCCATCGCCTGATCGAGCAGGCGGTGGTAGGGCATGGTGACGTGGGCCGTGGAGGCCAGCTTCAGACCCGAAATATCAATGCCGTAGTCCTCGAGCATGTCGAGTTCCTCGAGCATGATGCGCGGATCCACCACCGTGCCCGAGCCGATCAGGCAGATGGTGTCTGCGTAGAGAATTCCGGAGGGAATCAGGTGCAGCTTCAGCACCTTGTCGTCGACCACGATCGTGTGACCGGCATTGACGCCGCCCTGATAACGAACCACCACATCGGCGGATCGGCTCAGCAGATCAGTGATCTTGCCTTTTCCCTCGTCGCCCCACTGTGCACCGATGACGACAACATTGGCCAAGGACACAGCGGCCCGCAGCCGCTTCAAAGCACAAGGGTCAAGAGTCTCAGATGAACAGCCCCTTCGTCAAAGCCCGGTGGTCTGAAGTCAAGCTGGCTCAGCCCAGCTCAGGCGTCGCTCCGGGCCTTGAAGGTCGATCAGGTGCCACGCACCACGGAGGTTTCGGCCTTCTTCAATTCCTTTTCGAGGCGTGCCTTGAGCGCATCGGGAATGGGGCGGTTGGCATAATTGGTGTAGTGCCCCGCCAGCGAGTTCAGCGCGGTCTGCATCGTGGTGAAGGAAGGCAGTCCGTTCACCCGTCCCTTCGGCCTGTAGAGCGCCATGTAGTCGTTGATCAGAACGCGGGCCTCGTTTTCGGCGTCCGGCCGCGCTGGATCATCCTGGCTGAGGGCGATGGTTCCCAGCAGTGATTCAGCCACCGTCATGGTGTCCTCGACGTAGGACCCGCTGAGGCTGTTGCCGACACTGCCGCAGCTGCTCAGCGTGAGGCTGAGGCCCAGGACGATCGCCAGCACGGGAGTGAGCGTGCGGCTCCACCAGGTCCTGGAGAACAACCCGGAGCCCAGGGCCTCCAGGGCTGTGCTGAGGGCAGCCCCTGCGGAACGGGAGAACGACCTCCAGACATCCGTCATCAGCATCTCCTCACGTCGTCGGCCGATCCTACGGGCACCCCGTCGCCTCCAGGCCCAGACGGGCGGCAACGATCTGTTGCTGCAGCAGGGCCACCACCGCCTCGGCCGCCATGTCGCGCTTCGCCCCGCCCGCGCGCTCCACCAGCTCCACCTGGGCGGAAGCGGCGCCCCGCCCCACCACCACCCGCCAGGGAATTCCGATCAGATCGGCGTCCTTGAACTTCACACCGGCCCTCTCGCTGCGGTCGTCGAGCAGCACTTCGAGACCCGCCTGCTCGAGCTCGTCATGGAGGCGCTCCCCGAGAGCCACCTGAACGGGGTCCTGGGCACTGGCCACCACCACGATCACCTCGAAGGGCGCGATCGCCACGGGCCAGCGGATGCCCTGCTGATCGTGGTGCTGCTCCACGGCGGCCTGGGCCAGACGGGACACCCCGATGCCGTAGCAGCCCATCCAGAGGGGTTCATCCAGACCCTGCTCATTGGTGAAGGTGGCGTCGAGGGCCTCGGAGTACTTGCGCCCGAGCTGAAAGATGTGTCCCACCTCAATGCCGCGAGTGGCCTCCAGCCGCTGGCTGGGATCCTGGAGACAGCGCTCCCCCGGCTGGGCTGAGCGCAGATCGGCCACCCCCGGCAGCCCGGCGCCCAGAGTCAGCCAGCGGGCTCCCACCAGGTGAGTGTCGGGCTGATTGGCGCCGCAGACGAAGGCGTCGAGCTCCGCGGCGGTGGGGTCCGCCAGGCGCAGAAACGCGGGGTGCCAGCTGCGGGCACCGGCCAGCAGCTCATCCCCCAGGTGCGGTCCGATGCAGCCCAGGGGCCAGACGGGCAGTCCCTCAGCCCGGATCTGCTCCGGGGTGATCGGCTCCAGGTCCAGCAGGGCACCGGCCGCCTCCCCCAGGGTCGCGCTGACGGCATTGGCGAGCTTGGTGGGGTTGAGCTGCTGATCACCGCGCAGACTCACCAGCACGGGCCTCGGCTGGCCTTTGGCGCAGCGGGCCAGCAGAAGCAGCACCTTCACCGTCTGGCTGGGGTCGAAGCCATGGGCGGTGCAGAGGGCTTCGATGCTGTGCTGACCAGGCGTGTGGAGTTCCACCGCCCCGTCAGCGGCCGGCACCAGGGGAACCGCCGGCTCCGGCAGGGAGCAGGCCCGCTCCTGGTTGGCGGCGTAGCGGCCGTCGGCACTGCTGAGGATCAGATCCTCCCCGGCATCGGCCGTGACCATGAACTCCTGACTGGCCGAACCGCCGATGGCACCGCTGTCGGCCTCCACGGCCACGGTGCGCAGGCCACAGCGACTGAAGATGCGCCGGTAGGCCTGATCCATCCGCTGATAGGTGAGCCTGAGGTCGGCTTCGTCGGCATGGAAGGAATAGGCATCCTTCATGATGAATTCACGCCCGCGCATCAGGCCGAAGCGGGGCCGGATCTCATCCCTGAATTTGGTCTGGATCTGGTAGAGGGTCACCGGCAGTTGCCGGTAGGAGCGCAGCAGGTCGGCGGCCAGGGCCGTGATCACCTCTTCATGGGTGGGCCCGAGCCCGAGGGAGCGCTCCTGGCGGTCGACCAGGTGGAACATGATTCCCTCCCCGGCGGTGTACCCCTGCCAGCGGCCGCTGCGCTCCCAGAGGCTGGCGGGCTGCAGGGCAGGCAGGAGGGTTTCCAGGGCGCCGGTGGCCTCCATCTCCTGGCGCACGATCGTCGAGATCTTGCTGAGCACGCGCCAGAGCAGGGGCAGATAGGCGTACACCCCCGAGGCCACCCGGCGCATGTAACCGCCCCGCAGCAGCAGCTTGTGGGAGGGGATCTCGGCTTCCGCCGGGTCATCCCGCAGCGTCACCAGCATCAGGCGGGAGACGCGCATGGAAATGAGCAGCTTGAGCGGCCTGGGACCTTATCACCGGGTCTTGCAGGGGGCCAGCGCGACCGGTTTAATCACGCCACAGGTGGGCCCATCCAGAGGCCTGGCCAACCAGGCTTCCTCTGCTAACGTCGGCATGAATTCCCAGCCGTCCAAGATAAGTCTTATGGTTGCACCCACGGCCGGCTCCAGCGGAGAGCTTCCTCCGACCGTGGCCCCCTCCTGGCCTGCCGGCCTGCCGGATCCAGGCCCCGAACCGGCTGAAGGGCTGATCGGCATCGATGAGGTGCAGAAGGCGCTCAACCGCTCCAGAGCCTCGGTGTACCGCTACACCAACACCGATCCGCGCAACCTCAACCCACCCTTCAATCCGCGCAAGCTCAATCCGGAATACCGCACCGATCAGAAGGAAGTGCTGCTGTTTCACCCCAATGAGGTGGCCCGTTTCGCCCGCGACGTGCTGCGCATCAAGGAGGTGACCGTCGAGGTGCTCAATTCACCCTCCACAGCCACCCAGCAGCTGCTCAGCTCGATCCTCGAGGAACTTCAGGCCATCAGACACAGCCTGCAGGGACTGGATCAGGCCCCGTCGGAGCTCAGCAGCAAGCGCGATCAGCTGGAGCAGTCCCGTCCTGCCGCCTGAGCGCCCTGTCATGGGCTTGGGCAGAAAGTTGCCGGAGATGGCATATTGAAGTCGGTCTCCGTCTGACTGCGGGACATTCCGTCCCACCAGCCAGGCGGATGCTGCTTCCAGGTTCAGCATCCTGATCGGCCTGAGTGCCCATCGAACACTGCTCCTCGAAGCCGGTCCCTCTTCCCACTCCATGGATTCCGAACCTCCGCGAACCGGCTCTCCCGCAGCCACAGCCGAAGCCACCTCCACTGCTGTTTTCGCCACCCTCCTCACCTCCGCCGCTGCCGAGTCACGGCCGCCGGGGTCCACAGCCGCCAGAGGGGAGTCCAAGGATGATTCGTACAGTCCAGAGGGTTTCCTGGACCCAGGATCACCGCTGCTGGGAGCCACGATCGCCCTGCTGGCTCTGATCGTTCCAGTGGCCGCCGTTCTGCTGGAGCGCAGCGCCTTCCGGGCTGATCCCCGCTTCACCATCCCCATCAGCCGTGGACATCAGCAACCTGGCCGCCTCGCCATCCCCGGGATTGGTGAACCTGGTGGTGGAGATCCCCGCCGGTAGTCGCAACAAGTACGAATACAACGGCGTGGCCGGACTGATGGCTCTCGATCGGGTGCTCCATTCCTCGGTCCGCTATCCGTTCGACTACGGCTTCGTCCCCAACACCCTGGCCGAGGACGGGGCTCCCCTCGACGCGATGGTGATCATGGAGGAGCCCACCTTCGCTGGCTGCCTGATCACCGCCCGGCCGATCGGTTATCTCGACATGATCGACTGCGGCGCCCATGACGGAAAGCTCTTGTGCGTCCCCGAGGCCGATGGTCGTCAGAGCGGGTTGCGCAGCATTCGCCAGATCGCCGTCAACCAGCTCGAGGATGTGGCCGAGTTCTTCCGCACTTACAAGAATCTCGAGGGAAGGGCCGTCGAGATCCTCGGCTGGAAGGATGCCGAGGACGTGCCGGACCTGCTGGAACGCTGCATCCAGGCCGCCCTCGCCGCTCAGGAGGAGCGCTGCAGCAGGAATCCCTCGTAATCGAGGCCCTGGAAGACCCTCGCCGGATCCCCGAAGCCGGCGGCATTCACCAGGGCTGTGAGCCGCGCCAGTCCCACCGGATGGGTCCCGTGGGTGAGTGGCTCGAGCAGCTCAGGTGGGGCCTGCAGCTGAGACGCCCTCTGGAAACCGAGCCAGGCCTCCGCCACCTGGTCCTCCAGCAGGGGAAGAGCCGGGCGCATCAGATCCACCAGCAGCAACTGGCCCCCGGGCCGGAGGCAGCGGGCCAGGGCGGTGAGAAACGCCAGTTTGCTTCCGTCATCCGGCAGGGACTGGAGCACCAGGACCGAGAGCGCCCCATCGAACCCGGCCTCCAGCTCCAGGGCCTCCACCGTGCACTGCCGCCAGTGGATGCCGGTTGCCGCCGCGCCGAGGCGCTGCTGCGCGGCGCTGAGCATCGCTGCGGAGGGGTCGATCGCGCTCAGCCGCCAGTCGGGGCGCTGGGCCAGGGCCTCCACCAGCTCCGCTCCGGTTCCGCAGCCGGCCACCAGCACCTCCGCTCCGGCCTGGCCGGCAAGGGGTGAGGCCGCCAGCAGAGCCACTCCGAGCCTGGCCAGGCTGGCGTAGCCAGGGATCAGGCCCTGCACCACCAGGTCATACCCGGAGGATTCGCCGCTGATCGCTGCAGCCATGGCCCTGTGCGTGCTCCCCTGGATCGTAGGCAGCGGCGGCGCGCGCCCCGACCAACAACCATTTCAAGGCGGCTGTCCGAAGGCCCGCTGGACGGTAAGTTGGTTCGCGCCAGTAGCCGCTGCGATCCGTGCCCACCATCCGCTTCGTCAATGAAGACCAGAAGGTTGGTTGCATCGAGGGGGCCAACCTGCGTCAGGCTGCACTTGATGCGGGCATCAACCCCTACAAGGGCCTGAACAACTTCAACAATTGCGGCGGCCTTGGCCAGTGCGGCACCTGTGTCGTCGAAGTTGTTGAGGGCGCCCAGAATCTCTCTCCCCGCAGCGACGTCGAGCAGGTGTACCTCTCCGATCGCCCCGCCAACTACCGCCTCAGCTGCCGCACCAGCGTCAATGGCGATGTGACCATCCGCACCCGTCCGGATGCCGCCGTGGGCAAGGGCTCCAACAGCCTTGTCGGCGCACTGAAATCACTCGTCGGGCGGAAGTGACCCCGGCTGGGGCCTCCGGCGGAGGCCGCCCACGGCTGTACAGCTACCCGAAATGCTCCACCTGTCGCCGGGCTCTGAAGTGGCTGGCGGCTGAGGGCGTTGAAGTGGACGTGATCGACATCACTCTCTCGCCCCCCTCCAGAGAGGTGCTGGCGCAGGTCTGGCCCCGCCTTGCTGATCCCCGACGGCTGTTCAACTCCAGTGGGGCCAGCTATCGCGCCCTCGGTGCCGCCCGGGTCAGGGCGATGTCTGCCGACGAGGCCATCAGTGCCCTGGCCGCCGATGGCAAGCTGATCCGACGCCCCCTGCTGCTGGCTGAAGGCGTTGCGCCGCTCACGGGTTTTGATCCCGAGGTCTGGAAGGACGCTCTGAAGGCTCAGCTGCCATTGGCTGGTCCTGAACTGTCGCCGCCGGTGGCACCGTGAGCTGATCCAGCTCGCGGATCAGGGCATCGATCCCCGTGCGGTTGATCTGAGCCAGGTAGGTGAGCTTGAGTTCCTCCAGCAGCGCGCAGACGAGCTGCTGGCTGCGCTCCAGCACCGGACCACGCTCGAGGGCCTGGGCCAGCTCATCCCAGAAGCGATCGACACAGTCACGCAGCAGATCGATCTGGCGGTTGTCGCGCCGCTGCAGCCTTGAACCGGCCCCGCGCGAGAGCTCCATCATGCTGTCCACCAGTCCGGAGGCGAGCTGCTGGGTCAGCTGCTGCTCCACCTGCATCAGCAGTTGCAGCTGGCGCAGCCCCGGGGGCACCACCATCGACTGAAGCGTCTGCTGCAGGGCATGGGCCAGCACGGCCTGGAGCTGGGGTGCCAGGCGGGGCCCGACATCGCTGAGCAGCAGGGGACCCCAGATGCGCATCAGTTCCACCAGTTCGCGCTCGTCGTTGATCGAAACGGTCTGATGACTGCGCAGGCGGCGGATGCGTTCGGGCCACTGGGGGGAGCGGATCAACCCCTGGGCCCCGTCCATGAGCTGCAGGGCGAGCACCTCGAACAGCTCGACCGCCAGCAGGGCCACCACGGCCCGGCTGACCACGGCCCGCAGGGGCTCCATGTTCACGAGCCCGCTGGTCTGCAGCCTCTCGACCACAGGAACCAGACGCAGCCAGCGCCAGAACGGCATCAGCAGGGGCAGATCGGTCCAGCGCCGCAGCAGGGCCTCTCCCCAGCTCAGGCCGGGCAGGCGGCGACGCAGCCGTGCCGCCCGCAGCAGGATGTCCGCCAGGAAGACGCTCTGGAACAGCACCAGATCGAAGCGCCAGAAATTGTCGGTGGGACGGCCGTTCTCATCGATGGAGCGCCAGTAGTTGGTGGCCACCAGCGGCAGCACCTGCTGCTGCCAGAACAGGCGCTCCTCGCTCCAGGGCCGGCTCCGCAGCCAGTCGTCCCCCAGGAGCTGCCCGGCCGACTGTTTGGCCGAATCCTGGTCAGCCCGCTCGCGCAGACGATTCTTGATCTTCTCCAGCGTGCCGGCGCCCCCCGAGGCCAGGAAGGGGTTGTCGTCGATCATCCGCTCGGTGAGGATCACCTGACGCCGACGCAGGTCGACGGCCGCCCCCCCATCCAGCAGGGCACGGTCCATCTGATCGAAGGCTTCCAGGTAGGCCTGCGTCTCCCGGTGGGCTTCGATCCCCTTCACCGGGTCGTAGTAAGGCGTGATGTCGGGCAGGAAGCTGAGCCGCAGCACCAGCGGGGCCGAGGGGAGCGGATAGAGGTTGCGCTGCAGCCAGAACGTGCGCAGCGGCACGTAGGTGATGTCGAAACAGACCCAGAGCAGATTCAAGGCCGCCCAGAGGGCCACGAACTGATCCCAGCGGTGCCCGAGGCTGTTGCTGCCTGCCGAGGACCTCAGATGCCAGCGCGGCCGCACCATGGAGAACAGCGTCGATCGACTCAGGGTAGAGAGGGGGTCCGTCCCGCTCCGGAGCCCTAAGGTGGCCGGCTCCAGCAGGAGTGCATTGAGCGCCGAGGACTCCCCATCACCGACCACACCTGCAGGGACACCTGATCACGAGCCGGAGAAGGGATCTCAGCCGCAGGAGCACTCGGGCCAGGACCCGGAGAGTTCCTGGGCGTTCTGGCGCAGCGTGGTGCTCACCCTGGCGGTGGCCCTCGGCATCAGGCAGTTTCTGCTGGAGGCGCGCTTCATTCCGTCGGGCTCGATGCTGCCCGGCCTGCAGATCCAGGACCGGCTGCTGGTGGAGAAGATCAGCTTTCGAAGCCGTGCCCCCAGGCGGGGAGAAATCGTCGTGTTTCACTCCCCCTTCCACTTCGACCCCGCCCTGCAGGCCAACCGGCGCTCCAGCCCGCTTGGCTGCCTGCTGGTGAACCTTCCCCTGATCGGCTCGATCCCCGGCCTCCAGGAGCCGGCTTGCGACGCCTACATCAAACGGGTGGTCGCGATTCCCGGCGACCGGGTGGTGGTCAACCCGCGCGGGCAGGTGAGCATCAACGGCAAGGCCATCAGCGAACCCTACGTCGAGAATTTCTGCCCGATCGACAGCCAGGGCATCGGACCCTGCCGCACCCTCGACACCGTGGTGCCCCCGGGGACCGTGCTGGCCCTCGGCGACAACCGAGCCAACAGCTGGGACGGACGCTTCTGGCCGGGGGGACCCTTCCTGCCCCGCAAGGAGATCATCGGCCGGGCCTTCTACCGATTCTGGCCGCTGGATCGCACGGGTCCCCTCGGGGCTCCGGACCCCCTCAGCGGGGCCCCAGCCAAAGCCGGGGAAGCAGCCCCGTCGCCAGCACCCGCCCCCTGAGCACCTCGCCCCCCAGGGGCTGGTTGGCCGCCCTGGAGGCATAGCCATCGGCCGTGGGGATCCACTCCCTGTCGGGGTCGAAGAGGATCCAGCGCCTCGAGCCGCACTCGAGCACGGGCTCCTCCAGATCCAGCAGCCGGGCCGGGCCCCAGCAGAGGGCTTGCCAGAGCGCTTCCGGGCTCCAGCCCTGCTCCCGGACCAGGTGGTGCCACAGCTGCGGCAACACGTAGCGGTGACCCGCCAGACCAGGCCGGCGCTGATCCAGGGGCAGCAGCTGTTCCTCGGGATCGAGCGGTTGGTGGTGCACCGCCACGGCACTGATCACCCCGTCGGCCAGCGCGTCCACCAGGGCACGGCGATCCCCGGGGGTGCCCAGGGAGGGCACCAGCCGCCAGCCCTCGGCCACGGGATCGAGGCCGCCGCTGTCAGCCACCAGATGCCACCAGCAGACCGTGGCCATCGGAGACGGATCGGCCGCCCGCAGAAGTTTCACTCCTGCAGCGGTCGAGAGATTGGCCACGCGCAGGTTCACCTGGGGCAGTGAGGCCGCAAGGGCCAGCAGGTTCTGCAGGGGGATGGTCTCGCTCAGGGGGGGGTCCAGGGGCCAGCCGGCACGCAGGGCCTCCACCCCCTCGCGCACGAATCCTCCGTGATCCAGGCTGGCGTTCCGTGGTGCCAGAAGCACGGGACAATCCGCGCATTCTCCGATGCTGAGCCCCCGCTCCAGCAGCGGCAGCGGGGGCAGCTCCCCCTCCTCCGCCAGTCCGAGGGCACCGGCGGCCAGCAGATCGGCGTGGGCTGAGAGGTCCTCCCCCCGGCCGCCGAGGCTGAATGCCCCCCACAGCGGCAACTGGAAGGGGGCCTCCACCCCAAGGCGGAGGCATTCGGGCCGGTCGCGCCAGATGCGGGCCCGCGGCAGCAGCGCCACGGTGCCGTACCCGGCCGCCGAGGCTGAGCGCACCAGACTTTCGAGGGTTTCGGCACGGCCGTCCTCGGGCTCCTCCAGCACGCTGTGGGGATCCACCAGGGCCGGCGCCAGCAGCCAGGCATCAGCGGGGCTCGGATGCAGGCCCAGCCGTGTCGCCCCCTCGCGGGCGCTGGCACCAAAGGCGCTGATCACGCCCTGCTCGAGAAGCACATCGCTGCGTGTCAGAGGCTGGTCGGGCCCCTGCAGCAGCTGGACATCCCGCAGGAGCAGGGCCGTCATCAGAGGGCGCCGGCGGCGGTGCGGTCGATGACGCCCCCGAGATGGGTGGTGAGGTTCAGACAGGTCACCACCGGCAGGGCTGCGCCCGCACGGCCCGGTGGCGGCCAGTCGATCACACTCACGCCACCGTTGCCCTGCTTCACCATCCAGATGTCAGCCGGGGTGAGGCCCAGCAGGGCACAGAGGATCGTCTTGTTGACGGCGTCATGGGCGACCACCAGGGCGGTCTCCTCAGCCTCCAGGCCTGCAGCGAGGGCCGTCCAGCAGGCCACGGAACGATCCCAGACCTGCTGGAGCGTCTCACCGTCGGGCATCTGAACGGTGTGGGGGGCGACTTTCCACTGCTGCAGCAGGTCTCCCCACTCCTGGGAAATCTCCTGCTCGAGGCGCCCCTCCCACTGGCCATGACCGATCTCCACCAGGCCCTCCTGGCTGCTGAGCATCACTCCGGGGTGGGCCGTGAGGATCGCTTCGGCGGTCTGGCGGGGCCGGGCCATCGAGCTGGTGAAGGCCTTCTGGATCGGCACCTCGCTGAGGAAGTCCGCCGCCGAGTGTGCCTGGGCCAGACCATTGGCGTTGAGGGGGATGTCGATCTGCCCCTGGAAGCGACCCTGGCGGTTCCAGTCGGTCTCGCCGTGACGCACCAGCAGCAGACGTGCCCCGGCCCCCTTCGGCGGCAGTCCGTTGCCGAGGTGGGCGGTGACATTGAGGGACTCGATCTGCACCTGCACGCCGCCGGCGGTCTGACGCTGCAGGTTGAACACCGAGAGGGAGGCGTTCTCCAGGCGAAGTCCCTGAAAGCGGCTGGCGGGCAACCCCAGCAGCTGCAGCACCAGGCAGCGCAGGATGGCGCTGTGGGCCACCACCAGCACCGTGGTCAGATCCTCTCCCGCCTGATCGCCGTGATCGAGATGCTGGCGCTCCAGGCGATCCAGCCAGCGGCGGGCCTGGTCCATCAGTTCCGGAATCGGCCGGAAGCGGCTGCCATCGGAGCGTTCCAACTCCAGCCGATCGGGAGCCTCCCTCCAGAGGCGGTAGGCCTCGGGACATCGTTCCTTCACCTCACTGCCCAGCAGGCCGCACCAGGGGCCCAGATCCACCTCGAGCAGATCGTCGTCGAACTCGGCGCTGAGCCCACCGCCCTGGGCCTCCAGCAGCGCGGTGCTGGTTGCGGCGGCCCGGCTCAGGGGAGAGCTGTAGACGGCATCGAGACGAAGGTCAGCCAGTGCCGCCCCGGTGAGACGGGCCTGGCTGAGGCCGTCGTCGGTGAGGGAGGAGAGATCATCCCGGCCCTGGATGCGGCGCTCGGTGTTGAAGCTGCTGAGTCCGTGGCGGACGAGCAGGAGCCGAAGGGGCACGGGGTCTGGAGCTGGAAGCGCCGTCATCGTATGGGAGGGATCCCGTCGGGCTCGGGGGAGAATCGCTCGATTGCGAGGAGCTCGGGTGGCAACAGGAGGGCGAGGACGGGCCGGGTCCCTGAAAGTGGGGCTGGCCATGGCCAGCCTGGTGCTGAGCCTGCTGCTCTGGCTCAACGGGCTGCTGGAGAGTCTGGATCGCCCGTCGGTGGGTGACGACCTCTCCCGGCGGCAACTGGAACTGAGTGTGCTGGCCGACCCTGCGGTTCCGCCATCGCTGCGGCCGCTGCTGGTGGGTGTGGACCCTGGAGCTCTCCTGCTGGCGGAGCTGGACCTGCAGGCGGAGGAGAGCGGCGACAGCACCACGGCCCCGGGAACCGCCCAGGCCGGCGGTGAACGCGAGGCCAGGATCAGCCTGCTGGAGCGGGCGCTGCTGCAGCTGCGCCAGGGGCAACCGGACGCCGCACGGCCGTTGCTGCTTCAACTGCAACGGCTTGTCGCCAACGAGGACCGGCCCCTGATCGAGCAGCTGCTCCTGCTGCCCCAGGGGGGCAGCAGACCCGTCGAGGCGGTGGGCATGCTCCAGGACCCGCTGGTGCGGCGTCTCAGCTGCGAAGTGCTGGGCGACATGGCCAGCGAGTGCTCCGAGCCGGCCGCCGAGCGACGGGCCCTGCTGCAGCTGCTGGGCATCAACCTGCTGCCGGCCGTGGCCCTGCTGGCCGGACTGGCGCTGCTGCTGAGGGAAGGCTGGCTGCGCTGGCGTGGCAAGCAGGCTCCGCTGCCTGCCCTGGTGGGCCCCGATCTGGGGGTGATCGATGTGGTGCTTCTGATCGCGGGAGGCTTCGTGCTGCTGGGGGAAGTGCTCACGCCGGTGCTGCTGGGTCCCCTGCTGCAGGCCACGCTCTCGGCACTGGCGATCAAGCCTCCGCTCGCCGATGGCCTCACGGTGCTCACCATGTACCTCGGGCTGATGGCCGCCCCGCTGCTGATGCTCGTCATTCTGCTGCGGTCGGGTGGTGAGGCCCCGGAGAGCGGCTGGCTTCAGTTCCGCTGGCGTCCGCTGGGTTCAGCCCTGCGCAAGTCGGTGAAGTACCTGCTGATCGTGCTGCCCCTGGTGTCCCTGGTGGGCTGGCTGCAGCAGCACTTCTGGATTGACGTCGGCGGGAGCAATCCACTGCTGGAGCTGGTGCTGCGCAGCGGCAACGGCCTGACCCTGGCCTGTTTCGCCTTCACGGCCATCGTGCTGGCCCCGCTGTTCGAGGAAACCATCTTCCGTGGCGTTCTGCTGCCGGTGGTGGGTCGGGAGATCGGGCCCCTGCCCGCGGTGCTGATCAGCAGCGCAGTCTTCGGCATCGCTCATCTCAGCCTCGGCGAATTCCCCCCCCTGTTCACCCTTGGCCTGGGTCTGGGCTGGCTGCGTCTGAGCAGTGGCCGCCTGAGCACCTGCGTGGGGCTCCACGCTCTCTGGAACGGACTCACCTTCACCAACCTGCTCTTGTTGGCACGCTGATCGTCGCCTTGCTGCCCCTTGCGCCCCATGGTTCACTTGCGGAGATTCGTCAGGTTCCGGTGGTCGCCGTTCCGTCGCCCCAGCCCTTCTTCAGGCGCCGTTCCCTGGAACTGATCCAGGGCTCCTTCTCCGCCCGGCGCGTGGTTCGCCAGGCCCCCTGGCTGGCCGGTCTGCACAGGGCCTCCGATGGCCTGCTTGTGGCTCTCGGCCTCTCGATGGTGGGTCTCACCGCTCTCACCCTGCACTGGCAGGGTCAGTGGACCCGCAGCTTTGAGCTGCTGGAGTCGACCCAGGTGCTGGAGCACCGGCTTCAGGAATCCACCGCGGTGCTTGAGCAGCACCACCTGGCGATGGCTCGCCGTCCCGGCCTGCTGGTGCCCACCAGCCTCCAGCGCCTGATCCATCTGCCTTCCCCCAGCGCCGGGGCTCCTCAGGGCCTGTCCAATCCCACGGCCAGCCAACCCCAGAGCAGGCCGTTCAGCCTCCAGGCGCTCGACCCCCGCACGCTCGGTGGGGAGCTGAGCCGGATCAGCCTCGACCCCCGGATCGTTCGCGCTGGGTATTGAGGGTGGTCCGACGCTCCGCCACTGGGTCCCCCCCCATCCCCCTCCATGGAGGGGGGCGCGGTTCACCGCAGGCGGACAACACCCACAGCAGCAGACGCCGGGTGATCCAGCTGCAGCCGGTGCCGGCCGGCCGCCTGCTCACCGTGTATCTCACGCTCTGCCTGGCCATGCTGGGCCTGGCCGGACGTCTGGCCTGGCTGCAGGTCAAGGAGGGTGACCGGCTGCAGCAGCGGGCCCGGGCGATCCAGACCCAGAAGACGAAACCGATCGGCAAGCGACGGCCGATCGTTGACCGCAAGGGCCGGCTGGTGGCCCTGGATGAGGAACGCTTCACCCTTTGGGCCCATCCCCGCTACTTCAACTTTCCCGGAGACGACCCCAACCTGATCCGCAGCAGTGCGGAAACGGTCGAGAAACTCGCCAAAGTGCTGATGGTGCCTTCAGCGGATCTGATGCGCACGATCGATGGCCGCAAGACCGGCGTCAAGCTCGCCACGGATCTCGATCCGGAAACAGCCCGCCGTCTGCGGGAGCTCGGCATCAGTGGCCTTGACCTCGAGCCCTACCCCCAGAGGATCTATCCCCAGGGTCAGCTGTTCGCCAACGTGGTCGGCTTCCTCAACCTGGAGCGGGTGGCCCAGGCCGGTCTGGAGCAGAGCCGTGACAAGGACCTGCGCCGTCAGGAAACCACTCGTCAGATGCGCCGCGGCGCCGATGGCACCCCTCTGCCCGACGGTCTCCAGGCCGGCGTTCTCTACACCGATGATCTGCGGCTGCAGCTCACCCTGGATTCCCGCCTTCAGCAGGTGGCCCAGCAGGCGCTCGCCAGACAGCTGAAGCAGTGGAAGGCCAAGCGGGGTTCCGCCATGGTGATGGATGTGCGCAACGGCGAGATGCTCGCGCTCACCTCGAGCCCCAGCTACGAGCCCAACAGGTTCTGGAAGTTTTCCCCGGGTCTGTTCCGGGAATGGTCGGTGCAGGACCTCTACGAACCTGGCTCCACCTTCAAGCCGATCAATCTGGCGATCGCCCTTCAGGAGAAGGCCATCCAGCCCAACGGCACCGTCAACGACGTCGGTCAGCTCACGATCGGAGGCTGGCCGATCTTCAACCACGACCGCCGCGCCAACGGCATTCTGGATTTCGCCACCGTTCTTCAGGTCTCGAGCAACGTGGGCATGGTGCAGGCCATGCGCCGTCTCAAGCCCTCCATCTACTGGGAGTGGATGCGCCGGATCGGCATCGACACCATTCTGGACACCGATCTGCCAGGGGCCGTGGCCGGAGAGCTCAAGACCCGCGAGCAGTTCACCACCCAGCCGATCGAACCGGCGACGGCCGCCTTCGGTCAGGGGTTCTCACTGACGCCGCTGAAGCTGCTGCAGTTGCACGCCATGCTCGCCAACGGTGGCCGTCTGGTGAGCCCCCACATCACCCGCGGCCTGCGCTCCGGTGACAGCCTGGCCCCGGCCCCTCCCCCCAGCGGCCTGCAGCTGATGCAACCCGCCGTCACCAGGCAGGTGATGGCCTGGCTGGAAACGGTCGTGGAGAAAGGCAGTGGCAAGGGCGTTCAGGTTCCTGGTTACCGCATCGGTGGCAAGACCGGCACCGCCCAGAAGGCACTCAACGGGGTTTACATCCCGGGAGCCCGGATCACCAGCTTCGTGGCCCACCTGCCGATCGACGATCCCCGCTATGTGGTGCTCGTGGTGGTGGATGAACCCCAGGGGGGCAATGCCTACGGCTCCACGGTGGCGGTACCGGTGGCCAAGGAGATCATCGAAGCCCTGCTGGTGCTCGAGAAAGTTCCACCCAGCAGCGGCACCAATCCCGCCGCTCAGCCAACGGTGCGGGGTTGAGGACGCTCCGGTTGGGCCCAGCCGTGCCTGGCTAGCCTCCATCCAGACGTCAACGTTTGGGGACATGCCCAACCTGCTCGAACAACTCGCTGCCATGACGGTGGTCGTCGCCGACACCGGTGAACTGGAAGCGATCAAGCAGTTCACTCCCCGCGATGCCACCACCAACCCGTCCCTGATCCTGGCGGCGGCCCAGATTCCGCTGTATCAGCGGCTGATCGATGAATCCCTGCGGGCCTCCAGAACGGTGATCGGCGCCGCTGCCCCTGCCGAAGCGGTGGTGCTGGAAGCTCTCGATGAGATCTGCGTCACCTTCGGCAAGGAGATTCTCCAGATCGTCCCAGGACGGGTGTCCACAGAGGTGGATGCCAGGCTCAGTTACGACACTGAGGCCACCATCGAGAAGGCCCGCAAGCTGATCGGTCTCTATGAGCATGTCGGGATCAGCAAGGAGCGGGTGCTGATCAAGATCGCCTCCACCTGGGAAGGCATCAAGGCCGCTGAAGCGCTGGAGAAGGAGGGCATCCACTGCAATCTCACCCTCCTGTTCAGCTTCACCCAGGCGGTGGCCTGCGCCGAGGCGGGGGTGACCCTGATCTCACCCTTCGTGGGTCGCATCCTCGACTGGTACAAGCAGGACACGGGCCGTGAGCACTATCCCGGTCCGGAAGACCCCGGTGTGATCTCGGTCACCAAGATTTTCAACTACTACAAAACCCACGGCTACCGCACGGAAGTGATGGGTGCGAGCTTCCGCAACATCGAGGAGATCATCGAGCTGGCCGGCTGCGATCTGCTCACGATTTCACCGAAACTCCTCGATCAGCTCCGGACCACCGAAGCTCCCCTGCCGCGCAAGCTCGATCCCCTCAGCCCGGCAGCCACCGAGGCCCGCTTCAGCCTGGATGCCAGCGCCTACGTCAGCGCCATGGCGGCCGATCGCATGGCCAGCGAAAAGCTCGATGAGGGCATCCGCGGCTTCAGCAAGGCGATCGAAACCCTCGAGGCGCAGCTGGCCCATCGCCTCGCTGAACTGGAGGGGGAAGCCGCCTTCGCCCACGCCGCCCAGGAGATCTTCCTGCTCAACGACATGGATGGCGACGGTTGCATCACCCGCGAGGAGTGGCTGGGCAGCGACGCGGTCTTCGATGCCCTCGACACCGACCACGACGGCAGGCTGGTGCCTGAGGACGTGCGTGGCGGCCTCGGAGCTCCCCTGGCCCTCGCGGCCGTCGGTGCCTGATCAGCCACACTCGACGCTCCCCCCTGGCCTGAACCATGAATGCCCTCGACACCCTGCGTGCCCTGGCCACCCAGGGTGAGGTGCGTGAGTTCGCCCCGGGCGAATTGATCTTCAAGGCCGGAGAATCCGGCGACTGCATGTTCGGCCTGCTGCAGGGCAGCGTCCTGCTCAGCTGGAACGGTGACGCCGGCCACGAGGAGATCAGGGAAGGGGATGTCTTCGGTGCCGGCGCCCTGGTCACCCCGGATCACCGCCGTTTCGGCAATGCCAGGGCCATCACCCCCTGCCGGATCCTGGTGATGAACCGGGAGAAGTTTCTCTTCGCCGTCCAGGAATCGCCGATGTTCGCCATCGAACTGCTCTGTTCCATCGATCAGCGTCTGCGTCAGCTCAAGGACTGCCTGCGTTAATTCGGCGAGCGGTTGAACATCAGGCGGCGGATCACCCGCTGGGCGATGTCGCCGTAGCCCATCTCCCCCGAGAGGATCTGGGCGATGCGCCGCGGGGCTGTGGGTCGCTTCACCCCCAGCTGATACCCCACACGGGGCAGGCGGTAGAACACCTGGGCGATGCGTCGTCCCCAGGCCATCGACTGGCCCCATTCAGCGCGCATGCGCTCGCTGTAGCCCTCCAGGGCCCTGGCCTCGCCGCCCAGCCAGCGGTCGAGGGCCTCGGCGGCCCGGGTGCCGCTGAGCAGGGCGGGGCGCAGTCCCTCGGCCAGAAAGGGATCCACCAGCGAGGCCGCATCTCCCACCACCACGGCACCGCCGTCGTGGTGGAGCCGGTGATGCCCGTCCCAGACCCGCAGAGGAGACACCCGCCGCTCGCCGCTGTCGGGTGGCAGGCCCAGGCTGGGCAGCAGGCGCCCCAGCACGGCCTCGGCCTCGAGGGGCTCACGGCCGATGAAGCTGCCCACACCGATGCTGAGGCCCCCCTGGCGGGGAAAGGCCCAGCTGAAACCATGGCGCACCAGGCCGAATTCGAAGTGGGCCGTGTCGGGCTCCAGCACCTCACCCTCCACCTCCACCGACACGGTCGAGGCGAAGCGGGGCTGTGGCGAACCGATCCCCAGCTGCTGGCCGAAGACCGAGTGAGCCCCGTCGGCGATCACCACAGCCCTGGCGCTGAGCCGCCGTCCCGCCGACGTCTGCACGCGCCAGTGATCCCCCTCCCGGGTGATCTCCTCCACGGCGCTGGCCTCGAGCAGATCGGCACCGCAGCCCACCGCCTGCTCCACCAGAAAGTGATCCAGCCGGGAGCGGCGGACGATCCAGAAGGGGGCCTCCCCGGGCAGGTCGGCGATCACGGGATCCTCCAGACACCAGGTGAACCGCACCCTGGTGATCACCCGATCGACCGCCGGACTGAGATCAAACGGGAAGAGTCCCTGGACGGAAGCGGCCATGCCACCGCCGCAGGGCTTCGCCCGGGGCAGTCGTCCTGCTTCCAGAAGCCTCACCCGCCAGCCGCGGGCTGCCAGGTGGTAGGCCGCTGCAGCACCTGCCGCACCGGCACCCACCACGATCACATCAGCATCCAGGGCTGGTCCGGCCGGAGCACTGGCCACGCTCAGACCTTGAGGATGTCGGCTTCCTTCTCCGCGAGGCTTTTCTCAAGCTCGGCGATGTAGCGGTCGGTGAGCTTCTGCACCTTCTCCTGCTCATCCCGGCTCTGATCTTCGGAGAGCTCCCCGTCCTTTTCCTGCTTCTTGACTTTGTCGATTGCGTCGCGGCGGATGTTGCGCAGCGCCACCTTGCCGTCTTCGGCGTAGCGGGCGGCGAGTTTGCAGAACTCCTTGCGTCGCTCGGCCGTCAGCGGGGGGATGTTGATGCGGATCAGGCGGCCGTCGTTGTTGGGGGTGAGTCCCAGATCACTCATGGCAATGGCCTTCTCGATCGAGGCCATCGCTGCGCTGTCGAAGGGCTGGATCTGGATCGTCTGGGAGTCGGGGGTGGAGAGGCTGGCCACCGAGCGCAGGGGGGTTTCGGTTCCGTAGTACTCGATCGTGATCTTGTCGAGAAGGGAAGGATTGGCCCGGCCGGTGCGGATGGTGTTGAAGGTGCGCTGGGTGGCTTCCAGCGACTTGCGCATGCTGGCGTCGAGATCCATGGGCGGTGGGGGGAAGGGTCCGGGGTCAGCCGGCAGGAACGATGCGGGTGCCGATCGGCTCACCGGCGATGGCGCGGCCGATGTTGCCGGGCCCGAACAGGTCGAAGACCACGATCGGGATGGCGTTGTCCTTGCAGAGGGCGATGGCGGTGCTGTCCATGACGGCCAGCTCGCCGCTGAGCACGTCCTGGAAGGTGAGCTGGTCGTAGCGGATGGCGTCGGTGTGGCGGGCCGGGTCCTTGTCATACACCCCGTCCACCTTGGTGGCCTTGAGCACGACGTCGGCGTTGATTTCAGCGGCCCGCAACGCGGCGGTGGTGTCGGTGGTGAAGAAGGGGTTGCCGCAGCCGGCGCCGAACACCACCACCCGTCCCTTCTCGAGATGACGAATGGCCCGGCGACGGATGTAGGGCTCGGCGATCTCCTGCATGGCGATGGCGGTCTGTACCCGTGTGGGCACCCCCACCCGCTCCAGCGCGTCCTGGAGCGTGATGGCGTTCATCACGGTGGCCAGCATCCCCACGTAGTCGGCGGTGGCCCGGTCCATGCCGGCGGAGGACCCCTTGAGACCGCGGAAGATATTGCCTCCGCCCACCACGATGGCCAGTTCCTTGCCGTTGTTGACCACCTCCGACACATCCGCCGCGATGGCCTGGACAATGGCGGGATCGATGCCGTAGCCCTGCTCTCCCATCAGCGCCTCACCGCTGAGTTTGAGCAGAACACGCTGGTAAGCCATCGGAATTCCGCGCACGGCGAACACAGTCGGCGGCAGAGTAGCAAGCGCTCCAGCAGATGCAGACGTGCCGACCGCGAGGGTCAGAACTCGATGCCGGCCTGGGCTTTCACCCCCTGTTCGCGGAAGGGATGGCGCACCAGCTTCATCTCGGTCACGAGATCGGCGCGATCGATCAGGCCCTGGGGAGCTCCCCGGCCCGTGAGGGCCACGTGGCTGAGCTCCGGCCGGCGATCGAGACCCTCAAGCACCTGATCCAGCTCGAGATACCCCAGCTTGAGGGCCACATTGACCTCATCGAGCACCACCAGCTTGCGGGCGGGATCGGCGAGATAGGCCAGAGAGCGCTGCCAGGCCTCCTGCACCAGCTGCCGGTCCCGCTCCCGGTCCTGGGTCTCCCAGGTGAAGCCCTCGCCGAGGGCATGCCAGGCCAGGTCGTCACCGAAGAGCTGCAGGGCCCGGGCCTCACCCGGCTGCCAGCCGCCCTTGATGAACTGCACCACCGCCACACCCTCGCCATGGCCCAGGGTGCGCAGCACCAGTCCCAGGGCGGCCGTGGTCTTGCCCTTGCCATCTCCCGTGAACACCAGCACCAGCCCCTTTTCAAGGCTGCGTTCCCCCACCCGCTGCTGCTGCACCTCCCGCCGCCGCTGCATGCGGCGGCGGTAAGCCTCGACATCGCGCTCGGGGGCGAGATCCCCGCCAGGCCCCAGCTCAGCCGCCACCTGATCGAGCGGGTCGGTCGCTGGAGAGTCGGACATGGACGCTGACTTCGGCAACCGCTGGGCACTCTGGCGCGCTGGTGGCCTCAGAGGGTCGGCCGCTGGCGGGCCAGGGCCGCATCGACGGCCTGCTGCTGATCCCGGCGGGTGATCCAGTGGTGGTAGGTGCGGGTGTGGATCGCCACCGAGTGGCCCATCATCCGCGCGGCCACCGTGTCGGGCAGGCCGATGTGGATCGTGCGCACGGCCCAGGCGTGGCGCAGGTCGTAGGGGGTGCAGGGCAGCTCGTAACGGCGGAACTGCTCGGACACCCGGCGGCCCACCTGCTGCAGGGTGGTGCGCCGGAGGTCGGTGCAGACAGCGGGGAGGCGGTCGCCGCCCTCGCCCAGAGGGGCCAGATCGAACCGGTCCACCCAGTCGGGCTGGAAGGGCCAGACCTGGTGCTCCCCGGTCTTGGTGGTGGGCAGCACCCGGATCACCCGGTCACCTCCTGGGGCCAGGGCGGAGAGATCCGCGAAGAACACCTCATGGTTGCGCAGGCCGTAGGTGGCCATCAGGCCATACACCAGGCGCCAACGGGGGTTGGGAATGCGCTCCACCCACTCCAGCAGCTGGGCATCGCTGGGCAGCCGTCGGTACTGGGCCTGGTGCAGGCCATAGCCGGCGGCCCGCTCACGCCAGTCGGCGGGAAGGGGCAGCTCCAGCTGCCGGGCCAGCGACGCCAGGGCGGTACCGCACTGCTGACGGCTGCGGCTGGCGGGGGGATAGGCCTCCAGGACCTGGACCAGCAGCTCGCTGACCAGGGGCTCCCCCTGCTCCAGGCGGGCGCGCAGCCGGCGCAGGTACGGCTGATAGGCGGCGCTCCAGGTGGTGCGGCTGCCGGCGGGATTGCGACGCCGGCGCGGATCGCTGAAGAAGGCCTTCTCGAAATCCTCGAGCCTTTCCAGCGCCGAAGCCGCTGCGCTGGGTCGGCCCCAGTCGCCCCAGTCGAACCGTTGCTGGCGCAGGGCCTGGCTCACCCGTTTCAGGTCCCGCCGGGCCTGGTTGAGACCACTGGGGCTGGCCTCCAGGCCCAGGCTCAGGCGCTGCACCCTCGGGGGGCCTCCCCGTGGGCAGGGCAGGGGCCCGCGCAGGGCCAGCCGCCCTCCCCGCCGCTCCAGCCGCAGGGCCAGGCCGCTGGCCGCCAGACGGGCATTCTCCTGGCTCAGTGCCGCATCGATCGCGGCAAGGGACGCGCTCAGGGCAACGGTCAGATCAGGGTGCGGCGATGGGCGCGCCGAGGATATCGATCAGTGCTCGCCACCGCCAGCGGGCTCCAGCAGGGTTACGCTCTGAGCCATTCGATGGACCACTTCAGGTATGGCCAGGGTCGGCGTCTTGCTGCTGAACCTCGGCGGGCCTGAGCGCATCGAAGATGTCGGCCCCTTTCTGTACAACCTGTTCTCGGATCCGGAGATCATCCGGCTGCCCACACCTCTGCTGCAGAAGCCCCTGGCCTGGCTGATCAGCACCCTGCGCAGCAGCAAGTCCAAGGAGGCGTACCGAGCCATCGGCGGCGGCTCCCCCCTGCGGCGCATCACCGAGCAGCAGGCCCGCGAGCTCCAGAGTGAGCTGCGCCAGCGCGGGGTCCAGGCCACCACCTACGTGGCGATGCGCTACTGGCATCCGTTCACGGAATCGGCTGTGGGCGACATCAAGGCCGATTCGGTGGATGAAGTGGTGGTGCTTCCGCTCTATCCCCATTTCTCCATCAGCACCAGCGGCTCGAGCTTTCGCGAACTCCAGCGCCTGCGCCAGGCCGATCCCGCCTTCAGCAAGCTGCCGATTCGCTGCATCCGCAGCTGGTACGACCATCCCGGCTACGTGCTGGCGATGGCCGAACTCATCGCCGCTGGCGTGCGCAGCTGCCACGATCCCGCCACAGCCCACGTGTTCTTCAGCGCCCACGGCGTGCCCAGGAGCTACGTGGAGGAAGCCGGTGATCCCTATCAGCAGGAGATCGAAGCCTGCTCCAGGCTGGTGATGGCCAAGCTGGACGAGCTGCTCGGCCATCCCAATCCCTCCACCCTGGCCTATCAGAGCCGGGTGGGTCCGGTGGAATGGCTCAAGCCCTACACCGACGAAGCCCTCGTGCGGCTTGGGGAGGAAGGAGTCAAGGAGTTGGTGGTGGTGCCGATCAGCTTCGTGAGCGAACACATCGAGACCCTCGAGGAAATCGACATCGAATACCGGGAGATCGCCACGGAAGCCGGGATCAGCAACTTCGTGCGTGTGCCCGCTCTCGACACCTATCCCACCTTCATCAAGGGTCTGGCTGATCTGGTGCAACTGGCCCAGGCCGGCCCGGAAGTGAACCTGGATCAGGCCGCCTCCCTGCCCACCCAGGTGAAGCTCTACCCCCAGGACAAATGGGCCTGGGGGTGGAACAACAGCTCCGAGGTCTGGAACGGACGCCTGGCCATGCTCGGCTTCTCGGCTTTTCTGCTGGAGCTGCTGAGTGGTCGGGGTCCGCTCCATGCCATCGGCCTCCTCTAGACCTCGCGGACTCCTGGCCGGCCTGGTGGGTCTGCAGCTCGGCCTGGCCGCTGACCTGGGTCTGTTTCCCCAGCCGGCCCGATCGGATCTGCGCTGGGCGCGGGGAGTGTTCCCCATCGTCCACTTCGCTGGCTACACCAGTCATTTCGGACGCCGCACCGGTCCGGGCGGCGGCCGGGAGATGCATTCCGGCCTCGACATCGCCGCACCGCTCGGTACGCCGATCCGCAACTGGTGGGGCGGCACCGTGGCCGACGTCTTCCATGACAGCGGCTGCGGTGTGGGGGTGGTGATCCGCTCTGGCGAGTACGAGCACATGTACTGCCACCTCGGCGGAACGGTCCTTGGCGACACCTACGCCAGTGGCCCGGTGCTGCTGCGCCGGGGCCAGCAGGTGCGGGCCAGCCAGCTGATCGCCCATGTGGGGATGAGCGGACGCACCACGGGCCCCCACCTCCACTGGGGAATCCGCTACCGGGGGACCTGGCTCGATCCGGGGCTGATTCTCCGGGCGATGGTGCGTGGCCGGCGGTTGCAGCCACAGTCCCCGCAACAGTTCTCCCAAGGTCGGAAGTGAGCTCCTACGCTGATGGTCTTCGTTACGTGTGTTGCCCGCCACCGTGACCGTGACCACCTTGACCTCGACAACGACCTCGACAACCGTCAGCCCCGCAGCCCACTCGGCAGGGCCCGTTACCGGCGATGACGTCCGGGCTCCCGCTGAGGCTGCTGCCCCTGTCGTTCCTGGACGTCTGAGCGGTGCTGACGCCCTGATGGATGCCCTCCATCGTCACGGCGTCACCGATGTGTTCGGCTACCCCGGCGGTGCGATCCTGCCCATCTACGACGCTCTGCACAAGGCTGAGAGCCGTGGCTGGCTGAAGCATGTGCTGGTCCGGCACGAACAGGGGGGCACCCACGCAGCTGACGCCTATGCCAGGGCCACCGGACGGGTCGGCGTCTGCTTCGGCACCTCCGGACCCGGCGCCACCAACCTGGTCACCGGCATCGCCACGGCCCAGATGGACTCCGTGCCGATGGTGGTGATCACCGGCCAGGTGCCCCGGGCCGCCATCGGCACGGACGCCTTCCAGGAAACCGACATCTTCGGCATCACCCTGCCGATCGTGAAGCACTCCTGGGTGGTGCGCGATCCCGCTGACATCGGCCGGATCGTGGCCGAGGCCTTTCTCATCGCCTCCACGGGCCGCCCCGGTCCGGTCCTGATCGATGTCCCCAAGGATGTGGGGCTCGAAGAGTTCGACTACACCCCCGTGGAACCGGGCAGGGCCATTCCCGCGGGCTATCAGCTGCCCGCTGGCCCCGCCCCTGAGCGGATCGCCCAGGGGATCGAGCTGATCCGCCAGGCCCGCCGCCCGCTGCTGTACGTGGGTGGCGGCGCCATCAGCTCCGGCGCCCACACCTCCCTGATCGCCCTGGCCGAGCGCTTCCAGCTGCCGGTCACCACCACCCTGATGGGCAAGGGTGCCTTCGATGAGCGCCATCCGCTGGCCGTGGGCATGCTGGGGATGCACGGCACCGCTTACGCGAACTTCGCCGTCACCGAATGCGATCTGCTGATCGCCGCCGGTGCCCGCTTCGACGACCGGGTCACCGGGCGGCTCGACAGCTTCGCCCCCCGCGCCCAGGTGATCCACATCGACATCGATGCGGCTGAGGTGGGCAAGAACCGACTGCCTGAGGTGCCGATCGTCTCCGATGTGCGCCTGGCCCTGGAGGCCCTGCTGGAGGCCTCGGTCGGGGAGAGCGACAACGGCCGCACCGTTCCCTGGCTGGAGCGCATCAGCCGCTGGAAGCGTCATTACCCGCTGGTGATCCCCACTCCGGAGGGGGCCATCGCCCCCCAGGAGGTGGTCCTGGCCCTGCGCGACCTGGCTCCCGACGCCTTCGTCACCACCGATGTGGGACAGCATCAGATGTGGGCCGCCCAGTACCTGAACAACCCCCCACGTCACTGGATCAGCAGCAGCGGCCTGGGCACCATGGGCTTCGGATTACCGGCAGCCATGGGCGTCCAGGTGGCCTTTCCTGACGACCAGGTGATCTGTGTGGCCGGCGACGCCAGCATCCTGATGAACATCCAGGAACTGGGCACCCTCTCCCAGTACGACCTGCCCGTGAAAGTGGTCATCCTCAACAACGGCTGGCAGGGGATGGTGAGGCAATGGCAGGAGAGTTTCTACGGCGAGCGTTACTCCGCCTCGGAGATGACCCGTGGCATGCCTGATTTTCCACGGCTGGCCGAAGCCTTCGGCGTGAAGGGTGTGGGAATCAGCGAGCGGTCCAGCTTCCGCGAGCAGCTGGCAGAGGCCCTGGCCCATCCAGGACCCGCTCTGATCGATGTGCGTGTGCGCCGCAACGAGAACTGCTATCCGATGGTTCCTCCAGGTGCCAGCAACGCTCAGATGGTGGGTCTTCCCAGCCATCCGGAGCTGGCGATCGACACCACCCGCCAGTGCGGCTCGTGCGGCTTCAGCA
Source organism: Synechococcus sp. CBW1107 (assembly GCF_015841355.1). Lineage (NCBI taxonomy): Bacteria > Bacillati > Cyanobacteriota > Cyanophyceae > Synechococcales > Synechococcaceae > Synechococcus > Synechococcus sp. CBW1107. The sequence goes on from NZ_CP064908.1 coordinate 2,949,165, forward strand.
CCGAAAGCGCCCATCTCTTCTGTCCCAGCTGCGGCGCCAAGCTCTGAGCCCCCTTCCTCTGCTTCTGTCCCTGATCCTGGCGGTGGCCCTGCTGCTCGATCCCTTCCTCGCCCTGCCCGCTGGCGCCGCGGAGGTGCTGCAGGTGCGGACGGGCGTGCTGCTCCAGGTGGGAGATCAGAACCGCAGCTATCCCGTCCAGCTGGGCTGCATCAGCGTGACCCCTGAGCATTCAGGAGACGCGGAAGACTGGCTGCGCCAGCACTTGCCACGCCGCACACGGGTGAATCTGCGTCCCCTGGGTTCCGCTGATGGGGTTCTGCTCGCCCGTGTCCAGGTGCTGAAGGGGGGTGATGACCTGGGATCAGGCCTGATCAGCGCTGGCCTGGCCGAGTCCTTGCCGTCACTGATCCGCCCCCAGGGTTGTCCGTCCGAGGAGGGCGACACCGAGGACTCATGAGCCTGAACCGCACCGCCAAGGGAATCGTGCTGGTGCCGACCCTGTTGCTTGGGGGTGCCTTCCTCAGCGCCGCACTCTGGACTGATGACGGCCTGCAGACCAATCGCCCCCTGGCGCTGGGCATCGCTGCTGTGCTCCTTGCAGGAGGGCTTCTGACCCAGCTGCTGCCGGAGGGGAAGCCCGAGGCCGAACCGGAGGACAGCTCGCCTCGCTAGGGCAGACGTTCAGCCGCCGCCACTCCGGATCGTGTTCAGCGGCGTGGGGCCGCCGGTGCGGAAGAACCGGCCGAGCGGGCCCCCCTGGTTCTGGACTGCTGCTCCACCAACCGGAAGTACTCCGGTGTTGGGTAGAAGGCGTAGGTGTCCTTCGGCTGCTTCACGATCTGATCCATCACGGCGCTGAGATCAGCGGCCTGAACGGTGAGTTTGTTGCGGTCGGGAATGCTGGCCATCGCCTTCTGCAACGAGGCGTAGTCGAAGAAAAAGAGACCACGCTCCCCCTGGGGCGTCTTGACGGTGATCAGCGGCTTGGTGAAAAACACCGGCACGGAGAGGCCCTCCTGGATCGTCTTCTGATCGAGGCCCTGCTTACCGAGCAGGCTGCGCGCCTGGCTCAGATCGGATGGTGCTGGAATCACCGGTGAGAGCAGTTTGCGGTCCTTCAACGACTTGTTGAGCTCCTGCACCCGCTCCAGGGCCACGTTCATGGGCATGGGCAGCACCCCGGCCTTGATCGTGGGGTTGGCCTTGACAAAGGCGGCCAGTTCCTGATCGGCCTTGCCCCGATCAAGGTAGAGAGGGAGCACCAGGGCCTTCTCCCGTTGCAGGGGCAGGGGGATTCCCTTGGCATCGGTCAGCACGAAGACCGGGATGACAGCCAGTTTCTTCATGGCCTCCTGCTCCGGAATCGCCAGCGCTGACGGAGGCTGCAGCAGGCCCACCAGCCCGGCGCAGCCGGCCAGCAGGGCAATCAGGCGACGGCGGCGTGAACATCCCGCAGGGGACGCTGGCCGTGGAGCCGGCAGTTGAGCGATGGGGCCCGGCATGCGTCCCTCGAGCAGAAGACCAAACCTAGGGACGGAGCTGCACGTAATCTCGCTGGGCTGGACGGTACAGGCCATGACCACTGGCGGACTGGGAAGCGGACCACCTCCCGCCCAGGAGCATGGATCGCGCCTGCCTCTCTGGAGTGTCGGAGTCGGGCTGGCGGCGGTGCTGCTGGGGGTTCAGAGCCTGGCGGCCAGCACCCCCTTCCCCCAGGAGGTGCTGATGCTGCTTCCCAGTGAGGGGTTGCTGGCGGGGGTGGGAGATGGTCTGCGCCGCGGCTACGGACTGGCCATGGAGGAAACCAGGGCCTGCGGGCTGCGCCCCCCGGGCCATGGCCTGGGCTGGCTTCCCCAGGAACAGGATCCTGAGGCTCTGTTGCTCGGCGTTCCGATGCCGGAGCTGTTGATCGCCCCGCCGGCGGTCAATCTGCTGCCGTTCGGACGGATCGCCCAGAGCCGGGGAGTGAACGTGCTGCTGCCGTTGCAGCGGGGCTACTCCCTGCGTCGCCTGCCCAGCCAGGTGGGCGCCGACAGGATCTGGCCGGTGCTGCCGTCACGGAGTCTGGAGGCCGATCGGCTGGCGAAGGGCCTGCTGGAGGACAACAAGGGCAAGGTGATGGTCATCCACGACGGCGGAGCGGAGCAGGCGGCTCTGGCCGATCGCTTCGTGGAGACGATCGAAGGCAACGGCGGCTGGACCGTGGGTCCCACCAACGATCCCCAGGCGCTCGTGGAGCCCGATACCAAGGTGATGGATCAGCTGCGCGATGACGTGGGCTGGTACACACCCACCTCCCTGGTGGTGATGACGACCCCGGGGAGCCCCCTGGCCCGGGCGGTGGCCGAACTCGACCTTCCCGACAACCTCACGCTGGTCTGGCCGTTTCCCGTGCGGGAGCCGTTGCCGCTGGCCCAGCTGGGGGTCGACTCCGTCAGCCGCGGTCCGGGTTGGGATCGTTTCGAGCTGGCCTTCAAGCAACGCCATGGCTATGCGCCGGGGCTGGTGGAGGCTGCCGGCTTCGACACGGGCCAGCTGGTGGCCGTCTCCTCTCTTGCCGGACAGACCTCGAGAACCTGGTCGCTCGACTGGCTCGATCCCAAGGCCACACCTCTTGATCTCTGCGATGCCCTCAAAGCCCGGCGGGCCGGCAAGCCGGTGGCTCTGCGCGGGGCCGCCAGCCGCCTGGACCTCGCACCCGGCACTCCTCCGGCCGGTGAACTGCGGCTGACGCCGCTGAAGGCAGACCCGGCCGCCATCCGTTCCTAGCCTGGGCCTCTGCCCGAGTCGATCGCCATGGGCCCCAGCTCAACCCAGCCCGCCATCACCAGGAGCGACGCACCCCTGCTGCGGAATTTCGAAGAGGTGGGCATCGGCGCCATCGCCGAGGTGGGCGGCAAGAACGCGTCTCTGGGGGAAATGATCCGGGAGCTGACCAGCCAGGGAGTGAGGGTGCCCGGCGGCTTCGCCACCACCGCCACCGCTTACCGCCTGTTCCTGGCATGCAATGGGCTGGAGAGTCCTCTGAGGGCGATCCTGGGCGATCTGGACAGCGGCGATCTCACGGCCCTTCAGCAGGCCGGTCAGCGGGCGCGGGAGCTCATCCTTGGGGCTTCCCTGCCGCCCGAGCTCGCCGATGCCGTGGCTGCGGCCTATCGCGAGCTGGGAGCCGGCCCGGTGGCGGTTCGCTCCAGTGCCACGGCGGAGGATCTCCCGGATGCCAGCTTCGCCGGCCAGCAGGAGACTTTCCTGAACGTGCGCGGAGAGCAGGATCTGCTGGCCGCCTGCCTGCGCTGCTACAGCTCCCTGTTCACCGATCGGGCCATCTCCTACCGCCAGATCAACGGCTTCGATCACCTGGAAGTGGCCCTCTCCATCGGTGTGCAGCGCATGGTGCGTTCCGATCTGGGCGCTGCCGGTGTGATGTTCACCATCGATACCGAAACAGGCTTCCGCAACGCCGTGCTGCTCAATGCGGCCTACGGCCTGGGCGAGAACGTGGTTCAGGGCGCGGTGAATCCCGATGAAATCCTGCTGTTCAAGCCCACCCTGCGGGAGGGCTATGCCGCGATCGTGAGCAAGCGCCTGGGCAGCAAGGCGATCCGGATGGTGTACGACGAGGGTGGCACGGTGCGCAACGAACCCGTGCCGCTCCCGGAGCGCGGCCGTTATGCCATCAGCGATGACGAGGCCCTGACCCTGGGCCGCTGGGCCTGCCTGATCGAGGATCACTACAGCGCCCGCCACGGCACGGCCACACCGATGGACATCGAGTGGGCCCGCGACGGCGAGAGCGGCGAGCTGTTCATTCTTCAGGCCCGTCCCGAAACGGTCGAATCCAGACGATCGGACTCGGTGCTCTGCCGCTGGTCGCTCAAGCCCCATGACGCGGAGCTGATCACCCACGGACGCGCCATCGGCGCCTCGATCAGCAGCGGTCGCGCCCGGGTGATCCTCAATCCCAGTGGCATCGATCGCTTCGAAGTGGGTGATCTGCTGGTGACCGAGCGCACCGATCCCGACTGGGAACCGATCCTCAAGAAGGCCCGGGGGGTGATCACCAACCAGGGCGGACGCACCTGCCACGCGGCGATCATCGCCCGGGAGATGGGCATCACTGCCGTGGTGGGCTGCGGTGACGCCACGGAACGCATCCAGGACGGCGAAGCGATCACGATCAGCTGCGCCGAAGGGGAAGACGGCATGGTTTACCGCGGACTGCTTCGTTACGAGAAGGAGGAGCAGAAGCTGGAGCACCTGCCACCCACGCGCACCCGCATCCTGATGAACGTGGGGAACCCGGAGAAGGCCTTCCGCTTCGCGGCCATCCCCTGTGATGGCGTCGGTCTGGCCCGGTTGGAGTTCATCATCGCCAACCACATCCGGGTGCACCCGATGGCCCTGCTCCAACCCGGGCGTGTGAGCGATCCGGCCGAGCGCGAGGCCATCGCCAGCCTCACCGCCGGCTACGACGACCCCACCGAGTACTACGTGGACCGGCTCGCCCAGGGGATGGCTCGGATCGCGGCGGCCTTCCATCCCAGGCCGGTGGTGCTGCGCTTCTCCGACTTCAAGAGCAATGAGTACGCCCGGCTGCTCGGTGGACGGGCCTTCGAGCCCATCGAAGCCAATCCCATGATCGGCTGGAGGGGAGCGGCCCGCTACACCTCAGCGGAATTCCGGCCGGCCTTCGGTCTGGAATGCCAGGCCCTGCTGAGGGTTCGCCGCCAGATGGGCCTGCGCAACACCATCCCGATGGTGCCCTTCTGCCGCACCCCGGAGGAGGGGGAGCGGGTGCTCGAGGAGATGGCCCGCCACGGACTGGTGCGTGGGGAGGACGATCTCAAGGTGTACGTGATGTGCGAGCTGCCCAGCAACGTGATCGGCGCCGAGGCCTTCTCGCGGCATTTCGACGGGTTTTCGATCGGCACCAACGATCTCACCCAGCTCACTCTCGGCATCGACCGTGATTCCTCCCTTGTCGCCGACCTGTTCGATGAACGTCATCCGATCGTTCAGGAGATGATCCGCCTCGCCATCCACACCGCCCACCGCTGCGGCCGTCCGATCGGGCTCTGCGGCCAGGCTCCCAGCGACTACCCGGAATTCGCCCGCTTTCTGGTGAAGGAAGGCATCGATTCGATCAGCCTCAATCCCGATGCGGTGATCAGCACCCGCCTGGCGATCGCGGCGATCGAGGCTGAACTGCCGACAGCAGGCTGAACGCGCCGCCGAGTCGAGTCGGCCTGGAGGCGGGGCCGATAGCGTCACCTCCCGTCGCGCTGTTCCATGTCAGGCCCGACCACCCGCCCGGGGGACGAGAACTCCCGGAATCCCCCGTTTCACGCCCTCGAAGGCGCCGCGCTGGTGACCCAGCTGGGCAGCGACCCCGAGCGTGGCCTGAGCGACGAGGAAGCGAACCGGCGCCTCTCCCGCCTCGGTGCCAATGAGCTCACGGCGCTGCCGGGGCGCCCGGGGTGGCTGCGCTTTCTCGATCAGTTCCACAATCCGCTGCTCTACACCCTTCTGGTCACCGGCCTGATCAAGCTCTGGATCGACTCGCTCGGCGAGGCCCTGGTGATCTGGAGCGTGACGCTGATCAATGCGGTGATCGGCTTCGTGCAGGAGGATCGGGCCGAGTCCTCGATCGCGGCGCTGGCCCGCTCAGTGCGCACGCAGGTGGATGTGGTGCGTGACGGACGGGAGCTGCGCCTGCCCTCCGAGCAGCTGGTGGTCGGTGATCTGGTGCGGCTGAGCGCTGGCGCCAGGGTGCCCGCCGACCTGCGCCTGCTGCAGGTGCGCGAGCTGAGGCTCGACGAATCGGCGCTCACGGGCGAATCCCTGCCGGTGACGAAATCGTGCCAGGCGGCCCCGGTGGATGCCGCTCTGGGGGATCGTCGTGGCATGGCCCATGCCGGCAGCTTCGTCACCGCTGGCCAGGCCACAGGACTGGTGGTGGCCTGCGCCGGGGCCACCGAAGTGGGACAGATCTCCACCGTGCTGCGCCAGCGCCAGAGCCTGAGCACCCCGCTCACGCGCAAATTTCAGCGGTTCAGCCAGACCCTGCTGAAGATCATCCTGGTGCTGGCCGCCCTGACCTTTGCCGTCGGTCTGATCCGGCAACGGGGTTCCGCCGAGATGTTCGACGGAGCCGTGGCCCTGGCTGTGGGGGCGATCCCCGAGGAGCTGCCGGCGATCGTGACCATCACCCTGGCGATCGGCGTCAACCGCATGGCCCGGCGCAACGCGATCATCCGCAAGCTGCCGGCCGTGGAGGCCCTCGGCAGCACCACGGTGATCTGCTCCGACAAGACCGGCACCCTCACCCAGAACAGGATGCTGGTGCAGGAGATCTACGCCGGTGGCGAGCTGTGCACACTCGAGAGTCTCTGGGACAGGGATTCCCTGGCGGCCAACCGGGCCATCGGCGAAACCCTGCTGGCGGGGCTGCTCTGCAATGACGCCCGCCACAGCGAAGAGGACGGGCTCGTGGGGGACCCCACGGAAACGGCGCTGCTGGTGGCGGCCCGCTCCGCCGGCCTGGATCACGAGCGCAGCCTGATCGAGCACCCGCGAAGGGATGCGATTCCGTTTGAATCCGAGCGGCAGTACATGGCCACTCTTCACGGCAGTGCGCGCATTCTGGTGAAGGGCTCGGTGGAGGCCGTACTGCCCCGCTGCCCGAGTCAGCTGAGTGCCGCTGGCAGCGATGAGCCCCTGGATGCCACCGCCATCCACGAGGCAGTGGCCGTGATGGCCGCTCGTGGCCAGCGGGTGCTGGCCTTCGCGGTGGGCCGGGCCCAGCCCCAGCAACCCAGCCTGGAGGAACATCACGTGGCCCGGGGCCTGCAGTTCGTGGGTCTGCAGGGGATGCTCGATCCGCCCCGGCCCGAGGCCATCGCCGCCGTGGCAGCCTGCCGCGCCGCGGGCATCCGGGTGAAGATGATCACCGGCGATCATCTCGACACAGCCCTGGCGATCGCAACCCAGATCGGCCTGGGCAGCGGCAAAGGTCCCCTGGAGGGCCTCGATGGTCCGGCCATCGCCCGTCTTGCGCCCGATGCCCTGGCCAGCAGCGTGGAACGGCTGGATGTCTTCGCCCGGGTGGCCCCGGCCCAGAAACTCGAGCTGGTGCGGGCGCTCCAGGCCAATGGCGAAATCGTCGCCATGACTGGTGACGGGGTCAACGACGCCCCGGCCCTGAAGCAGGCCGACATCGGCATCGCCATGGGCAGAGGCGGGACCGAGGTGGCCCGGGAGGCCGCCGACATGCTGCTCACCGATGACAACTTCGCCACCATCGAGGCCGCCGTGGAGGAGGGACGTGCCGTCTACCTGAACCTGCGCAAATCGCTGGCCTTCGTGCTGCCCGTGAACGGCGCCGCCTCGATGACCATCCTGCTGGCTGCGCTTCTGGGCCTGGAGTTGCCCGTCACGGCCCTGCAGGTGCTCTGGCTGAACATGGTGAGCTCGCTGACCATGTCGGTGCCGCTGGCCTTTGAGCCCAGGTGCGAAGGGTTGATGCTCCAGCCGCCGAGACCTCCCCGCCAGCCCCTGCTGACTGGCGGTCTGATCAGGCGGATCCTGCTGGTGTCGCTGTTCAACTGGGCCCTGATCTTCAGTCTCTTCGCCTGGGGGCGCCGGAACGGTCTGGATCTGGCCGGCGCCCGCACCATGGCGGTGCAGGGGCTGGTGCTGGCCCAGATGGTCTACCTGCTCAGCATCAGCCAGGTCAGCAAGGGGCTCCACCGCCTCGGCGAACGGGGATGGGGCCAGCTGACTCAGGCGCCGGTGCTGCTCCTGGGTCTGGCTCTGGCCCTGATCCTGCAGGTGACCTTCAGCCAGCTGGGGTGGATGAACCAGCTGTTCGGAACCGAGGCCCTGAGCCTGAACCAGTGGCTGATCTGTGCTCTGCCGATGCTGCCGATGCTGCCCGTGGCCCTGGCGGGACAACGGCTGGATCCCACCACAGACCCCGCTGGACGTGAGCTGGGACCCGTGGAGCTCGGATCTTGAGCCACCAGGCCTGGATCACCCTGGCCACGGCGGTGGCCGTGTTCACAGCCACCGCCATCGGTCTGACCCAGTTCACGGCAGCGGCCCTGCTGGGGGCGACCCTGGTGATCTTCTGCGGGGCGATCAGCCTGCCCGAAGCGGCCAGCAGCGTGGCCCAGGCCCAGGGCACGCTCACGCTGCTGTTCGGAATGATGGTGGTGGTCCAGGCCCTGGAGACCACCGGCGCCTTTCCGGTTCTGGCCCATCGCCTGATGGAGGCGTCCCGGGGGGAAGGGCGCAGGCTTCTGCTCGGCCTGGTACTGCTCACCAGCGCCATCTGTGCCTGGTTGCCGAATGCCGCCACGGTGCTGCTGATCGGCCCCCTGCTGCCACCGCTGGCCAGGGAATTGGACCTGGATCCGCGCCCGCTGCTGATTCTGCTGGTGCTCACGGCCAACAGCGCCGGCCTGCTGACCGTGATCGGCGATCCCGCCACCTACCTGGTGGCCAGCCAGATCGGCCTGGGCTTCCTCGCCTACTGGCGGCAGGTGGCGAGCGCCGGCGCCCTCAGCCTGGTCATGGTGCTCCTCACCCTGCCCTGGCTGTACCGCAGCATCTGGACACTGCGTCTGCCTCCTCCGCAGCTGGAAGCGCCACGGCTGCGCCGTCCCGGTGCCTGCGCCCTGCTGCTGCTGGTTGTGCTGGTGATGCTGCCGCTGTTCCTCTGGGGTGAGAGCCTTCCGATTCCGCTCAGGCCCGAGGGCACGGCGCTGGCGGGGGCGGCGGTGAGCCTGCTGGTGGTGCAGCGCTGCCGACTGATCAGTGTCGAGCGCCTGCTCTCCCGGCTCGACTGGTCGACGCTGCTCTATTTCATCGGCCTGTTCGTGCTGATCGGTGCCCTCGAGCGGCAGGGAGTGCTGGCGTCCGCAGCCTCCATGCTCGGCGGACTGATCAGGAGCGGCAGCGGTGCCGGCGCCCAGCTGCTGTTGCTCGGCACCGCATCGGCTTCCGCCGTGGTGCCGAACATTCCGCTGGTGGCCACGCTCACACCCGTGCTGCTGGAGAGCAGCAGCCAGGCGGGACTGCTCAGAGCCGGGGGGACGGTTCCTGAGACCCTGCTCCCCAGCTTCTTTGCCCTGATGCTGGGTGGGACACTGGGAGGCAATGCCACCTTGATCGGCGCTTCGGCCAATCTCGTGGCCGCCGGCATCGCCAGCCAGGAGGGTTGCCCGATCTCCTTCCGCCAGTGGCTGAACTTCGGTGTTCCCACGGTGCTGCTGCAGCTGGCGGCCTCGGCCCTGTGGCTGAACCACTGGTAACCGTCGGCAGGCTGACTTGCGCGCCAGGACGGGGGCTGGAGCCGATCAACCACGCTTAACGGAGTCATAGGCAACGCAACTTCATTGGCGCCCCGCAGCGGACGGGAAGCCCCTAAGGTTCTGCGAATCTCCCGCACAACGCGATGACCGTCCCCTTCTTCGAGACGGCCTGGCTGATCCCTCTCTACCCGTTGCTGGGCGGTTTGTTCTCCTTCCTCTGGTCCCCTGGTCTGATCAGCCAGAGTGGTCCGAGGCCGGCCGGGTATCTCAATCTGGTCATGAATCTCCTGGCCTTCGGCCATGGCCTGCTGGCCTGGATCGGCTGTTCCGGCCGCTCCCTCAGCTTCTCCTGGACCTGGCTGTCCACTGCGGGGTTGACCATCAATTTCGACGCCACGATCGATCGCAGCGTGTTGATTGCGATGACGATGATCTGCGGTGTTCATCTCCTTGCTCAGGTCTATGCGATCGGCTACCTGGAGATGGATTGGGGCTGGCCACGTTTCTTCGGATCACTGAATCTCTTCGAAGCTGGACTCTGCGCCCTGGTGCTCACTGATTCGCTGTTTTTTTCCTATGTGGTCCTGGAGCTGCTCACCCTGGGCACCTATCTGATCGTTGGCACCTGGTACAACCAGTCGTTGGTGGTCAAGGGCGCGCGCGATGCCTTCCTGACCAAACGGGTTGGTGACCTGGTCCTGCTCGCGGGCGTGATCGCCCTGCTGCCGATGGCCGGCAGCTGGAACTTCAACGACCTGGCTCTCTGGGCCGCCCAGGCCGAACCGTCTCCGGCCCTGACCCTGATCCTGCTGGCCCTGGTGGCCGGGCCGATGGGCAAATGCGCCCAGATTCCCCTTCACCTCTGGCTGGATGAAGCCATGGAGGGCCCTCTCCCTTCAACGATCCTGCGCAGCTCGGTGGTGGTGGCCGGAGGCGCCTGGGTGCTGCTGCGACTGCACCCCCTGCTGGCCATCAGCCCCACGGCCCAGGCCTTTCTGGTGGTGGTCGGCGGCACCACGGCCCTGGTGGGAGCCCTGATCGCCCTGGCCCAGATCGACATCAAACGGGCCCTGTCGTTTCTGGTGAGCAGCTGGTTCGGCCTTCTGTTCATGGCCGTTGGTTGCGGTTCCGTGGACGCCGCCTGGCACATGCTTCTGATCTATCCCCTGCCGATGGCTCTGATGCTCATGGCCGTGGGCACGGTGATCAGCAGCAACGTCACCCAGGACCTCACCCAGCTGGGGGGGCTCTGGTCGAGACGTCCGCTCACCGGTCTGGCTTTTCTCGTCGGTGCGGCCGGCCTCGTGGCTCTGCCTCCGCTCGCCGGTTTCGGAGCCTTGAACGACCTGGCCGCTTCCCTCCTCGAGAGCCCCGCCCCGGCAGCCCTGCTGGCCGTGCTGCTGCTGACCAATACCCTGATCAGCGCCGGCCTGGTGCGCATCTTCAGGAGGATCTGGGGCGGAATCCCCTCGGTGTTCACGGCCCGTTCGGCGGAGGTGCTCTGGCTGATGGTGCTTCCCACCATGGTGGGGGCGGGGCTTGTGCTCCATCTGCCGATCCTTCTGGCCCCCACTCCGTTCGGGGGCTTCCACTGGAGTCCTCTGGCGCTGCCTCTGCTGGTCTCCACCCTGCTGGGCGGAGCGCTCACCTGGCAGCAGCTTCCTCACCCCCTGGACGGACTGCAGCACTGGCTGGCGGCCGATCTGCACACCGAAACCTTCTACCGGCGCACCGTTGTGGGCCTGGTGGTGGTGCTGGCCGCCGCCAGCAGCTGGATGGATCGCCGCCTGGTGGATGGCTTCAGCGACCGCAGCGGCGGTCTGACCATGGAGGGTGCCCGACGCCTCAGCCTGAGCACGTCAGGCCGGGTTCAGGGCTACGCCCTCACCGTGCTCATCGGCGTGCTGCTGATGGGGGCCTGGATCCTGGTGCGCCAGCCGGCCCTGACGCCGAGCCTGCTTCGTTTCTGACGACCGTTTTCCCAGCTGCCGACTCCGATGCTGCTTCTGCTTCTGTTGCTTCCGCTGGCGGCCGCGCTGGTGATGATCGTGGTTCCATCTGGGCCCTGGCCCCGTCGCCTGGCTCTGGTGACCCCTGGGCTGCAGCTGCTGCTGGCCGTCCGCATGGTGCTGCAGCCCGCCAGTGACCTGAGGCTGGCGTGGCTGCCGCAGATCGGACTCGACTTTCATCTCGGCCAGGATGGTCTCTCCCTCCCCCTGATCGGCCTCACCGCCCTCCTCACTCTGATGGCCGTTGCCGCCACCAGCCCGGAGGTCCCGCGTCAACGGCTGTTCTTCGGCCTTGTGCTGGCCACCAACCTGGGGCTTCAGGGGGCCCTGCTGGCCCGTAACGGTCTGCTGTTCGTGATCGCCTTCGAGCTGATCCTGATTCCCACCACGCTTCTGATCGCCATCTGGGGCCACGAGCGCAGCCGTGAGGCCGCCATTCGCTACCTGCTGTACGGGGGTGTCTCCGGTGTATCCCTGCTGGCCGGGGTGCTCGCCCTCGGCCTGCTCAATGCCAACGGGTTCAGCCTCGCCTACGACGACATGGGGACAGCGCTGCTGCCCCAGGGCTCCAGGGGCTGGATTCTCGCTCTGCTGATCCTGGCCTTTGGCCTCAAGTTGCCGGTGGTCCCCCTGCATGGCTGGCAGCCACTGGCCTACAGCGAATCCTCATCCCCTGTGGCGATGCTGCTCGCCGGTGCCGTCTCCAAGCTCGGCGCCTACGGCCTGCTGCGCTTCGGTGTCGGCTTCATGGGTGACACCTGGGAAGCCTGGGCGCCTCTCATCGCCGTTGCCGGTACAGCGAGTGCGGTCTATGGAGCCCTGAACGCCATCGCCCAGACCGACATGCGCCGGCTGGTGGCCTACAGCTCCCTCGGACACATGGGGCTGCTGCTGCTGGCCATGGCTGCGGCCACCCCCCTGAGCCTTCAGGGGGCCGTTGCCCAGGTGCTGGCCCACGGACTGATCTCCGCACTCCTGTTCTGTCTGGTCGGACTGATCGAAGCCAAGACAGGCACCACCGAGATCCCCGAACTTTCAGGCCTGCTCAATCCGCTGCGTGGTCTGCCCTTCACCCTGGGGATGTTCCTTCTGGCCCTGATGGCCGCCGCCGGTCTGCCCGGCATGGTCGGCTTCGTGGCGGAACTGGTGGTCTTCCAGGGCAGCTGGAGCGTCTTCCCGCTGCCCACCCTCGGGTGCCTGTTCGCCTCGGGGCTCACGGCGGTCTACGCCGTCCGCTTGTTCAACCGGGTGGGCTTCGGCAAGCTGGACAACGCCAAGGCTTTCTATCCCGCCACCACCTGGCCCGAGCGCCTGCCGGCCCTGGCCCTCTCGCTTCTCGTGCTGGTGGGTGGCCTCTGGCCGCCGCTCACCCTGGGCTGGAGTGAATCCGTCACCACGCCCCTGGCTCAGCACCGACCCCTGATTGCTTCTCTCCCCGCCCCTTCAACCCTGCAGGAGCTCCCCTCATGACGGTGCTGACCCCCAGGCCCACAGTCCTTCCCCCTTCCACCCACCCTTTTGCCGAAGTGGTGCAGAGGCTGGAAGCGGGCGGCTCGATGCTGCCGGACACTCCTGAGAACCTCACTCAGATCATCGGCATCTACAAGGCCTATGCCGTGCCGATGGATTTCTACTGGCGAGATCTGCTGTACATCGCCGAGCGGGTGTTCCTGAACCCCCTGCCGGCGTTCAAGTATTTCCCCAGTCAGGAGTATCTCGATCTTCCCAATTCCTATGCCGGAGAGAGTGCCGATCTGCGCATCTGGCGTGGCGAGGCCGGAGCCCACCCCGAGCTGCTGGCCTTCATGGAGAAGGGCGAGACACGGCGGATGCCCAAGCTGCTCCACCACCTCTGGCACGACCGCATCAACATGGAGTTTGCGGAGGCCTGCATGGATGCCATGTTCTGGCACCAGGGCATGGGCGGTCGCTTCTACGACTACCTGGAGAGCGACACCTACAAAGCCAATGCTGATCGGGCGATCAAGGCCTATTTCAAGGGCAATCCACTGATGCTGGGTCTGCACAAGCTGTTTCCCGAGATGTTCCTGGAGCAGGTGCGCAAGCTCAGTTACTACGCCAACCTCGGCCTGTTCTGGGAGGTGATGGCCCCGGTCTTCTTCGAGATGAGTGACATCTATGACGAAGGGGGCTTCGCTGGAGTTCCCGATGCCATGAACTTCCTGGTGAACGGCATCTTCGCTGTCGCTGGCCGCCCCATCTATCACCACGTTTATATCAACGGCGAGTGTCTCGAGATCATTCCAAAATCAGAAGGCTTCACCTGGCTCTACGAAGCAGCCCTGCCCTATGTGGAGGCAGTCTTTTATCGTACGGCGCCATTTCGAGGCACCAAATCTTATAATGCTCAAGCGGGCCAGGTGCCCGCCGATCAGGCGGATTTCCACTATGGCATTCTCTATGCCGATGTGTTTCCTGTGGGTTCAGCCGGAATTCCACCCACTTTGCTGATGCAGGACATGGTGCATTTCCTGCCCCCCTACCTCAAGGAGATCTACCTCAAGCACCGCCGCGGCGAAGAGGATCAGCTGATTCAGCTGGGCATCACCTTCCAGCGCTCGATGTACAACGTGACCTCGGCGGTGATCCAGGCCCTCAGGGCCGCCCTGTTCTATCCCCTGGATGATCCCGATCCGGAACATCTCATGGCCAACCGCCGCTTCTTTGAAAGCCAGATGGATCGCTTCCTCAAGCCCGAAGCACGCCTCCGCGACGTGCAGGGACAGGATTACCGCTGAGCTGTTCCACCGTTCTTCTGCCCACCATCCCCGTGCCAGACATTCTCGACACCGCCCGCGCGGCCGGCTGTTTCCAGACCTTGCTGGCGGCCGTTGAGGCCGGAGGGTTGCTGGAGGCTCTCTCCAGCCCGGGGCCCTTCACCGTGTTCGCCCCCGTCGACGACGCCTTCGCCGCCCTGCCGGCCGGTACCGTTCAGACCCTGGTCCAGAATCCCCCGCAACTGGCGCGGATCCTCAAATATCACGTGCTCTCGGGCCAGTACACCCGCGAGCAGCTGATCAGTCAGCCGGAGTGGACCACCCTGGAGGGGGCAACCCTGCCGATCCGCCGCGCCGATCCATTCGAAGTCAAAAATGCCAGCGTCCATGCGGCCGATGTGGTCTGCGACAACGGCATCGTGCATGTGATCAACCGGGTGATGCTGCCAGGCTGACTCTCCCGCTCAGAGCGGAGCTGCTCCCTGCAGCAGCCAGAGTCCATGGAGCCCTTCCCAGATCAGATAGGCACTGATCAGCAGGGCCAGCACCCCGACCAGCCACTCACCGTGGTGCTCCATCCAGTCCTCCAGCCGGCTGAGGGGGTCTCTGATTCGGCCGCCTGTGGCGATCCAGGCCAGGGGAGGCAGGAGCAACAGGGAGCTGGCCACCGCCACGAACACACCGGTGAGCTCGAGATCCGTACTCGTTCCTGGCTGGTTGATCAACAGCAAGCCGGCTTCCTTGAGATAGAAGACCAGATTCTCCGGCGTGACCAAGGCACTGGCCGCCCCGATCAGCACAAGCATCGGTGTGCTGAAGTCGGGCAGTTGACGCATCAGACGCATCGCCATGCCCTGCTCGCCGATGGCGGCGGCCGGGGTGAGTTGATAGACGCCTAGAGCCATCAACACGGCAGCGCCGGCAAGGTCGATCATCACCTGCCCGCGTTCTCCGTGGTTGACGGCCAGGGACAGGTTGTCGCCCACCACCATCAGGACCACGACCGCCAGGCCATTGGCACTGGCCCAACCGCTGACGAAGGCCAGGGCACGCCTCAGGGGGAATGTCCCCAGGAGGAGAAGAACCACCACGGCAATGTGAAGTGGACTGAAGGCGATGCCGAAACCGAAGAGTGAGGACTGACCGAAGAGTGCTGCGGAGCTCAGGTGCGGAGCGGGGCCGAGCAGATCAAGGCTGGGCACGAGGGGCGCCAACGCCGAAGTGACGTCTGAGACCGTACTGGTCCGGCACCCCCCAGCTGAGCAGGAGTCGGCCGCTCAGAGGGCGATGGCGCCCGTTTCCGAGGTGCGGATGCGCACGGCCTTCTCGACGGCCGTCACGAAGATCTTGCCGTCTCCGATTTCACCGGTGCGCGAGGGACCGGCAATCGCATCGATGGCGGCATCCACCTTGTCGTCGTCGACCACGACCTCCACCTTCACCTTGTTGATGAACTCGACGGTGAATTCGGCGCCGCGATACGTCTCCACCTGACCCTTCTGGCGACCGAAGCCCCGGCAATCCGTGATCGTCATGCCAATGATGCCCGCATCGACGAGAGCTGTTTTGACATCGTCAAGCTTGATTGGGCGAATGATGGCTTCAACCTTTTTCATGATGAATGACAGTGGGACAAACCTGAACGATATGGAAGCACGGGCGGGGTTACCCAGCCGCGTAGGCATCAAGCGAACAATGCGGGTCAGGGCGGCTCTTCTCTGTAGCTGTCGAGACAGAATGACTCGCACAGGCCTGTTTGAAACGAAACGGAGGCCGATCGCTGGCTCGACTGAGGTCCGGATCACTGCCTCATCCACCCCAGCTGTGGGTACCGCCGCCGATGATGTCTCGATCTTGTCCCGGGCCCGCTCGGCGCGATGCCAGCCGCTTTGCCAGCCAGGACTGATCTCGCCAGCCAGGCAGCGCCACCGTTGTCGCTGGGGGCAACGGCCCGCTACTGGCTGAGGCTGGGGCTGATCAGCTTCGGTGGACCGGCCGGCCAGGTGGCGCTGATGCACGCGGAGCTGGTGGAGCGCCGCCGCTGGCTCTCGGAGAGGCGCTTCCTGCACGCTCTCAACTACGCCATGGTGCTGCCCGGCCCGGAAGCCCAGCAGCTGGCGACGTACATCGGCTGGCTGATGCATGGCATCCCCGGGGGTCTGGTGGCCGGCGGACTGTTCATCCTTCCCTCCCTGCTGCTGCTGATCCTGCTCTCGGCCATCTATGCCGTCTGGGGCAGCCTGCCGTTGCTGTCGTCCGTGTTCATGGTCCTGAAACCGGCGGTGACGGCGATCGTGGCCCAGGCGGCGTGGCGAATCGGCCGCCGCACCCTGCACACCCCAGCCCTTCTGGCCATCGCGCTGCTGGCCTTTCTGGGGCTGGCTGTGCTGAAGCTGCCTTTTCCACTGCTGCTGGCTCTGGCAGCCCTGACCGGTGGCCTTGGCTGCCGCTTCTGGCCCAGGGCCTTTGTCGCTGATGGCGGGCACAGGCGCCATGGTTCGCCAGAAAGCGACTCCACAGACGTCCCCGGGGCCCAGGCCAGCAACAACATCGGCACCGCACAGGCCTTCCTGCATGGGGATGACACCCTGGCACCGGCCCACGCTCGCCTGGATCGCCGCCGGGCCCTGCGCGTGCTCCTGGCAGGACTGATGGCCGTGGTGGTTCCTCTCGCCCTGCTCAGTGCGATCGGTGGCTGGGACGGGCTGCTTGCCACCATGGCCCGCTTCTTCAGTCGGGTGGCGGTGCTCAGTTTCGGCGGCGCCTATGCCGTGCTCCCATACGTCGCTCAGGGAGCGGTGGAGCAGCACGGCTGGCTGGGAGCCGATCAGATGATCGACGGTCTGGCCCTGGGGGAATCCACGCCCGGGCCCCTGATCATGGTGGTCACCTTTGTGGGCTTCATGGCTGGCTGGACCAGCGCCGTGAACGCTGCGCAACCGGAGGTGGCCGCTCTGTCGCTGGCCACCGCAGCAGCCCTCACAGTCACCTGGTTCACCTTTCTGCCCTCCTTCCTGTTCATCCTGGTGGGCGGCCCGTTCGTGGAGGCCAGTCGTGCTGACCATCGCCTGCAGGGGCCACTCACGGCGATCACCGCAGCGGTGGTGGGGGTGATCGCCAACCTGGCGGTGTTCTTCGCGGGCCATGTGCTCTGGCCGCAGGGGGCCGGTGGACCCTTCAAGGCCTGGGCCCTCGCGTTGATGCTGCTGGGGGCCTGGCTGCTGATCGCCCGCCGCTGGCCCGTGCTCAGGCTGATCGCGGCTGCGGCTGCTGTGGGAGCTCTGACCACACCCCTGGGAGGCTGAAACGGCGCCCGCCGAGCCCTCAGAGAATCTGGGCCAGAAACTGACGGCTGCGCTCGTGCTGCGGATTGGTGAAAAAGGTTTCAGGAGGAGCCTCCTCCACGATCTGCCCCTCCGACATCAGCACCACCCGGTGGGCCACCTCGCGGGCAAAGCCCATCTCGTGCGTCACCACCACCATGGTCATCCCATCGGCGGCCAGATCGCGCATCACCTCCAGCACTTCACCCACCATCTCCGGATCCAGGGCGCTGGTGGGTTCGTCGAAGAGCAGGATGCGCGGTTCCATGCAGAGCGATCGGGCGATCGCCACCCGCTGCTGCTGGCCGCCCGAGAGCTGGCCGGGATACTTGCGGGCCTGCTCGGCGATGCCGACCCGCTCCAGCAGGGCCATGGCCTGGGCCTCCACCTCACTGCGACGGCGCTTGCGCACCACCACCGGTGCCAGGGTGAGGTTCTCCAGCACCGTGAGGTGGGGGAAGAGATTGAACTGCTGAAACACCATCCCCGTGTCGCAGCGGATCGCATCGATGTTGCGCAGGTCGTTGGAGAGAACGATCCCATCGACGCTGATCGAGCCCTCCTGAAACTCCTCGAGAGCGTTGAAAGTGCGGATGAAGGTGCTCTTGCCGGACCCCGAGGGGCCCATGATCACCACCACCTCCCCCTTCGACACGCTCAGATCGACGCCTCGAAGGGCATGAAAGCCATTGGGATACCACTTCTGCACCCCACGGGCCTCGATCATCGGCTGGGTGGTCGGCATGGCTCAGGCGGGGGAATGGGTGGGATCGAGGCGGCGTTCCAGGGCCCGGCTGCCCAGCCCGAGGGCGGCGCAGCAACACCAGAACAGCACGGCCAGAGTGAGGTAAACCTCGGCGTTCTTGCCCAGGAACTCGGGATTGGCCATCACGGTACGGGCAGTGCCGAGCAGATCCAGCAGGCCGATCAGGGACAGCAGCGTGGTGTCCTGCAGCAGGGAGATGAACTGCCCCACCGCGGCCGGCAGAGCGATGCGCAGGGCCTGGGGCAGCACCACCCTCTGGAGGGCCATGGGCATCGAGAGCCCAAGGGAACGGGCGGCCTCGAGCTGACCGGCGGGAACGGCGGACAGGCCGGCGCGAACGGCCTCGGCCAGGTAGGCGCCACAGAAGAAGGTGAGCACCCAGGCCGCCCGCCAGACACGATCCGGAGCCCAGCCGCCGGGGAGCATGTACCCCAGGATGTTCTGGCCCAGGAACAGGAGGGTGATCAGCGGGGCGCCGCGGATGAACTCGATGTACAGCACCGAGCTCCAGCGCAGCAACGGCAGGGTGCTGCGACGCCCCAGCGCCACCACCACCCCGATCGGAAAGCTGAGCAGGATCGCGAAGCTGGCCATCAGCAGAGTGAGCAGCAGACCGCCCCATTCCGACGGTGGCACCCGGGGAAGGCCCAGGCCACCGGCGATCAGCACCATGCCGGAGAGGTAGAGCAGCGGCCAGGCCAGGGGCACCAGCTTCACCAGCCGCGGCGGCCAGGCCCGTCCCCAGCGGCCCGCGAGCCAGCGCACGACCAGCAGCAGAGCGGTGATCGCCCACCAGCGCAGCTGCAGCGGAAAGGCAAGAGCCAGGGCTGCCGGCAGCCAGGCCGTGAGAAAACCGAGCAGGGCCACCGTCAGTCGATCGTTGAAGGGCCAGAGTTCGCCGCCTCGATCCGCTCGGGGAAAGGCCCGCAACAGCCCCCAGCTGAGGCCGCAGAGGGCTGCGACCAGCACCACCAGCAGCCACAGGCGCCACTGCTGCGGGATGGGATAACGCCCGACGGTGAAGAGGGTGGTGTTGACCTGGATCACGGCCCAGCTGGCCTGGCCGAAGGCCCAGCGCCACAGACCCACCGCCGCCGACAGGATCACCGCGATCAGGAGCAGGGAGACCACCCCATCGGTCGGACTGGCGAACAGTTCCTGACGCAGGGCACCGGCCCAGCTGCGCTGAACGGACTCCGGCGCCGGTCTGGCGGGCCTCAGGGGCGGGTTGGTACCGCGCTCGGGAGTGTTCTGTTTCGAGGTCATCGGTTCAGCGCTCCCGGATCTGCACGAGCTGGTTCACACCATTCATCACGGCGGAGATCAGCAGATCGATGATCAGGTAGGAGCCCAGCAGCAGCAGAAACACCTCCAGAGCCCGGCCGGTCTGGTTGAGGGTGGTTTCCGAAACGGAATACAGGTCCACATAGCCCACGGCCACCGCCAGTGAGGAGTTCTTGGCCAGGGAGATGTACTGGCTGTTCAGGCCCGGCACGATCACCCTCAGGGCCTGGGGGAGCACCACCGAGCGCATGCTGGCGCTCCAGTGCAGGCCCAGGGAGGTGGCCGCTTCCCACTGACCCTTCGGCACCGAGGCGATGCCGCCCCGCACCACCTCGGCCACGAAGGCGCCGGTGTAGGTGATCAGTCCGGTGAGCAGAGCCGTGAACTCCACCGACAGCCGCAGTGGCGCGCGCCAGACTCCATTCACCAGCTCCGGTCCCTGCCAGCTGAAGCCCTGGGCGAACCAGGCCAGATACAGCCCCGACTTGGAGAGCACGATCCCAGGCAGCTGAAATGCGGCTGTGCCGTTGGGCAGGGCCAGAAACACCACGAAATACCAGAACAGGAGCTGCAGCAGCAGGGGGATGTTGCGGATCACTTCCACGTACACCCGGGCCAGTCGCCGGAGCAACCCATTGCTGCTGAAGGAGGCCATGCCCATGGCCGTGCCCAGCAGCGTGGCTCCCACGAGGCCCACGAGAATCACCCGCAGGCTGTTCACCAGACCCACCAGCAGGGCACGCCAGTAGGGCATCGAGGCGTCGAAGGGGATCAGGCTTTCGGCCACATCGAAGCTGGCCGGCTGGCCCAGCCAGCGCCAGCTCAGCAACAGCCCGGCGGCGGTGAGGTTGCGCACCAGGTTGCCCACCAGAAGAGCGATCACCAGGAGCAGGGCGAGGCCCACCACGGCCTGGAGGATCCAGGGCATGACCCGGCGGTCGCGCCACCAGGGGATTCGTTCGGGGGTGGCGCTCACGGGCGTGGCGCTCAACGGAAGGGCGGAGAATAGATCAGTCCACCCTGCGTCCAGAGGCGGTTCTCGGCCCGCTCGAGCTTGAGGGGCGAGCCGGCGCCCACATTGCGCTCGAAGATTTCGCCGTAGTTGCCGACGGCCGCGATCGTCTTGGGAACGAAGTCGGCGGGCAGACCCAGCTGCTTGCCGAAATCTCCCTCGACCCCCAGGAAGCGGCGCAGGTCAGCCAGGTTGGTGTTGGCCTTGGCCTCCGCCACCTTGGCGGCCACATTGGCCTTGGTGATGCCCAGTTCCTCGGCCTGGAAGAGGGCGAACACCGTCCAGCGCAGGGCATCGGCCCAGGCGGGGTCGCCATTGACGCTGGCGGGCGTGAGCGGCTCCTTGCTCATCACCTCCGGCAGGAGGATGTGCTCATCGGGTTTGGGGAAACTGCTGCGCTTGGCCGCCAGCTGGGAGCGGTCGCTGGTGACGGCGACACAGCGGCCGCCCAGGTAGGCCGCATAGGTCTGATCACCGGTCTGGAATTTGAGCGGGGTGTAGGTGATGCCCTGCTCGCGCATGCGATCGGCCAGGTTGAGCTCGGTGGTGGTGCCGCTCTCCACGCAGATCGGCTTGCCGTCGAGATCCTTGAGCGTTCTGGCCCCGCTGGCCACGGGCACCATCACTCCCTGGCCGTCGTAGAAGGTGGTGGGGCCGAAGGAGATGCCGTTTCCGCCGGCGGAATCGCGGCTCAGGGTCATGGTGGTGTTGCGAGCCAGCATGTCCACCTCGCCGCTGGCCAGGGCCGCGAAGCGCTCGCTGGAGTTGAGGTCGCGGTATTCCACCTTGGAGGGGTCACCGAGCACCGCCGCTGCCACGGCCCGGCAGGTGTCGGCATCGAGACCGCTGTACGTGCCGTCAGGACCGAGGAAGCTGAAGCCCGGCAGCTTGCCGTCCACCCCGCAGACCAGCTTGTCGCGTCCGCGGATGGTGGAGAGCTTCACGCTCTGAACACCACCGCCGCTGCCGCTGTCGTCGGCGCACCCCCCGAGGGCGAAGGCCAGCAGCAGGGGCAGAGCGAGGAGCCAGCGGGGCGAGGGTTGCATCAACCAGGAGCGAAGCAGTGGGCGCAGTTTGCCAGCTCTGCCACGGAGATGCCGCTAACCCGGGCTGATAATGGTCTCACTCCGGAAACGATGGGTGCCAGGCAGCGCCAGTTCCTCCTCCAGGCCATCCACCAGCACGACCCAGAATCCACTCCGTGTGCTGCTGGAGCGCTTCCAGCAACGACGCTCACGGCTGACCGTCCCCCAGTTCACGGTGATCACCGGGCTGCTGGTGATCGCCGTGGGCACCCTGCTGATGGCCCTGCCCGTGTTCTCCTCGGAGCGGGTCGGCCTCTGGGAGGCTCTGTTCACGGTGATCTCCGCCATCACGGTGACCGGGCTCTCCGTGGTGGATGTGGGTCAGGAACTCACCTTTGCCGGGCAGGTGCTGCTCGCCCTGCTGATCCTCACCGGCGGCCTGGGGCTGATGGCCATCACCACCTTCCTGCAGGGCTTCGTGCAGCGGGGCTCGAGGCTGCGGCGCCGCCTGGATCGTGGACGGGCCATGGACGAATTCGGGGTGGGCGGCATCGGCGACACCTTTCATTCGATCCTGATCACCGCCGGCTGGGTGATCGGCATCGGGACGCTGGTGCTCTATACCGTCGGTTTCCGTGACATCCCCGTGGCGCGCGAGCGGCTGTGGGCCTCCCTGTTTCACTGCATCAGCGCCTACAACAACGCCGGCTTCGGTCTCTGGAGCGACAGCCTGATGGGCTACCGGGCCAATCCGGTCGTGAACCTGGTGATCATGGTGATGATCGTCTCTGGAGGGATCGGCTATCGCGTCACCAACGACCTCTGGCAGAACCGGTTCAAGGTGCGGCTGATCCGCAGTTTCAGCCTGCACACCCGCCTGGTGCTGCGCTGCACGATCGGCCTGATCCTGATCGGCGCGGCGGGTCTGCTGTTCACCGAGCATTTCACCCGCTCCAGCGGACTCACTCCCTTGCCCTGGTGGCAGGAACTGCAGGTGGTGTTCTTCCAGTCGGTGAGCACCCGCACAGCGGGCTTCAACACCGTGCCCCTCTCGGCGGAGGCCATCTCCGAAGCGGGTCTGCTGCTGATGATGACGCTGATGTTCATCGGCGCCAGTCCCGGGGGAACCGGCGGCGGCATCAAGACCACCACCTTCGCCAGCCTGGTGGCGGCCACCCGCTCCACCCTCAGGGGCGAGGACACCGTGGTGATCCGGCGGCGGGCCATTTCCGACAAGGTGGTGCTGAGGGCGGTTGGCGTCACCCTCGCCTCATTGCTCTTCGTGCTCCTGATGGCTCTGGTTCTGGGGCTCGACCGCGGGGTGGGCACGAACGGGCAGGCGTTCTCCTTTCTCGAGAAGCTGTTCACCTGCATCTCCGCCTTCGCCACTGTGGGGCTGGATGTGGGGGTCACAGCCGAGCTGAACCGCTGGGGTCAGCTGGTGCTGATGGTGGGGATGTTCGTGGGCCGGATCGGCATCCTGCTGCTGCTCTCGGCGATCTTCGGCAGCCACAGCCCGTCGCGCATCGCCTACCAGCACGAGGAGCTGTACCTCTGAGGCTGATGCTGGTGTGGATCTCCCTGCCGGGTCGGAGAATGGGGAGCCTGCGCGCGACACCGGTTCCATGGCGGCTCTCCCCGACCGGCTGGTCATCCGCCGTCCCGACGACTGGCATGTGCACCTTCGCGACGGGGCGATGCTGCGGGCCGTGGCCCCCAGCACGGCCCGGGTCTTCCGGCGAGCGATCGTGATGCCCAATCTGCTGCCGCCGATCACCACGGCGGCGGCGGCAGAGACCTATCGCGAGCGCATCCTCGCGGCGGTGGCGGGGAGTGCCGGATTCGAGCCGCTGATGACGGCCTACCTGACCGACACGACGGATCCTGGTGAGCTGGAGCGGGGCTTCAGCGTGGGATCCTTCACCGCCGCCAAGCTCTATCCCGCCCGGGCCACCACCAACGCCGAGGCCGGCGTGAGCGATCCGGCCCGCATCGCGCCGGTGCTGGAGACGATGGAGCGGATCGGCATGCCGCTGCTGATCCATGGGGAGGTGACCGACTCCGACGTGGATGTGTTCGATCGCGAAGCCGTCTTCATCGAGCGGCACCTTCGGCCACTGCTGAAGCGTCATCCGGGGCTGAAGGTGGTGTTCGAGCACATCACCACCGCCGAGGCCGTGGCCTTCGTTGAGGGGGGGCCTCCGACGCTGGCAGCCACGATCACTCCCCATCACCTGCAGATCAACCGCAACGCCATGTTCCAGGGCGGCTTCCGCCCCGATGCCTACTGCCTGCCAGTCGCCAAGCGGGAACTGCACCGGATCGCCCTGCGTGGGGCCGCCACCTCAGGACATCCCAGATTCTTCCTGGGCACCGATTCCGCCCCCCATTCGCGCGAAGCGAAGGAATCGGCCTGTGGCTGCGCCGGCATCTTCAATGCTCCCCATGCACTCGAGAGCTACGCCCAGGTGTTCGAGCAGGAGCGGGCTCTGGAGCGTCTGGAAGACTTCGCCTCGGTCTTCGGGGCCCGCTTCTACGGTCTGCCCCTGAACGAGACCACGATCGAGCTGGTGCGCCGACCCCTGGAGGTTCCTGCTCATCTCGAGCTGGGGGGGCAGGGCGACGCTCCCCTGCGGCTGGTTCCCTTCCAGGCTGGAGACACCCTTCCCTGGAGGATCGTGGCCGCCCCTGATTAGGTGGGCTGACCTGATTTCACCTCAGGTGCTGAATTCAGCCCAAGCGTGCGGGCCAGGAACGGCAGGCTGATGCCCTGCACGAAGAGGTTGACCACCACCACGATGAAGATGATGCTTTCGGCGTTCTTGCTGAGCTCCCCGACAATCAAGGGATCGATGCCTCGGATCCTGGGAATCGCGACGATGAGGTCGTAGGAGAGCGCCAGTGGCACGGCTCCCCGCAACCCGCACCAGGAGACCAGCAACGACTCCTTGAAACTGAAGGGTGAAAGCGGCTGAAGCATCAAGACGCTGATCGGACGCGCCACGACCATCAGTCCAAGAGCAGAGAGGATCCCAACCGGCAGCGCCTCGACCAGATCCGGAGGATACACAAGCAGACCGAAGACCAGAAATATCGTGATCTCCGTCATGGTGTTGAAGGGAAGCAGCACCTCCTGAATCGTGACGTGGTTGATCTCGGGAGATCGATATCTTGTGTTGGTGAGAAACAGTCCAGTGACGTAGATGGCGATGAAGCCAGAGCCACCCAGCAGGGTTGCCGCACCGTAGACCACAAAGGCCACCGACATCGCCACCACCAGCAACTGGGAGCGCTCCTCCACCAGGTCATTGATCACGAAGCGGGCCAGATAGCCGAACACAAAGCCCACCACCAAGCCTGCGCCGATCTGCTGAAGAAAGATCTTGATCTGTGTGAGCACGGTGCTCTCCAGGCTGGGGCCGACTCCAGCGGCGCTCGAGGCCACGAAGATGCCCACCACCAGTCCATAGAACAGCAGGGCTGACGGGTCATTCACTGAGGATTCGAACTCCAGCAGGTGCTGCAATCTCAGCGGAACCTTGTCACGTACCGAGCGCAGCACACTCAGGGTGGCTCCCGCATCGGTGGAGCCGAGGCAGGCGGCGATCAGCATGGCGGCCCCAAGCGGAATGACTTCGATCCCCGAGGACAGCGACTCGACCCAGGGGGAGCCCAGGAGCCAGATCAATCCACCCAGAATCAACGAGGAGACCACCACACCGCCGACAGCGAGCACCACGCCATACTCGAGAAATCCCCGTATCGCGGCCAGGTCGGTCTTGAGGCCGGCGTAGAACAGCAACAGCGCCAGACCGAGCAGTTGAAACGTCGAAGCCTGCTCGTGGGTGATCTCCAGGATGTTGACGTTGATCGACAGGCCCAGCAGCAGGACCCCGAGGATGGCGGGGATGCCGATCTTCGGGGAGAACCTGCTGATGGCCAGAGTTCCGAGAAAGAGAATGCCGATGAACAACAGATGGGCCTGGAGTGGGAAGTCCAGCACAGTCGCCTGATCATTGGCTGTGGCGGCCTGAGCCAGAACCACCATGGGGTTGATGAGCATCCGATTAGACGTGATTGAACACGGGGACCATGGATTCAGGCGGTGGACCGTGGTGCTGGCGCACGATCCGATCGGGCTTGCCCGGAGGTGTGAGCCGCCAGAAGGTCCGCCTGCTCCTGGCTCAGACGACCGGCAGCACGCAGAACGGTGGTGATCCGCTGGATACCCACCACCGCGTGGCAGGCATACCCTGCCGAGGCCAGCCGGCTGGATGCGTTGCCGCCGTGGTCGATGAACACCACCACATCGCGCACCTTCAGGCCCGATGACTCCAGCTTGCCGATGCCCTCCAGCACGCTTCCGCCCGTGATCAGGATGTCGTCGACGACGACAACGGTCTCGCCCTCCTCGAAATCTCCCTCGATCAGGCGGCGGGCTCCATGGGCCTTGACCTCTTTACGTGGATAGATCAGCGGCACATGAAGCTGCAGCGACAGCCCCGTGGCGGTGGGGAGGGATCCATAGGGAATTCCGGCGATCCGATCGAACCGCAGCTGGGCCAGCGGCTGCGCATAAGCGTGCAGCACCCGGTGGAACAGGTTCGGATCGGAGATGATCCGGCGCAGGTCGATGTAGTAATTGAAGACAGCTCCGGAGGCCTGCACGTACTCCCCGAAGAGCAGGCAACCGATATCGAACAGGTCCACCAGCAGCTCATCGAGCCGCAGGCCCTCCTGACGCTGATCCTCGAGCCGCCCCTGCTCGAGGCTCTCGGCATCGAGCAGACCATCGGACGATGCTGCCTGTGCCGCCGCCGCTGATCCAGTACGGGGTGCCGGCAGCCAGAGATCGCATCGGTCGGCCGTTCCCCCATCCCAGTTGGCCCGCATGGTTTCGATCTGCTGGCGGAGCGCCCGGGTTCCGGCCGCCATGCCCTCCTCCACCAGCAGATGCTGGGGCAGGGGCAGCAGCAGCCCGTCAGCTGAAGCGTTGAGACCCGCCTGAAGCAAGGCCTCCAGCCGCTCTTCCTCGCCCCAGAGGCTGCGCAGGATCAGGAAACGCTCCGGGGCTTCGCGCCGCACCCTCGCCAGCACGGCCGGATCGCTGGTTCCCACCTCCAGCAACAGGTGCTCCGGAGTCCCCCAGAGCTGGGTCTCCCGCACGATCGTGATGTAAAGCGGATCGTCCTCATTGGGATGGTGCTGAACCACCCGGGCACCGGGATTGGAGCTGTGGCAGGTGAGCACCACCGCCCGGTCGGGATACAGCAGAAATGGGGCGGCGATGTCCTGGCCCGCGAGGGGCGAGAGGGTGACCGCGTCCACGCCGAGGTCACGGAAGAGGTAGTGAGCCAGGGCCGAGGAGCTGTTCAGATCACCGTGCTTGGCATCGAGAATCAGCGGCAGCTCCAGCGGCACCAGTTCGCGCACTTCGCGCAGCAACTCGAGGCCGATCGGCCCGAGGGCCTGGTAGAAGCCCAGGCTCGGCTTGTAGGCGCAGACGCTGTCGGAGGTGGCCTCGATCACCGCCTTGATCCAGCGGCGGGCCTGGGCCAGGAAGGACCCGCTGCCGGCGTTGTGGCGCGTCCAGGTCTGCAGCATCTCCGGATTGGGATCCAAGCCGGTGATCAGCAGCGACTGGCGGCTCGCCATCGCTTCGGTGAGTTTGACGAAAAAGCTCATGGCGCCTGCCCCTGGGCCAGCATGGCAGTGCAGGCCACCCCCTGGTCTCTCAAGCCATGGCCTGATGGTTCATGCGGCTGATCAGTCTGGAGGGAATCTCCTTCGGGCAGACCGCCGAGCACTCCAGCTGGTTGCCGCAGACTCCGAAGCCTTCCGCATCCATCTGCTCGCGCATCCGCCTGGAGCGCCGGGAGGCTTCCGGCTGGCCCTGGGGCAGAAGCTCGAGGTGGGCGAGCTTGGCCGCCACGAACAGGCTGGCGGAGGCATTCGGGCAGGCCGCCACGCAGGCTCCGCAACCGATGCAGCTGGCGGCCTCGAACGCCTGTTCCGCCAGGTCCCGCCCCACCGGCAGGACATTGGCCTCCGGGGCGCTGCCGATGTTCACCGACACATAGCCTCCGGCCATCAGCAGCCGATCGAGGGCGGAACGGTCCACGACCAGATCCTGGATCGGGGGGAAGGCACGGGCCCGCCAGGGCTCGAGGGTGAGGGTCTGGCCATCGCTGAACTCGCGCAGGTAGAGCTGGCAGACGGTGGTGCCACTGCGGAGGCCATGGGCCTGCCCGTTGATCAGAAATCCACAGGAGCCGCAGATGCCCTCTCGGCAGTCGTGATCGAAGCTCACCGGCCGCTCACCCTCCAGCAGCAGCTGCTGGTTGAGCCGATCAAGGGCCTCCAGCAGGGAAAGATCGGGACTCAGGCCTGTGAGGTGGTGGTCGAGAAAGCGACCCCTGGGCTCATCCTGGCGCTGACGCCAGATCCGCAGGGTGAGGCTGAGGCTTGAGGAGCTGCTCATCGGTAACTCCTGGCCGTGGGGCTGATCGCACGGAAGTGAAGGGGTTCCTGGTGGCGGATGGGTGCGCCATCAGACCGCCATTCCCAGGCGGCGATGTGGCTGAACCCGGCGTCACGGCGCAGGGCTTCGCCGCTCTCGCTCTGGTGCTCCTCGCGGAAATGGGCGCCACACGACTCCTCCCGCGCCAGGGCATCGCGCAGCATCAGCTCGGCCAGCTCGAGGTAATCCTCCAGCTGGAGGGCCCTTTCCAGCTCGGGATCCAGTGGTGTTTCGGGATCGGGGAGCCGCAGGTCCTGATCGAAGCTTGCGCGCAGGGCCGCCACTCCCTCCAGGCCAGATCGCAGGCCAGCCGCCGAGCGGCTGATACCGCAGCTCTCGATCAGCAGGCCCCCCAGCAGGCGCCGCAGGTCCACCGCCAGCCTGCTACCTCCGATGGCCCGCAGGCCGGCGATGCGCTGGCGCACGCCCTCCACGGCGTCGCGGCAGGCGGGGTGATGGTGGGGCAGCGCGGGGTGTGGATGCTCAGCCAGCCAGGCCGGCACGGTGGCCGGGGCGATGAACAGCCCATCGGCCAGGCCCTGCATCAGGGCACTGGCCCCGAGCCGGTTGGCACCGTGCTCGGAGAAGTTCGCCTCGCCGAGCACGAACAGCCCCGGGATCGTGCTCATCAGGTGGTAGTCGACCCAAAGCCCACCCATCGTGTAGTGGGGAGCGGGGTAGATGCGCATCGGTTCCCGGTAGGGGTCGACTCCGGTGATGCGCTCGTACATCGAGAAGAGGTTGCCGTAGCGGGCTTGGATCACCCCGCGGCCCTCCCGTTCGATCGCCTCCTCGAAATCCAGATAGATCGAGCGGCCGGCAGGCCCGACCCCATGGCCGGCCCCACAGAGCTCACGGGCGCGTCTGGAGGCCACATCGCGGGGCACCAGGTTGCCGTAGCTGGGATAGAGCCGCTCGAGGAAATAATCCCGCTCCACCTCCGGCACCTGATCGGGGGTGCGGTGGTCCCCGGCCCGCCGCGGCAGCCAGACCCGCCCGTCGTTGCGCAGGCTCTCGCTCATCAAGGTGAGCTTGCTCTGGTCGGGATCGCCGCTGGGGATGCAGGTGGGGTGAATCTGGGTGAAGCAGGGGTTCGCCATCAGGGCACCGCGGCGGTGGCAGCGCCAGAGGGCACTGGCGTTGGAGCGCACCGCGTTGGTGGAGCGGTGGAACACGTTGCTGTACCCACCGCTGGCCAGCAGCACGGCATCGGCCGTGTGGGTCTCGAGGGCGCCGCTGAGCCGGTGGCGGCAGATGGCTCCACGGGCCACACCATCGAGGCTGATCAGATCGAGCACATCCCGCTGGGGGCAGAGCTCCACCCGCCCGGCCTCCACCTGCCGCAACAGGGCCTGGACCACGCCGTAGAGGAGCTGCTGGCCCGTCTGACCACGGGCGTAGAAGGTGCGGCTCACCTGGGAGCCGCCGAAGCTGCGGTTGGAGAGGGTGCCGCCATACTCACGGGCGAAGGGGACCCCCAGGGCCACGCACTGATCGATGATCGAGCCGCTGATCTCCGCCAGCCGGTGGCAGCCCAGCTCACGGGCGCGGAAATCACCGCCGCGCACCGTATCCCGGAACAATCGATCGACACTGTCGCCGTCGTTCTGATAGTTCCGGGCAGCATTGATACCCCCCTGGGCGGCCACGGAATGAGCCCGTCTGGGACTGTCGTGGTAGGTGAGCACCCTCACCCGATAGCCCTGCTCGGCAAGGCTGGCGGCGGCGGCCGCGCCCGCCAGGCCACTGCCCACCACCAGCACCCGGTACCGGCGGCGGTTGGCGGGCGCGATCTGGGCCAACTCCTGACGGCGCCGGCCCCAGGCGTCAGCCACCGGGCCCGTCGGCAGCCGGGGTTCAAGCCGCATCAGAACCCAGCCCCGGCCAGGGGTCCTGTGGCCCGCAGCGCCAGCGGCAGCAGGGCAAAGCCTCCGCCGATCACGGCAGCCAAGGCACGGCCGGCCAGGCGCAGCCCCATGGCGTTGCTCTCATCCAGCCAGCCGAGACTGCGGGCCAGGCTCTCGGCACCATGGAGCAGATGCAGACCCAGGGCCACCCCCGCCAGGACGTAGAGCACCAGGGCCCAGGGGGAGGCGAGCGCCAGAGTCAGGGCCTGCCGCTCGAGCCCATCCCCAGGCCTTGGCCAGCGCAGCTGGGCAAGATGGACAGCCAGGAACAGCAACAGCACGGCTCCGCTGAATGGGGACCAGCGGCCAGCCAGAGCTGCCAGGGGCTGAGAACGCCGGCTGCGCCACTGGTCATAGGGAACCGCACCCCGGGCCCGCCGGTTGATGATCACGCGCTGGAGCGTGAGGCTCAGGTGGATGAGGGCGACCAGCGCCAGGCTGAGCTCCAGGGGCGGCAACCACCAAGCGTGATGCAGGGCCGTGGCGTAGCGCTCGAAGGCGGCCGGATCGACCAGCGCCAGGCTGGCTCCCAGTCCATGGGCCAGAACGAACAGCATCAGACCTGCTGCCGAGATCGGGATTGCCTGGGCCATGCCCGTGCCTGAGCTCCAGCCCGCACCATGTCAGGACCGGATCCTAGGGATGCAGCCCGGGGGGCCCGCAAGGACCCGGTGAATCGGTTCTGCCTACATTGCCATCAGGGTTGCGGGCTGACACGGACGACATGAACGAGACCTCAGGCGATCCGTCGGCCCGCTCCTACCCGGTCCCCGCCGATGAGGCCCTGCGCCTGAGGGAACTGCAACGTCATCAACTGCTCGATCATGCCGGTGATCACCATTTCGATCGGATCGCCAAACTGGCGAGCGCCATCTTCGACATGCCCATCGCCCTGATCTCCCTGGTGGATCACGACCGGCAGTGGTTCCTCTCGAGGAAGGGTCTGGAGGTGACCGAGACCCCGCGGGAGGTGGCCTTCTGCGCCCACACCATCGCCAGTGACGAGGTGATGGTGGTGCCCGATGCCTTGCAGGACGGACGCTTCAGCAGCAACCCCCTTGTGCTCTCCCCACCAGGAATCCGCTTTTACGCCGGGGCTCCCCTGCGCACCAAGGACGGTCACAACCTGGGCACGCTGTGCGTGATCGATCAGAAACCCAGGGAGTTCAGCCCGGAGCAGAAGCAGCAGTTGCGCATGCTGGCCGACCTGGTGATGCGCGAAATCGAATGGCGCCACGACTCGAGCCTCTGTCCCGTGACGGGGCTCTCCAACCGCGGCGCACTGTTCAGTGTTGGGCAACGGGAGATGGATCAGGCCCGCAAGGCCGATGAACCCATGGCCCTGATCTGTCTCGACATCGATAACTTCCGTCAGATCAACAACCGCTGGGGACATCCCGCCGGCGACCAGGTGCTGCTCGATTTCAGTCGTCTCTGCAAGGGGTTTCTGCGTGAACAGGATTTCATCGCCCGCCTCGGTGATGAGGAGTTCGTGATCCTGCTGATCGGCCAGGGAGGCGAGGAGGCCCTGCAGATGGCCGAGCAGATCCGCAACGCCACCAGCCGCATGACTGGCGTGTTCTCCGACTCCGGCTATCACCTGAGCATCAGCGGCGGAGTGTCGGCGCTCTCCCACGACGACACCTGCTTCGGCGACCTGATGCAACGGGCTGAAAGGGCCCTGGAGCTGGCCAAGACCAATGGCCGCAACCAGGTTGCCTCCATGCTCAGACCATGACGGCATGCGACGGCGCCAGCGACTGACCGCCTTGTGGAGCTAGATTGATTGGGTCAGGCTGAAGCCGGCGGGCCGCGCAGCTCGCACAGAGCCTGATCCAGCACCGTGTCAGCCCCTTCGCTTCCCGGGGCGGCCATCAGGTTCCCAGCGCCATCCGCCACAACGGTCCCCCAGGATCTGCGGGTGCAGCCCGGTGCAGAAACCATATCCAGATCACACCTGTTTTCCCATGACCATCACCTTTTCCCCGGCGGGTCTCCCGTCCACTGACCGGCCCACCAGGAGTGCCGCAGGCCAGCGAGGCGGCCACAAGACCCCAGGCTCCCAGCACCAGGCCCCCCCGAGCTGGGAGGACCTGCTCGGCCGCCGCTGATCCCACACGGCAGGATCCGGCCCAGGGCTGGCATCATCCCTGGAAGCGCGGAAACCTAAGCCCGCGCAACCACAGGCATGCTGTTTGAGATCCACCACTCCATCCGGTTCCGCTATGAGCGGCCGGTGTTCCTCGAGCCGATGACCGTGCGGCTCAGTCCCCGCCAGGATGTGACCCAGCGGCTGATCTCCCATGACCTGACCGTGTCGGAGGCTCCGGCGGGTCACAGCCTGATCATCGAACCCGATGGCACCGACGCCAGAGTGCTCTGGTTCAGCGACAAGCGTGAGCACCTGCACCTTCAGGTGCACTCCGTGGTGGAGACCCTGCGCTGCAATCCCTTCGACTGGATCCTCACCCACCCCCAGGCGCAGCGGCTGCCGGCGGCTTACCCCGCCGCCGAAGCGGTCTCCCTGGCTCCCAGCCGCTCCGAGCCGGCAAGCGGCGATCCCGGTTCCAGCCCCGTGGGCACCTGGGCGGCGGCGATAGCCGCCCAGGTGCAGCATTCCACCCCTGACTTTCTGACGCGACTGGCCGATGACATTCATCATGGCTTCCACCACATCGGCCGGCTGGACGGCGAGCCACTCAGCCCGGAGGACACCCTCTCCAGCCGCTGCGGCGCCTGCCGTGACACGGCGATGCTCTACGTGACGGCCTGCCGCAGCCAGGGGCTGGCAGCACGGTTTGTGAGTGGCTACTCCATGCATCACCCGCCTGAGGTGAGCGAGCACGAACTGCATGCCTGGGCCGAGGTTTATCTCCCGGGCGGTGGCTGGCGTGGCTACGACCCAAGCCTGGGGCTGGCGGTGGCCGACGGCCATGTCGCCCTGGCGGCATCGCCCGACCACCTGATGGCAGCACCCACCACGGGCACGTACCGGGGCACCGACGTGGGCTCCGAGCTGAGCTACACCATCGTCCTCAAGGTCTCGGACCCGGAAGAAGGACGCGGCTAGCCAGCGGCATGGTCCCCAGCGGTGGAGGCCGGCGTGGTGTCGATGGCATCGAGCTTGGCGGCCAGCACCACATCCGCCCGGGTCAGGCCATTCACCTTGTGGGTGTAGATGTCAGCCTCGGCACGGCCCCAGCCCAGGGAGAAATCGGCATGGTGACCGGCCGCCTCGCAGACCGCTCCGGCCCGGTTGATCCAGTCGAGCGCCGATTGGAAATCGGCAAACGACCAGCCTTTGTGGAGATGGTGGTGGTCGACCACCTGCCAGCCGTCCAGGCTGGGCAGAAGCTCCTCCAGCTCCCTGGTTGTGAGGGTGGGGGCCCCATCGCGGCAGGGCACGCAGCGCTCGTCGCTCAGTTCCATGGCAGTGCGGATCAGAGCTCCAAGTCTGGCGAAGAAGGCGGAAACGCGCCGAACTAGGTATTTCCCCTCAGCAATCGAGCTGATTTCGGCTAACACTGGTGACGATATCTTTCAACTATCGGCAACTTGAACATCCAATGGTTGTGACAGTCCTACCAGAGACTGGTGAGAAGCTCCTTCTTGACTCCAGCGGCTGGATGGGTCGAGGGCAGCGATCACACAGCCCCCAACGGAGGCTTAGGGTGGTCTGTATCCGTGAGCCGCTGAATGCCGAATCGGTCTCGTGTCACGGATGTTCTGATCAACCCAGCGTCCAGACCAGGATCCGAACGATCCAATTCCACTGAAACAACCGGTTCTGAATGGCCATGACTGAAGCAGCCTCCCTGACGGTCGGCGAGCTTGAGGCGAACTATCACCTCTATTGCAAAGCCATGAAAATGTTGATCATGGAGGAGAGAACCTCGCAGGAAATTCAACGAACCGTGTGCTGGAGTCGACTGGAGACACTGCACAATTGCCTGCCGAGCATGTACAAGGCACCTGATTATCTCTTCACTCTGCTGCGACGTGAGCATCTGCAGAAGAAGGAGGCGAAATAGACTGCTCTCATCGCCAGGCTTGTCAGCCTGACCAGGCTGTTGGAGGCTGATGAGCATGAACCTCAGGCCTGAACGCATGACCATGGGAGCTCCCTGCCTGATCAGTGCCGTGCTGGTGGCGCTGCTGCCGTTCGCGGACCTGGGCCGTGCCCAGGCCCAGGAGGCGGCGCCCCGACAGGGCGATGCTGCGGATACCGCAACTCCGGAAACGCCGGCCAAAACCGTCGTTCCTGAAGCCTCTGATGCTCCGACAGCCAAGGAGAAGGAGTTGCTGGAGAAGATCCGCAAGCTGAAGGCCCCCCGCTGGCGCAGCTTCGGCTCCTGCCAGTACGACTGGACCTCCTGGCGCCTGAGTGGGAAGGGGGTACGCACCACCTCCTACCGCTGCGGTGACCCGCCGGTCACAGGCAACGTGGCGGTCTTCTGCCCGAGCCTGCGCATCAGCCGCCAGGTTGCCGATGCCGAGTGGGAGTCATGGCGGCTGCCGCTGAGCGTGGAGGAATCGGCAACCACAGGCGGCGAAGACCAGATGGTGGCCAATCTCTGCGCCAATGCCCGGCCTGTTCCGAACACCACCACGGAAGCCCCGGCCCAGCCTGGGGCCACCAGAAAACCGAAAGCCAGCCCCACCACAGCCAAGCCTGCTGGCAAGCCTGCACCATGAGCCCTCTCGAGGGCTCAGAGCAGCCTGTCCAGGCCTCTGGGCGGCCGGTTTCAGTCAGCCCAGCGGCCCATGCAATCACTGGCTGGACAACCTGCTGAAACGAACGAACACGCCAAGCACAGGCCAGACGAACGAAACCACTCCATGTCGGCTGGTCAGTCTCGCCAATGCGAACACATGACCAAGCACCGATCGTGCAACAGCAGTACAGAGAGAAGGCTTCGGCCAAGAGATCCAACTCGTTGCAGGCTCGGAACACAACCAGTGGCAACCAGGCACATCCAAAGAGCTGGTACCGCATGGAGATCACGACCGACAAACCTGTCGAGAATCAGCCGGAGACCTCCAGAAGAGCGAACAGGTCGAGGTAGGTCCTCAGCTCGTGCAACCTCACCGACGACAAGAAAGAGTGCTGCCAGGACGAGGTCTGGAATGATGACGGCAGCAGCCACGGCATGGAAGAGGCTGTTCGGTAAAGATCGCTGAACGCTACGCATCACTGAAGACGACTGGGACTACGACGAAACTCCTACGCAACGATCAGGGGATTGTCAGACAGCCTTCCATCTCTGGCCCTGGGGCTGCCGGTAACCATCAACCTGGCAGTTTCATGATTGTCTGCCTGAATGATCCATAGCCCAGGAGCGCCATGAGGATCGAACGGCCTGCAACAGAACAGTGTTCCATTCTGCGCTTTCTCCTTGAACCAGGACAGCTGATTCAGATCATGCTCTGGGTGACTGTCCTTGTAGAGAGAGTCGTTTGACTGCAGAGTCACGACAATGGCATCGGCGATCAATCACACCCTGCGGTGCTGCTTCTTCACTGGTCCCAGGTCGTCGAGGCTTCCTTCCCCTCTCAGGCTCGACATGCCAATCCTGAGAGGGGAAACACATGGCGTTGATCGTTGATTCAAAAGCTGAAGATCCAACAGGCCCCCGATACTGGACGCGATCTCGGCTGGGTGAGCATCTGCACCAACGTCGTCCAGGAATTCCGGTATCGTTGAGACGATTACCTCGTATCCAATCGAGACTTCTGCTCCCCCATGAACGTGATGTCAGCTTGAAGAGCCTGGGACTGGCCATGGGAAGCGGCGGAGCCAGGGGTTGGGCCCATATCGGCATTCTGCGTGCTCTGCAGGAAGAGAAGATCAAAATCGACTACATTTCGGGAGCGAGCATCGGAGCTTTGGTGGGAGCCATCTTCTGCGCCGGGGAACTTGATGATCTGGAAGACTTCGTCAGAGACCTGAGCTGGAAGGACATGCTGACCTACTTTGACATGGTCTTCCCCAGCAGTGGCCTTCTTGATGGCAACAAGGTCTACGACCTGTTGTCGGATCACATGCAAGGACTGTTGATCGAGGAATCCGAGATTCCGTTCTGCTGTGTGGCGACCGATCTCATCAGAGGAAAGGAAGTTCTTCTGAAGTCAGGTTCCATGGTGGACGCGGTGCGAGCCAGCATCTCGGTGCCGGGAATCTTCACGCCCTTCTGTCATGGTGACCTGTATCTCGGCGACGGCGGTATCGTCAATCCGGTTCCGGTCAACGTGGCCAGGGCAATGGGTGCTGAACTCGTGATCGCGGTGAATCTCAATCGCAACGATATCACTGATGGGCTCGAACACTTGTCCGGTGATGAGCTCATCAAAGACGCAGGAAGATCGGATGATCACGGTCAGGGCGAGAACAACCAGCCGAGAAGAACTCCCGGTGAAGTTTCGAAGCGCCGCAAAGAGACATTTTTAAAGAGTCTCAATGATCGGTATGAGAGCTTTCGGGATAGCATGCACGACAAAGTGGACCTGTGGCTCTCCAGCGATGATGCTTGTCCAAACATCTTTGAAGTGATTGGTACCTCGCTGAATGTCATGGAACAGCAGGTCACGCGCAGCCGCCTGCAAACCCATGCTCCTGATCTGCTGATCGAGCCCCAGCTGGCTGAGTTCGCCATTTTTGACTTTCATAAGGCCGACAGAATCATTCACGCGGGCTACACCACGATGAAGCAGCAGATGCCATCCCTGAAGGAGCTGCTCTGATGGCTCGGCCATGGCTCAGCGCACTGCGTTCCGACCTGGATTCCTGGTTCCAGCGCAAGACGTCACAGCTGGTCGAAGAGCCGCTCCAGCCCCTGCCAAGGACTCAACGCTTCTCGCTGCTGCAGCGGATCGCTGCGCTGGATGCCCCACCATCCGTGCAGAGCTACGTGCACAAGGAGCTGACGGAAGCCATCACCGGCTGGCGCAACAATCCTGAGGCGGCCAATGTGATGGTCGTGCTCGGTCGACCGGTGGAGTCGGTGGCACCCGTGCTCGAAGCTGTGACGGCCGCATGGATCGAGCCTTCCATTCCCTGGCATGCCTTGCTGCCCTGCCACCATCGACCTGTGGATCCTGCGGCCGTCTCCCTGAGGCTCACCGACGCACTGGAGAACTCCTTGCCAGCGTCCGATTCCGGGACAATCCTGGTGAGCCTGCCAAATCTCGATGGTAGCGCCCCTCCGAGTGGTGTAACTCAGGAGGTCCTGTGACCCTCTCCGGAGGGTGAACAGGAGCAGTCAGGGGATGACTGCTTGGAAGCTGATTGCGCAGCTCCATTGATCCATTATGAACCCTGATCGCTGAATTGGCAACTCAGCGATCGATGTGTTCTGTGTAGATCGAGGTAGAAGCTGGTGCGCTTCAGCTGATGGTTGCAGCCGGCTGGGCGTTCGGATCTGCATCGGTGAGCTCCAAGGGCTCTTCTGGCTCTGGGATCTTGGCCATGGTGGCCTCAGAGAAGAAGCGGCGACGCTCCAGCTGCCATTCCTCCTGCTGCTCCAGCAGCTGGCTGCCCACCAGGCGCACGATCGCTGGATCATTGGGGAAGATGCCGACCACGTTGGTGCGGCGTTTGATCTCCTTGTTGAGGCGCTCGAGCGGGTTGGTGCTCCAGACCTTGCGCCAGTGCTCCTGGGGGAAGTGCAGGAAGGCCAGCACGTCGTCCCGGGCGGCTTCCATCACGGGCACGGCGCCGGGGAACTGCTTGCGCAGCATCTCGGTGACCCGCTGCCAGTGGGCGCGCACCTGATCTGGAGCCTGGATCACGAACACCGCTTTCATGGCAGCGGCCACCATGTCCTGGCCGGCCTTGGGCACATGGCTCAGCAGGTTGCGCAGGAAGTGCACCCGGCACCTCTGCCAGCTACTGCCCTGGAACATCCGCTTGATCGCTGCCGTCAGGCCCAGGTGGGCATCCGAGATCACCAGGCGGGTGCCGTCGAGGCCACGCTCCTTGAGTGAGCCCAGGAACTGACGCCAGAAGCCCTCCGCCTCGCTGTCGCCCACGGCAATGCCGAGAACTTCGCGGTAGCCGAGGGCATTGATGCCGATCGCCACCACCACCGCCCGCGACACCACCTGCATATTTCGGCCCAGGCGGCCGTGGAGGTAGGTGGCGTCGAGGTAGACGTAGGGAAAGCGGGCATGGTCAAGCGGCCGGCCCAGAAAGGCTTTCACCTGCTCATCGAGCCCCTGGCAGATGCGGCTCACCTCCGATTTGGAGATGCCGCTGGCCCCGCCCAGCGCCTCCACCAGGGCGTCGACCTTGCGGGTGGAGATCCCGCCGGTGTAGGCCTCCATCACCACGGCGTAGAGCGCCTTGTCCACCCGGCGGCGTGGCTCCAGCCAGCTGGTGTCAGGCGACAGCGAAAACTGGTCCGGAGGCGACACGAAAACTGGTCCACCCCGTGGAGCGAGCCAGGCAGGACGACAAGGGCAGCGCAGGGGCGCCATCTCTGGAGCCGATGGTTCTGGAGACAGCTGTGCAGACCCCTCAGGACGTGGAGGCGATGCGACGGCTATCGGCAGCAGGTTGGGGCCGGAGGCGGATTGCTAAAGAACTGGGCTGTTCACCGGAGACGGTGCGCAAGTACCTGCGGCAGGGTGGCTGGCAGCCCTACGGGAAGCCCTGCCGCAACACGGTTCTCGATGGCCAACGGGAGTGGCTGCGGCAGCGGTTTATGGCCCACCGCGGCAATGCCGATGTGGTGCGGCAGGAGCTGGCCAGTGAGAAGGGAATCGAGGTGAGCCTGCGGACAGTGGAGCGTGCCGTGGAGCCGTGGCGGCGGGAGCTGCGCAACGCGGCCCTGGCGACGGTGCGGTTTGAGACCCCGCCGGGCCGGCAACTGCAGGCAGACTTTGGCCAGTGCCTGGTGAGCATTGGCGGCGAGCGGGTGCGGGTGCACCTGGCGGTGCTCACCCTGGGGTACTCGCGCCGGCTGCTGGTGCGGGCATTCCGCAGCGAGAAGCAGGACCACTGGCTCCAGGCCCTGGAGGAGGGTTTCCGCCACTGGGGCGGGGTACCGCAGGAGGTGCTGGTGGATAACGCCCGTGCGCTGGTGAGCCAGCACGATCCCGAGCGCAACATCCTGGTTTTTGCCGAGCGGCTGGAGGAGTTCGCCCGTTACTGGGGGTTCAAGCCCCGTGCCTGTCGGCCGTACCGGGCCAGAACCAAAGGCAAGGACGAGCGTGGGGTGGCGTACGTCAAGAGGAACGCCATCGCTGGGCGGGAGTTCAGCAGCTGGGCGGAGTTTGAGGCCCATCTGGTGCGCTGGACCCGCGAGGTGGCCGACCTGCGGGTGCACGGCACCACCGGCGAGGCGCCGCTGGACCGGTTTGTGCGGGCAGAAGCCCAGGCGTTGCAGCCGCTGGAGGCCAAGCCGTCGTTCCTGGCGGAGCGGGAGCTGGTGCGGATCGTGCACAGCGACTGCTGCGTGGAGGTGGAGGCGAACTGGTACTCGGCGCCGCAGGCGCTGATCCGTCAGCGGGTGAGCGTGCTGGTGCGCGATCAACAGGTACTGATCCGCCACGGCGGCCGGATCGTCGCTGAGCACAGGCGCCAGCGGCCCGGTAGCCGCAGCCGCCAGGTGATCGACGGCCATTGGGAGGGCCTGCTGCCGCAACGGCAGCAGCGCGAGGCGGAGCGATCGCTGCGGGATGGCAACGCAAGACGTGATCAGGAGCAGCGCCCGGTCCGCAGCTCTGAACTGGCCCGGCCTCTGGCGGTTTATGCCGAGCTGATCGGGGAGGTGGCGGCATGAGTCCCACCAACCCACGCAACCGATCCACAGCGGCGATACCACCGGTACCGACCGAGGAGCTGGAGGCAATGCTCACCCGCCTACGGCTCCCAGCAATCCGCGACCGCCTCGATGCGCTGCTGGAGGAAGCGGCAAGGCGGGAGATGAACCTGCGCGAGGCCCTGGCCTGGCTGTGCGCGGCCGAGGTGGCACGCAAAGACCAGCTGCGGATGGAGATGGCGCTGCGGCTGGCGCGCTTCCCCTATGTGCGCACGCTGGAAGCGTTCGATTTCGAGGCCCAGCCGTCGATCGACCCGGCCCAGATCCGTGAGTTGGCCACCTGCCGCTGGGTGGCCAACGGCGACACCCTGCTGCTGCTCGGGCCGCCGGGTGTGGGCAAGACCCACCTGGCGGTGGCGCTGGGCCGGGAGGCGGTGCGTCTCGGTCACAGCGTCCAGTACGTCGGTGCCATGGAGCTGATCAGCGCCCTGGCCAAGGCCCAGGCGCAGCACGCCCTGGAGGGCCGGCTGACGCAGTACGCCAAAACCCGGCTGCTGATCATCGATGAGCTGGGCTACCTGCCGCTGGAGCCGAACGCTGCGTACCTGTTCTTCCAGCTGATCTCCCGCTGCTACCAGCGCGGCAGCGTGCTGATCACCTCCAACCGCCCCGTCATGGAATGGGGCGAGGTGTTTGGCGATCAGGTGGTCGCCACAGCGATCCTCGACCGGCTGCTGCACCACAGCCACGTGCTGACGATCCGGGGCGACAGCTACCGGCTCAGGGAGAAGCGGCGCAGCGGCCTGATCCGCCCGCAGGCGGGCGGTTCCTCCTCACCGGACAGCGCTGGCCTACGGCCACCACCGCCCGGTGAGAAGGCCTAAGGGGAACCCGGATCAAGCGGCACAGATGCCGCAGCCAACAACAACGACACGACACCCACCGATGAAACACCGATCCAAGGGCAGCCGTAAGGCCCCCATCAGCAAGCCATCAGGTGGACCAGTTTTCGTGTCGCCGGAGGACCAAAAGCGGATGTCGCTTGACAGCTGGGAAAGAAGCTGCCCTGCCGCAACCTGGGAATGGCCAGGCTGAGGTCGCCCACCTGGGTGGTGAGCAGCCGCTCCCGGTAGCCGTTGCGATGGGTGGAGCGCTGATCGGGGCAGCGCTCATGGAGTTGAGCGCCCGTGAGGGCAGAAACCTCGGCTTCCAGCAGGTCCTGGAAACCCCGGCGCACGATCTCTGGGATCAGGGCGCCAGCGGTGGTGCCCTCCATGAGCTGGCTCAGCTCGGAGGCGCCACTATGGGTGAGGGTCATGGTCTGTGTTCGGTTTGGTGGTAGTTCTCCGAACAGGGTCACAGACCGGCCCACCCATTGCCACAGCTGAAATCTGAGGGAGGTGAGCCGTCAGCCCCGGCTACGCCGGGGCTGATCCTCCTGAGTTACACCACTTGCTGGGACGCCGCTATCTCGATCAGTGTTTTCTGCGTTGCATCGATGGCTGGAGCGGTTTCACCCTCCTGCGTCAACTGATCCTGGAACGTCGGGACTGCTTCTGGCTGATGGGTTGCAACAGCTGGGCCTGGCAATTCCTTGACCATGTCAGCCAGATCAGCTCCTATGTCCCGACCGTCAGAACCTTGCCACCCCTCAGTGGGGCCGAGCTCAGGGACTGGCTTGCTCCTGTGGCCACGACTTTGGAGATCATCAAGCCCAATGAGTCCGCTCCAGTCCCTGCAGCAACCTGGGCCTCCGAGGCGGAAGGCGATGAGGTGGACCTTTGGAGCCAGCTGGCGGAGCTCTCGTCCGGCAGTCATCGGATCGCCTCCGAGATCTGGGTGGAAAGTCTGCGGGTGCACCCTGATGGCGAAGGCAAGCAGCTGCATCCGACCAGGTATGCCTTACCCGATTTCCCCAGCCTGATGGATGAGGACCGCTACATCCTGCACAGTCTCTTGATTCACGGAAGGATCAGGAGGGAGCATCTGGCCTTCGGATTGAGTTTGCCCTGCCACCGGCTTCAGCCCCGCATCCAATGGCTCCTCGGGGAGGAACTGATCCGTGAATCAGCTGAAGAACTGTCGGTGAGACCTTGGCATTACCCCAGTCTCGTGAAGGAGATGGCCAACAGCAATCTCTTCACAGGAGAGCTCTGAGTGATGACTCCGATCCAACATTTCCTCATCCACTGCCATCCGTTGCTGCTGGTGAGCGAAGCACTTCTGCCAGCCCGGAGTCGGAGTGAATCCAGCGCGCAGAGGATTCTTGCTGATGTCACGCTGAACAAGACCGTTGGTGCCATCGCCACAGTCCTGCTGGCGTACGGCGGGATTGTCCTGATTGAGAAACTGACCGGTTGGTTGTCCGAAAAGGTGGCACGCCG
Source organism: Synechococcus sp. CBW1107 (assembly GCF_015841355.1). Taxonomy (NCBI): domain Bacteria; kingdom Bacillati; phylum Cyanobacteriota; class Cyanophyceae; order Synechococcales; family Synechococcaceae; genus Synechococcus; species Synechococcus sp. CBW1107. The sequence goes on from NZ_CP064908.1 coordinate 2,991,208, forward strand.
CTATCGGCTCCTGATCAAGCAATCTTTGCCGTTCCTGAAGGGGCTGATCCTGATCGTGACGGTGTCCCACCTTCTCGATCAATTTCTGAATCTCAACCAGAACAATCTTCTTGCCCTGACAGGGACTCTGGCTGTGGCACTGGGCTTCGCCTTCAAGGATTACGTGAGTTCGGTGATAGCTGGAGTTGTTTCCCTTTTCGAAGCGTCCTACCGAGTCGGCGACCGAGTCAGGATTGGCGAGCACTATGGCGAAGTTGTTGGTTACGGATTGCGGAGCCTTCAGCTTCTGACTCCTGATGATAATACGATCACGATTCCGCACAACCTTCTTTGGACTGATCCAATCTCCAATGCCAACAGTGGACATCTTGAAGCGCAGGTATCCACCGATGTCTATTTCGACCACTCGGTTGATATGGACCTGGTTGTCGACATTCTCTATCAGGCGGCCTACAGCAGTCAGTACACCCAGTTACGTTCTCCTGTTGTTGTAGTGATTACAGAACACCCCTGGGGTACACAGTTCAAGTTGAGGTCGTATCCCATTGATGCTCGTGATGAGTTCATCTACCGGACCGATCTGTTGAGGCGTGCAAAACGCGCTTTCGCCCATCACGACCTTGCCTATCCAAATCCCCAGCAAGTCCTGCTTCGGGCTTCAGAACCGTTGGAGAGGCTGACATGATGGCCGTGGCTCAGCCTGAGGTTGTCTGACGATTGAACAGGCACGTCTTGCAACGCGGCTTCGGGTGCGCTTGATGTCTGGACGGACCAGTCTGCTCCTTGGAAGGCTTCCATTCAATCTGTAGCAGCCAGTTCTGAGTTCATGTCGTAAGTCCAGAGAAGATCGAGGCGGCAGGATGTCCTGAATACCCTTCACTGACTGCACGATCAGCCCATCGCTGACCGTCTCTCCAGACATGTCGTTGCCATCCCCCGAGGGAACTGGAGTTCAGTGGAGTCCCTGCCTCAGGCTCAATCGTCTCAGGAATGCTGCAGATTCACGACCGATCCATCATCCTCCTGTGGATGCGGATCAGGACGTCAGCAGTATTTATCGTGGGTCAGCCAGCTGTGTGCTGTCTATAGCGTTGCGTCAGTCAATCATTAGACGCGATCAGCTGGCATCCTCGCTGGTTGAGGCATGTTGAAGTGTGCACCCATCGACCAGACTTCACTTGAAGCTGAAATCAGCCATTGGCTGACACCCGCACCACGATGGGCGCATGCAGCTGTACAGGTGGAGACGCGCTGAGTTTTATCATAAGGATCCAGTGGCTTCGCCAAGCCTCGACAATTCATACGACTTGTTACTTTAAATATCATGGCCTTGACGATTCCCTTAAAGCTGATGCGCATAGGAAGTCTTCTCCTGACAGCAGTGCTGCCTCTGGCAGCAGGCGTTGCTGATGCGGCCCCGAATGGCACCTGGCTGTCACAGCCGCAGATCTGGTACTACAGCTCTACTCAGGCGCTGACAGACCTCATGGCTCAGATCCGTTATGAGAACTACAAGATTGTATTCTTAGATTATAGAAAGGTGTCTGATGAAATGCAACAGGAGGTTGCCTATGAAGCGCGCAGGCAAGGGCTGTTCCCAGTGGTCTGGGTGCAGTCTCCACAGTATCGCTCAATGAGCATACGGGATCTGGTTCATGCAGCCCGTCACGGAGATGGCATCCAGGTGGATGATCATTTCTTTGCAAATTACAGCTTGACTGACTTTTACATGTTAAGACGACTGTACAATAAGCCTATATTCTGCAGCATTCAACCATTTCAGGTCGGCCGTGTTCCCGCGAATGGCTGTAATCAGCTTGATGTTCAATGTTATACACCACAAACGTTCCAAAGGTGCCTCAAGCTGGCAGATCAGCTGGGAGCCGTTGTCAGTCTTTCAACAATCAATACACTGGGTTTTCAGAAGTCTCTGGGAGGACGACGCTTTAATACTTTTCTCTGGCATGGCGAGTGATGTTGACCTGACACCCATCAGATCAGTGCCCCAGCCTCCATGGGAGCCGACGTTGCTCTATCGCTCTTCATGACTGGCGGACTTCAGGAAAACAATTTCTTGGTCGTGCCGAATGCAGTCGGCGTGAATGGATCATCATGATTCATTTCTCTTCTGCCAATACGATAATCTGAGCACAAAGACAATGGACTCATTCGTCACGAATTCATTCCTGAACAGGCTGACCTGCACGACGTCAAGCTGAGCTCATGCGACTGCAGAATGGATTACTCACAAGATGACCCTGGCCGAATGGATGCTGTCCTAGCCCGTTACCTGACCACAACTCATCAAATCGTTGAGGACTGAACTCAAGTCGAGTAAGGCCATCCAATTCAAGATGACGATCATGAAAGCACAAAGGGTTCGTTCAGGCTCTCAAGTGCAAGGATGCCTTCGTAGCGCTGGAGCAGGTTGCCGAGATGCTCACTGTCAAACTCGAACTGCATTTCTGAACGTAAGCGTTCAAACTGCAGAGCAATGTAGCGCCAACGCTTCTGTGCCAGAAGACCAGGGCCCACAGGCGGCAGAACCTTCCCCCATTCCATGGCAGCCCACTCGCGGTAGAGCTGGTCGATGTCCACCTGTCGGTCTGAGAACTCAGGATGATTCAGAGCCATCGCCAGGGAATTCTGTCCAAGGCTGATGGTCAGACACACCCTGCCGCGGTTGGACAGCTCCAGCATCTCAGGAAAATGCAGAAACGTACCTGCGATGTAGTCCTCCATGGTGAGCCTGATCAGCTCCCGGATGAATGCCTGTGCGGAAGGCTCAGCGCTTCGATACATCGCCAGGCCGATATCGAATGAGGTGGTGTAGTGCCTGGCTTCATCATGCAGGTGCCCCTGATTGATCTGATAGGCCAGAGGTTCATAATCAACGTCCTCGGGTGATTCCAGCAAGTAGGACTCGACCTGCTTCAGATCAACATTGGAAATGTATCGAAGGTAGCGCCCCTCCGAGTGGTGTAACTCAGGAGGTCCTGTGACCCTCTCCGGAGGGTGAACAGGAGCAGTCAGGGGATGACTGCTTGGAAGCTGATTGCGCAGCTCCATTGATCCATTATGAACCCTGATCGCTGAATTGGCAACTCAGCGATCGATGTGTTCTGTGTAGATCGAGGTAGAAGCTGGTGCGCTTCAGCTGATGGTTGCAGCCGGCTGGGCGTTCGGATCTGCATCGGTGAGCTCCAAGGGCTCTTCTGGCTCTGGGATCTTGGCCATGGTGGCCTCAGAGAAGAAGCGGCGACGCTCCAGCTGCCATTCCTCCTGCTGCTCCAGCAGCTGGCTGCCCACCAGGCGCACGATCGCTGGATCATTGGGGAAGATGCCGACCACGTTGGTGCGGCGTTTGATCTCCTTGTTGAGGCGCTCGAGCGGGTTGGTGCTCCAGACCTTGCGCCAGTGCTCCTGGGGGAAGTGCAGGAAGGCCAGCACGTCGTCCCGGGCGGCTTCCATCACGGGCACGGCGCCGGGGAACTGCTTGCGCAGCATCTCGGTGACCCGCTGCCAGTGGGCGCGCACCTGATCTGGAGCCTGGATCACGAACACCGCTTTCATGGCAGCGGCCACCATGTCCTGGCCGGCCTTGGGCACATGGCTCAGCAGGTTGCGCAGGAAGTGCACCCGGCACCTCTGCCAGCTACTGCCCTGGAACATCCGCTTGATCGCTGCCGTCAGGCCCAGGTGGGCATCCGAGATCACCAGGCGGGTGCCGTCGAGGCCACGCTCCTTGAGTGAGCCCAGGAACTGACGCCAGAAGCCCTCCGCCTCGCTGTCGCCCACGGCAATGCCGAGAACTTCGCGGTAGCCGAGGGCATTGATGCCGATCGCCACCACCACCGCCCGCGACACCACCTGCATATTTCGGCCCAGGCGGCCGTGGAGGTAGGTGGCGTCGAGGTAGACGTAGGGAAAGCGGGCATGGTCAAGCGGCCGGCCCAGAAAGGCTTTCACCTGCTCATCGAGCCCCTGGCAGATGCGGCTCACCTCCGATTTGGAGATGCCGCTGGCCCCGCCCAGCGCCTCCACCAGGGCGTCGACCTTGCGGGTGGAGATCCCGCCGGTGTAGGCCTCCATCACCACGGCGTAGAGCGCCTTGTCCACCCGGCGGCGTGGCTCCAGCCAGCTGGGAAAGAAGCTGCCCTGCCGCAACCTGGGAATGGCCAGGCTGAGGTCGCCCACCTGGGTGGTGAGCAGCCGCTCCCGGTAGCCGTTGCGATGGGTGGAGCGCTGATCGGGGCAGCGCTCATGGAGTTGAGCGCCCGTGAGGGCAGAAACCTCGGCTTCCAGCAGGTCCTGGAAACCCCGGCGCACGATCTCTGGGATCAGGGCGCCAGCGGTGGTGCCCTCCATGAGCTGGCTCAGCTCGGAGGCGCCACTATGGGTGAGGGTCATGGTCTGTGTTCGGTTTGGTGGTAGTTCTCCGAACAGGGTCACAGACCGGCCCACCCATTGCCACAGCTGAAATCTGAGGGAGGTGAGCCGTCAGCCCCGGCTACGCCGGGGCTGATCCTCCTGAGTTACACCACTTGCTGGGACGCCGCTGTATCGAACCAACAACCACAGCCCTCCAAGGCCAAGGTCCTGAACCTGCTGCGCTGACAGGAAGCTGGATGCTTCTCCGATCAGAAAATTCAGCACCCGAAAGCGCCAGGCGCGTCCTTTGGCCTTCATCTCCGCCAGAAGCCGTGTCAGCCCATCTTTTTCCCGGAGAAGTGAGAGCACATGCTGATAGTCGCCAGGAAGGCGAGCGCTGTCATTGATTGCCTCCCAATCGTCAAGATCAAAGAAGGCAGCTTCCCCCCTGAAGAAGCCCGGGCACTCGAAAGTGTCCTTCGCTCCAGTTTCACGGCAGATCATGCTGTGAATCGTTCTGAACGTCCAGATATGATCCATCTCCTCACTTGTCTCCTGGTGGAGAATCATGTAGTCATCGGAGAAGGGCAGGAAATACTTCTGCGCCGCCGTCATGTTGGAAATGAGTGTCTGACATTCGCTGTTGGCGACCAGTTTGTAAAAGTTGGCGAAGAGGCAAGCTGAAAGTATCGCCAATTGTCGCCTGCTCAACGATTGAAGATAGCTGCAGCGGCGCAGGGGCAGCGGCATCATGTCGGGGTGGGCATAGAGCCTGTCTCCCTTGATCCCCTGATGGTTCAAAGCGATACCAAGATGCTTCAGTTCCAGCGGTTGAGAATGAGCAGCCTGAAAGAGTCGATTCTGGACAGAGGCAAGCTTTCGATCAAGTACGATATAAGGATTCGGCGTCGGCTTCACTGTCGGCGAAAGAGTCATGTCTGGAAAACCTCTGTCTTCCATCATGTTAGAGGGTCAAGTGCGATTCCACATCCAGCTTCGTATGCAACATTGCGAAATCATGGATGTTATGTGGCCGTAGAACTCAAGGGTGAGATCAGCCAGCCATTTGATCCATGGCCGGTCCCCTAGGCGACACTCCGGCAGAGGGGCAAAACCAGTGCCCGATCTGGAGACTGCATCGGGGCCCGCGTATCAGCCCCACAGCTGACCGATGACCTGGCACACGACGTCTTGGCCTGCATGGGAGCATGCGTCGGAAACGCCCCCGGGTGCACGTTCGCTGTCACTGATGACCAGCCAGACGTCGTGCGTGGTGGAGCTTGGCCTACAGTCTCCTTAAGGTTGAGACCCAGGAGAGGATGGCCCACCAAGGGGCCACCAGGGGGCTCTGCTGCTACCGATCAACCCCCCGACTGAAGTCTCAACCATCAATCGGATGGTTGACGGCCTGTCCTCACCATCCCGGGCAGAAGGGAAGCACTTGTGCTGTCACCACCAAGAACCCCTGTCCAGTTTACTCATTGGTGAGGCACCAGACCATCTCGCTGGAGGGCCCTGCCGTCCTCACGCCAGATCGATGGCCCTGACGACTGTCGGGATCTCCACCTCGACCCTGATGGACTCCACCACCACCCCCTCTGCGGAGTGCCTCTGCTGACCACCTGGTGACTCCACAAACCAGTGGTGTTCAGGACACGCCGTTGGCTTTGAACCAGCCCTGAAGTCGACTCCAGCCGTCCGCAGCAGTTTCCGGCCGGTAACTGGGGCGGTAGTCGGCATGGAAACCATGGGGAGCCTCCGGATAGATGACGATCTCACTGCGACCTCCTGCCGCCTTGAGGGCTGCCTGCATCCGCTCCGCCGTCTCCAGCGGGATGCTGTCATCCTTGCCGCCGTACAACCCCAGCACAGGGGCCTTGATCCTCGCCACCAGGTCCAGGGGATAGGAGGGCTGCTGGGGGGTGCTCACTCCAGCTAACCGCCCATACCAGGCCACTCCGGCTTTAGCGGCGTCCCAGCAAGTGGTGTAACTCAGGAGGATCAGCCCCGGCGTAGCCGGGGCTGACGGCTCACCTCCCTCAGATTTCAGCTGTGGCAATGGGTGGGCCGGTCTGTGACCCTGTTCGGAGAACTACCACCAAACCGAACACAGACCATGACCCTCACCCATAGTGGCGCCTCCGAGCTGAGCCAGCTCATGGAGGGCACCACCGCTGGCGCCCTGATCCCAGAGATCGTGCGCCGGGGTTTCCAGGACCTGCTGGAAGCCGAGGTTTCTGCCCTCACGGGCGCTCAACTCCATGAGCGCTGCCCCGATCAGCGCTCCACCCATCGCAACGGCTACCGGGAGCGGCTGCTCACCACCCAGGTGGGCGACCTCAGCCTGGCCATTCCCAGGTTGCGGCAGGGCAGCTTCTTTCCCAGCTGGCTGGAGCCACGCCGCCGGGTGGACAAGGCGCTCTACGCCGTGGTGATGGAGGCCTACACCGGCGGGATCTCCACCCGCAAGGTCGACGCCCTGGTGGAGGCGCTGGGCGGGGCCAGCGGCATCTCCAAATCGGAGGTGAGCCGCATCTGCCAGGGGCTCGATGAGCAGGTGAAAGCCTTTCTGGGCCGGCCGCTTGACCATGCCCGCTTTCCCTACGTCTACCTCGACGCCACCTACCTCCACGGCCGCCTGGGCCGAAATATGCAGGTGGTGTCGCGGGCGGTGGTGGTGGCGATCGGCATCAATGCCCTCGGCTACCGCGAAGTTCTCGGCATTGCCGTGGGCGACAGCGAGGCGGAGGGCTTCTGGCGTCAGTTCCTGGGCTCACTCAAGGAGCGTGGCCTCGACGGCACCCGCCTGGTGATCTCGGATGCCCACCTGGGCCTGACGGCAGCGATCAAGCGGATGTTCCAGGGCAGTAGCTGGCAGAGGTGCCGGGTGCACTTCCTGCGCAACCTGCTGAGCCATGTGCCCAAGGCCGGCCAGGACATGGTGGCCGCTGCCATGAAAGCGGTGTTCGTGATCCAGGCTCCAGATCAGGTGCGCGCCCACTGGCAGCGGGTCACCGAGATGCTGCGCAAGCAGTTCCCCGGCGCCGTGCCCGTGATGGAAGCCGCCCGGGACGACGTGCTGGCCTTCCTGCACTTCCCCCAGGAGCACTGGCGCAAGGTCTGGAGCACCAACCCGCTCGAGCGCCTCAACAAGGAGATCAAACGCCGCACCAACGTGGTCGGCATCTTCCCCAATGATCCAGCGATCGTGCGCCTGGTGGGCAGCCAGCTGCTGGAGCAGCAGGAGGAATGGCAGCTGGAGCGTCGCCGCTTCTTCTCTGAGGCCACCATGGCCAAGATCCCAGAGCCAGAAGAGCCCTTGGAGCTCACCGATGCAGATCCGAACGCCCAGCCGGCTGCAACCATCAGCTGAAGCGCACCAGCTTCTACCTCGATCTACACAGAACACATCGATCGCTGAGTTGCCAATTCAGCGATCAGGGTTCATAATGGATCAATGGAGCTGCGCAATCAGCTTCCAAGCAGTCATCCCCTGACTGCTCCTGTTCACCCTCCGGAGAGGGTCACAGGACCTCCTGAGTTACACCACTCGGAGGGGCGCTACCCCGGCTTTCAGGTTCGGGTTGTGGGCGGCATAGAGCCAGGTGATCCGTCCACCCCAGCAGAACCCGGTGATCCCAAGTCTCCTGCTGTCTCCTCCCCCCTCTCGCCCAGCCCAGGCAACGGTGGCATCGAGATCGTTCATCACCTGGGCATCGGGCACCTTGGCCACCACAGGCCGGATCGAAGCGATATCAGGCAGCTTGGTGACATCGCCCTGCCGCTCGAACAGGCTCGGGGCGATGGCCAGATAGCCGAGGCGCGCCAATCGCCGGCACACATCCTGGATGTAGGCATGCACCCCGAAGATCTCCTGCACCACCAGCACCACGGCCAGGTTCGTGCCCGTGGCAGGTCTGGCGCGGTAGGCAGGGATCGTGCCTCCGTCCACTGGAATGCTTACGAAGCCTGCGGTCAGTCCACCTGAATCTGTGGTGATCGTGGCCGCTGAGATCGGACGGGCAGCCACAGCAAAACAAGCGGCGAGGGTGCCCAGCAGCAGCTCCCGGCGGCGGATGCCCTGCGGGGCTGCTGAATCGGATGGGGTCGAAGCCATGTGGAGGGGATGCCATGTCACTCAGGCCGCCATTCTGTTGCCTTTGTCGAATGGGTTTCGCCAGCACGGCCCTACTCTCCCCCTCGCCAGCCAGTGCTCTTCTGAAGGCAGGCACCGTCATTCCCGATCGAGCCAAAGCTGCCTCCACCACTTGCTGCGTAGAGCTGGGCCGGGTGGCGGCACAAACCGCGGACGGCAAGTACCAAGGATGGCGCCGCTCCACGCTCCTGGCCGCATAGGTGGCGATGGTCGACTTGATTCCGGAAATGGATTCCATAAGCTCTCGTGGTAACCAGCAGAAGCGG